>NZ_DATJPU010000223.1:0-2501 GCF_035506235.1 Mycobacterium sp.
CGGGCCAGCGCAGCCGTGTTGGTCTGCGAGTCTCCTGGCCGCGCGGCGGCAGTGCCCCATCGTTTGGCCCCGCTCAGTCCTCGTCGTCGAAATCGTCGTCGCCACCGTCGAACGGGTCGAACTCCTCGTCGTCCCCGGTGACCCCGCCGCCCTCACTCACCGCCAGCCGCCCGCCGCCTGTCGGCGGCGGCCCTGGCCTGCCCTCCAGCTTCGCGAGCACCATCTCCTGGTATTCGGGGGGAAGCTCCTTCATGACCGCGACGATGCGATTCATCTTCGCGTGCGCCTCGGCCCACCCCCGCTCGTCGTCGCCTTGGGCGGCCAGCTTGCCCAGCTCGCGGGCCGCGGCGAACCCTTGATCGACCGAAACCGTGGTGGCCTCGTCGATCATCGTTTCAAAACCTCGCTGCATCAGCGTCGTGAAAAAAGCCATCGGTGTGAGAAGGGACGTAACCCCCTTCTCGAAGCTGGCCGCCTCTGCCTGCTGCTCCATGATTCGGCGCCAGAGGGCGGCTGCTGGCTGCTGTAGGTTGAAGTGCTTGAGCCGGTGTTTGCCCAACGAATCCGCGGTGATCTGGCTCTTGCGCGGAAGGGACGCGTTGACCGGCTGCAAGGCATCCAGGATCGCGGCCAAGCTGTAGCCGCCCGCCAACATCCCGTTGACCTTCGCACGCAGGTCAGGGCGGCGACAGACGCGGCACCGCGGCTCGATCGTGAACGCCAGTTCGCCCTCCTCGCGCATCCGGGTGAGGTGCTGGCCGACCGCGTCGCTGTCATTCTCGGTCTCGGTCGTCATACACCGTCCTTCACCGTCTTTGGCCGGGCGAGCGGAGCGCGGTTGCGTCTAGCTCCCAGCGGTTCCCTCGTACTCCGTTCATTCTTTAGGGGCTCTTCACAGTTGAGGGTGTAGAGGTGGTTGGCGCGTCGCTACCGGGATAGGGGTCGAGGTCTTCAGAAGATGAGGGTTCCTACACACCTGATCTGGAAGACCTCGACGTGCCTGACGTTACCTTTGCTTGCCCTGATCTGACCACGTTTTGCCACCTCGATGAACTCGGGCTGGAGGTGACCGGCCAACACCTCGCCACGGACCGAGCAGTGCTGGCGTGCCGGATCACCGACGACGACTCGTGGTGTCGGCGTTGCGGAGAACAGGGCACCGTGCGAGACAGCGTCACCCGCCAACTTGCCCACGAGCCGTTCGGATGGCGGCCCACCACCCTACTGGTCACGATCCGGCGCTACCGCTGCCAAGGATGCGCCCATGTGTGGCGCCAAGACAGCGGCAAGGCCGCCGAACCGCGGGCCAAACTGTCCCGGCGCGGATTGCGGTGGGCGCTGGAAGCCATTGTCTGCCAACATCTGTCCGTGGCCCGGATCGCCGAAGCGCTGGCGGTGTCGTGGAACACCGCCAACAACGCGGTGCTCGCCGAAGGACGCCGGGTCCTCATCGCCGATCCGGACCGCTTCGACTCGGTGGCGGTGATCGGCGTCGACGAACACGTCTGGCGGCACACCCGCCGCGGCGACAAGTACGTCACCGTCATCATCGACTTGACCCCGGTCCGCGACAAGACCGGCCCGGCCAGGCTGCTCGACATGGTCGAGGGCCGATCCAAGAAGGCATTCCAGGACTGGTTGGCTGAGCGGCCCAAGCAGTGGCGTGATGGTGTGCAAGTCGTTGCCATGGACGGATTCTCCGGGTTCAAGACCGCCACCACCGAAGAACTACCCGGGGCGGCGACAGTGATGGACCCCTTCCACGTGGTGCGCCTGGCCGGCAACGCCCTCGACGAATGCCGGCGCCGGGTCCAGATGGACACCTGCGGGCACCGCGGCCGCAAGACCGACCCGCTCTACGCCTGCCGGCGCACCCTACAGACCGGGGCCGATCTGCTCACCGACAAACAGAAGATCCGGCTGAGCGCCCTGTTCTCCATCGACGCCCATGCCGAGGTCGAGGCCACCTGGCAGATGTATCAGCGCACCGTGGCCGCCTATCGGCACCCCGACCGCAAGACCGGCCGCACCATGATGGCCGCGCTGATCACCACGCTAAGCGCCGGCGTCCCCAAGCCCCTGCAGGAAGTCATCACACTCGGGCGGACGCTGAAGAAGCGTGCCGCCGACGTCCTGGCCTACTTCGACCGGCCCGGCACATCCAACGGGCCGACCGAAGCGATCAACGGCCGCCTCGAACACCTCCGCGGCTCAGCCCTCGGCTTTCGCAACCTCACCAACTACATCGCCAGATCCCTACTGGAAACCGGCGGATTCAGACCCCGACTACACCCCCGATTGTGAAGAGCCTCTTTAGGTTCCAGGAGCGGGGAAGCGGTACCTGAACCCGGTTGTGGCGGCCTAGAGGCTAACGCTCACCATATGCGCGCACCTCCTAAAGGGGGTGCGCAATGCAATGGCCAAGAGGTACCTAGCTAAGGAGTCACCGACAATCTTTACGGTTATCTCTTCTCAGATTTGATAGAACCAGTTCCCAAAAT
>NZ_DATJPU010000224.1:0-2490 GCF_035506235.1 Mycobacterium sp.
GGGCCAACATCGGCACATTCTTCGGCGCCTTGTGCTTCCTGGTGGCCGCGTGGCTTTTCGGTTGGCCCCCTCCGCAGCCGCACGGGGCGACGGGATAGCTCAAGTGCGACGCAGCTCCACCGTGCGTTACCTCAGCAGCGAGCGTTGAGTTCGCGGCGCGGGGTCGCGCGCGCCCAAGGGCCAAGGCGCGGATTGCCAAAATTGTGGATTGCCAACGGGATTAACGACCCGCACCGGCTCCGAGCAGTGGAGTCAACCTCCGGCGTCAGAAGAGCTGGCCCGGCGGCCGCAGGTTCGTTTGGCCCACGATCACGCCGGCGGCCCTTTCCAGGGGCTTGATGACCGTCGTGAAGTCGGAGTCCGGGCCCTCGTAGCGCGCGGCAGCCTCCCAGAGCCGGCCGATCGTTTCGGCGATCTGTGCCGGGACGCCCAGCGCGTGGGCCTCGTCGAGGTAGAGCCGAACATCTTTGACCATGAGGCCGGTGGCAAAGCCGTAATCGAAGGTTCGCGGCAGGATCGCGCGCGGGAACTTGTCGCGGCTGGCGCTCGTACCGCCCGATCCCGCGTTGAGCACCTCGATCATCGCCTCGGCGTCCAGGCCGGCCTTGACGCCCATCACGATGACTTCGGCCGTGGCGGCCAAAACGTTGGCGGCGAGCATGTTGTTGGCGAGCTTCATGGTCTGCGCCGAGCCGGGCGTGTCCCCGACGTAGAACGGCCGGCCCAGCGTTTCGAGTGCGGTTCGTATGACTGCGAATTCGTCACGCGGCCCGGAAACCATGAGGGCGAGCGAACCGTTCTGCGCCCCCCTCACGCCGCCGCTGACGGGGCTGTCGATCGCCACGATGTTCCGTTGTGCCAGCAGGCCGTGGATCCGGGTCGCCGCTTGGCTCCCGACCGTCGACAGGTCGACGTAGCGCTCGACCCGTGACCCCTCGATCACCCCGTCGGCGCCGGTCGCCACCTCGAGCGACGCCGCCGGCGACGGGAGGCTGGTCATGACGGTTTCGGTCCGATCGGCGACGTCCTTCGCCGACGACGCGGCGCGCGCCCCGAGGGCGACGAGGCGCTCGAGCGCCGCACCGCGTGTGTCGAACGCGACGACCTCGTGGTCATCCCGAACGAGGCGAACTGCCATGGGAAAGCCCATGTTTCCCAAGCCGATGAACCCTATTCGCATCGCCGGCCCTGTCTCTGGTCCACTTCGGCGAAAGCCTCGCTCGCGATGCGAAAGCTGTCGACGGCGGCGGGCACGCCGGCGTAGATCGCGACCTGAAGGAATATCTCGCGGATCTCGTCGCGCGTGACGCCGTTGGTCAGCGCCGCCTTGATGTGCGTGCGCAACTCGTTGGGCCGGTTGAGGACCGAGATCATGGCGAGGTTGAGCATGCTGCGCGTCTTCAGCGCCAGCCCCTCGCGGCCCCACACCGCGCCCCAGCAGTACGCGGTGACGAGGTCTTGCAGAGGCTTGGTGAAGTCGTCCGCGTCGGCCAGCGCTCGGTTGACGTATTCCTCGCCCAGCACCGCGGAGCGGATTTCAAGTCCTCGTTGATAGGTTTCGCGATCCAATGGTTCTTTCCTCTACGTCGGGTGGTGAGCTGATGTACAGCCAACCAGAGGGACACGCAATGACCGGAGCAAGCAGTGACGTCTGGGAGGTCATGTCGACCGCCCGGACGATCCGGCGGTTCACCGACGAGCCGGTCGACGACGCGGCCTTGGCGCGGTGCCTCGAGGCGGCTCGGTGGGCGCCCTCGGGCGCCAACGCGCAGGGCTGGCGGTTCGTCGTGCTGCGGTCGCCCGAGCAGCGGGCGGCCGTGGCCAAGGCGGCGGCCCACGCCCTGGAAGTGATCGAACCCGTCTACGGGATGGCCCGGCCCGCCGACGGCGACAACAGCCGCCGCGCCCGCACCTACCGCGCGACCTACGAATTGTACGATCGCGCCGGCGAGTTCACTTCCGTGCTGTTCGCGCAGCAGCACTACCCGACGGCGTCCGAGCTGCTGCTGGGCGGGTCGATCTTTCCCGCGATGCAGAACTTCCTGCTGGCCGCGCGCGCCCAAGGCCTGGGGGCGTGCCTCACCAGCTGGGCTTCCTACGGCGGCGAGCGGCTGCTGCGCGAAGCCATCGGCATACCCGAGGGTTGGTTGGTCGCCGGCCACATCGTGGTGGGGCGGCCCAAGGGCAAGCACGGGCCGCTTCGCCGTCGCCCGCTCGCCGAGTTCGTCAACCTCGACCGCTGGGACGAGCCCGCCGATGGGCTGCTCGGCGCCACCTAGGGTGTTCGGACACCTCATAATCGCTTTCCGAGATTACCGCTTCCGAGTTGGAGAATGTTATTCTCGCCAAGGCGGTGACGACAGGAGGCGGCCCGGATGCTGTTGGAGTTCGATGCCGATCAGCGGCTGTGGCAGAAGACCGTTCGCGACGTCGTCGCCAAGCAGTGCCCGCCGTCGCTGGTGCGCAGCGTGGCCGAGGACGGCGTCGACC
>NZ_DATJPU010000225.1:0-14130 GCF_035506235.1 Mycobacterium sp.
GGGCGGCGGCCTGGAGGTCGCGATGTCCTGCGATCTACGGATCGCCGAGTCGGGCGCCAAATTCGGGATGCCCGAAGTGGCGGTCGGCATCCCGTCGGTGATCCATTCGGCGTTGATGCCGGCGCTGATCGGGGCCTCGCATGCGGCGTGGCTGTTGCTCACCGGGGAAACGATCGACGCCGACACGGCCACCGCCTGGGGCTTGGTCCATGAGGTCGTTGCTGCCGACGGCCTGGACGCCCGCATTGCCGATCTCACGGCGAAGCTCACGGGATTCGGCCCGCAAGCGGTCCGGCAACAGAAGCGCCTACTCAACAGCTGGTTCGACATGACCGTTCATGGCGCGATTGAGGCCAGCATCGACCAGTTCGGCCTGGCGTTCCTGACCGGAGAGCCGCAACAGCACATGCGGGCGTTCCTCGCGCGCAAGAAGGACAAACGCTGAATCGCTGCGCTTTTCGTGTACCGCAGGATGAATTGACCGGCAACTCTGCGGAAGTAGTCTTATCTCGAGTTCGGAAGGGGCGGCGATGTCGCGGGGACCGCGGGCATGCGTGGCATGCAGCTCCAATACATAAGCATCCCCGGGCTGATCGCCGCGGCCGGTGATCCCTGGGCGATCAATCAAAGCTTGCAAGTCGGTCGTCCGGCACAGATCTCCGCTCTGGCCGGCGCTTTTCATGGCGCGGGCAGATCCACCACCGAGGCCGACGCGACTTTCGAGCAAGCGCGTCGCCGCTTCGACGCGGCCTGGACCCACGAAAACGGCAACAATCCGATCAACGACTCCGCCGAGGTGCAGCGCACCGCGCAGGCGCTGGGGGCGCAGTCCGAGCAGCTGCCCAAGATCGGGGCTCATCTCGAAGAGGTCGCCGCGGCACTGGCCGAGGCCCAAAAAGGCGGCAAGGCAACGATTTCGGCTCTGGAAACTTCGTTGCACGAGCTCGACGATCTAATCGCCCAAGCCGTGGATATGAAACGACATGTGAAAACCGACGAGGATCGGCAGGCGCTTGATGAATTTATTGATTCTTGCGGGAACGGGGCGGTCGACGTCACCAAAAGGGCGGCGGGCAAGCTGCATTCGATCCGCGACGTCTATTCGCAGATTCTGCAGAGCGGGCAGTCGAACCTGGCCTCGGATGGATACGACCCCTCCAGGGTATGGGATGCCGACGGCCACGAGGCCGAGACACCGGACGCGGCCGAACGAGACGTACACGATGCGCTTGGGGGCGATAAGGGGGCGGCCTCCCGAGTCAACGGGGTGTTGGGCACCCTCACCCCCGAGCTTTCCGGCAAGGAGCCGTTAAACGCCGAGCAGGCAGCGGTTTTGAGTCAGCTGCAGGCTCAGGAACATGGGATGACGGTTCCCCAGCTCGACACCGCCGGACAACGCCTCGGAGTCGAGAAGAACATGGTCGGCGACTCCTGGCAGCTGATGAGCAACCCCGGCCTGACCTTACCCAAGACTCCGTTGAAGGTGGGGGCCAAGCAGGGGTCGGACACGCTGAAAGGCGGGTTTTCTCAGCTGCCGCAGAGCGTGCAGGACACGCTCACCGGCAATGGGTCGTCGCGCTGGTCCGCCGGCGATATGCAGTCGATCGCGAAGATCGTCGGTGAGGGAAACCCGGCGCTGCAGCACCGCACGGAACTCGACAAGGCGATGCTCGACTGGGGGCGCGCGCGAACTGCATGAGGAGCTTCCGCACGGACAGCTCGTCGACCAGAGCCTCCTGCAGGGTGCCCAGCGCAGCGTCCTTGACGACGTGTTCCGGGCAGCCGGGCGAGATCACCTGCGCGCGACCGACCTGATCGCCGCCGGCGGTCACGATCAGTTCTTGTCCGACGTCACCCACAATCGATGGGACGACGGGGGTAAGGCGGTCGGCTCGCTGTTCAGCTGGACGGAGAATCCGAGCGGAGCAGAAACGGAGATCGCGGGCAGGGCCGCACGCTCCTACGCAACCTATCTGGGCCGCCACGGCGGTGATCTGCTCAAGTTGCCGGACGGGTTCGGCACCACGACATTGGGCGGGGCGAATCCTGAACTCGTGCAGTCCTTTGCGCACGGGCTTGCGCCGTACATACCTAACATCGCGGGCGAACACGATGACTTGTCGCAATTCTTCGGCACCCCCGACTCCGCCGAGAACCAGGAGAACGATTCCTGGCCGGTGGTGAAGGGCATTTTCTCGGTGTTGAGCACCGACAAGACGGCCTCGGATTATTTCAACGGCGCCGCCGACCGCAACATCATCCAAGCCGACAGCCGGTTCGCTCAAGCTGCGGGCACTCATGTTCCCGACTTGATCAACCACGACGAAGGTCTCAAGTACGCGGCCCGGTTGAAAGGTCTCGTCGAGGTCGGCACGCTGAACGCATCGAACTCCGACGCGATGGCCGCGTACAACCTGAAGGAATCGGCCTATGAGGTTCTCACGAAGGGCGGCAGCTTCGGCGTGGGCGCCCTTCCGGTCCCGGGAGCCGGAATCGTCGGCGGCGGAACGGATCTCATCGGAGCGGCCATGGAGCACGACATCGCGGGTCCCCAGCCGACCACGCCGTCGATCCCGGACATGCCGCACACCACGCCGCCGCGGCTCGTGTTCGACGGATTCCTGGCTTCTAGGCAGCCCCTGAACGGGTTGGGCCCGGAGTTCTACCGACCGGTCGATCCGCAGCAACCCCAGGGCCCGATGCGAATCGCCACCTACGCCGAGATGCCCGAGGCGTGGCGGGACGCCAATCCCATCGAAAGCTACGACGGTGATCTCTCGAGCGCGCTCAGCCGAACGCTCGGCAACGACACCGTGACGCGGCTCGACGACGACATTGCGACGTATTACAACAACATCGTGCACAACCCGCAGCCGTGGAAGAAGTGACCGGGAGCTGTACCCGTCGCAGGCGGGGGCGGAAGTGCAAACCGCGATGCTCGTTCTCATTTCTGTCGATACGCGTATCTTTTCTGGCGCCGGGCTTCATCATGGCCAGTACGCATGAGCGGCGGGGGGTGGGCGATGTCATTTGTGGTCGTGGCGACGGACGTCTTGGAGACGGCCGCTGCGGACTTTTCGCAGATCGGTTCGGCGGTAAGCGCAGGCAATCTGGCGGCGGCCCTTCCGACGACCGAGCTGGCGGCGGCGGGCGCCGACGAGGTGTCGGCGGCCATTGCGGCGCTGTTCGGCGCGCACGCCCAGGGGTATCAGGCGGCGGCGGCGCGGGCGGCGACGTACTACGAGCAGTTCGTGCGCACCCTGAGCGCGGCGTCGTCGTCGTATGCGGCCACGGAGGCGAGCATCGCGACCTCGATGCAGGGGCCGCTGGGCGCGGCCACCGCTGCGCCCCTCGCCGGTCCGATCCGTCAGATCGGCCAAGCGTTTGACAACAGCCCGCTCGGCCAGGCGCTGGCGCCGATCATCGACGCGGCCAGCGGCGGCACCGGCGGCAACCAGCAGTCGATCGTCATCGACTTCGTGCGGCACGGGCAGTCAATTGCCAACGCGGCCAACCTGATCGACACGGGCGTGCCCGGCACAGGGCTCACTTCGCTGGGCGCCCAGCAGGCGAACAGCACCGGCAGTGCGCTCTACGGTCAGGGGCCGTTCGCCGGGATCTTCATGTCGCAGCTGACCAGGGTGCAGGAAACCGCCGCGCCCCTGGCGGGCCTGTATGGGATAAGCATGAACAACGTGCCGATATTGCCCGGGCTCAACGAGATCAACGCCGGTGTCTTCGACGGCGCATCGGACATCAGCCCCCAGGGCCTCCTCTATCTGGTGGCCCCGGTCGCGTGGACGCTGGGTTTCCCCATCGTGCCGATGATGGCCCCGGGCTCCGCCCACCTCAACGGGATCGTCTTCGACCAGGGCTTCACCAACGGGCTGCAAACGATGTACGGCACGGCCATGGGAAACCCGGTCGTGTCCACGGGGAACGGCCAGGTTACCGACGTCGCGTTCTCCAGCGAATTCGCGATCGAGGTCGGGACGCTGATGAACGTCAACAACCCCGATCCCTTACTGATGCTCACCCACCCGCTGCCCAACACCGGCGTCGTCGTGGTGCAGGGCAGTCCGCAGGGTGGCTGGACGATGACCAGTTGGGACGGCATACCTGTGGGACCCCCGACCTTGCCGACCAAGCTGTTCGTCGACGCGCGCAACCTGATCACGGCACCGCAATTCGCGGCCTGGAACAGTTGGGCGGCCCTGGGCACCGACGACCCGACGACCATCCTGGACGCCGTTCACGACGGCGTCGATCAGGTTGCGGCGGCGACGGTCCACTTCCCGTTCGCGGTGACCCGCGACCTGGTCCACGCGGTGACCCACACCAGCGTCAGCGGTCTGTCGGCCGAACTGACCGGGCTGATTCCGTGACCCCGGGTTAGACCATCGAGTAGCCGAGACGATCGGCGACACGCGCGATGCGCATTGCGAGGCCAGGATGGGCCAACGGATGCGAGGAATGTGGCCGTGGCGGCATTGCCGTCGCGGCCGGCGGGAACAAGACGATGCACGGTTTGCCGGCGAACCGGCTGTTGTACCGCAGTCCGTCGAGCCTCGGGAACGCTTCGACGATGACGCGGGCCCATCGTTGGGTGATCGCGTGGGGTGCGGTCGACATGGCAAAAGTGCCGCCGGCTCGCGTCGGCCAGGCTCCGGCACCGTCGACGGCGACGTCGAGCAGGAGCAGGTCGCGAGTGAAGCGCAGCGAGGTCAAGTACGGGGCTTCCCGGACCCTGTCGATGGTGCGGTGCCCTTGAAACGCTTCGGCAAGCGCGGCACCGGGCACGGAGCCTCCATACCACACGCCATGGCCGGGATGGTCGCCCTTGGGCTCTGGATGCGGATCGAATCTCAGCAGCGGCCCGTATGCCCGAAATTCGTTCCAGGCCAAGACATGTTGGCATTCGGTGCGGTGGACCCGCCACCACCTCTCCGATCGCCGGATCACGCGCAGTTCGTCGTCGCGGATGCCGATTGCCTGCAGTTCCGCTTTCGGCGGGGGATCGGGAAGGGTCTCGCCGCTCGTCACCTGCCGGCCCAGTCGGCGGCCTCGGCAACGCTGAGCACCAGCCGAACGTCGCCGCCGCTGCGCAACCAGTCCAGTGGCGACACCGGTTCACCTCCGACCCTCAGGTCGGGTTGCGGTGTCGTGAGGAATCCGGCAACCGACACCGGGTGCAGATCGGCCGGCAGCACCTGCAACAGCTCGTCGAGCCCGCGGATCTGACCGCGCCGCCCCGCCTCGTCTTCGAACTGCAAAGCGGGAAAGACCCAGCGGCCGCGATCCTGGATCGCCCACAGCGTGCGGTCGGCTCGGCGTTGACGTACCCGAGATTCGTTGACCCCGAGAAGCTCGGCGACCCGCCGACCCGAGTATGCGGTGCTGATCAGGCGCGCGATGCGACCGAGCGTCTCGATGGTGACACGCGCATACGCGCGGTCGTCCTCAGCGAAGTCCGATTCGTCGAACAGCGCCGCGTCAGCTTCGGACAACGCCGCCGCGTGGGGCCGGATCGGGGGCAGGCTCTCCAACGCCTCGGCCACGTCCGCGCCGGTGATCCCGTAGTGCTCGGCGATCACTTCTCCGAGATCGTTTTGGGCCATAAGCTAGTCACGTTCCTAACGGGCATTAACAACATACTATCATCGTTAGCAGCGGTCAGCAGGAGGCCAAGATGACATATGCGTTCGACCCCGACCTCGCCGCCGTGGTGCCGATGCTGCCCGACATCGACGGTGCCGATCCCGTGGCGATGCGGGCGTCCCTCGCCGAGATGATCGCCCAATTGCCCGCCCCAGACCTGACCGGCGTGCAATGTGAGGATCGCGGGATCCCCGGCGGTCCCGGTGACCCGGAGGTGCCGATCCGGATCTACCGACCAGCCGAACGCAGCGCAGCCGCGGCCGTCTACAGCGTGCATGGTGGTGGGTTCATCGCGGGCGACCTGGAAACCGAACACGCTGGGAATGTCAGGTTGGCGCGCGAGCTCGGCGTCCTGGTCGTTGCCGTCGATTACCGGCTTGCCCCGGAGACACCGTTTCCCGGGCCGCTTGAAGACGTCTACGCCGGACTGGTGTGGACCGCGGAACACGCCGACGAGCTCGGTGTGGATCCGCAGCGCATCGCCATCCATGGCATCAGCGCCGGCGGCGGGCTGTGTGCCGCTTTGGCGCTGCTGGCCCGGGATCGCAACGGTCCGCACATTGCGTTCCAATTCCTTGGCGTCCCCGAGCTCGATGACCGGCTCGCCACCCCGAGCATGACCGCCTTCACGGACACCCCGCTGTGGGATCGCCGGAAGGCCGTGGCCAGTTGGGACTGTTACCTGGGCGCGGGCCGCGCCGGCTCCGAAGACGTTTCGGTGTATGCCGCACCGGCTCGCGCGACCGATCTGGCGGGACTGCCGCCCGCTTACGTCTCGGTGATGCACTTCGACCCACTGCGGGACGAAGGCATCGCCTACGCCCAGGCCTTACTTGCCGCCGGGGTGACCGTCGAATTGCATTTGTTCCCGGGGACTTTCCACGGTTCGGCCCTCATCCCCGATGCGGCGATCTCACAGCGCGAGGGGGCCGAGGCGATCGCGGTCCTGCGCCGGGCGCTCGCCGGGTGATTCGCTGCGGCTTGTGAGAACGTCGTGACAACAGCAGACTGGTTGGTATGCGCGATCGCGAGACGATCGACTCAGAATTGCGGCGCGTCGCTCTTGGGCGCCGCTCGATTCGTGAGCAGGGCGGTCAGCCGTCGATCCAAGACGTTGACGCACTGCTCGACGAGCGCCTGGGCCACCCCGCGGAGGCACCCGCGACCGAGGTCGTCGCCGACAAGCGGCCACGACGCAAAACCGGCGGCGTCACGCCGCCCAGACGCAAGGGTGTGCTGCGCCGCTTCGGCCTCTTCGCGGCCTTGCCGCTGTCCCTGATCGCCGGTGCCGCCGTGGTAGTGGTGATGTCCGCGGTCCGCAATCCCGAGCCGGCGGCCCAGCCGGAGGCGGTCCCGCCGCCGTCAAGTGTCCAACCCAGCCCGGCCGCGCCGGCAGCACGCGCCCCGCAGGTCGACATCGTCGATAGGGCCTTCATCGGCGCGTTGAAACACGATGGCGTGCCAGTTCCCGACCCCGGGTACGTGACGAGCCACGGGCACGCAGTCTGCGACTTCCTCACGCAGCAGCCGGATTTCGCACAGGCCATCCGCTTCGTGCAGGGTTCAACGATATGGGACGCCAACCAAAGCGCCAGCTTCGTGGCTGGTGCCGTCGTCTCGTACTGCCCTCAGTACGAACATGCGAGCCCCGACGAGATGCAGCCGGGCTTCCAGAAGACGCTCTCTGATCTGCAAGCCGTGCAAGGTGACCTGCAAGGCATCCAGGGCGACCTGCAAAGCATCCACGACGGCCTACCGCCCATTCCGGGCCAACCGTGATCCCGGTAGCGGCGGTCACGGGTCGGGTGGTGGCGGAGGAGGAGTCCATCGCCTGCCATCCGTCGTCCAGCCGCACGGCAGGAAGTTCAGCTGTGGCGGCTGGCCACCGAATGTCAGGCACTTCGGTGCGCCCGGCGGCGGTCTTGGTGTCGGCGATTGCGTGTCGGCGTGCGCAACACTCCCGCTGAGTATCAAAGCCCCAACGGCAATGGCTAACGCTGCTAACTTCCGCATCCGAGGCTCGGCAAGTGTTGACGACCAACCAACGTCGATGCTAGTCGGCCGCCTCTGTGTGGAACCTTGAAAGTTCCTGCCAAACCGGACGCCGTGAGGGTGGAGTGGAGATCGGCGGTCTCAGCGACGGCGCATCCAGATGACGATGCCGACGACAGCCGCCAGAACCGCCACGGCCACGACCGCCCCGCGTGACAGCACCGGTCTTTCGCCCGAGTCGCGAGGTCCTTCACCTCTGTTGAGTTCTCGACGTTGTGGGCCGACGGCTCTTTCGTTTCTTGGTCCGGTCGGGGTGGGCTTGGAGGAGCGCCCGGCTCCTGCGCGGGCGTCGCTTCTGCTGGGGGTGGCTCTGGGGTCGTCGCGGAAACCATGCTCAGGGACACAGAAGCCGGCTTCGTGACCGGCTCGAAGGCCGAGGGCTGTCGCCGATCGTGGCCGCGGCCGCGCCGTCGGCGCGGCACCCGGGCCGGGTCCCCCCAATTCGTCGGGAATCAGCCACATCAGCAGCGCGAGATTGACCACGGCCAGCACACCGTGCAGCAGAACTTCGGCGGCGTGAAAGCCAAGCGGCGTCGGTTTGTCGCGCGCCGTGGCGACACTGCTGATAAACAGCAAGATGGTGTACGCGACGGCACTCAGCGCGGTGACAGTTATCGCCGCGCGGCGATTCTGGGCACAAGCCATGGCCGCCACGCCAAACGCCAGCAGCATCCCGCTGTACAACGGGGTCGCTGCCAGGCCGAAAACCGGGGCGCCGGTGGGGCCGGCATGCGGATGCAGGGCCGCCGAGACCAGCCCGGCGATGCCGAACGCGCTCACCAGCAAGCCCTCCGCCAACAGGAACCAACGCCCGCCGTGGAAACGCCCCGGGTCCATGCGGACCACGCGCAAGCCGGACGTCATCCCGGGAACGTGCCCCGCTGTCACCGGCATCGCGCAACCTCCAGCCTGGCGACCCTGCGTTAATGGCTACCCGCTACCGGCAGGACGTGTAGCTAGGAACAAATTCGTGAGTAAATCGTTGTTGTAACAGGTCGAAGTTTTAAGTGTTCGTGTTCTATGCACGCTCGCCCAGAACCTTGGTGCGGGCGTCTCTTTTCTTCTTGCAGGACAAGCCGAAAAGCAGTCGTCTGATCAACCGGCCACCGGACCGCATAGCGCGGCCCGGAATCCTGACAAGGAGAAACAAATGACACAGGGAACTGTGAAGTGGTTCAACGCCGAGAAGGGCTTCGGCTTCATCGCGCGCACGGACGGCCCGGACGTCTTCGTGCACTACTCCGAGATTGATGGCCACGGCTTCCGTAGCCTCGAGGAGAACCAGCAGGTGGAGTTCGAGGTCACCCAGGGCGCCAAGGGGCCGCAGGCCAGCCGCGTTCGGGCACTCTGACCGTCGGTACGGCATGAACGGAGCCGTACCCGCATGCGTACTACGCGGGTAGGGCTCTCCTGCTTATTCGCGTTTCAAGGCATTTCTGGGGGCGGATTGCGGTCGGCACCGGCGGCGCGGCGGGACTGGGGTCCTTCTTTGCACTGCGCCCGCTGCCATCACTCAGTGATCGAGGCGACGCCGCCGGGGCATCCCATGGGAGACAATTCGGGATGTCCTCTAAAGCTCGTCTGTTCAGTCGATCCTCAAACGTTTCCCCGAGTGGGACGCGATCTCGAAAACGCTCATCTCTCATTATCGACATCCACCACATGGGGCTGGGAATCATGCCCGCGCAGCTTCCCTGAACGCTTATCGCCCGTTCAGGAGTTGTCGGTGTCGACGACGAACGTCTGCGAGGTGTGCTCGGCGATTGACCCCGGGCGAACTGCCAGCCCAAGCTGCCAACGAAACCGCGACACCGGCATACGCCGAAACGATAAGATTCGGCAGTGATGACCACCGAGCGAAAGCGGGTGGCGATCGTCGTGGCGGGCGCGGGTGCGCGCGGCGGATACGAGGCGGGCGCGCTGTCGGTTCTGGTTCCGCGGCTGCACGCCGCTGGTTACGAGCCGACGGTGTACATCGGCACCAGCGCGGGCGCAATCAACGCGACCCTGTTCGCGGCACACGCTCATTGCCCGCCAGCCGAACAAGCTAGTCGCGTCCTGGGCTTGTGGCGCAGCATCTCTGTCGCCGACGTGTACCGCTCGCCGGTTCTCGGCTTCCCTTGCGTGGCCGCACGTTTGGTGGGTCAACTCCTGCGAGTGCCCGGTGTGCGATTCACTCACCTGCTTGACACCGCGCCATTGCGGCGCAAAGCGGAGAACTCGATCGACATCAGAAGACTTCGCCAGAACATCATCGAGAAAAAGCTCACACTGGCCGTCGTGGCCACATCTGGCGACGACAACCGCACCGTCGTCTTCGTCGACCGCGAAGACGGCGTGCCGGTGCCGCCCAGTGACGATGACCGACCGATCGACTACGTCGGGATGCAGATGCAGCCCGAGCACGTGCTCGCCTCCTCGGCCATCCCGGTCCTGTTCCCGGCTGTTCGGGTGCAGAAACCGTCCGGCTCAGCAGGCTGGTTCCTCGATGGCGGGTTGCGGCTCAACGCACCGCTGAAACCGGCCCTGTCGCTGGACGCGGATTGCTTGGTTGTCGTCGCCACGCATCCGATCCGCGACAAAACCATGACGCCCAAACCCAACCCCCTTCCTCCTGATGCGGACGACATCCTCGTCCAGCTGCTGGACATCGTCCTCGTCGACCGCATGGTCGAGGACCTGCGAACGCTGGCCAAGGTCAACGCCCTGGTATCAGACAAGGAGGTGACGGCGACCGGCCGTTTGCGCAGGAAGGTCCCATACCTATTCGTCGGTCCAAAGTACCGAGAAACACTGGGACACTTGGCAATCGACATCCTCCACCATCACCGCACACATTCCGGCGACGTCTTTCATAGGCTACGCCAGCTCGAGCTCGACGCGATGGGACTCCTTCTCGAGGGCGACGGCCCGCGCCGCGGCGACCTGCTCAGCTTCCTGTACTTCGATCAGGATTTCATTGAGGCATCCATCGAACTAGGCCAGCGCGACGCACAAGCATTGTTCGACGGACTCCCAACCGACGAAATACGCTGGCAAGGCGAGTGATCATTGCGGTATCACCCCCGGCATCACGTCCTGGCTCGTCGCCGTTGTCGGCGTCCAGCGACAGGCACAGCTGCCACGTGGTGCGATTGGACAACAGCGTTGCGAGGTGCGGGGATACGGGTTTTCTTCCGCGTGAGCCAATCTCGTCTAAATCGGGGCCACTCGTTGCTAGGCATCGCTGACGTTCTCACCGCGCGTCTGCCGCAGGACGGCGGTTCCTCGGATCACCTCCATCGACAGCGTCCGGTAGCCGTATTTCTCGAAAAGCACCGTGACGGTGTCGGCAGTGCCGCCGATAACAACTCCCGGTCCCCACTCGCGGTGCTCGACGGTGGTGTTGACGGGTATTGCCGGCCGTTGTTTATGGGCGGACGCTTCGCCAATCTGGTTGTCGCGGCAGCGATCGCAGTTGCCGCACGGCTCGGCTAGCGCCTCGCCGAAATACGCGAGGAGAATCTGCCGACGACATTCTCGCGTTTCGGCGTAGCCGCGCAGCATTTCCACTCGCGTGCGATCGACGCGTTCGCTGGTCTCGACGAGTTCGACCGCACGGCCCACCGCGGTCGCCGCTGGCTCGCCGGAGGCGGCGAATCCCTTACGGCCCGACGTGACGGCACCGGCCTGGTCGAGGAGGTTCACTGCGGTGGTGAGCCGGCGGCCCCGGACACCGAGTTCGGTCCGCAGGTCTTTGAGCCGCTTGGGTCTGTCAGCCGACAGCGCCGAGTAGACCCGATGCAGCAGCTCTTCGTCGGGGTGATGCGCGATGAAAAACCTTGCCAGCGATAAGTCTTCGGGTCGATAGAACAGCAGGGCCAGCGCCGCCTCCCCGTCGCGACCGGCGCGGCCGACCTGCTGATAGTAGCTGTCCAGCGAGTCGGGAACCGAGGCGTGCACGACGGCCCGAATGTTGGGCTTGTCGATACCCATGCCGAAAGCCGATGTGGCGGTGATCATCTCGTACTCGTCGTCGCGAAACCTGCGATGAATCTCGTCGCGCTGCGCCGCCCTCATGCCGCCGTGGTACGCAGCGGCACTCCTGCCCCGCCGGGCTAGTGCGTAGCTCTCGGCGTCTTTGCGGGTCGCGGTGTACACCAGGACCGGCTCCACCATCTCGGCGACCGCCGACACCACGGCGTGCCGCTTTTCGGCGTCTGACACGTGACGCTCGACCTCAAGGCGCAAGTTCGGCCGGTCGAAGCCGCTGGCGATCACAACGAGATCGCGCAACCCGAGCCGCTCGATGATCTCGCGGCGCACCAGCGGCGACGCCGTCGCCGTCAAAGCCGCCACGGGTGGGCGGCCGAGCCGGTCGAACGCATCAGCGAGCCGCAGATAGTCCGGCCAGAAATCGTGTCCCCACATCGACACGCAGTGCGCTTCGTCCACCACGATCAGCGACACGTTCGATTCGGCAATACGCGAGACGACGTCGTCCTTCGAAAGCTGTTCCGGGGAGCGTAATCGGACAAAGGAACTCAGCGCCAGCCCTCAGCGGCCCTGGCCGCACGCATCAACGCGTCGCACAGGGAACCCATCAAGAAGATCACGAAGCAGTGCCCGGCGGCGACGGCCAGCGCATGGCCGGTCGCGAGCTCGACCAATTCAGGATCATTGCCGGTGCGGCGAACCAACCGTGGCCCGCAGGCCTCGCAGAAGGTCAGTCCGCACCGCAGCGAGGAGCTCACCCCCACCATCGCCTCATGCAGGTCCTCGACCGTCTTGATGAAGTGGACCCTACGATCACGACATCGACGTCGTCGGACTTGTCGACAGGCACCCCATCCCAGGAAAGCGTCGTCGTGCTCACCCGCACATGCTGCCACCGGCAGGCGATAGCCACATCGGATGCTCGGAAAAGGACGCGGTGCGCGCCGGGATCCGGGGATTGTTTCCTCGGAAGGTTGCGCTTGAAGGGCCAGTCGGCCATCTGGCCAGCCTCGCCGAACCCGCCGGCCGACGATATCAACGGGGCAGGGCTCACCGACGCCGATATATCGGTGCTTGGCAGCGACTCGCAGCGGTAGCCTACGCCGACGCGGTCCGCGAGGAATACCCATCCGTTGCGGAAGAGGTCTTCAAACCGGCTCGGGTGCTCATACTTTCGGCGTGGCTCCACAGCCCATCTTTCCAACCCCGGGGCGCGGGCGTGGAGGACAGCGCGCACCGCGACGTCGCCGACGAGATCGGGGACCTCAACGAGCTAGTGCCGGCCTCGCCAGGGGGTCTTCGAGGGCACCCCGTGGCGCAGCGGGGTGCCGGGCTCGGCGGCCGTCGACTCCTGCACCCGTGAGCCGCCAGGTGTTGGTTCGATATCCGGGGCGTTGCTTTGATCGCCCACCGACGGTTCGGCGCCGTGGTGCAGTTCATTCAAGCGAGCATGCAACACCTCGAGCACCGGAATCCGGTTGCCGTGGGCAGACTCGTGGTCGAACAACATCTGCAGTTGGCCCTCATCCAGCGAGCGGATGCGGTGCCGCAGGTCGGCGAGCGAGAGCTGGTCGTAGTCGGCTAGCGGCAGATCGTCGGCATGTGCCATACCGTGTTCCTCCTCACGAGACCCGGCGAAGGTCGTCCGGCAGTTGCCCGGTCGGGTCGGGCGCAGCCTCGCGGCGCAACCATCGGCCCACCGCCTGGCCAGAACCCGTCCTGCAATAACCGCAGGCCTCGTTGCGTTCGACAACCATGAGCACAGCACCTACTCGGTCGAAGCGTGGTGCGTGATCGGCGTCCGTGCAAACCGCGACCGCGCGTGTTGATTGGTGGCTTTCTGCTCGGCGGCGGTGACGACGACCGCGTCCGGGCCAGGAATCACCGTGGCCACGTGGCCGGTGGCAAGCCACCGCACCACGTAGGGCGGCGCGCCGTCCGCGCCATGCACCTCGGTGATCAGCCCGCGCTGATCCGCCTGATCAATATGGGTGCCCTTGATCACCAACCAGTCGCCTGCCTTAGCTTTCATCGCCCGGCTCCTTTCGGTCATGCAGGTGTGATCATGCGCGCGCCGGTCATCCCATTGGCAGAGCCGCAGGTCACCCTCGGTGGTGGTCCAAAGTCACATCGGTGTCCGGCAGCCGATGCCGGCCCGGACAGGGTGAAGCTGGCCGCCGACCGGGGGGATCTCATAGCCCCGACAGCGCAATGACCGGCCGTAGTCTCGATCTGTGTCGATCCGGGAGTTGATCGTGCTCGGTACCGCCAGTCAGGTGCCCACCCGTCATCGCAACCAGAACGGATACTTGCTGCGCTGGGACGGCGAGGGGCTGTTGTTCGACCCGGGGGAGGGGACCCAGCGGCAACTGATGCTGGCCGGCGTCGCGGCCAGTAGTGTGACTCAACTGTGCCTGAGCCACTTCTTGGTGATCACTGCCTGGG
>NZ_DATJPU010000226.1:0-3423 GCF_035506235.1 Mycobacterium sp.
GGTTATGTCTTCGACCGCATCGTCTGCTGTGGCGGTGAGCCCTAAAGAGCGTCTGGCGGTGTTGTTTGAGGAGTTGGCGGAGTTGGCCGGGCAGCGCAACGCCATTGATGGGCGCCTCGTGGACATCGTCGCTGAGATCGATCACGACGAGCTGTGCGGGATGACCGGCGCCCGCTCGGTGGCGGCGTTGGTGGCCTGGAAGCTGGGGGCGTCCTCGGCCAACGCCCACACCATCGCCACCATCGCGCACCGGCGGGCGGCCTTCCCGCGCTGCGCGGCGGGCCTGCGGCAGGGCCGACTGTCGCTGGATCAAGTCGGTGTCATCGCCGCGCGCGCCGGGGCGGGCTCCGATAAGCACTACGCCCAACTGGCGCAGGTCGCCACGGTCAACCAGCTGCGCACCGCGATCAAGCTCGAACCGCGACCCGACCCCGAACCGCGACCCCAACCCGAGCCTTCGATCACCAAGACCCGCAGCGAGCAGGGCAGCTGCTACCGGATCACACTCGATCACCTGGGTGCGGCGAAGTTCGACGCCGCCTTGGCCTCGCATCGGGAGGCGCTGATCGCCGAATGGAAACACGACCACAGCGAGGGCGGTGCGGATCAGCGGCCCCCGCTGCCGGGCACCCTGGAGGCGTTTTGGCGCCTGGTCGAGACCGGCTGGGACACCGAGGCCACCCGGCGCCCCCACGGCCAGCACACCACCGTGGTGGTCCACCTCGATGTGGCCCAGCGCGCCGCGGCGCTGCACCGGGGTCCGCTGCTGTCCGAGGCCGAACGCCGCTACCTGAGCTGTGATGCCACCTGCGAAGTCTGGTTCGAACGCCACGGCCAGCTCATCGGCGCCGGCCGAACAACCCGCCAGATCAACCGGCGGCTGCGCCGCGCCCTGGAGCACCGCCAGCCCAGCTGCGCAGTCCCTGGCTGCGGGGCCACCCGCGGCCTGCACGCCCACCACATCTGGCACGTGCGCCATGAGGCGCGTGAGTTCCGATCGGAGGTGAAAGACCTCCGATTTCTGGTTGTCACAGCGACCGGATAAAGCTGAGGGCAGCCGAATCTCGTAGGGATCGAGAGGGATTCGGTGGCAAGCGGCCCTGACAAAGCCACAGCGCGTCAGTACTGCCAGATGACGCGGCGTGTGGTGAGCAAGGTGAGAAGGTATACGCAAGAAACCAGTGTCTGATCCCTCGTTAGGTGGAACGGTCTGAAACCCGGCAGATATCGGACCGGTTGTGGTGCACGCGAATGCAGTGACGGCGGACGCGTCCGCTACCCGCTCCGGCCGGGAGCGGGTGGCAGTCGGCGGGAATTGTCTGTGGCGTACCTGCCGGGGCCATCGGGGCAAAGCTGGGTGCCTCCCTCACCGATCGGAATCACGTGAACATGGGAACCATCCGGGTGCCTCCCTCCCCGCATCCTTGCCAGGGGTGCGGCGGGTAGGTGTCGATGCCCACCAACAGCTCTCGGGTGGGGCGGAGCCGCCGTAGTACTCCGAGTCCGGGAAAGCCAGTCACATGGGGAAGGGCGGCAGTAGGACACGCAGAATTGGAGACTGCCATGGCAGAAGATGCGCCGATGAATATCGGTGCCGCACTGGAGTTGCCGTTTTCGGCGCGCCAGAAGGTACTGCGGATGCAGACCAAACTGCACTGTTGGGCGGCCACCGATCGTGGTCGTCGGTTTGATGATCTGTTTAACCTCGTGGCCGACCCGTGCTTCCTGGCTGTGGCTTGGACGCGGGTTCGGGAGAACACCGGTGCCCGCAGTGCGGGGATCGACAAGCGCACCGCCCGCTCCATCGAGAACAGTCCTGCCGGTGTGGCGGGGTTTCTTGAGGAGATACGGGAAGCGTTGCGGTCCCGGTCGTTTCGGCCGGAGCCGGTGCGGCGGGTCGAGATACCTAAAGCCAGCGGCAAGGTCCGCAAACTGGGTATCCCGACAGTGGCCGACCGGGTGGTGCAGGCAGCGTTGAAGTTGGTGTTAGAACCCATCTTTGAAACTGATTTCTCCGATTCCAGTTATGGGTTCCGACCTGGCCGGCGCGCTCCGGACGCGATCGAAGACATTCGATTCCATGCTCATCGTGGTTATGAGTGGGTGTTTGAAGCCGACATCGCGGCGTGTTTCGATGAGATCGACCACACCGCCCTGATGGGGCGGGTGCGTGGCCGTATCGGCGATAAACGCGTACTGGCATTGGTCAAGGCGTTCCTGCTCGCAGGAGTGCTCGAGACCGACGGCCTGACCTACGGCACCTCCACCGGAACTCCCCAGGGCGGCATCTTGTCGCCGCTGCTGGCCAATATCGCCCTCTCAGTGATTGATGACCACTTTGACACTGTCTGGGCAGCCCACCACGATGGTAGTGGACGCAGAAGCCACCGCCAGCGCGGAGGAGCGACGTATCGCCTGGTGCGCTACGCCGACGACTTCGTGATCCTGGTGTTCGGTGCCCGCGGGCATGCCGACGCGCTGTGGGAACAGGTGAGCAATCTGCTGATACCAATGGGGCTTCGATTGGCCCCGGAAAAGACGCAGGTCGTCCACCTCGACGAGGGCTTCGACTTTCTCGGGTTCCGCATCCAGCGCCACACCCAGAAAGGCAGCACCCGGAGATACGTCTACAGCTACCCCTCGCGCAAATCGGTGCAAACGATACGGCGCAAGCTCAAGACGCTGACCAAGCAGATCACCCATAGACCCCCGGATCAACTGTTTAGGCAACTGAACTCGATGGTCCGTGGTTGGGCCCAGTACTTCCGGCACAGCGCAGCCAGCCACGCTTACGCCACTCTAGGCAACTACCTATGGTGGCGGGTCTGGGCCTGGCTGCTGCACAAACACCCCCACACCGGTAAACGAGCCCTTTGGGCACGCCACCACGTGGACCGATGGCCGGAATACAACGGAGTGCGGCTCTACCACCCCGCTGCGATGCGCATCCAGCGCTACCGCTACCGCGGTGCTCAGATCCCCACTCCCTGGGAAACAATCAACGCCGTCCCCGCATGACCTACGGAAAGCCGGATGCGGTGAAAGCCGCACGTCCGGTTTGGGGGCGCGGCGGCGGGAAATAGCCCCAGCGAAAGCCGGACACTACGCCCGCCGCCGACGCCTACTGGGAAGACGGCGGCCCCACCGAGTTGGCCAACCTGGTGTTGCTGTGCCCGTATCATCACCGGCTGCATCATCGTGGCCTGATCACCATCACCGGATCTCCAGGCGCTCTCGTCGTGACCGACGGCGACGGGCAAGTGCTGAGCCCAGGATCGCTGGCGCGCCCACCCACCACATCCCCGCCCGCGGTGCCGCCGTGTCTGGGACCGACCGGCGAGCGCGCCCAATGGTGGTGGTACGACCCCTACCAACCCCCACCATCACCGACAAACAACCAGCTCTTTTACCGGGGCCGCCGTC
>NZ_DATJPU010000227.1:0-16961 GCF_035506235.1 Mycobacterium sp.
CGCATCAAGTCGATGATCTCGTCGGTGCGTTTGCCGCGTGCGGTGAACTGCTCGCCCATCAGGGCGAATTCCTCTTTGCACCAGCCGACGCCGATGCCGAGCTCCACCCGGCCCGACGCCAAGACCGCCGCGGTGCCAATGGCTTTCGCCGCCGAGTAGGGGTTGCGCATCGCCGGGATGTAGACGGTGGTGACGAACCGCAGCCGCGTGGTGACCTGTGCGAGCGCGCCGACGAGGACCCAGGGGTCGGGCCAGTCGGTGAAGGGCTGCCAACGGCGTTGCCCGTCCTTGGTGTACGGATACGGGGTCTGCAGGGTCTCCAGGTTGACGACGTGGTCCGGGATGCCGATGCCGTCGTAGCCGAGTTCGTCTGCGGCCTTGGCGATCTCGATGATCTCCCGGGTGTTCAGAAAGGCGCTGCTGACGTAGAACTTCATTGCACTTCCCGCGCCCAGGACGGCTCGATGAAGACGCCCTCGGCCTCGACGGTAACCCCGGCGGCATCCGAGATAGTGCCGCGCGCAAAGACTTTGACGCCCTCCCTGCCGTCGGTCCAGGCCTCGGACCGGAGCGGGCCCAGCGGAGTGCCGCGCAGGTACTTCACGGTGATGGTTCCGGTGAAACGTGGCTTGGACAGCCCCTCGCTGGCCGCCTCGCCGAGCATGTGGTCGAGCACCAGGGCGCTGACGCCGCCGTGCACCAGCTTGGGCGGGCCCTCGTAGGCCGACCCGAGGACGAACTCGCTCCAGCAGCGGCCGCCGCCGTCGTGGTGGACGACGACCGGCGGGGCGATCGGATTGCACACGCCGATCGCGGCGTTACCCAGCGGCAGCGGGCGGCCGTTGACGCGGTAGCTCACTCCGACCGGCCGGATCTTTTGCCGCAACGACCGGGTGACGGCCTCGATCGCGGACCGCGCGTCGGCGACGACGTCGTCGTCGGCCTCGGTCCGGATGGTGGCGTCCACGAGTTCCCGGACCGCGTCGGCCAACGGAGCGTACAGGGCCGTGACCCGATCGGCCTCCGCCGCGCTGAGCACCTCGAATATGGCGTCCAACGCGCCGACCTCCTGACTCAACTCCCGAACACCTTGCGCACGACCGCTTTCGCCCGGCGCGTCACCCGAAGATAGTTGTCCAGGAATTCGCTGCCGTCATCGGTCGGCCAGCCCGCGGCGACGGCGACCGCGTTGAGCTGGCGCCCGGGTCCCGGCAGCTGGTCGGTGGGCTTGCCGCGCACGAGCACCAGCGCGTTGCGGGCCCGCGTCGCGGTCAGCCACGCCTGCCGCAGCAGATCCACCTCCTCGGCGGGCACCAGGTTGGCCGCGGCAATCGCATCCAGGGATTCCAACGTCGAGGTGTTGTGCAGGGCGGGGACCTCGTGCGCGTGCCGCAGCTGCATGAGCTGCACGGTCCATTCGATGTCGGCCAATCCTCCGCGACCCAGCTTGGTGTGGGTGTTGGGATCGGCGCCGCGCGGCAACCGCTCGGCCTCGACGCGGGCCTTGATGCGGCGGATCTCCCGCACGGCCTCGGCCGACACGCCGCCGGGCGGATAGCGCGTCTGGTCGGCCATCAGCAGGAACCGCTCGCCCAGCTCGGCGTCGCCGGCGACCGCGTGCGCACGCAGCAGGGCCTGGATCTCCCACGGCTGCGCCCACTGGGCGTAGTAGGCGGTGTACGAACTCAGCGTGCGGACCAGCGGGCCCTGCCGGCCCTCGGGCCGCAGGTTGGCGTCGACCTCCAGCGGCGGGTCGACGCTGGGGGTGCCCAGCAGCGCCCGTATCTGCTCGGCGATCGTCGTCGACCAGCGCACCGCCTGCGAATCCTCCACACCGGGGGCCGGCTCGCAGACGAACATCACGTCGGCGTCCGACCCGTAGCCCAGCTCCCCCCCGCCCAGCCTGCCCATGCCGATGACCGCGATGGCCGCCGGTGCCCGGCCGTCGTCCGGCAGGTTGGCCCGAATCATCGCGTCCAGCGCGGCCTGCAGCACGGCCACCCACACCGACGTGAGCGCCCTGCACACGTCGATGACTTCAAGGAAGCCGAGCAGGTCGGCGGATCCCACGCGGGCCAGCTCCCGGCGCCGCAGCGTGCGCGCCGCGGCGATCGCGCGCACCGGGTCGGCGTGGCGGCACGCGGCGGCGACCAGCGCGCGGGCCACCGCGGCGGGCTCGGTCTCGAGCAGCTTGGGGCCGGCCGCGCCGTCGCTGTAATCCTGAATCACCCTGGGCGCGCGCATCAACAGGCCGGGGACGTAGGCCGAGGTGCCCAGCACGTGCATGAGCCGCCGGGCCACCGCTGGCTTGTCCCGCAGCGTGGACAGGTACCAGCTCTCCCCCGCCAGCGCCTCGGACAGCCGCCGGTAGGCCAGCAGCCCGCCGTCGGGGTCGGGCGCATACGACATCCAGTTCAGCAGGCGGGGCAGCAGCACCGACTGCACCCGGCCGCGGCGGCCGCTCTGGTTGACCAACGCCGACATGTGCTTCAGCGCGGTCTGCGGCCCCTCGTAGCCCAGCGCGGCCAGCTGGCGCTCAGCGCCCTCGGAGGTCATGCCGTGGGAGATCTCGAGACCGGCCGGCCCGATCGACTCCAGCAGCGGCTGATAGAAGAGCTTGGCGTGCAGCTCGGACACCCGCACGTTCTGGTGCCTGAGCTCCTCGCGCAGCACCCCCGCCGCGTCGTGCCGGCCGTCGGGCCGGATGTGCGCCGCGCGCGCCAGCCAGCGCACGGCCTCCTCGTCGCCGGCCTCCGGCAACAGATGGGTGCGCTTGAGCCGCTGCAGCTGCAGCCGGTGCTCGAGCAACCGGAGGAACTCGTAGGAGGCGGTCAGGTTCGCGGCGTCCTCGCGCCCGATGTAGCCGCCCTGGCCCAGCGCGTCCAGCGCATCCACCGTCGAGGCCACGTGCAGCGAGTCGTCGCTGCGACCGTGCACCAGCTGCAGCAGCTGCACCGCGAACTCCACGTCCCGCAGGCCGCCGCTGCCGAGTTTGAGTTCGCGGCCGCGGACCTCGGCGGGCACCAGCTGCTCCACCCGGCGCCGCATCGCCTGCACCTCGACCACGAAATCCTCACGCTCGCAGGCGATCCAGACCATCGGCATCAGGGCGGCCAGGTAGCGCTCGCCGAGCTCGGTGTCGCCGACGGCCGGCCGGGCCTTGAGCAGCGCCTGGAACTCCCACGTCTTGGCCCAGCGCTGGTAGTAGGCGACGTGCGACTCGAGGGTGCGCACCAACTCACCGCTGCGGCCCTCCGGCCGCAACCCGGCGTCCACCTGAAAGAAGGCCTCCGAGGCCACCTTCATCATCTCGCCGGCCACCCGGGCGCTCCGCGCGTCGGCGCGCTCGGCGACGAAGATGACATCGACGTCGCTGACGTAGTTCAGTTCGCGGGCACCGCATTTGCCCATGGCGATGACCGCCAGCCGCGGTGGCGTCCGGTCGCCGCACACGCTGACCTCGGCCACCCGCAGCGCGGCCGCCAGCGCGGCGTCGGCCAGGTCCGACAGCTGGGCGGCGACCAGCTTGAACGGCAGCACCGGCTCGTCCTCGACGGTCGCGGCCAGGTCGAGCGCGGCCAGGACCAGCAGCTGGTCCCGGTACAAGAGGCGCAGGCGCGACAGCGCCGAGCCCGGGCCGGCCAGCGCCTCGTCGACGCACCGGGTGAACGTCGCGAGCAGGTCGTCGCGCGACGGCTGGTGTGCCTTGCCCCGCAACAGCTTCCATGACTGCGGATTGGCGGCGAGGTGGTCGCCCAGCGCCAGTGACGAGCCGAGCACCGCGAACAGCCGCCCGCGCAGCCCGCGCTCGGTGAGCAGCGCCGCGCTGAGCTCATCCCAGTCGCTGTCAGGGTTCTCGGCCAGCCGGATCAGGACCCGCAGCGCGGCGTCGGGATCCGGAGCGCGCGACAGCGACCACAACCGGTCGACGTAATCCTGGTCGTCGCGGTCGTACCAACCCAGCTGCGTCAGACGGTCGCTCGCCGGGGGATCGATCAACCCGAGCCGGCCCACGCTGGGCAGCCTGGGGCGCTCCGTCGCGGGTTTGGTCACGACCACGACCGTAGCGCAATCGGCCGACCTCTCAGACCGATCGGCACCCCGTGTGAGCTACAGCGACAGGTAGGTGCTCAGCTCGTACGGCGTGACGTGGCTGCGGTAGTTCGCCCACTCCGTGCGCTTGTTGCGCAGGAAGAAGTCAAACACGTGCTCCCCCAAGGTTTCCGCGACGAGCTCGGAGGCCTCCATCGCCTTGAGCGCACTGTCGAGGCTGGTGGGCAGCTCGCGGTAGCCCATCGTGAGCCGTTCCTCGGGCGTGAGGTCCCAGACGTTGTCCTCGGCCTGCGGCCCCAGCACGTAGCCCTTCTGCACCCCGCGCAATCCGGCGGCCAGTAGCACGGCGAATGCCAGGTAGGGGTTGCACGCCGAGTCGGGGCTGCGCACCTCGATCCGCCGCGACGACGTCTTGTGCGGTGTGTACATCGGCACCCGCACCAAAGCCGACCGGTTGGCCGCCCCCCACGACGCCGCGGTCGGCGCCTCGCCGCCCTGCACCAACCGCTTGTAGGAGTTGACCCATTGGTTGGTGACCGCGCTGATCTCGGAGGCGTGCTCCAGGATGCCGGCGATGAACGACTTGCCCACATCCGACAGCTGCAGCGGGTCGTCGGTGCTGTGGAAGGCGTTCACATCGCCCTCGAACAGGCTCATGTGGGTGTGCATCGCCGAGCCGGGATGCTCGGCGAAGGGCTTGGGCATGAACGACGCCCGCGCGCCGTTTTCGATCGCGACTTCCTTGATGACGTAGCGGAATGTCATCACGTTGTCGGCCATCGACAGCGCGTCGGCGAAGCGCAGGTCGATCTCCTGCTGGCCGGGCGCCCCCTCGTGGTGGCTGAACTCGACCGAGATGCCCATGAATTCCAGGGACTCGATGGCCATCCGGCGGAAGTTCGACGCGGAGTCGTGCACCGCCTGGTCGAAGTATCCGGCGCTGTCGATGGGCACGGGCCGCGACCCGTCGTCGGGGCCGGGCTCCAACAGGAAGAATTCGATCTCGGGGTGCACGTAGCAGGAAAAGCCGAGGTCGTTGGCCTTCTGCAGCTGCCGCCGCAACACGTGCCGGGGGTCCGCCCACGACGGCGAGCCGTCGGGCATGGTGATGTCGCAGAACATCCGCGCGGAATGGTGGTGGCCGGAAGGCGTGGCCCAGGGCAGCACCTGGAACGTCGACGGGTCCGGGTTGGCAACGGTGTCGGATTCCGAGACGCGCGCGAAGCCCTCGATCGACGATCCGTCGAAGCCGATGCCCTCCTCGAAGGCGCCCTCGAGCTCGGCGGGGGCGATGGCGACCGACTTGAGGTAGCCGAGCACATCGGTGAACCAGAGCCTGACGAAGCGGATGTCCCGTTCCTCTAGCGTGCGGAGGACGAATTCCTTCTGTCGATCCATGACCCGACACTATGCAACTGCTGTTAATTCTGTGTTACCGCTGTTGTTCGAAGGCCGCTCAGGGCCGGCATTGCAGCGACGCGGGCGGCGACGCGCCGCCGACGAAGTAGCGCACCACGGCGGTGTCCACGCACTGGTCGCCGTTGAACACCGCGGTGTGCTGGGTTCCGTCGTAGGTGATCAGCGGGGCGCCCAATTGGTGGGCCAGGTTCACGCCGGCCTGGTACGGGGTGGCCGGGTCGTGCGTCGTGGAGACGACGACGACCTTGCCCGGCGGGGCGGGCGGCGCGGCGTGCGGCCGCGACGTGGCGGGCACCGGCCACAGCGCGCACAGGTCGCGGGGGGCGTTGCCGGTGAACCGTCCGTAGCTCAGGAACGGGGCGAGCTGGCGCATCTTTTGGTCGGCGGCCGCCCACGTCGCGGAGTCCGTCGGCGTCGGCGCGTCGACGCAACGCACGCCGTTGAACGCGTCCTGGTCGTTGGTGTAGCGCCCGTTTTTGTCACGGCCCTCGTAATCGTCGGCCAGCAACAGCAAGTCACCGGCGTCGGTGCCGCGCTGCAGCCCGAGCAGGCCACTGGTCAGGTACTTCCAGTGCTGCGGGGTGTACAGGGCGTTGATGGTGCCGGTGGTCGCGTCGGCGTAGCTCAGGCCGCGCGGATCCGACGTCCGGCCCGGCTTGGCGACCAACGGGTCGATCAGGGCGTGGTAGCGGTTGACGAACTGGGCAGGGTCGGTGCCCAGCGGACACCCCGCCGAGCGGGCGCAGTCGGTGGCGTAGTCATTGAAAGCCGTTTGGAATCCGGCCATTTGGTTGATGTTTTGGGTGACCGGGTCCACGGTCGGGTCGATGGCGCCGTCGAGCACCATCGAGCGCACGTGGCTGCTGAACCCTTCGAGGTAGGCGGTGCCGATCTCGGTGCCGTAGCTGTAGCCGAGGTAGTTGATCTGCTCGTCGCCCAGGGCCTGGCGGACCATGTCCATGTCGCGCGCGACGGATGCGGTGCCGACGTTGGCGAGGAACCCGTTGCCCATCCGGCTCGCGCACTCCTGGGCCAGCTGCCGGTAGACCTGCTCGATGTGTGCGACGCCGGCCGGGCTGTAATCGACCATCGGGTCGCGCCGGAACGCGTCGAATTCGGCGTCGCTGCGGCACCGCAACTGCGGGGTCGAGTGGCCCACCCCGCGCGGGTCGAACCCCACCAGGTCGAAATTGCGGGAGATGTCGCTGTTTTCCAGGTCGGACGCCATGCCGGCGACCATGTCGACCGCCGACGCGCCCGGTCCGCCCGGGTTGATGAACAGCGACCCCATCCGCCGGCCGGTCGCGGGAACCCGGATCACTGCCAGTTTGGCTTGTGCCCCACCCGGATTGGCGTAGTCGACCGGGACGGACACGGTGGTGCACTGGGCGGTGGGAAGGTCGCTGGTGTCGGTCAGGAATTGGCTGCAGCTGCCCCAGTTCTGCGGGCGCGCCGCGGCGGCCGGCGGGGCCGGGCTGGGCGTCTGGCCGGCACCGGGCTCCGGAGTCGCGGCGGCAACCGGCAGCGGCAGCTGCGACCCTGCAACCAACAATCCGAACGACAGCAGCGCCGAACTCAACGGTCTGCGGCGCGACATGGCTGTCAATATTCGCAGTCTCGAATACCCGTCACAGCGCGAAAAGGTCACGCCTTGGTCTCGCATCCGCGTGTCGCCACCCGGTCGCCGAAAGTGCACTCAGCGCGAAAATCCGGCCGGAATGTCGCAGCCAGTGCACGTTCGGCGAAAGCCAGAAGCCGTTAGCACTTGGCGCCGCTCGGCGGCGGGTCGCCACCGATCAGATACTCCGTCACGTAATCGTCGATGCAGCTGTCGCCCTGGAAGACGACCGTGTGCTGGGTTCCGTTGAAAGTCAGCAGGGACCCGCGAAGCTCGTTGGCCAGGTCGACCCCGGCCTTGTAGGGGGTCGCCGGGTCGTGAGTGGTCGACACCACCACGGTAGGCGCCAGGCCGGGCGCCGAGATCTCGTGCGGCCTGCTGGTGGGCGGCACCGGCCAGAACGCGCACGTGCCCAGCGGGGCGTCGCCGGTGAACTGCCCGTAGCTCATGAAGGGGGCGATCTCCCGCGACCGGCGGTCTTCGTCGATGACCTTGGCGCGGTCCGTAATCGGTGGCTGGTCAACGCAATTGATCGCCACCCGCGCGTCGGTGGCGTTGGTGTAGTGCCCGTGCGGATCGCGCCGCATGTACATGTCGGCCAGCGCGAGCATGGTGTCCCCGCGGTGATCGACCAGCTCGGACAGGCCGTCGGTCAGGTGGTGCCACAGCGACGGCGAGTACAGCGCCATGATGGTGCCAACGATGGCGTCGGCGTAGCTCAGCCCGCGCGGGTCCTTCGTCGGGATCGGCCTGCCCACCATCGGGTTGTTCGGGTCGACCATCGGGTCGACCAGGCTGTGGTAGACGTCGACGGCCTTGGCCGGGTCGGTGCCCAGCGGGCAGGTCGGCTGCTTGGCGCAGTCGGTGGCGTAGTCGTTGAACGCGTCCTGAAATCCCTTGGCCTGCCGCAGGTCCGCCTCGATCTGGTCGGCGTTGGGGTCGACGGCGCCGTCGAGGATCATCGCCCGCACCTTGGTTGGGTAGGCCTCGGCGTAGGCGGAGCCGATCCGGGTGCCATACGAGTAGCCGAGGTAGGTCAGCTTGTCGTCACCCAGCGCCGCGCGGATGCCGTCCAGGTCACGGGCGACGTTGACCGTACCCGCGTTGGCCAGGAAGTCTTTGCCCATCTTGTCGACGCACCGGGCGACGAACTGCTTGGTCTCGTCCTCCATGTGGGCCACACCGGCGGGGCTGTAGTCGACGTTCGGCTCGGTGCGCAGGCGGTCGTTGTCGGCGTCCGAGTTGCACCAGATCGCCGGCCGCGACAACCCCACCCCGCGCGGGTCGAAGCCAACCAGGTCGAACCGTTCGCGGATGCGTTTGGGCAGCGACTGGACGACGCTCAACGCGGCCTCGATGCCGGACTCGCCGGGGCCGCCGGGATTGATCACCAGCGAGCCGATCTTGTCGCCCGTCGCGGGAAAGCGAATCATCGCCAGGGTCGCGACGTCGCGGTCGAGGTGGTCGTAGTCGACCGGCACGGCCAGCCTGCCGCACATCGCGCCGCTCGGGATCTTGGCCTTCGGATTGGACGAGCTGCACGGGATCCATTCGATCGGCTGGCCCAGCTTTGGCCCCTTCATGAGGGCGCGCCCGTTGACCACGCGCAGGCAGCCCGCGACCAGAAGCGCCACGGCAGCGATCACCGTCCAGGTCAGCAGCGTGCGCGCGATCCTGTCGCGGCGAGACGATCTCATGCTCACCTATGCTGCCAGAGCCAACCTGAGATTCTGATGAGCGGTTCGGTGCCCGTGACTACCCGGCGGCCGTGAGCAGTTCTTCCATCGCCACCGCGAACTCGTCGGCCATCGCCCACAGGTCCGGCAGCAACTCCGGGCAGGAGATCAGGCCGACGTCCAACTTGCCGCTCAGCGACATCACGGTGATGTTGAGGCCCGACCCGTGGAAGATCGGCCCCAGCGGATACATCGCCTTGACCTCGCACCCCAGCAGGTACAGGGGCCCCTGCGGGCCCGGGACGTTGGAGACCACCAGGTTGTGCACCGGCATGCTCTCGGTCAGCCGGGTTCTGGCGTACAGCCGCATCGCGATGCCGAACACGGCGGGCGCGGCGAACTGCGACCAGTCCTGCAGCAGGGAGGCGCCGATTGCCGAACTATGTTGCTTGGCAACCGAATTCGCTTCGGCGATGGCCTTCAGGCGCTCGACCGGGTTGGCGATGTCGGTGTGCAGGCTCGAGAACATAGCCGAAACCTGGTTGCGGCCGGGGCGATCGGACTTGCCGTGCACCGACACCGGCACCGCTGCCACCAGCGGCGATCGGGGCAAGGCGTTGCGCTCGACCAGGTACTGCCGCAGCACCCCGGACACCAGGGCCATCACCACGTCGTTGACCTTGACGCCGAAGTGGTTCTTCACCTTCTTGACGTCGTCGAGGTCCAGCTGGGCGTACGCGATGTTGCGGCGACCGGTGATGCTGGCGTTGAAGGCCGTCCGCGGCGCGGCGAACGGACGCGCCATCGCCTGGCCCTCGACGGCCTTGCGCACCGTCGCGACCACCGAGGACACGGTTTGGGGCACGACGTTGGCCAGGTGCAGCGGGCGGCTGGCGAACCGGACCAACCCGCCCGCGGCGATCTGCCACCCGCTGCCGCCGCCGACGCCGTCCACCGGCTCCGGCGCGGGCGCGTCGGCTTCGGTCGCGCACAGCTGCGACATCAGGTTGGCGCCGGTGACCCCGTCCACGCCGGAGTGGTGCACCTTGGTCATCACCGCCACCCGCCCGTCGCGCTGGCAATCGGTGCCCGCCACCCCTTCGATGACCCACATCTCCCACAGCGGCCGGCCCCGGTCCAGCGGCAGCGACGCGATGTGGCCGCAGATCTCCGACAACTCGCTGCGCCCGCCCGGCGGCGGCAACCCGATGCGGTGCAGGTGGCGGTCGACGTCGAAATGCTCGTCGTCCACCCACACCGGGTGATCGAGGTTCAGCGGGCTGTTGGCAAGCTTCTCGCGGAACTGCGGCATCGCTTTCAGGCGTAGGCACAACGCGTCGCGCAGCCGGTCGAAGGTGTAACCGCCGGGCATCGTTGAGGTGTCGAGCTCGATGATCGAGCAAACATGCATGGGCTGGGACGAGGTCTCCAGGTAGAGGAAGCTGGCGTCGAGTCCACTGAGCCGCTGCATGTCCGCCAATGGTATGTCTCACACGCCCGCGGTGGTGCAATTGCCCTGAACAAATGGCAGAATATGTGGAGTCAGACGAACCCGGAGACCCTGAGGGCTTCGAGGATCGACGAGACCACTACCAGGGACAAAGATGTCTGCGATGTCTGAGCAGCAACACGTTTACGGTGCAAACTCGTCCGCGCCGGCCAAGGCGCCAACCAAGATTCGCACCCACCACCTGCAGAAAATGAAGGCCGAGGGCCACAAGTGGGCCATGCTCACGGCCTACGACTACTCGACCGCCCGGGTTTTCGACGACGCCGGGATCCCGGTGCTGCTGGTCGGCGATTCGGCCGCCAACGTGGTGTACGGCTACGACACCACGGTGCCCGTCTCGATCGACGAACTCATCCCGCTGGTCCGCGGCGTGGTCCGCGGCGCGCAGCACGCGATGGTCGTCGCCGACCTGCCGTTCGGCAGCTACGAGGCAGGCCCGGCCGTCGCGCTGGCCGCCGCCACCCGGTTCATGAAGGAGGGCGGCGCGCACGCGGTCAAGCTCGAGGGCGGTGAGCGCGTGGCCGACCAGATCGCCTGCCTGACCGCGGCCGGCATCCCGGTGATGGCGCACATCGGCTTCACGCCGCAAAGCGTGAACAGCCTCGGCGGCTTCCGGGTGCAGGGCCGCGGCGACGCCGCCGAACAGACCGTCGCCGACGCGATCGCCGTCGCCGAAGCCGGGGCGTTCTCGGTCGTGATGGAAATGGTGCCGGCCGAATTGGCCACCCAGATCACCGGCAAGCTCACGATCCCGACCATCGGGATCGGGGCCGGTCCCAACTGTGACGCGCAGGTCCTGGTTTGGCAGGACATGGCCGGCCTCAGCGGCGGCAAGCCCGCCCGCTTCGTCAAGCGGTTCGCCGACATCGGGGGCGAGTTGCGCCGGGCCGCAGTGCAATACGCGGAGGAAGTGGCCGGCGGCGCCTTCCCCGCCGACGAGCACTGCTTCTAACCTCCGCCTGACGGCGTCACCGAGCGCCCAAGGTTCGCCAAGGGCGGGCGGCCGCACGGTTCCCCCCGCTTGAAAAGTCGATCTCGTCCGGACGGGGTTTTGCTGAAATCCCTTGTGTGGCAGGGGGTGTACGATTTCTTCTGTACACAATCGCGACTTCCGTGGGCGGGGGTTGAACACATAGTCGGCACTCGTGGTGGCTTCGTGCACCGCAGGACGGTATTGAAGTTCCCGCTGCTACTCGCAGGAGGCACCGCCCTGGCCCGCGCGCCTCGCGCCGCGGCGCAACCGCCCGTCGGCGCGCCGGACTCGAGTCGATGGTCGCCCGACCGTGCCAACCGTTGGTACCAGGCGCAAGGCTGGCTCGTCGGCGCGAACTTCGTCACGTCGAACGCCATCAATCAGCTCGAGATGTTTCAGGCCGACACCTACGACCCGCGGCGCATCGACACCGAGCTGGGTTGGGCCCAGCTGCACGGGTTCACCACGGTTCGGGTCTTCCTGCACGACCAGCTCTGGACCCAGGATCCCCGGGGATTCCACGGCCGCCTCGCCCAGTTTGTCGACATCGCGGCGGCGCACGGCATCAAACCGCTGTTCGTCTTGTTCGACTCCTGCTGGGACCCGTTCCCGCGGGCAGGCAGGCAGCGCGACCCCCGGCCCGGCGTGCACAACTCCGGCTGGGTGCAGAGTCCGGGCGCCGACCGCCTGGGTGACAGCGGCTACAGCCGAGTCCTGCGTGGCTACGTCACGGCGGTGCTGACCCAATTCCGCCACGACGACCGCGTTTTGGGCTGGGACCTGTGGAACGAGCCCGACAATCCCTCCCGCTACTATCGCTCGGTCGAGACGGGCGACAAGCTGAACCTGGTCGCCGACGTGCTGCCGCAGGTGTTCCGGTGGGCCCGCTCGGTCGATCCCGGGCAACCGTTGACAAGTGGGGTGTGGGACGGCGAACCCGAAGAGGACTCCGCACTGCGCAGCACCATCAGGGGCATTCAGCTCGACAACTCCGACGTCATCACTTTCCACAGCTACGGCGAGCCCGCCGACTTCGAGGCCCGCATCGGGGAGCTTTCCCCGCAGGGACGGCCGATGCTGTGCACCGAGTACCTGGCCCGGTCCCTGGGCAGCACCGTGGAGGGCATCCTGCCAATTGCCAAGGCGCATAACGTCGGTGCCATCAACTGGGGACTGGTCGCCGGGAAGACCCAGACCTACTTCCCGTGGGACTCGTGGGAGCATCCCTATCCGGGGCCTCCCGGCGTGTGGTTTCACGACCTGCTCGCGCCCGATGGACGGCCCTACCGGGACAGCGAAAGCCAGACGATCCGTCAGCTGACCGGCCTGGCGATGCACCTCAACCCCTAGGGCGGGGAACGGTCGGGTAGCCGCGCCCCGCGATGTGGCACCCTATGGGTGCCCGTCCTACCGCCTCAATGGAGCCGAGAATGCCTGTGAAAGCGCCGAAAACCTCGCGACATCTCGAGGTGGAGCGCAAGTTCGACGTCGTGGAGTCCACGGTGTCGCCGTCGTTCGAAGGCATCGCGGCGGTCGATCATGTCGACAAGTTGCCGACCGAATCGCTGGACGCGACGTACTTCGACACCCCGACGCATGAGCTGGCACGCAACAAGATCACCCTCCGGCGTCGCACCGGCGGCCACGACGCGGGCTGGCATTTGAAGTTGCCGGCCGGCCCCGAGGCCCGCACCGAGGTTCGGGCACCGCTGGACGCCGGGGAGCACGACACCGTACCCGGCGAGTTGCGGGACATCGTGCTGGCGATCGTCCGCGAACGGCCGCTCGAACCCGTCGCCCGTATCAGCACCGAACGCGAAACCCAGGTGCTGTACGGCGCCGACGGGGCGGCGCTGGCGGAATTCAGCAACGACCACGTCACCGCCTGGGCGGCCGGGACCTCCGACGCACCCCCCGCCGAACAGGAGTGGCGCGAGTGGGAACTCGAGTTGGCCGAAAACAACGGGGCGGCGGACAGCGAGCTGTTGGGCCGGTTGAGCAATCGGCTGCTCGACGCGGGCGCCGCACCGGCCGGTCACGCCTCCAAGCTGGCGCGGGTGCTCGGCACGACGGCCCCGGCGAACGAGACGCAGGAGCCCGCCGACCCGGTACACCGGGCGGTGGCGGAGCAGGTCGCCGAGCTGCTCGTGTGGGACCGGGCCGTGCGGGCCGACGCCCACGACGCCGTGCACCAGATGCGGGTGACCATCCGGAAGATCCGCAGCCTGCTGGCCGACTCGCAGGGCGCGTCGGAATCGTCCGACATCGCCCGGATCCAGGACGAGCTGCGCGAACTTGCCAATGTGCTGGGCGTGGCGCGCGACGCCGAGGTGCTCGCCGAGCGCTACCAGCAGGCGCTTGACAAGCTGCCGCCGGAGCTGGTGCGCGGACGCATCCGCAAACGCCTCGTCGAGGGGGCCCGTCGCCGCTATCAGACCGGGCTGCGGCGCTCCCTCATCGCGATGCGGTCGCAGCGGTACTTTCGCCTGCTCGATGCCCTCGATGCGTGGGTCGCCGAAATCCCCACCGCCGCTTCGGGCGACGAGCCGGCGCCGATAACCCTCGAAGCCGCCTACGAGAAGGTCCGCAAGGCCGCGAAGGCCGCCGCCGAGGTGCAGCCGGACTCCGAACAAGAACTCGACCTTGCGCTGCACCGAATCCGCAAGCGCGCCAAGCGACTTCGGTACACCGCCGCGGCCACTGGCGCCACCCGGGTGTCCGAGCAGGCGAAGGCCATCCAGACGCTGCTGGGTGACCACCAGGACAGCGTGGTCAGCCGCGAACACCTGAGTCACCAGGCCGAGGCCGCGCACACCGCCGGCGAGGACACCTTCAGCTACGGTCTGCTCTACCAGCAGGAGGCCGACCTGGCCGAACGGTGCCGTCAGCAGCTCGACGAGGCTCTCCGCAAGCTCGCCAAGGCGGTGCACTGACCCATCGAACTTGGGGGCGGACGAGTTGGCCTGTAAGCCGGATTCTGTTCCCCGCCGCCGCGGCATAAGCAACGGCGGCGCGGCGGCGACCATCCATCTGGACACACCGTCACCGGGTGCCTCGAGCGGCCTACCCGCAGGCTCGGGCGAGCAACCCTCGGACGCCTGCGCGGCCGCACTGCGTGCGGCCTTCTTGGCCTTGCTTCGGGTGGGGTTTGCCTAGCCACTCCGGTCACCCGGAGTGCTGGTGCGCTCTTACCGCACCGTTTCACCCTTACCACCGCGAGGGTGGCGGTTTGCTTTCTGTGGCACTGTCCCGCGAGTCACCTCGGATTGCCGTTAGCAATCACCCTGCTCTGTGAAGTCCGGACTTTCCTCGACTCGACGCCGATCTTCGACCGACGCGAGCCGCGGCCGCCCGGCCAACTCGTCCGCGACGATCCACGGTACCCGCTGCGCAATCCGCTGACCAGCGGCTAATGGAGCAACGTGACCATTGCGCAATTTATTCAATCATTGCCTAAATAGGGATGTTGGTGTCACGCTGACCGCATGACAGATACCGAAGGATTCGTCGATCAGTCGGTGACGGGTCTCGCGGAGCCGCAACCGATGTACAAGGCCCTGCGGGAATCGACCCCGGTGTTCCGGTCCCCGCAGGCGGTGGTGCTCAGCCGCCTCGCCGACATCGAGATGGCGCTCAAGCGCACCGAACTGTTCTCGTCGAACATGGACGCCGTCGACCTCGGCAACGTCCGGCCGATGATCCCGTTGCAGATCGATCCGCCCGAGCACGCGAAGTACCGCCGCATCCTCGACCCGCTGTTCACCCCGCGCGAGATGGCCCGGCGCGAACCCGGCGTCACCGAGCTGGTGAACGAGATGATCGACCGCTTCGCCGATCGGGGCGAGTGCGACTTCCACGAGGAGTTCGCGGTGCCCCTGCCCTGCACCGTCTTCCTGCAACTGCTCGGCCTGCCGCTGGAGGACCTCGAACAGTTTCTGGTGTGGAAGGACCACATCATCCGGCCGGAGGGTGACTCGGGCTTCGACCGCCGCCACGAGACCGGCGCTTCCACCGCGCAACAGATCTACGACTACTTCGACCGCGCGATCGACGACCACATCGCCAGCCCGCGCGACGACGTGCTGTCCGCGATGATCGCCGCCAGCATCGCCGGCCAACCGCTGTCGCGCGAGGAGCTGCTCGACATCTGCTTTTTGTTCCTCATCGCCGGGCTGGACACCGTCACCGACTCGCTGGACTGCTTCTTCGTGTACCTGGCACGCCACCCCGACCATCGTCACCAGCTCGTCGAGCAGCCCGACATCCTGCCCAGCGCCATCGAGGAGCTGTTGCGCTGGGAGACACCGGTTCCCGGCGTGGCCCGCGTCGCCATGCAAGACACCGAGGTGGGCGGATGCCCCATCAGCAAGGGCGAACGGGTCAGCCCGTTGCTCGGAGCCGCCAACACCGATCCCGCCGAGTTCCCCGACCCGGAGCTCGTGGACTTTCACCGCAATCCGAACCGGCACCGCGCGTTCGGTGGTGGGCCGCACCGCTGCCTCGGGTCCCACCTGGCGCGCATGGAGCTGCGGGTCGCGTTGCGCGAATTCCACCGGCGCATACCGGATTACGAGATCATGCCCGGCACGCAGCTGGCGTACACCGCGGCGCTGCGGTCTGTGGAGTCGCTGCCGCTGGTCTTCCCGGTCTCGTGACTCGCGTCTCCGTCGACGCCGACCGCTGCACCGGCCACGGGCGCTGCTACACCCTGGCGCCCGACGTGTTCGACGCGGACGAGGTCGGTCACTGCGTCGTCCTCATCGAGGACGTCTCGGGTGATCTCGAGGCGCAGGCCGTCGCCGGCGAGCAGAACTGCCCGGAGCAGGCGATCACGCTGTCCCGCTGACGTCGGTGGTGTGGCCAGCTAGGACTGACGTGGCTCACGATTCGGGTTCGCGGTTTTCGCAGCGGGTTGACCTGATGCTGTCTGGCTTGGCCGATGGTGACGGTCGTACCCCGGTGTGGATTGGGCGGCCGAATTTTGTCGTACCCGGCTGCGAGGATGACGGTATGTCTTCGACCGCATCGTCTGCCGTGGTGGTGAGCCCGAAAGAGCGTCTGGCGGTGTTGTTTGAGGAGTTGGCGGAGTTGGCCGGTCAGCGCAACGCCATTGATGGGCGCATCGTGGACATCGCCGCCGAGATCGATCACGACGAGCTGTGCGGGATGACGGGTGCCCGCTCGGTGGCGGCGTTGGTGGCCTGGAAGCTGGGGGCGTCCTCGGCCAACGCCCACACCATCGCCACCATCGCGCACCGGCGGGCGGAGTTCCCGCGCTGCGCGGCGGGCCTGCGGCAGGGTCGGCTGTCGCTGGATCAGGTCGGTGTCATCGCCGCGCGCGCCGGGGAGGGCTCCGATAAGCACTACGCCCAGCTGGCGCGTAGTGCCACGGTCAACCAGCTGCGCACCGCGGTCAAACTCGAACCCCGACCCGACCCCGAACCGCGAACCCAACCCGAGCCTTCGCTCACCAAGACCACCAACGAGCAGGGCAGCTGCTACCGGATCACACTCGATCACCTGGGTGCGGCGAAGTTCGACGCGGCCTTGGCGTCTCATCGGGAGGTGCTGATCACCGAATGGAAACACGATCGCGCCAACGGTGCAGCCGAGGTCGCGCCGCCGCTGCCGGGCACCCTGGAGGCGTTTTGGCGCCTGGTCGAGACCGGCTGGGACACCGAGGCCACCCGGCGCCCCCACGGCCAGCACACC
>NZ_DATJPU010000228.1:0-9005 GCF_035506235.1 Mycobacterium sp.
CCGCTCAACGATCAGTCCGGCCACCTCGCGTCGGCGCTCATCGCCACCGCCGTTGTTCGAGCCACACACCCAGCCACAAGAAGGCCGGCGGCGCCAGAATCGCCCACGCCATCAGCATGACGATGATGATGTTGTGCGCGGTCACGGTTCCTCCGGCTGGCCGGCGCCCGCCGGCGCGAGCTCTGCGTTCTTCACCGTGCTCCCCAATGCGTGGTCGCGTAGCCCCCCGGGCGATCGTCAGTCTTCGCCGGCGCCCGCCCTTGCGCAACTAGTCGTTTCGCGGTCGAGCAACGTCCGCTCAAATGGACCGCCGGGTTGCGGATCCCGGATGTGGGTACTGGTCCAGTTGTCATCCAAGCGGCTGAACTCTTGACCACGCGCGTCGCCCTGCGGTGCCAGTGAGGAAGGACCAGATGCCGGACCGCGATCCCGATGCGACCGACGCGCTGCTGAAAGAACTCCTGTGGACCTACGGACCGTGCGGTCAGGAAGACGAGGTTCGCGCGGTGTGCGCGCGAGCTGGAACCCGTCGTCGACGACATGTGGACCGACGACGCCGGCAACCTGGTCGGCTACATCGGCGCGGACGGCCCACCTGAGAACTCCGACCACCGCCACCGATCGACCGCCGGGCCGGGTGCCGCGACGCGGGTGATGGCGCACATGGACGAGCTGTCCATGCTGGTCAAGCGGATCGAGCCCGACGGATCGTCGTCGACTTCGTGGTGCAGCCCGACGGCCACAGCAACTCGAACGCCGCGAAGATCGGACGTTCCCGGTCGCCGAATTCGGTTACCTGCCTCCTGGCAGCGATGCCCGGTTTCCCGCGGCGACGAAGTGCAAGACACGCTGCGTCTGCTGCCTGATGTCGATCCGAAGGACGAGAACAGGCCCACGAAGGCGTCACGGGCGATGGTATGCGCAAGCCTCAAACTAGTAGTTCGGTTTTCCGCTTGAATTGCGTCAAATAGTATGTAACCTTGCTAGAAGGCGCATAGTCGGTATGGTCGAGCTCGCGGGCCGCTGCCGTAAGGCGGTCCCGGCTCGTGCCGCACCTCGTAAGATTGGCGGCCCAAAGGTGATCCAGGTTTCGTCCTCGACCGCATCGGTTTGCGGCGTTTCGGTGCTCATGCCGAAACCGGGCTCGCGGGTATGCCGCCGCGGCGTCCGAGTGCGGCCGCGGAACTTGCCGCGCGCTCATCGCTCTGGCGTTCACGGACGCCGCATTGCGGCCCCTCCGCAACTGCGATCTGCTCCGCCGCCATTTCGTACCGTGTGGGCGGTGGTCGGCCAGCGATGAACGACAAGCAGGGTGAGTTGGCGGCGCCATTCTCATCGGGGTGGCGTACCGACGACGATGATCTCCCGATCGGTCTTATTGACCTCAAATTAAGCACGCCGCCAATAGACCTCGTCGGCGACACCACCATGTCGCTGCTGCGTACCGAGCAGGGAACGCCCGCGGCCGTCGTGAAGGTGGCCCGCGGCAAGTTGGAAGCGGCAAAACTGTGCGCTCAGCGTCGCGTGCTCGCCGAACTCGCCATCCACCCGCGACTTGACGACGAATGGCGCGAACTGGTGCCGCGGATCCTGGCCTTCGACGACCGTACCGACACGACGGTGTCCGTGGAGTCCTATGGGCCGGGAATCGATCTGGCGGAGGTGCTGGCGCGCCACCCGAACCGTGTCGAAGAGCTGACGGCTGCAGCACTGAGCGCCATCGCGCCGCTGCACCGGCGGACTGCCACCCCCGCCGTCGACAACGTCTACTTGTTGGGGCCACTGGTGGTCGAACCGCTGGTGGCGCTGACGGACATGTGCGGGCGGCTCGATCCCCGTCTGGTTCCCGAGGTGGACCGCCTTGGAAAGGTGCTACGGCGGGCCCTGATCGGCCGGCGCATGCCGGTGAGCTGGACGCACGGCGACTACGTTCCGGGCAACGTTCGGGTGGCCGGCCTGCAGGGCGGCGCGGTCACCGGCATCGTGGACTGGGGCGAAGCGCGCCCGGGCTTGCCGGCGCTCATCGACGAATACCTGATGATCCTGACGGCGAGTTGCCAGGTGGAGCGAGCTGATTTGGGAACAGTCGTCGCTGAGCGACTGTGGGCGGGCGGGCGCCTGTCAGACCGCGAAAGTCATGCGCTGCGTGCCGCACGCGACCAATCGGGCGGCGACATCGGCGGCCGTGAACGCATCCACGAAGGCACCGCGATGCTGCTGACCTGGCTGCACCGCGTAGTCGACTTGTGGCGCAAGCGCACCATCCGTCCAAACCACCACGTCTGGTGGGCAACCAACGTGGCTCCGGTACTTGACGCCGTCGCTGCCTGGCAGGGATTCGATGTTTCAGGCGCGGGCCGGTGCATCGCAAGCGGTCCGCCGACGACCACGTCACCGCCCGTCGAGGATGCCGCACAGGCCCACAAAAATCAGACCGATGGCTAGACCATGCAAAACGGACAACGAACGCTCACAGCGCATCGCCGGCCCGGTGGCCTGGCCGCTGTCGGTGCCGATGTACCCGCGGCGCACCGCGGACCATCGATCATGTTCGAGGGGCCGAGTTCATCGATGGTCGAGGAGGTCGTGGAGGATGACCCGAGCATTGCTGGTCAGCTTGCGTGTCTTGGCGCCCGGCTCACCATTCGTCCAGCCCTGGCTGTCGGCAGCCACCTGGCGAACGTCCCGTGGCCCTGGGGCCTGATCGATTTCGCTGCACGGGCTATGGCGCCCGTGCCGGGCAGTGTTCGCGCCACAATCCGGTTGCCGCATTGCACCGCGCGGTTGGTACGCGCTGCCGGCGTCCTGCCCGCCGACGGCAGCCGGCGCGTCGTGTTGTACATGCACGGTGGCGGCTTCCTGACCTGTGGCGCCAACACCCATGACCGGCTCGTCACCACTTTGTCGAAGTACGCCGATACCCCGGTGCTGGTGGTGAACTACCGGATGATGCCCAAACACTCGATCCGTGAGGCGTTCGATGATTGCTACGACGGCTACCGGTGGCTGCGCGTCCGGGGCTACAAGCCCGACCAGATCGTCTTGGCCGGTGACTCCGCTGGCGGCTACCTGTCACTCACGCTGGCCGAGCGGCTGGTCACTGAAGGCGAGGCGGTCGCGGCCATTGTCTGCATGTCACCGCTGATGCAGATCGCCAAGCGCCCCAGACGGATGCACCCCAACATCCGCAGCGATGCGATGTTCTCCGCCAAAGCATTCGACGCATTTTGCTACCTGATCGCCAAGTCGAGTCAGCGTCACATCGGAGATGGGTGCCCTGAGGAGATTTACGAGCCACTCGATCACATCGACGCCGGTCTGCCCCGCACGTTGATCCATGTATCCGGTTCCGAGGTCCTGCTGGATGACGCCCGGCAGGCTGCGCAGCGGCTGGCTGCAGCGGGCGTACCGGTTCAGCTGCGGGTATGGCCCGGCCAGATGCATGTCTTCCAGATCGCCGCGCCGATGGTGCCGGAGGCCGAACGGTCTTTGCGCCAGATTGGCAATTACATCCGCGAGGCGACCGACCCGTACCACCGCGTGGCGGTCTGTACCGCTCGTCCACCTGGATCTCGCCGCGCTGTGATCGCCGATTCCTCCTTAATTCCGTTGTCGCCGTCCGCAATCCACCGTCGAACTAAAGATTGCTGATCATGCGCACCCTCGTCACCGGCGGTGCCGGATTCATCGGCTCCACCCTCGTCGACCGCCTGCTGGAGGAAGGACACCAGGTGACAGGAGTGGACAACCTCAGCGCCGGTGCCCCCGCCGCCAACCTCGAGTCGGCCCACCGCCACAAAGGCCCCGGTCGCTTCACCCTCGTCGCGATCGATGTCCGAAACCCCGAGCTGTCCGACGTGGTCGAGGACTCCAACCCTGACGTGGTGTTCCATTTGGCCGCTCAAATCGACGTGCGCTGCTCCGTTGATGATCCGCAACACGACGCCCGTAACAACGTGCTGGGCACCGTTAACGTGCTGGAAGCGAGCCGGCGGGCGCGAGTACCGCGGATCGTCTACGCCTCCTCGGGTGGCGCCCGCTACGGTGCGCCTGCCACCTTGCCTGCCACAGAGGACACTCCCGTGGACCCGCTTTCCCCTTACGCGGCGGCGAAGGTGGCCGGAGAGTTGTATATGCGCGCCTACGCCGGCATGTACGGGCTGGCACCGATCTGTCTGGCACTGGCCGATGTCTATGGGCCACGCCAAGTCCCGCACGGGGAAGGTGGCGTGGTCGCGATCTTCGGCAGTGCGATGATCTCTGGCCGTCCTACGACCATCTACGGCGACGGCAGCGCCACCCGCGACTACGTCTACGTCGAAGACGTCGCGACCGCCTTCCTGTGCGCCGCGGAAGCGCCCCTCACCACGACGGGCACCTTCAACGTCGGCACCGGCGTGCAGACGACGGTCACCGAACTGCATGAGCTGATCGCCGGGGCGGTCGGCGTCTCGCGTTCACCCGATCACGCCGAGGCTCGAACCGGCGAGGTCCAGGCGAGCGCATTGGACCCGACCCGGGCGGGTCGGATGCTCGGCTGGAAACCCGACACCGACCTCGCCGAAGGCATCAAGCGCACTGTCGACTGGCTGCGCGGCGTCCTCGACCCCCCAGCGGCCGCAGCGCTCGCCTAGGCCTGAGCGCCAAACGTGACTCGGCGCCATCCACACCGAGCAGCCCGCCGGCCAAGAGAATCAGTTGCGAACCCCCAGCCGGTCGGCCCGTGAGCGCATCTGGATCAAGGCAAGGTCACCATAAGCCGCGCCGTGGAAAATGAATCCCAGCTCATGTCGGGTTTACGGCAGGGTGCTGATTTCGCTGTTTTGATGTATTGATCTTGTGTCGTTGCTACTGTGCCGTCCATGTCGAACGGGCAGTTAGTTGGTGGGAACTCACCCGACCAAACCCACGACGGCGCTCTCACGCAGGGCGATCGGCGTGTGGAGCGGCGGCGTAATGGGAGTTCCGGCGATTCACCGACGGACATCTTGAAGCGGTTGCCCGCGGTGGTGGTGTTGGAGCGGCTTCCCGTTCCCGCGCTCGCTATGGCGCGGGACGGCATCATCTTGTTCGCCAATACGGCATTTGCCGAGATGGTGGGTTACGAGCAGGACGGGTTGGCGGGGTCGGCGTTCCTCGAGATCTTCCATACCGTGCCGGAGGCGCTCTCCGGCGCCGACGCAGTCACGAATCTTGTCGTGGAGCTGCGGCACTGTGAGGGTTGGACGGTGCGGGCCAGGATGAGTAACTCGGCGATGATGCGGCGTGACGATCCGGTCGTTCTGGTCACATTTGACAATTTGACGGAGCAGCTGTGGATTGACCACCACTAGCACGGTTGGTGGGGTCGATTCTTCAACCACGTAGGGATCGAGGCCTTCGCAGAGGTCGCTTTCGGGCTGAGGCCAACCGTGGGGCTAAGCGCCGGTGTGCGCCGAGGCGGGGGCGGCGGTGTCGAAGTCAACTGGCAGCGCTTCGGTACAAACATTTTTCACCGCGAGCGCGTGGCGTCGTTGGATGAATTGGGTGAAGTAGTCGATTCGATCGGGATCGGTGAAGCTGGGTAGCGCCAGCGTCCATGTTTTTTGGAGGTTGCCGAGGTAGTGCTCGGGTTGGTCGAGGTTGCTGGTTCGGCGGATACCCACCCACAGTGCCACCAACATTTTGGCGATGTCTTCGGGATCATGCTGGTCGATGACGTCACCCTCGGTGACCGCGCGCTGGATGAGGGTCGTGAGGAGCTCCATCCTCGATTGCCACAGCGCAGGCGGCAGGGGCGTTGTGTTGTCCAGGGTCTCGAGCAGTCGGATGCCCGCTCGGGCCACGTCGTTTTGGGTGTCTTGAACGGCCAGGAGGAAGACGAGGTCGATCAGTGTTTCCAGTCCCGACATCTCGCGGGCAAGCAACTCGACGACTGCGGCCCGGCTCATTTCGGTGAGGTCGTCGATAATCGCCAAGGCCAGCGCTTGCTTAGAGGAGAAGTGGAAATACATCGCCCCTTTGGTGAGCTCGGCCTCAGCCAGGATGTCCTCGAGGCTGACCATGCTGTACGGGCGGTGGGCGAACTGGTGTGACGCGGCGGCGATGAGGCGATGGCGCGTGGTGTCGGCTCGCCGTTCGCTGGCCTCAGTCATCGCCCCGCCTGTCTGGTCGCAGTCGCCGCGCAGCGGGCCATCCCGTCACGCCAAGACAATTTCCGCCGCCGTGTCAATCCCTCCGATGATAGGGGGCGGTGACCCGCCGCGTGTGCAGACCCGCCCGGCGGTGCTGTGTCCTCGAAGTCTTCCGTGGTCCGCGGCCTGCATCTTGAGTTGACATCCCCGTTTACCCACACGGTGGAGTTTTACTAGAAGACTGCCAATTCGTTAAATATGTGCACAATAGGTATGTACCGCCCTGTACGGGTGCATCATCGGTATCTACATGCACGTCGCGCCTCTGCGGTGACCGCCCGCATCAGCGTCGGCTTGCTTTTTGGAGGAGGAGCATATGACGGTCGTGATCACGCAGCCCCAGATGGCGACGTCTGCGCCATCCACGCCGAATATGCCGTCGACGGCTGGCAGCTCAACCGATTACGCGCCCGACGGCGCTCGTATGGACGGCAGTGCGCGAATTGAGCGGCGGCGCAATGGGCGGCCCGGCGATTCACCGGTGGACATCTTGACGCGGTTGCCTGCGGTGGTGGCGTTGGAGAGGCTCCCGGTCCCTTCGCTCGCGATGGCTCGGGACGGCAGCATCTTGTTTGCCAATTCGGCGTTCGCCGACATGGTCGGTCACGAGCGGGACGGGTTAACGGGGTCGGCGTTTCCTGAGATGTTCCGTACCGTGCCGGCCGCGTTATGCGCGCTCTCCGGCGTCGATGGGTTGGCGAATCTGGTGGTGGAGCTGCGGCATTGCGAGGGTTGGACGGTGCGGGCCAGGATGAGCAAGTCGGCCCTGATGCGGCGCGATGATCCGGTCGTGTTGGTGACGTTTGAGAATTTGACGGACCGGTTCTGGGTGGACGACCACTAGTACGGTTGTGAGCTCAGTCAGTCGGCTCGCCGACCTGGCGGTGGCGAAGGGATTCGCGGTCAAGATACTCCCGAAAATAGGCCAGAGATGTGTCGGCGACGATTGCCGGTAGGAGGAGTTCCAGGGATCGGGTCAGTCGCTTGAGGTGATCGTCGCCGTCTGCTGTCTTGGAGAGCAGCTGGGCCCCAAGCATGGAGTTGAGGATTGATTCGCCAACGCCGTAGGGATCGAGGCCTTCGCGGAGGTCGCCTTCGGCGCTCGCGAGACTGGCTTGTGCCGTCATCGCATCCAACCGGCCGCTCCAGACTTGGGCGGCTGTGCTGTTGAATTCGGCCAGTGCGCGGGTGAGTTGCTCGGCTGTGCGGGCTGTTTTGTCAGAGACAAGGAGGTCAGCCACGATGAAGACGCCGTGGATCATGTTCTCGAGTGCGGGCGAGGGTGATTCGCATACGCGGTGGAACGCGTCGCGGGTCAGGTTGGTGCCCTGTTCGATGATGGCGGTTGCGAGCGCTTCTTTTGAGTCGAAGTGGTGGTAAAGGGCGCCTTTGGTCATTCCCGCCCGCTCGATGACCTCACCTAGTCCCGCGGCCGCATACCCGACCTCGCAGAACACGTCTATCGCGGCACCAAGGATCTTTTGGCGGGTGGTTTCAGACCGAGCTTGAGGCACCATGGTCCCAAGACCTCCGGAGTGCCGTGGACGTGCGGTGGCGCCGTGGCCAATCGGTATCTCTCTCGCTGGCCGCGGGTGAAGGCCAACAGTGCTGGGCTAAGGGGAGGCGGCGGTGGCATGCGGTCATCGTGAGCGCCTGCAGCGAAAACGTTTTCACGCGAGTACGTGACGGCGTTGGATGAATTGGGTGAAGTAGCCGATTCGATCGGGATTGGTGAAGCTGGGTAGTGCCACTATCCACGTTTTCAGGAGGTTGTCGAGGTAAACCTCGGGTTCGTCGAGGTTGCTGGTTCGGCGGATACCCACCCACAGTGCCACCAACATTCTGGCGATGTCTTCGGGCTCGTGCCGGTCGATGACGTCGCCCTCGGCGACTGCTCTTTGGATGAGGGTGGTAACGAACTCAATCCATGATTGCCACAACCCGGGGGGCACGGAGGTTGGGTTGTCCAGGGTGTCGAGCAGTCGGACGCCGGCCCGGGCAACCTCCTGTTGGGTGTCTTGAACGGCTCGGAGATAGACGAGATCGATCAGTGTTTCCAGTCCCGACATCTTGCGGGCAAGCAACTCGATGACTGCTGCCCGGCTCATTTCGGTGAGGTCGTCGACGATCGCCAAGGCCAGCGCTTGCTTAGAGGAGAAGTGGAAATACATCGCCCCTTTGGTGAGTTCGGCCTCTGCCAGGATGTCATCGAGGCTGACGTCGCTGTACGGGCGGTGGGCGAACTGGTGTGATGCGGCGGCGATGAGGCGTTCGCGGGTGGTGTCGGTTCGCCGTCCGCTGGCCTCAGTCATCGGGCCGCCTGTCTGGTCGCGGTTGCCGCGTAACGCGCCATCGGGGCGCGCCATGGCAATTCCGTCAGTCCCTTCGATGGATGCATGACCCGCCGGGTGGGATGACCCGCCGGAGGGCAGCGCTGCGTCCGTCGAGGTGTTCCGTTCGTCTGCGGTCTGGTGTGCACCGATACATCCTGAGTGTAATTTAATTTTGATGGCTCCGAAAGACTGTGAGTGTGTTATTTTCGCTCTAGCCTACCAAATAGTATGTATCCTACGTTTCTAGCTGAATCACCGGTATCTACATACGGTCGCGCCCGGCGCAGCCGTACCCCGGCCGCCCCCAGGTCGGCCTTGCTTCCGTGAGGAGGAGCACATGTCGGTCGTAGCTACGCATCCAGAGATGGTGACGCCTGTGCCGTCCACGTCGAATGGGCGATCGCCCGCGGGGGGTTTATCCGAGTGCCCGCGTGACGGCGCCGGGATGGACGGCAGCGCGCGAATTGAGCGGCGGCGAAATGGGCGGCCCGGCGATTCA
>NZ_DATJPU010000229.1:0-10889 GCF_035506235.1 Mycobacterium sp.
AGTCGTCGTAGGGACCCCGTCTCGTTCGCGCCGCGTGATGGCTTCTCGCGTTGCCTCGTTACCCCTTGGCCGAGGCTCCTCGTCCTCCGGGATACCCCACCGCTTCCTCTCCGCAGATGCACGCCGTTCCTCAGCCTCCAACACCTCCAGACCGGACGGTCCTCCCCCTAACAGACGAGCGAAGTCGGTGTACAGCTCTACATGGTTCGGGCGGATGACCCGAAGGACTACCCCGGCGTCGGTCAGCATCTTCCTACGCTCCTCGACGCTGGCGTCGGGCCATACCTCGCCATACGTCTGGTCCGTCTCCACTTCGACCCAGCCCGCCTTCTGGAAAGGCAGCTCAGCCAGCGCATCACGTTTGGCCACGAGCGCCGCCATCTGCTGCCGGTACATCTCCTGGTCCTCCGGGGTGGTGAATAGGCCGAGGGCGCGGTCCTCGCGGAGAGCTTCGATGGTCTGGGTCGTCTGCTCCAGCTCTGCCGAATAGTCCGACCCCATTTGCCATTCCGCCTTCTTGACCTTGCGGTCGGCGTGGCTACTCAGGAACTCCTTGGCTACCAACTCCTCGGCTACGTCGGCAACGATCGACACACCCCGGCACGCTCGGGGCGTGGCGTTGCAAAGGTAGTACCGGTGGTACACCCCCGCCTTGGTGTTCTGGCCGTGCTGCCGCATGTTCTTCCCGCAGACCCCGCACTTAGCCACCCCGAGAAGGGGATTGGTCGAGTGCCGCCGTTCGCGTGGATTCCCAGCCCTCTGGCTCATCGCCCGCTGAAGCCTGCCCCACGTCTCCTGATCGAAGGAGGCTGGGCCTACCTGGATGGGCTCTCCGTCCGGTCCCAACACCGCCTTACCGCCCGCCATCTTGATCCCCTGCGTCGATGGGCTCAGCAGGATCTTCCGCACCGTGGTCGTAGTCCACCGCTCCCCCCGGGGCGGGTCTCCCGCCCGGATGCGAGCCCAGTCCCGGGGGCAGGGCGTTCCAGCCTCCAAAAGGCTAGCTGTGATGTTCGTTAGCGAGTCTCCAGCCAGAAACCGGGTCACCATACTGGAGAGCACCGCCTGGGCCTCCAGATCGTGATCTAGGGCCTTTCCCTTCCCGGACGGGTGATCCACTACCTGGTACCCGAACGGGGCCACTCCGTAGCCCCACCGGTCGGTGTGGCGCAGGTACGCCACACGGTCCCGTGCCCGCTGCACGAACCGCTGCCCCTCGATCTCCGCGAAGACGGAGGCGAGGATCAGGAACACCTTCGACATCGCCCCGGCGAAGGCGTCCTTCGACTCTTCGGGGTTGTAGTAGTCCAACTTGATCCCATCGTCCACGAGGACGAGGATCTTGCGATTCTCTTTGCACCACTCTGCCAAGCGGACGCAGTCAGCCGCCGACCGGAACACCCGGTCGGTCTTGGCGAAGATCAGCGCGTCCCAGTCCTCGGCACGATCCTCCAACCACACCCGCAAGTCCGGTCGCTCGAACGGCGACAGCTTGATAGCTGACACGTCGAGATCCTCGAAGGCCCCGACGACCTCCCAGCCCTGTGACTCGGCGTAAGCTGTTCCCTTGCTCCGCTGGGTGATGTGCGATGTCTTCCCATCGCCTTGCATAGAAGAAACCCGAGCCCCTACCAGTGCTTTAAGCATTTACACAGTGTGGCATAGTATGGCTACTCGGCGACCGGCATCGACGGGTCGGCGGGCGCCCTCGAGCGGGCCCGGGAAAACGCCCGAAAGGCCGGCGTGTCAGTGAATTTCGAGCTGGCCGACGCCGCGAAGCTGGAGGGATACGACAACCGATTCGACACCGTCGTCGACTGCGCCTTCTACCACACCTTCAGCACCGACCCCGACATGCAGACGGCGTACGTGCAGGCGCTGCGCCGGGCCACCAAGCCGGGGGCGCGGCTCTACATGTTCGAGTTCGGCGAGCACGACGTCAACGGCTTCAAAATGATGCGGTCATTGTCCGAGGACGATTTTCGTCAGGTGCTGCCGGTCGCCGGGTGGGAGATCACCTATCTCGGCCCGACGACCTATCTGGTCAACCTGAGCACCCAGACGATTGAGATGATGGCCGCGCGCAACCCGGACATGGCCGACGCGGTGCAGGCGCTGCTGGACCGATTTCGGGCGATGGAGCCGTGGCTCGAGGGCGGCCGGGTGCACGCCCCGTTCTGGGAGGTTCACGCCACGCGCGTGGACTGATGCTCCAGAGGTCACATCCGTAACCGGCGCGGCGGGGTGGACCTTTTCCCCACCTAGCAGCGACAACGGGCGCGCCGCCGCACGTGCGCGAAGTTGTCGCTGTTAGGCGGACAGCTTGGCATATCCCCGACTCCCTGTGACGGGTGGGAATCGAGGGCGAAACGCTACCCGCCTGCTGGCACCAGCCGCAGCGAGATCGAGTTGATGCAGTAGCGCTGATCCGTCGGGGTGGGGTAGCCCTCGCCGGTGAACACGTGGCCCAGGTGGCTGTGGCAGTTGGCGCACAGCACCTCCGTGCGCGTCATTCCCATCGAGTGGTCGGAACGCAGAATCACCGCGTCGGAGTTGGCCGGGTCGAAGAACGACGGCCAGCCGCAGTGCGACTCGAATTTCTCTGTGCTGCGGAACAATTCGGCGCCGCAGGCCCGGCACTGGTAGACGCCCTCGGTTTTGGTGTCGGTGTACTCGCCGGTGAACGGCCGCTCGGTGCCGGCGCGGCGCAGGACGTCGAACTCCTGCGGGTTGAGTTTCTTACGCCACTCGTCGTCAGACAACTGCACCCTGGGCGACACATCGGGGGAGGTCATGCGTCCACGCTAGCGCCAATTGCGGTGACCCGCTGCGCCCGGCTCCGCCGCGCTTGCGATCACCGCGCGCGCTCCCCGCTCGGCCGTCAGCCACGCCGGATCGATGCCCTCGTCCAGCCGGTCCTCGGCCTTGGCGTCCAGGTAGCGGAAGTAGAGCACGGTGAACGCCACGATCAGCAGCAACGACCACCCGTAGGTGATCTTCAGGTAGTGCAGCGCGCGCCCGTACCTCATGTACTTATAAATCAGCCAGTCGTCCAGCGTCAGGCAGCCATAGATGCCCAGCCAGGCCGGCCAGTTGCGGACCAGCGAGTCGGGCAGCACCACGGTCATCAGGAACGGGAACAGCATCATTGAGTAGTAGCCCTGGGCCAGCGGCAGTACCAGCCAGGAACACAGCAGCAGCACCCCCGACGAGCTGGTGAACCAGAACAGCGGGTCGCGGGTGCGATAGTAGCGGTACAGCAGCCACAGCGCGCCGATCGCGAGCAGCGTGAACAGGATCCGCATGAACACGATCAGCCAGGTCGGCAGGCCGAAGTACACCCCGTTGCCCTCGATGGAGCTGTTGAAGTAATCCCGGGTGCCCCCGATGTAGGGCAGCGTGCGGGTGACGAAGTCCATCGGGTCGCTGACCAGGGGCCACGCGACCAGGTTGACGACGACGGGGACCGCGATGGCCGGCACCAGCGTCCGCCATTGGCGGTTCAGCAAGGGCAGCAACAGCAGCGGCCCGAGCACCGGTTTGAGCGTCAGGGTGAGCCCGATGACGAGGCCGGCGCACCATTGGTGCCCGACCTTCCCGTCCAGCAGCCAACGCAAAAACAGCATCTCCGCCAGCAGGACGCAGCCGTTGATGTTGGTGAACACCAGGGTGCTGGTCACGCTTTCCGTGCAAAACATGGCGAGCAGCAGGGCGGGCGCGGCCGCGGAGGAGACGGTGAATTTGAACATCCGCAGCAACAGGTACCAGGCGATGAGGATGGCCACGGTGTTGATCAGGACGAACAGATACCGCGACTGCGTGAACGGCAGGTATCCGAACGGCGCCATCAGCAGCGTGCCGCCGGGCGGGTACAGGTAGTGCGGATCGACGTAGTCGAAGTGCTCGTTGTAGATGTCCCAGCCGTGCCGGAAGTTCAGCACCGCCCGGTAGACCGGCTTGAAGTCGTCGGTGATGTTGCCGTTGAGGGTGAGCACGATGCTGCGGTGCAGCACCGACATGATCGCCAGGGGCCACAACGCCGACCGCAGGATGGTCGCGGCACTCGGTGCGCTGGTGCGGGGGCGAAACGCGGCCAGGATCCGACCGCGCAGGCCGGTTCGGGTCGAGTCGGCTGCGGTCACCAGCGCACGGTACACCGGCCCCCGGCCGCAGAAGTCAGGCGGGACAGTAGGTGTCGGTGCCGGGCAGCTTGCCGCTGTTGAGGTAGCCGATCAGCGGCGGGACCGCGCAGGGCGAATAGATGCTGGCGCCGTGACCGATGCCCTGCCACATCACCCGCTTGCTGGCCGCGTTCGCGTTGATGATGGTGGCCGCCGTCTGGGCGACTCCCTCGGTGCCGACGATCGGGTCGTTCTGCACCCCCGCCAACAGGACGTCGACCTTCAGGCTCTTCGGCGGCGCCGGCGGCGAAATGGTGGGCCAGTGCACGCATTTGACCAAGTTGAGTGCCGCGACGGTGCCGAATTGCGGGTAGAGCTTCGCCCACGCCACGACGAGCTCGCGCACCCGGTCGGGCGTGGGGCGGTTGATGGCGTCGCTGCAGGAGCTGACGAACTGGCCGTCCGAGTCGGTGACGGCATACGCGTGGTTGATCAGGTTGTTCAGCTGGTTGGCGTCGCCGGACCGGGCCGCGGCCAGCGCGTTGGCCAGGCTGGTGCTGGCGCCGACGCGGCCGCCCGAGGGGAAGCCCAACGCGACGGTGATGGCGTTGGCCACAGCGGACACCGGTGCGCCGCCGGGCCCCTTACCGCCGCGCGCGTCGGCCAGCATCGCGCTGACGGCGCCCTTCGGATCCGGACCCAGCGCGCAGTTGACCGCGACGCACTGGGCGGCGAACGCGTCGAGCGCGGCCTGCTGCCCCTTGACCTGTTGCTCGGCGGCCGCCTCGGCGTTGACGCCCAGGGCCACCGGGGAGTCGAGGATCAGCCGGGCGACCCGGTCGGGCCGCGACGCGGCGTAGGCCAGCGCCACCTGGGCGCCGTTGCCGACCCCGACCAGCGCGACGGCCGGCACGTCCCACAGCGTGCGCAGCCGCTCGATGTCGGAGGCGGCGTGCGAATTGTCGTAGGAGGACGCGCCCGGCGCGATGACGTCGGTGCAGTTCGTGGTCGCGTTGTTGGAGATGTCGGAGAGGTTGGCGACCGGGTCGTCGCCGGGCTGGAACTGTGCCTGGTCGCGCATCGACTGGCGGTCAAGCTGATCCCGGCAGTCGATGGGGCTCGACATGCCCATGCCGCGCCGGTCGACGGCGACGATGGGGTGGGTCTGGAGCACGTCGCCGCCGGCGCGGGACAGCCACGCCGGCAACTGCGTCGACGACGGCAGGTCCGAGCCGGTGGTGAAGACGAGCGGGCCCGCGTCGTGCGGCGTCTGGTTCGATCGCGCGCGCACCACGCCGATGGTCAGCGTTCCGCCCTGGCCGTTGATCGGGTCCAGGTCGGAATCGTAGGTCGCGCAATCCAGCTGCACGCCGGGCGCCGCGGGGACGGCCGCGTCGGAAAAGACCTTCGACGTGCAGTCATGCCAGGCCAGGTCGTTCTTGGGCGCCGCGATCGGTGGCGGGCCGCTGGGGGGAGGCTTGCTCGGGGCAACGCCCTGCGGTCGGGCGCCGGAGTTGGTCGCGAAGCGCGGGTCGGCGGCCAGGCCGGGAACGCAGCCGGCCACCAGCGCGGTCACCGCGAGCAGCACCGTGGCGGATGCGATCTGCCGACTCATGCCGACCACAGTAGCTAGGCCTTGACGTAGCGGCCGTAAAGGTAGCCGGCCTCGTCGGACAGGAGGTGGGCGCGGCGCATGCGGGTCAGCACCTGAGCCGGGCCCGACGCGATGCGCCGCGCCAGGCCGCCGACGAGGTACGGCGCGATCGTCAGGCACAGCTCGTCCAGCAGGTCGCGGTCGATGAACGCGCCGAGCAGGGTCGGCCCGCCCTCGGTCAGGATGCGGCGCATTCCGCGCGCCGCGAGCGCCGCCAGCAGGGTGGCCTCGTCGACCTTCGCCGGATCGCCGCCGGAGCAGTCCACCACCTCGCCCAGGTCGCCGATCAGCCTCCGGGTCGCGTCGAGCGCCGCCGCGCAGGTGAGCACCAGGGGCGGCACCTCGGTCCGCGTGAACACCGCCAGGTCCGGCTCGAGGCGACCCGACCGGGTGACGATCGCCAGTTGCGGGACCTCGCTTTGCCCGCGGGCCTGCCGCTGCTGTCGCTGCGCGACAGCCAGGTGCGCGCCGGAGTACCCCTCGATCCGCACCGTGCCCGCGCCGACCACGATCACGTCGGCCAGTTCCCGCAGCAGGTTGAAGATGTGCCGGTCGCCGGGCCCTCCCATCGCGCCGCTGCTGCCGTCGGCGGTCGCGCCGCCGTCGAGGCTGGTGATGAAGTTCGCCCGCAGCCACGTGCCGTCGCGGTCGGGATAGCCATACAGCCGGGAAAGTTCGCCGTCGTCGAGTTCACGCGTCGACCCGAGCAGCGTCAGCATGAGCTTGATTGCAGCACGTCGCTACAGTTCGGTGCATGCACGGGTCCGCTTTTGCCGATGCGCCAGGCCCCGTGCCCCGGCTGGTGGATCGGCATCCGAGCGTGTCGCCGGAGCGACTGATCGCCCAATTGCGGCCGCCACCAACGTTCGCCGACGTGAGCTTCGCCACGTATCGCCCGGATCCGGCCGAACCGACCCAGGCGGCCGCCGTCGAGGCGTGTCGAGACTTCTGCCGGCGGGCCCGGGAGCGCCGGGCCGGCCGCCCAAAACGGTTCGGCAGGCGGGCCGCATTGCCCGGCGTCGGGCTGTACCTGGACGGCGGCTTCGGCGTGGGCAAGACACACCTGCTTGCCTCCGCCTACTACCAGTTGCCCGGCGGGGGACCCGAGCCCCCGACTCCCAAGGCGTTCGCCACTTTTGGCGAGCTCACCCAGCTCGCCGGGGTGTTCGGCTTCGTCGAATGCATCGAGATGCTGGCCGACTACACGGCGGTGTGCATCGACGAGTTCGAGCTCGACGACCCCGGCAATACCACCCTGATCTCGCGGATGCTCTCGTCGTTGGTGGAGCGGGGGGTGTCGGTGGCCGCCACCTCCAACACCTTGCCCGAGCAACTCGGCGAGGGCCGCTTCGCCGCCCAGGACTTCCTGCGCGAGATCAACACGCTGGCAAGCATTTTCACCACGGTGCGGATCGAGGGACCCGACTACCGGCACCGCGGCCTGCCGCCGGCGCCGCCGCCGTTGTCCGACGAGGAGGTGGCCACGCGCGCCGCGGGGGTCAACGGGGCGACGCTGGACGACTTCGACGCGCTGTGCGTGCACCTGGCCACCATGCACCCGTCGCGGTATCTGACGTTGATCGAGGGCGTGACGGCGGTGTTTGTGACCGGCGTGCACGGCATCGACGACCAGAACGTCGCGCTGAGGTTGGTGGCGCTGACCGACCGGCTGTACGACGCCGGCATACCGGTGGTGGCTTCGGGGGCGAGGCTGGACACCATCTTCGGCGACGAGATGCTGGCCGGCGGATATCGAAAGAAGTACCTGCGTGCTACGTCTCGGCTGGTGGCGTTGACCCGAGCTCGCAAACCATGACGTAGTCGTTCTCGGTGACGGTGCCCACCTGAAAGGTCCTGGTGCCGTTGATCGTAAAGCCGCTCTTGGCGTAAAAGCGTTGCGCGCGTTGGTTTGCCTGATTGACCCCAAGCCACACGCGCCGGGCGCCCCACTGTCGCGCGGTGGCCAGCGCCAGGCCCATCAGCGCCGCCGAAACCTCGCCGCCGTGATGCTCGGTCAGCACGTAGATCTTCGACAGCTCGGCGGTGCCGTCGGTGGCATCACGAATCAGCATGGCGTAGCCGATGATTCGGCCGTTCCGCGCCGCGGCGATGATCGCGCGGTGCGGATCGGCCAGGTATTCCGCGAAGCGCTCGGCCGACAGGTTGGTCTCGACGAACGACGCGATGTTCTGCGCGCCCACCGCGGGAGGACACGCCAGCGGAAAGGTGCGCGCGGCAACGTCGGCCAGCTCCGCGACGTCGACCGAATCCGCCGTGACGACGCGGACTTCCAGGGTCAAAGATTCCACTGCGCTAGGTGATAGCCCGTCTTCTTGTCCAGCAGGACGACGGTGGAGACCGGGTCGCGGTAGGCGTCCCAATACACTCCGCCGCGCACGATCGCCCCGTTCGGCGCGTTGACGAGCACGTTGTCCAGCGCGTCGGGTGCGTCGGTGGCACGCGGCTTGTAGGCGTCGGCGAATTGCGTCACGCCGTCGAAGGTGAAGTCGGTCGCCATGATGTACGGATTGGGCACCCGGATCGCGCGGACCGTCACGTCGGCGCGGTTAGGGGTGCTGCCGGGGAAGCTTTTGATCGGAACGCCACTGCGCGTGTAGCCGAATCCCGGGGGCGGGTCGCACGGGGCCACACTGCTGACGGTGACGTCGGCGATGTATGTGCCGGTGTCCACCCGCAGGGTGTCGCCGATATGGCCGATCGGCGCGTCGCCGGCCCAGGCGCGGGGCGTGGCAAGGCTTGCGGCGGCGACGAGCACGGTGGACACGACGACCAGCCAGCGGTGCATCCTCGCATGATCGCACACGCGCTACGGCGAAGGGGAGGGGTTCTTGCCGGCGCCCAGCGATTCCAGCGCGTCGACCAGATCGGTCTCGACGCGGTCCTTGTCGACGCCGGATCGGTGCAGCGGCCCGGCGCCGTCTTCGAGTTCGAGCAGCGCCAGTAGCAGGTGTTCGGTGCCGATGTAGTTGTGGCCCAGCCGAAGTGCCTCGCGGAAGGTCAGTTCGAGCGCCTTGCGTGCCGGGCCGCTGAACGGGATGAGCTCGGGGTGCTCGCCGGTGGACGGTGGCAGCGCGATCGCGGCCCGGATGGTCTCGGCGTCGACCTTTTGCAGGTGCAGCAACACCGTCGCCAGGGCGGCCGGATCGCTGATCACGCCGAGCAGCAGGTGGTCCGGTGTGATCTCGACGTTGCCGGCGTCGTGCGCGGCGTTCTGGGCCGCCACCACCGCGCCACGCGCCCGCGGCGTGAAGCGGCCGAAGCCCTGCTCGGGGTCCAGCGTGGTGGCCTCGGCCCGGGGAACGAACCGCTTCTGGGCGGCCTGCTTGGTGACGCCCATGCTCTTGCCGATGTCGGTCCACGACGCCCCCGAGCGGCGGGCCTGATCGACGAAGTGCCCGATCAGGTGGTCGGCGACCTCGCCCAGGTGCTCGGCGGCCAGGACCGCGTCGGCGAGCTGGTCCAGCGCGTCCGTGTGCACCCGCTTGATCGCGTTGATCAGCTCGTCGAGGCGGACGGGATGGGCGATGGGCGTCGGTTCGGGCATGTCGTCAACACTAGGTTGACGATGTCGTGGTGTCAACCTCGGGTTGACGCCGATTCTGGAGATGCGCCGCCGTCGCCGCTCTGGGAAGATCAGTGGGCTGTGAAACCGCTGCTCCTGACGATGACGAGCCTTGCCGCCCTGCTCGGCCTGGCCGGGCCGGCGCGGGCGGACAGCAACGACGACGCGTTCCTCGCCTCGCTGCACGCCGCCGGCATCACCTTCCCGGACCCGGCCCCGGTGATCGGGGCCGGGCGATGGGTGTGCGAGGCGGTGGGCAAGGGGACGCAAATGGCGGACGTCGTCAAGACCGTCCAGGCTCAGAACCCCGGGCTGCACGGGGACAACGCCGCCAGGTTCACGGCGATCGCGGCCAATGTGTACTGCCCCCAATCGCTGACGGTCACCAGCACGAAGGTCGGCGGCGGCGCGTAGCCGTCGCCCTCGTCATCGGGCCGAAACGAGCGCCAACGTAACGATTTGTGGCGACCCCAGCGGCCCCGAAACTCCTAGCGTGACTGCACATTTGCGTCGGTTACTCACCGAACTAACACGGAAGCCGTATTTCCGCACCGGCCAAAAGGATTGCCGTGAGCCGACTTACCGAGACGATGTACTACAACGCCCGGTGGAGCCCCAAGGGGATGGTCACCGCGCAAGGCGTTTGGATGCGCGGTGCCAGCGTCACCATGTTGCGTCAGCCCACTCCCCGCACCGACCTGGTGCGTTGGGCCGACGAGACGACCGGCGTCATCGATATGATGTCGGCGAAAGCCGTCGTCGTCTCCGACCCGTTCATGGCCGCGGCGCCGGTGCTGTCGGGGCGCGGCATGACGGTGCTTACCGTCGAGTGGCTGCTCGCGAACGCCCCGGTCGAACCTGTCGACACCTGCGACGACGACGTGGCGCTGATGCAGCTGACATCGGGATCGACGGGGTCGCCCAAGGCTGTTCAGATCACGCACGCCAACATCGTCGCCAATGCGGAAGCCATGATGGCCGGCTGCCAATTCGACTTCGACACCGACGTGATCGTGAGCTGGCTGCCGTGCTTCCACGACATGGGCATGACGGGCTACCTGACGGTGCCGATGTACGTCGGCGCCGAGCTCGTGAAGGTTACGCCGATGGACTTCCTGCGCGATACGTTGTTGTGGGCCAAGCTGATTGACAAGTACAAGGGCACTCTGACCGCCGCACCCAACTTCGCGTACAAGCTGTTCGCCAAGCGGTTGCGCAAGCAGGCTACGCCCGGCCAGTTCGACCTCTCTTCGCTGCGGTGGGCACTTTCGGGCGCCGAGTCGGTCGAGCCCGCCGACGTCGAGGACCTCTGCGACGCCGGCGCGCCGTTCGGGTTGAACCCGGAGGCGATCGTGCCTGCCTACGGGATGGCCGAGACGACGGTGGCGGTCTCGTTCACAGAGTGCGGCGCGGGCATGATGATCGACGAAGTCGACGCCGATCTGCTTTCCGCGCTACACCGGGCCGTCCCGGCGACCAGGGGTAATATCCGACGGCTGGCCTGTCTTGGCCGACCGCTAGAAGGCATCGA
>NZ_DATJPU010000230.1:0-24458 GCF_035506235.1 Mycobacterium sp.
CCCGCGAGTACGGCATTGGGGCTTTTGGTGCGCGAGCTCTGGCGGCCATCGGTTCGTGCCCTGGCAGCAATTCGGGCCCGGCGGGTGTAATCCGGACCGACCCAAACAGGCCACACCAACAGCAAGCGACGCCACAGCCACATGTCCTCAACGGTGAGGACTCATCGGTGACCAGACCCCGCGGCCGGCCCCACGGCGGCAAAACACACAACCCACCACCACACACGAGGAGCGCCAATGAGCACAGTCGATGATCCAACCACCCTGGTCAACAACCCATCCGACGCGATGACAGCCGCTGAGACGCTGCTAGATGCCGCGTCGGCCGGGCGTGACCGGCACTACGAAGTCTGGGCCACTGCGGCTGTAGCACCGCTGGCAGCGATGCTATATGCGGCATCCCCGCCCCGCACCAACCAAGGCATCAGCTGGGTGGCGCAGGCCACCACCAATATCGACATGGATACCGACGCGCCCGCACCGAGCTGGCAAAGCGCCATTACGGAACTAAGTGACCAACCACTGCTGAGCAATTCGCTCGACCGAGTGCTCGGGTGGGACACCCGCCAACGGGACAGCATCGTGATGACCATGCGTGACGCGCTGATGCCGTGGATGCCACCCGAAAGGTGGGCAAGCAATGAATGATTCACGCAAATCTCCCTGGCTCAGCGGCCTAGTTGCAGCCATTACGGTGGCGCTGCTGCTGATCGTGGTGGTCATCCATGGCACGCTCCAAGTGGTCAACGACTTCGCCACCCAGGTCACCGATACCAACTACCAGCCCTAACCGGCAGGCAGGTGCGTTAGGTGCGCAGAGGAAGTGTGATAGTTGCGCTATCGGCGTCGGCTACAACAGTTTTCAGCGACGGGTGGCACCATTATGCTTCTCCGGGATTGCGGGCCGGGCGATGCTATGAGGCGGCCTGGCGGTAATCGCTGTCGAAAGTGCTTGCCACGGCGCCGATGACCGGGTTGGCCGTCTGGGTGTTCAGAAGCAGAGATAATTCGCGGTTTTCCAGAAGACTCGTGGTCGAGAGGTTCTGGCTACCAATGATGAGAACCGTCTGGTCGATGAGGATCATGTTCGCGAATGTATAAGTGCTTGGCGTCAGCGGGGAACTGACGAATCGAGCATCCGGCGGCAGTGAGTTCCTCGACGGTCCGCGCGGTGGCGGGATTTGCGGTAAGGACGATGCGGCAGGTGACGCCTCGGTGAGGGGCTTTGCTTAACCCTGCCACGATGGCCCGGTCTTTGAGTTCTTCCGTGGTGGGGTCAACGCTGTGACCGGCGGTGTCGAGCTGGCGCAGATATTCCGCGCGGGCGTTCGGTGACCAGATGAGGTTGGGGCTTGGCTCGGCTTGCGACGGGTGACCGGTATCCGATGCTGAATAGTCGGCGTCGAAGGTGGCGGTGATGGCGGCGACGTCGGCAGGGTTGGTGTCTAGCACCCAGGCGTCGCGGCTTGACGGGTAGTCCTTGGCCATGAGATTTGCTGTGCCGAGAGCGGTTTCGGTGTCATCGGCAGTCAGCGTCTTCTGGTGGAAAATAGTTGCCGCAGGCGCCCATCGTACGTCGACACCGGCCGCCTTCAGTCTCTCTGTGTCAAGCGGTGAGAAGTTTCTTTACATGAGATCAAGGCCCTCCTCAAGCAGATCCCCGACTACATCGCCCATTGGAACGCCGACGCCCGCCCGTTCACCTGGACCGCCACCGTCGACGAGATCCTCGCCAGGTCGCGCTCACGCAGACCAACATCCGCAAGCTCGTCGACAGCAGTGCGAAGTAAATACAACAGAATCACGAGACACTAGAGGTGATCACCTTTATTTTCCCACATTACTGAGGGTCGTTGCATGCCAGAACAGGCAGTTCGGTATTAGACCATGAACGTCAGCAACGGTCTTTGGCGCACCAGGGGGAAATGAGGACCACCGCGGTGGAGGGACGTGGAAACCCGGCGCATTAGGGGTCGTGCTCTGATCGTAGTGGATAACGTTCAGCGTGGCCGAGCTTGCGGGTAGCGTGGCCTGGAAGCCATCGAAGTCCCAAAGCTCCCGGACAAAAGCGCTGGCACCGCGAGCCGCTCTATAAAAATTAAGCATGGGCAATCGACCAGCGCTGAAACAAGAGAGCACGACGTCTTTAACCGACTCCAAGGGTACGTTGCCTCCCTGTAGTTCCGCTAGGGTCCCCTGCGCGATTTGCGTGTAGAAGCTCTTTTGCCCTGAGGGCGGCCCCTGAAACAGGGCAACTGCCTTGGCGCAATTGATCGCTACTAAGGCTATTTCATTCCAGGCGGTGGGAAAAACTCCGCAATTAGCCCAAGAAGGCTCATCAAAGATGGGCATTAACAGGATCTGGTCACAGTTACCCGCATCCAATTGGAAGCCGAGGTTCTGCACATAGCGAAAAAGCGCCAGCCACTGCGCTGTTCTAGCAGGGTAGTCCTTCTCGAGATATCCAATGCTGGGCGATGGATCTGGGTGGAAGAATATATTAATTGAATTGAACGACTTTATTCTTTCCCGGAAAGCAACGCCGAACCAGTTTGGACCCATGTGGCTCGAGATCGTAAAGGATATCACAATGATGCGGCGTTCGTCATTCACGAAATTCAAGGGTTGGGATGAATCTGCTACAGATTCTGGCTTGGCGAGCCAAGGAGAAAAAATAGCTTCTCCTGTTCCTAGATTTGTAACGGAGCTTGGCACATCCACGAATTCGTACTGATACCCGAGCGGAGCGGGCTTGATCAGCCCGAGCAGATCCAAGATGGCGGTGATGACGTTCATGAGGCGGTGCTTCCGGCCTTGGCGAGCGGTGGTGGCTTGAGTTTCAGCCACCCCTCGGAGCCGGTTGCCGGATCGGCACCAAGCAGCGCGTTGTCGGTGGCGTTGGTCACCGCATCTTCTTTCCAGGCGACAGCGTCGGCGCGGTAGTCCCACACCCAGGTGCCGCCGATGTCGGTGGCCAGTGGCATGCGGATTTGTTTGGGGTCGACGAGGACTGGTCCGAAGCGGAAGGTCGGGGCGATGGCGGCCAGGCCGGAGTTGATCCAGTCGCGGCGCATGCCGATGTCTTTGCGGGGTACTCGCCCGAGGGTGGCATACACGCTTGTCAGCGGCTCAACCAAGAGGGTGAGGTTGAAGGTTTGGTTGGGTGGAATCCACAGCAGCCCGCTGGTGTCGATGTAGGGGTGAGTGACCTGCGTCTTGCCGGGTGTGGGGGTGTCGCTGGTGGTGTTGGTGGCGATGTCGTCGGCGAAGGTGGCGTAATACGTTGGCACGAGGTTGATCTGCTGCAGGAAGCCTTGTTGGGGGCCGATCTGGCGGGCCATGCCGGCCGCGGCCGCGTCGGCCACGAATAGACGGGTGTAGTCGTCGTCGACGAAGTAGCCGAGCAGCCCGTCCTGCCACTGGGTGAATTCCCCGAGCCGCACCGGGACTTTGGTGAGCGTGCCGTCGGCGCTGACCACCGGGTCGGCCACGTCGAGGCGCAGCAGGCCGCGCATCACACAGATCGGATGCCCCAGCAGCAGCGCCACATGTTCGTCGCCTTGATGACCGAACGGGTCGACCGACCACAATGTGGAGTCGATGGTGCGCAGCAGCGCGGCAAGTGCGGGCTCGGCGGACTGGCCAGCGTCGGCGACGCCCCAGTCGAGCAGTGATGCGGCCAGTTGGGCGAGGTGGCTGTTGGTGACGGTTTGGGCGGGGTCTTGCCCTGCAGTAGTGGGCAGGCCGGGCGCGGCCTGCCATGTCACTTGGCCTTGCTCGTCTGGTTGCAGGACACCGGCGTCGCCGCCGTCGGCGTTGAAGAACTCCAGTGACCCGTCGAGATGGTTGGGCATCACAAAGCCGCACACTGGGCTGGTCTGGTAGTCGGCTTCGACGCCGGGCACGTCGGCGGCCATGTAGCGAAACCAGGCGCGCGTCGGGGCCGTGAAACGCGGTGGCTGGGCCAGCAGGCTCGGCTCGTTCGGCACGCTCATCGGGTCGGAGACGAGATAGCCTTGGGCGGAATGGGTTTCGTCGGATCCGCACAGATCAACGAACTGGCCGAATCCGTCGACCAGACGCAGTCGCACGATGCGCAAGAAGCCCGCGCGCAGCGCGAAGAACGGTGTTGGGGTGACCCCGCCGGGTGCGGTCGACACCTGGTCTGCGGGGACGCCGCCCCGTAGCTGGGTCAGCAGGCCGTTCAGCCCGCAGGAGAGTACATCCATTTGCGCTAGCGCGCTGGCGATGTCGTCGAGCAGCGCCGGGTTTACAGTATTCGGATCGGCCGATCCGCCGGCCGGGGGCTGCGCAAGGTCCAGCTTTTTCATGGTCTGGGCGAGTTCGGCTGCCAGCTGGGAGTAGTGGGCCTCGATGCCGTTGGTGGGCACCGGGCCGGTACCGGCGATGCGGGTGACGTCGTCGAGTGCCTTGCGTACCGCCGAGCCTAACGCTGCGGCGGCGCCGCCGGTGAGTTTGGCGCGGCCGCGGAACATCACACCGCCGCCCGGCGCTGGGATTGGTGCGCCGGTGGTGAGGCTGTAGTCGACGTCGCCGAGCGTCCAGTCGTTGTCCACGTTGGGTGAGGGCAGGTATTCGACCTGCCAATCCACGTGCAGTGGTGTCCAGGGATGGGCCGGGGGGGCGAGTGCAAAGGCGGCGGGCAGGGTGCCGGCGATGCCGGAGCGGGCCAACAGGGGTGCGGGGTCGATGCGCGGGTTTCGTAGCGCGTACCAGGCTGATTGCTCGACGATCACACGTTGTGTGGCCGTCGCGACGTCGAAGGTTCCGCTGGTTTGTGAGTCGACAGTCGCTGCGATGGCGGGGGCGCTTCCGGTGTCCAAAAGTAGCGTCTCGCGCAGCAACCCTTCGCATTCCAGCGGCACACTGCCATTGGCGATGCCGCGTTCGAGAATGTCGTCGCCGGCGACGTGGAACTTCTCGGCTCGGCCGGGCATCATCCAGGCGAGGTCATAGGCTGGCATCAGGCGGCACACGACCATGCCGTTTTCGGTTTTCACGCTGCTGTCGTGGGTGAAGGCGCGGTTGCCGCCTTGGACGAGCAGGATGGGGTCGCGTGCGGTGTAGTAGCGCGGTGCGGCGCGTGCCGCCGTGACAGCACCGCCGGCGTCATGTGGCCGGATGAGCGGTTCCGGTGCCTTCTCTTGGGCCCGCATCCGCCAGGCCATCCGATGCTCCTCACCACGAGCCTGCATCGGCAGATCACGATCGTCGGCCAGCTCATAGATCAAGCCCATCAGCTCGCCCGGCGCCTGCCCGGATGTCACCGCGTGGGCGACGAACCCCCGCACCGCGGTCAGCACACCGTTGATCCGCCGCGCTCCGCGCACCGGCTCTACGCCCGGACCGGCCAGCACCTGGCCCCCCGCCACAACCTCGACACCGCTGGACTGCGGTCCCGCGTGGCGCAACCAGGTGATAAACAACCCCAGCGCCGCCACCCCGTCGCGCCAATCCCGGCCCGTGCGTGCACACCAGCGCAGGAACAACGCGATCCCGCCCGCATACGACCTGGTGGTCAACTCCGAACCGTCACGACCGAATCGGACATGCCGCAAAAACGCGTCCGCTTCGTCCACCACCGCCAAGTTCTCATCAAGAACCGTCCAGTACCTGACCCCGGACGGCAACCTCACCGGAAACGCCCGCACCCTGATCTCCTCTCGCAGCAGGCAGCTTTTACCACTACCAGCCACGAGCACCACAGCCCGGGAGATCTGTTGCAGAACAGGCCCGTGTCGGCCGTTTACGCAACGTCACACAACAGGTCAACTAACCCCAGAAAACGCACCGAGTCGTTGCACGACTGTGGCCAGCCCCCCGGGGGTGAATACTTCGGCTGCCGCCCCGCGCGCGCGAACCTCAGGGGTCATTAGTTGCCCGCTGGTGCTGGGCGCCGAAGGATCCGTCGAGGTGGCGCTTTGCGCCACGTTGGCGGTCTGCTGCTCGGCGGTGAAACGGCTACCCGCGAGCTCGGGGATGCCACCTGCGGGCAGGTGCTGACCGAAGATCCCGGGGTCGGGGGTCTGCACTTGTGCTTGGGCGGCGGGCGGTGGGCCGCTGGGCGCGATGGTGATCGGCTCGGAACCGGGCGGACCCCCGGATTGGCTGGCGAACGAGGTCGCGTGCAGTTGCGCGTCGAGGCGGGCGCGGCCGTCGGGCTGGTCGAGTTGGGCCAGGGCGCCGAGCTGCAATGCTTCGACGATGGGGGCTTGTGCGGGTGCGTTGTTGGCGTGTGCGATGAGCGCTGCCATCGTTTCGGCCATGGTGTCGCCGGCGGCGACGACGATTGAGGCCGGGTCGGGGGGGCCTCCGACCTCTGTGGTGTCGGTGGAGCCGGGCCAGTCGATGCCGACGACGGCGCCGTGAAACACCGTCGCGGTGGGCCACCAACTGCCGCTGGTGGTGTACAGGGCGTTCTGGGGTGGAGGGCGCTTCGGTCCCGCCGCCTTATCGCCGGCGCTGGCGGCAGCATTGGCGTCAGCCCCGGTCTGCGTGGCGATGTTGGTGTTCGTACTGGCCTGGGTTGTGACCTCGTTGAGCTGGCTGGTGTCGAGCTGCCAGCCCAGCGTGCTCATCGCGGCATTAAAGTCGGCCAGCGAGGTGATGTCGGTCGAGCCGAGGGGGTCGTTGGTCGGGTCGGCGTACCAGCCGCAAACCAGGTAGGCCAGCGGGCCTTTCACCTCTTCGTTGAGGCTTTTGTCCTGGAAGCCGAGCCGGTCCTTAACATTGTCGAAGTAGCCGGCCCAGGTCAGATCGCCGTGCCCCAGGACGGTCAGGGGGTTCTGCATGCCGGTCGCCGGCCCGGGCTCGCTCCAGCTGGCGAGGTCGTGCCTCACCGGCGGCTCGATGCCGGCCTCCAGCACCCACCCGGTCACCGCGCGGCGCAACGGTGTGGCGCCTTGCGAGATCCGCACGATCAGCCAGCGATCGGGTAGCGCCGGAAAGTCCGGGTAATTCAGTGATTTGGGGTCGTTACGAGCGGTGCCACTGGTCAGGCCCGTGGGCAGATACCACTGCAGATATGCGCCACGTTCGCGTGGTGGTTGCAGCTCGGCGAACGGCTTCGGCAACAGCGTGGCCGTATCGGTGGGTGGTTGATCGGCCCCGGGCTTGGGCGGGGGCGGGGTTTGCATTTTGCAGTCCGCCCAGCGCTGGGTGGTGTCGCGCACCATCAGCACCTCGAGTTCGATGGGCACCAGCACGCGTGGCGTGCGCACCATTGTCGGAGACCAGGACTGCCGCATCGAGGGTGTCAGGCCATGGGCTGCGGCCAGCGAAAGCTGCTGCGGGGAGATACGCTTATTAGTAGCCATCACAGCAGCTCTTTCACCGCGTTCAAAAGTTGAGCTTCGACGATGGTTTCGGCCACCCTAACGCACGGCACGAACGCGCCGCTGCCGCCGCCCTCACCACTGGGTTCCTGGAAGCGTTGCCGCCAGGGCAGGTTGAGCAGTGCGATGGCGAAATCGGCACTGCTGTTTTGCGGGCCCACGTTTGGGTCTGCCGACTGAACATCCGCCACCGCATGCCCCAGTTCATAAATAGATTTGCGCAATGCGCGAATGTCCACCACACGGGATGCGAATTCGCGCATGGGCACCGCGATTTGCGCGCCTGTGGTATCGGGTGCGCCATCGGCTGTGTGGCGATCGAGATTTTCGATTCCGTTTTTGACCTGACTTCCGCAGATGGTGGGCACACGGATCGCGGAATTTCCGCGTTGACCAGCGCAGACGTGGGATGAGCCGATTTGGGTCGTGTTACTACACGACCCGGTGATCTGGGCGGGTTCGTCAGTCGGCGGCGGTGGCGTCGATGCTGGGTGTGAAGTCGAGGTATTTGGGGGGTTCGGGCAGGTCGAGCGCGGTCAGGATGGTCTTCTGGTTGTTGGTCAGGGCCGAGCGTTGGGCGACGCGGCCGTCGGCGGTGCCGAAGGTGACAAGGTGCATGCGGTCGAGTTGGTGGCGCAGGTTGCGCCAGGTGTGGCCGGTGCGGGTTTCTGCGGCACGGATGAGAAGCAATGCGAGCCAACATAATTGGACGTGGGCGCGGATGCGGTCCTCGCGGTGGTGGTAGACCGGGCGCAGCCCGAGGCTGGTTTTGCAGTCGCGCCAGCCGCGCTCGACGGCGATCAGCTGCTTGTAGGCGGCGGCCAGATCCTCGGCGCTGAGCGTGAGGTCGGAGGTGCGCAGCAGCCACTTGCCGTCGTAGTGGGCTTCGCGCGCGACAGCGGCGCGGTCGATGCGCAGCAGCCCGGTCGTGGTGCGCCGCACCAGCCTGCGCAGCCCGGGCTTGTTCTTCAGGGAGCCGACGAACTCGTCGCGGCGGCGTTTCGGCCAGGCGTCGGAGCCCTCGATTAGGCCCTCGAGGTGTTCGATGAGCCGTTGGCGCACCGCGACGTCGCGTTCGGCGGCATCCGGGTTGTGGCACACCACGAACCGTTCGGTGCGCGCTCCCTCGATGGTGGCGCCGCCGGGTGCCACCCGGATCTCCTTGACCCGCAGGTTGTCGGCCACGTCGTGGTAGCGGCCGGGGCGGGCCAGCGCGGCGGCGGCCTCGGCGTTGGTGTGGCGCAGCTTCTCGGCGTGGATGTAGTGCCCGCCGCCGCGGGTGAGATAGGCCCGGTTGGCGGCCGAGGCGAAGCCGCGGTCGGCGACCTACACCAGCCGGTGCAGGTTCCAGGCTCCCAGGTCGTCTTTGACCGTGCGGATGATCTTCTGGTCGCTCTCACTGCCGGGAAAGGTCCAGCAGCGCACCGGGATTCCGTCGCGGGTGACCGCCATCGCGATCACCACCTGGGGCAGGTCGTCGCGGTGGTCCTTGGACTTGCCGAACCGGCGCTGCCCACCCTCGACCGCCTTGCCCACCCCGTCGTCGGGCTCGGGTTCGGGTGCCAGCTCGGCCAGCTCGTCAGCCACGTCGATGTCCCAGTAGGTGGAGGTGGTGTCGACGAAGACGATGTCGACGTCGAGGTTGAGCAGGTGCGCGACCGAGTCGAAGATCTGCTGGGCGATCTCGGGCAGGGCGTCGAGCAGGAAGTCCATCGACCGATACGCCGCGTCGTCGCTGAATCCACCGCAGCCGGCGATCGCGACCCGTTCGGCCACCCAGCCGGTGGCGGCCAGCTTGCTGCCCGGTTCCAGTGCCCGCTGGGCCACCAGCGCGAACAGCACCCGCTCGGTCACCTCGGCGTCGCAGCGCCGCTCGGCGGCCACCCGGTGCAGCGCCGCGCCCACCCCGAGCCGCTCCCAGAGTTGGTCAAGCACCCACGCGCCGCCGAAGCGGCGCGAGTCCAGGATGTCGATCTCGCCGGTGTGCGCGGCCGCGATCGCCTGCTCCGGGTCCAAAAACCGCGAGATCGAGGCGACCAGCCGAGCCAGCGCATCGCGGTCCACTGTGTCGGCGCGGCCGAAGTTGTGGATCACCTTCGCCGAGGGCACCCCGGTGGCCGGGTGGCGCTCGCTGTGGGCCAGCTGCAGATACGACACCGTCGACCCGTCGCGGTTGCGCCGCTTCGTCTCCCGCAGGTACACCCCTACACCGTTAGCACATATTCGCAGGTGAAGCCAGCGACACGCCAGAACTCGTGTGCCTACACGAATTCGCCGTTTGGGTGACTCTGCAAGCCTCCTACCAGCACAATCGCTCCGCACTACCCCGAAATGTGCCTACGAACTGCGGAAGTCGGGTTTGAAGTGGAAGCCGAATTGCACGCCGTGGTGGGGTTCTTCGAACCAGACCAGCTTAGGGACGCCGTCGAACAGCCCCAGCATCACCGACGGTGAAAGAAGTTCCAGCCGAAGGGTTGCCAGCTGCGCTGCCGCAGCCTCGTCAAGCCAGTTTTGCAGGCCGGCTTTGTTCGGGTCACCCTCGTTTGCCGGTAGGACCTTGTTGAAGGCGCGCACATCTATGTGCGGCCAGCCGGCGACGGCGGCCGAGCGCAGCAGAAAGCCGGTGATCGGGCCCGCCGGATCGGTGTTTTGCGGTGAGCTGGGCGGGGTTTCGCTGTTGGCGGGCCGCCCGTGCTGCATGGTGCGCACGACGCGTTCGGTGAGATCGAGTTGGGCGGCCAGGTTGGCGGCGTGTGCTTGGTGATGGGCTTGTTCGCGGGTGCCGATCTTGCCGACGGCGATGGCGCCGTCGACCAATCGGTCGGTCCAGGAGCGGTCGAGGTAAAAGAAGCGGATCGATTCGGTGGGCAGCAGCCGCGAATCGGGCACCAGGTAGTCAAAGGGCACGCCGATGAGCAGGCGAAGATGGGCGAGAAAGGATTCCATGTAGGGCGGCATGGCTGATTCGGGCACCGTGTCGTCGATTTGCTCTTTGGCGACCATGCGCTCGGCGAGGGCCTGATGGGCGGTGATCCAACTGGTGCGCATTAGGTGCCTTCCAGCAGTGCGGTGGCGTTGTCGATGGCTTGTGTGCGCGCGGCGCCCAGCCGGGCCAGGGACGCCGCGTCGGCCGCGACAGTGTCGAGGGTGGTGGCTGCGGGAACGATAGTGGGCCGGTGGGAGACGGAGCGGTTGCGCCGAAACGTGATGCGAGGAGAGACGCTGGCGCGGGCGTGGCGCCAGGCAGGCGAGGCGGAATGCCAACGCGGGTTGCTCGCGTGCGCCCAGCGCGCGCGGCGGGGTCATGAAATGCGGACGGAGACGGTAACGCTTGGCCGCTGGCGGCGCGATGGCGGCTACACGGAGCAGGAAGAAAAAGGGGGCCCGACCAACCCCCTGCGGTGCGGGAGCTCGCCGGGCCCTGTGGGCGGGGTGGCCGGTTAGAGGGTTTGCAACATCCGGAAGGCCTTGGCCTGTAGGGATTGGGCGCTGCCTGCGGCGGTGATGCTGCGCAGCGCGCGGGTGGCGCTGGCGTCACTGGCGGTGCGTGCGCCGCGGACAGGTACAACGTGGTCGCAAAACTCGGTGACCGCGTTGTAGGCCGCCCACCGGGTCCCGGCGATCGGCGTGATCGTCGGGGATGACGTCCATAGCGTGACGATCCCGGCCGCCCGCTCCTTGCGGTGCTTCGCGGTGGCCTCGGTGCCGGCCGCTTCGACCTCGAGCAAGGTGTTCGCGAAATGGCGGACCTGCTCGGTGTCCATTGGCTGGGCGTAGAGCTTGGCCGCTTCGGCCTCAAAGGCCTCCACGTAGCGCCAGCTGAGCTTGAGAGCATTGCGGGCTTCCTGGATTGCGGCCCGAGCTCCGCCGGTGTGCCGAATGGCGAAACTGGCCTTCGCAGAGGCGATTGCGGCGTTCTGGGTGTTTGCGCAAACGATCCTCACCGGGGTAACTAGTGGTGTGTCCCGCAATAAAGTGGCTATAAGTTCGATATGATTTCGGCATGAGACAACCCGTGCCTGCGTTGGAGATATCGACAGGACAACGTGAGGTGCTTGAGTCGTTGGCTCGGTCGCAGTCGGGTGCGCATCGGGAGGTGGTGCGGGCCAAGGCGCTGCTGATGGCCGCTGATGGTATGGCCAACACTGCGATCGCCGCGTCGTTGTCGGTGTCGCCGGCGTCGGTGAAGAGTTGGCGTGACCGGTTCACTGAGGAGGGCTTGGCGAAGTTGGGTCAGGTTCGCAAGGGTCGTGGCCGTAAAGCGTCGATCCCGCAATCCAAGATCGACGAGATCGTCGATCTGACACAGAACTACCGACCGAAAGGTGAAACCCATTGGAGCTGTCGGACGATGGCTGCTGCGGCGGGGGTGTCGAAGTCGACGGTGCAGCTGGTGTGGCATGCGCGGGGGCTGAAACCGCATCGAGTCCAGACGTTCAAACTGTCCAACGATCCGCGTTTCGCGGAGAAACTGGTCGATGTCGTCGGGCTGTACATGAACCCGCCCGAGAAGGCGATCGTGTTATGCGCGGACGAGAAGTCCTCGGTGCAGGCATTGGACCGCACGCAGGCGTCGCTGCCGATGGTCAAGGGGCGGGGCGAGACGATGACCCACGACTACAAGCGGCACGGCACCACCACCCTGTTCGCCGCGCTCGACGTGTTGACAGGCACGGTGATCGGGCAATGCATGCCACGCCACCGGCATCAGGAGTGGTTGAAGTTCCTCAAGACCATCGACCGCGAGGTGCCCAAAGACCTGGCGATCCACCTGATCCTGGACAACTACGCCACCCACAAACACCAAGACGTCGGCAAGTGGCTGGACAACCATCCCCGATTCCACCTGCATTTCACCCCGACATCCTCATCCTGGTTGAACCTGGTGGAACGCTGGTTCCGCGAGCTGACCGACAAAGCATTGCGGCGCGGGGCATTTCATTCCGTTCCCGACCTGATCGCCTCGAGCCAGGAATACATCGACTCACACAACGACGCCCCACGGCCTTACATGTGGACAGCGACCGCAGAATCCATCCTCGCCAAGGTCGCCCGCGGACGCATCGCCCTCGAAAAAGTCAGCTAAATCCAGGACACACCACTAGCGACCGCCAGGCCGCGCTGCCGTCGTGAGAGTTGAGCGCGGCAAGGTAGAAATCGGTGCGGTCTTTCGATCCGTCGATCGCGTCGAACACCATCGAGGTCGGCAGCTTCATGGTGACGAAGGTCTCGCGGCCCCCCTTCAAAGCGCCGGCGGTCTCAAAATGGGCTGCCCCGCTCTCATCGACCAGGGCGTCGAGCAGGTCGCAGGACGCCTCGTTTTGGACCGGCTCGTACTTGCTGCCAACGACGCCGAGGACGTCCAGGCGGCCGTTGATCGGATTGGTGCGCACGGTGGCGTAGAAGTCCGGGACGGCCAGCGGATCCGGTGTGGTGACGCCATCTGGTCCGATGACGGGTTCTTGGGGAACCTGCAAGCGCATTTTGCGCACGTTCCAGCCGGAGAGGTGGGCGGCGTCGAGGGCCTCGCGAGCGGTCATGGCGTGACCCACGGACTGGCCGAGTCGGTGCCAGGCGTCGCTGCGGGAGTTGGCGAAGCTCGCAATGCCTTCATTGATGTCAAGCTCGTGTCCCATTGTCTGTTTCCTTTCGTATGAATGAATTTTTCGGGTGCGCCGGTTTGCGCTGGGGTGTGTGGGGACCGGCGGGGTGGCGCTGTCAACCCCGAGGAGCCCGGCGGTGAAGCAGGAGGCGGATTTTCGGCCCGGCGAGCCCGGCGCGTAGCGCCCTGGGGCGAGCCGCGAGAAGGCCGACAAATGCCGCCGGTGCCGCACGGCGCAGCGGCAGCCGGCCGCTAGGCCGGCGGGAGCGGAGACGGGCGAGCCCGCCGGGCGCGGGTTGACAGCGTCGGGGCCCTGTCGGTCACACTTGGCACCCCGCTGAACGGCAAAAAAGGTGAGGGGCTGCGGATTTCGGCCGCCGTCAGGTGTCCGGTTCGGCGGCCGCGGGGGGCGCGCCGCCGCCTGCGCATCGGAAGAAAAAAGGGCCCGGCCAACCCCCTGTAATGGGGGAGCTGGCCGGGTCCAGCTGCGCAGTAGCTGTGCAGTGTCAGTCCTGTTTAGGTTTGGGGTCGATGTCAGCGAGGGTGCGGCGGATCTGTTGTGGCGGTATGCCGACGCGCAGCGCAGCCAGCAGCAGCACCGCGAGCCGCGGGGTGGGGCAGTGGGTAGCTTCGGCTTCGTCGAGTGCGGCGTCGGTGGCGATCCCGGCCCGGATGGCGTCGCCGAGCAGGCAATAGGAGACCGCGGCGATGGTGAGCGCTTCCGCGCGGGGCTGGCCGCGTAGCCGGCGGCCGATGTGGGTCCATAGTTCGGCGGCGGCCTGGGGGTGCTCGAGCGCCGCGGCGATCATGGCGTCGCGTATCGCGACGTCGGCAGTGATGATGCTGCCGGCGCGGGTGGGCAGGGTGCGGCTGATCGGGTGGCCGTTGAGTGCGTCGGAGATCTCTTCGGCGGTAGTGACGACGAGGTCGCCGTGGTCGCCGATGAGGACAGGCGGTGCGGGCGCGATCGGCGCGAATTCGGCTTCGATCTCGCTGCGGCCAGTGCTAACCCGGTCACCGGCGAGTATCCGCTGTGCGGTGACCACGGAGTCGGTGTACGGGTAGGTGGGGCCGCACGCGCCGGAATCGGGGTCGTACCACTGCCCTTCGTCGGTGACATCGTGGGTCATGATCCGCCGCACCACGGGAATGCCGGCGGTGCTCAGGGCGCCGCGGAGGGCATCGAGAACGGCCACAGCGTGCGGGTTGTGGCGTTCGTCGCAGACGGCGAGCAGGACCGCGGCGTGGTTGTCAGCGAGCCGCAGGTTGCAGGTGGCGGGGAAGTCCGCGGCCTGTCCGGTGGTGATTGTGACGTCGAACCGGATCGCGCAGCGCACAAGCAGGCCGTCGTTGGGGTCGCGGTACAGCATGTAGGTGACGATGCTGTTGGTCGGGGCGAAACCGAGCAGCCCGGCAGCGGCGGCGACGATATCGGCTGGGGTGCGCAGGGCAGTCGTGTGCATGATGTGTTCTCCGTTCGTCAAAGGCGATTGAGTGCGCCGGTTAGCGCTGGGGTGCGGGTGAGCGGGTGAGGGTGGGCGCGCAATCCCCGCAGAGCCCGTGGCGGGTGGTCGCCGGGTTTTCGGCTCGCGCTCGCCAGGCGCGCAGCGCCTTTGGGGCGAGCAGGCTTTAGGGCCGAAAACGGTCACTTGGTACGGCGGTGCCCGGTGCGGGCGTGGGTTGCGCGCTCGGGGTCCCGCCCGCTTACACTTGGCACCCTGCTGACGGCTTAAATGGGTGAGGGGCTACGGATTTCGGCCGCCGTCAGGTGGCCGTTTCGGTGGTTGCGCGGGGCGCGGCGCCGCCATCGCACCCGGAGGAAAAAGGGGGCCCGGCCAACCCCGTGTGGTGGGGGAGCTGGCCGGGCCGCGGTTTACAGCTGGTCGTTGACGTGCTCGGCTGCCTCGGCGACGTCGTTGAGCAGATCAACTTCTTGCTCATCGAGTCGAGCAACGTGGCCGGTGCTGTAATTGGCGGTGTCGAGAGCTGCGCTACGTTCTTGGCGCAGCGCGTGGAGTCGTTTGAGGGCTTGGTCGAGCTCGCTCCGCGGATCGGTTTCGCGCTGGACGTGGGCGGTGACGAGGCCGAGATAGTCCAGGAGCTCGCGCCGGGTACCTTGCAGCGCGAGGCCGTCGCCGTTTTCATTCCACAGACCGAGCACCAACGGGCCGTCGGGACGTTCTTGGGGTAAGAGCTCCTCGGCGGCCCGTTCGGGCGTATGCAGGGTGTAGAGAGCGATGTTGGCGTGGCCCCATTCGATGTGGTTGGTCATGGTTGTCTCCGTTTCGGGTTGGTCGCCGGCGGTTTAGGCGGCGGCGTGGGGAAGGTGGTCGCGGACGCGGTGGTCGAGCTTGAGAATGCCGATCATGGCCGGGATTTCGGTGCGTTCGCGCTGGGCCGCGACGTCGACGCGGGTGATCAGTGTGGCGGCGATGCCGGGGTTACCGCCTTGGAGGGCGAACACGGCGGCCAGCGTGAGCGCTTCGATGCGGGCTTGCCCGCTGAGCTGGTCGGCGATGCGGATCCACAGCAGTGCCGCCGCGAGTGGGCGGCGGTCGGCGATTTTGTACAACAGGGTTTTGAAGTGGTCGTCGACTAGCAGTGGGGCGCAGAGTTCGGCGAGGCCTGGGCTGGGGTTGCAGGTGCCGTTGACGAGTTGGGTGCGCAGATCGGCCAGGACTGCGATGCGGTTGTAGCACATGGTGTTTCTCCGTTAGTCAAAGGCGATTGAGTGCGCCGGTTAGCGCTGGGTGCGGATTAGCGGGTGAGGGTGGGCGCGCAATCCCCGCAGAGCCCGTGGCGGGTCATCGCCGGTTTTCGGTCCGCGCTCGCCAGGCGCGCAGCGCCTTGGGGCGAGCTGGCATTAGGGCCGAAAACAGTCACTCGGTACGGCGGTGCCCGGTGCGGGCGTGGGTTGCGCGCTCGGGGCCCCGCCCGCTTACACTTGGCACCCTGCTGACGGCTTAAATGGGTGAGGGGCTACGGATTTCGGCCGCCGTCAGGTGGCCGTTTCGGTGGTTGCGCGGGGCGCGCCGCCGCCATCGCACCCGGAGGAAAAAGGGGGCCCGGCCAACCCCGTGTGGTGGGAGCTGGCCGGACCCCGGCCCTGCGGTTAGGGGGTTTCGATATAGGCGGCGTCGGTGAACACGACCGCGCCGGCGGTCCAGATCGGTGCGCCAGTGTCGACGATGAAAAATTCGCCGCGCAGGTGGGGCCGGTAGGAGATGCGTTGCGGGCGCCGCAGTTCGACGGGGGCGAGGGTCCCGACTATCCAGGCGTGTACCTCTCGTGGGGCACCCTTGGCGATCCGGGCCCTCGCGGCGGCCCCGACGTGCATGGCGCAGTCGGTGAGTGACACGGCGGTCGCGTGAGCGACGACTTTGCCTTTATGAGGGCCGCCGAGGGCACGGATTGACCAAGCCCCTTTGTGCAGGTTCTTGTAGACGGCGACGCGGCGGGCCGTGTAGGGGTCGCGGCCAGCGGCGGGCTGAATGTGTATGGCGGTCATGGAGAGGTCCTTTCGGTGGCCTGCCAGGCGGTGGCCGACGGTGAGGTCAGGCCGGCGGCGCGGATGCGGCGCCGGATCGCGGCGAGGTCGACGGTGTCGGGGCCGTTTACGGCCCAGGTCTCCCAGCGGTCCAATGCGGTTTCGACGTCCTCGAACCGAACGTTGGGCCGACTGACGGCAATGGTGTGCCCGTTGTCGGGTCGCCGAACGTCGACGACGACGGCGATGAGTTGGCCGGTGTCATCGAAGACTCGAGGGTCCCCGGGGGGCGCCAAGTTGCGGCTGCACCGCAGTTGGCGTGGGACGCCGTCGGCGGGGTCGATGAAGTCGAACGCTAAACCTAAATCGGTGACGTACATGGTGATTCTCCTGTGTGTTGGCCAGTGGTCGATGCAGGGCCGGGCCCGCGGGGTGTAGTGCGGGCCCGGCCGGGGTTGGTTAGGCTGCAGCGTCGGTGCCCTCGAGGAGGGCGTTGACCGCGTCGTCGAGTGCGTCGTAGGCGACGGTGGGCGCGCGGTCGATGGCGGCGGTCCAGATGGGCTCGTCGCCGACACCGGCGGTGAGGGTGTAGGTGTGTCCACCCCGCGAGGCGCGGTAGGACCAGGTACCCCGCACCGAGTGGAAGGTCAGGTCGTCGCCGGCACGGACCTTGAGGATTCGGGTCTGGGGTGTGGTGTTGAGATCGGGCGCGGTGGCTTCAACGGCGGCCATTTGTCCGTGGTCGTCGCTGGCGAGCAGGACGAGCTTGTGTCCTGTGCCGCGGCTGTATTGGTGCACGGTGGTCAGCAGGATGTCACCGTGGTTGTGAAACAGGATCCGGGTGATTCCGTACTGCTGTTGTTGAATGCGGCCGGCGGCTTCGTCGAGAAGGTTGAAGGCCAGTTCGAATTCGTGGTCCATGTTGTGCTCCGTTGTGTGAGGCGATGTGGTGCGCCGGTCAGCGCTGGGAGCTATCTACTGGGTGGGTGGCGGCGGTCCACCTCGAAGAGTCGGGTTGGGTGGCGGCGGATTTGCGGCCCGCGAGCGGCAGCGAGCTTGGTTGGGCCGCAAATGTCCTCCGCCGCCGCCACCCAACCCGACGTGGGTTGACCGGCGACGGGCCCCGGCCAGTAGTCTGAGCGACCGCTGACGGCAAAGAAGATGAGGGGCTACGGATTTGGGCCGCCACTCGCTGTCCTTCAGGTTGGTGTCGGTTTCCTGCGCGTAGCCTGGTCTCATGATGGTTGAGGCGGCGGTGCTGCGGTTGCTGGGTGAGTCTGCCGGCCGGGTTCCGGCGCCTCTGGTTGCTTGGCTGGTTAGCGGTGAGTTGCCGGCGCAGCCGCTGCGCTGGGATGTGTCCTTTCCGCATGCTGGTTCGCGGCTACCGGGCATCTGATCGGGGGGAGCTCAGCTGCCGCTGAGTATCTGCAGGCCTGTGGCCAGCGATGCGAATCGGCCGAATTCGTCACCTGAGGCAGTGGTCTTTTGGCCGAGCCAGATGCCGATGATTTGTGCGTAGCCGTTGGGGTTTCGGGTCCAGACGGGGCCTCCGGAGTCGCCGGGAATGCTGGCCGGCATGCCGGTGGTTAGATATTGGTCTTTGCCCTGGGCTGCGGCGATTTGGCCGCAGTGCTGGCCGCTGGATACTCCGATGTGGCATAACGACTGGCCGACCTGGGGCTGGGGGTGATCGTCGGTGGTGGGGGTGTCTCCTAAAAAGGCAGACGGCAGGGAGTTCCTACCGAAGTCGATCAGTCCGTAGTCACCGCCGCCGCTGCGCGGGGGTTCGACCACGGTGCGTACGAAGTTTCCAGTGAGCGCAGTTGGTGTGTCGCGCGCGTAGCCAGAAGTGCTGCTGCGGCAGTGGCCGGCGGTGACGGCGTAGGTGTGCAAGTCAGTTTCGTAGGGGTCACTGTGGCGGCACTTCACGCACTGACCGAATCTCCGAACTCCGTGCAGTGCACAGCGTCCGACTTATGCACAGGACAGGGCTGAGGATGGCTTCTCCAAACCATTCTGTCGGTCAACGGTTTTAGCATGACGGCAATGTACAGAGCGTTTTGGTTCAGCACCGACGCCGGCGCCTACTGGTCCGTCGTCGATGACGAGAGCTACGAAGCCGTCGAACTCGTGGACCGGTTCCTGCAGTATGTGCGGTTTGGCCGTGGTCGCACCGAGTCCACGACGCGGAAGTACGCCGAGGCGATCGCGCTGTACTACAACTTTTGCTCCGCCCGCTCCGCCAGCTGGGCAGATCCTGATATCACCGCCTTCCAAATGTGGTTGCGAATCGCGCCATCACCGCGACACCCCCACCCCTCGAAACGGGTATGGGCCGGCCCCGGACACGCTCCAGCCCGCAGTAACAACCGAATCAACCTCATCACCTACGCCGTATGCGAAATGTTCAAATTCGCTGCGGCGGAGGGGCTATGGAACGAGTCGAAACTGCACCGGCTCTTCGAGATGACCCCGGTGCAAAACTACGGCCCTAGCGATCGTCGCCACCAGTTGTCAACAACCATGATCCTGCGACACCGCCACCGACTTCGGCCGCAGCGAAGCAGTCGACGTGACGCCCCAGTGGATGTCGTGAAGACCATGCTGACCGAATGCCTCAACGCCCGCGACGTGCTGTTCGTCGCGATGCTGGCCACCACCGGCCTCCGGCGGGGCGAAGCGCTCGGACTGCGGTTGTCGGATCTACACTTTCTCCCGACGTCAACATCGTTGGGATGTCAAATCGACGGTCCGCATCTGCATGTCGTGCCGCGCGTCAACAGCAACCGGGCCCGGGCGAAGAACGACAAGCAGCGCGTCGTGCCGGTCACGGCGGCCCTGATAAATCTTTACGAGCGCTACCGAATCGACCGGGACGAATGCCGGCAGGCGCGGGAATCCGACTTCGTGTTCGTAAACCTCTATCGGGCGCCGCTGGGCGAACCTATGAAGCTGCACGCCGCCAACGATCTGCTGAGCCGGTTGAGCCATCGCACCGGCCAGACGGTCACTCCCCACATGCTGCGCCACACCTTCGGAACCGGCGCGGCACAGGCTGAATCGCTCGACGTCGTTGCCGAGCTGCTCGGGCATGCCAGTTTGCAGTCCACAAAGACCTATCTGCATCCCGACATACCGCGGCAACGGAAAGCGGTTGAGGCAGGGGCGTTGACACGGCAGCTCGAAACAGTAGGGAACTCATGAAGGGAATCCGCGGTGCGCTTGCCTTGGTGCCCACCGAGGGTGATATAGACCCGGCGATCAACCCGTTCGATCAGTGGTTGCTCGCCGCCGGCTGGGATGGTGACCGGCTCGAGCTGAGGCCGTCCCCCACCCATGACACATTGGGGTGGAAGGTATGTGCAGTCGATGCGTGTGATCGACCCGCCTGGGGCCGAAAGAACAGCGGCCTTTGCAACGGCTGCAAAACGCAGTGGCATTCACAAGGGCAGCCTGATCGGCTCCTATTCGATCGTCAGCCCCCGAAGCGAAACTGCATGAAACAACCGACCCCGTGCTCGGTGACGCGGAACGGTGTGCGGTGCAGCAGGTCCGCCAGGAGGAAGGGATTGTGCGGCCCCCATGCTGCGGCGGTCTTGAGAAGCGCAGGTGAGGGAGACGATGTTATCGCGGGTTTGAGCCCGCTACCAAGCCTCGGGCCGTGCCGCGTCGCTGCATGTGACCGGGTCGCTTATGGTCCGAAATTGCGGCTGTGCCGGGCGCACTCTACCCGGTGGTACTCATTCAATATGGCGAAGCCGGGGGCAGATCTTGACGCGTGGTGTCAGCGTGAAAACCAAGTGAGCGACAGCCGCCGCGTCTGCTTTGGAGGGCTTCACCCGTGCGTGGTACGGCAAGTGCTGTTTGGGGTATTCGACCGGTCCCGTCGCGGATCCCGTACCCGGCTCGACTATCTGCAGCGGCTTGTTGACTGGCTGCGTTCGTCACAGGCAACGGATCTGCGGTCGCTACGCGATGCCGAGCTGCCCAGGAATTGGCTCAAAGGCACCCACCAGATACTGAATACAATCATGGCCACTGCCGAATACGGCACCCTTACGCCCGAAGACCTCCGCAACGCCGACGTCTGGCCCGGTGTCGTTTTCGGTAAGACCGGCATAACCGACTTCCGAGAAATTTCCCAATGGTGGCTACGCGACATCACGCAAGCATGGTGTTGGGACAACCTCAACCGCTCCACTAACTTTCGTGCCCTCAGCCGGCTGGTCAACGAGATCGACTACTTTTCTGGTTACCTGCGCGCCAATGTCGCCGGCGGCGGAGACGACATCACAGCCCTCGATCGGTCGACCGCCACGGGCTTTGCGGCATACCTTGTCGCCCTCGTTGAGCAGGGCGCCGAACGACACCGGGCTCGACGTAACCGCAAACGTGCCGTTCCCTGGAACAGATCCCTGCAACAAGACTGTCTGCACGCGGTGCAACGCATTCTGCGTTACGGCCGCGAAACCGGGCGCATGGAACACTTCATGGGATCGTTCATGTTCACCGACGACCTGCTGATCCCGCGCATCAAGGACCCCCAGCAAGACGACGCCGGCGCCGCCCTTCCCACTACGATCATCCGTCAGATGTTCACCGCAGAATCGGTGGCAGCACTCGGCGCACTCAATGAACACATGCCGACCCTCGTACGCCTTGCGGCCGAAACAGGTCGGCGCCCAAGCGAACTCGTATCGCTGAAGTACGGGTGCATCGACACGCAGTCCGAGGGCGGACCCTTCCTGATCTACACCGAAACAAAGGTGACAGCCGGGCAGGAGCGCAAGCTTCCGGTTCTTCGCGTCGTAATCGACACCGTGCGCGAACAACAAGCGCGTACGCGGCAACGCTATCCGCACACCCCTATAGAGCATCTGCGCCTATTTCCCCGCCCGACGATGAACCCAAAGGGTTACCATCCATTGGCTTCCTCGTTTTTCGGACAGACCCTTCGGGCATGGGTCGACGCGCTGCCTCGCTTGGACTCCACCGAGATCGGTGCCGATGGCAATCACCTTCCTTTCGACCGAAAGTTGATTACCGGCTACTCGTTCCGCCACACGTACGCCCAGCGCCACGCCGACGCGGGAGTCGCTCCGGACGTCTTGATGGCGCTCATGGGTCACGAGAAGATCGCCACCACTATGGGCTACTACCGGATTCCCCAGAAGCGACGCCGTGAGGCCGCTGAATTGGTCGGCAACCTAGTTATGTCTGGCGATGCGCTGGTGATCGGGCCCATGGGACGAAGCCAACGCCTCGCTAATGAACGCGCGACCGTAGCGGTGCCGTTCGGTAAGTGCTCCAACCCGCAAAACGTCGCGGCGGAAGGTTACGGATGCCCGATCCGGCATCGATGTTTCGGCTGCGCGTCGTTTAGTAGTGACCCGTCCTACCTCCCCGAAATGCGTCGTCGACTGCTCGACCTCAAAGCGGCCCGTGCGCGCGTCGATGCGTTCGACGATGCTGCCGAATGGGCCAAACGCGACGCACGTCCCAGCGACGAGGAGATAGCAGCGCTCAAAAAACGAATTCACGATGAAGAGGACAAACTCGAGCACGCCACATCCGAACAGCGCGCTCTCATCAACGACGCCTCTACTGTCCTGCGCAAGGCACGCGCCGTGGCGTCCGTCGGTATCGTCCTGCGACGCCATAACGGCGAAGATGCGCTACGGCCGCACGACGAGGACCGTCGCCATGTCGTTGACGCGCTGGGCAAGGTCATCGATGAGTGATCCGCAAAGCTACGACGAACGCGTGTCACGCCTGGCAGACAGCCGGCGCAGCGATTCGGCGGCCAAGCGCGCCGCGGTACTGAAGGCACTCAATCAGCTGCAAAGAGAAGATCGACGGATCAGCCGAAAGGTCGTCATCGCTAGAGCGGGTGTGCATCGCAACTTCCTTCAACGCCACAAAGACCTGGCTGACCTCATCGATGGAGCCGCTGGCGGTGCGCGCGCCGACAGTCACCTGCGACCGCGCGACCGGATCGGCCACGACAGCCTTATCACCGAACTGGCGCACGCCAAACAGCGAAATCTGGAGATCCAACAGAAGGTGCGCATCCTCGAACACCGGCTCGGCGCACAGGGGCCCACCCTAGGACCGGCCATTATCGACCAACACCCGGTCGTCGTGGAGCTTCGGAGGCGGCTTGCCCAGACCGAAGTCGAACTAGTCGACAAGGACGGGACGATCGCCTCACTACAAGACGACGTGGAGGTGCTGCGCGAGACCAACCGATCGCTAGTGCGAGAGTACGGCCTGACCGAGCCACAGGCGGCTGGTTCAACATCCCGCTGTGCGACTCGATCAACTGCTGGTTGAGTTAGGTTCACCGGCGTCTCCGGCGAAGTCAGCACGCTATCACGCCGTCCGGCGGATCGATGTGACCAAGCCGGTGTTCGTTGGGCTAGAGGCCGCCTCGTCGGAGTCGGGCGACGCGTGGGCGGGGTTTTTGTCCGGGCTCACCGAGCGTGGGCTGCGCTGCCCGCTGCTGGTGATCAGCGACGGGGCATCGGGGCTGATCGGCGCGGCTGAGACCACCCTGAGCGCCGCGCTGCGGCAACGCTGTCTTATCCATCGCGCCCGAAACATCCTGGCCAAGGTGCCCAAAAACGGCCAAGCCGAGGTGAAGGCCGACTATTGGGCGATCTTCGACCTGGGCGACGACGTCGAACCGGGTCTCGACGCGGCGCAACTCGCCCAGAAGAACATCGACGCGTTCGCCAAGCGCTGGCGCGACTCTTACCCGGCGGCGGTGCGAGCCCTGCTCGCTGACCGCGAGTCGCTGACCGTCTACCTGCGATTCCCGCGCGAGCACTCCTGCCTGTCGCTGGTGTGGGCAGTGCTCGATCGCGCCTCGACCGGATGGCGCGGGTTCACCATGACCCCGGCCGGACTGCGGTTGCTGGCCGACCTGCGCCGATCGCTGCACGACCCACCGACCCAACTGCCGCAACCAAACTCGGCAAGCCGAGCAGAAACCGCCCTGGCACCAACGGATTCCACCGCCGTCGCATAGAATATGAACGCAAGTGAGCGGAGCCCACGTCAGACCACTTTTACACCGCTCCTGGGACGCCACCCACCGATGCCTGCAGGTCTGGTTACCTAATCGAACGGCTATATCGCCAGCCGGGCGGTCGATCAGCCCTACCGCTCAATGGGATGCTAATCCGGCGCGATCGGGAGGTCCGGGCAGACCTTGATGTAGTCGATGTCGGGTGAGACCCACTCGTTCCACTGCTTGTGGCTCATGTTGGCGACAAGCTTGCGGCACAACAAGTCCGGCCACGCCCGTGCGTCCGGTGTCGGCCACAACCGCACGGTGTTGTCCGCGCTGGCGGAGGCGATGCGCTGCCCGTCCGGGCTGAACGCCACGCCGGTCACAATGTCGGTGTGGCCGGTCAGCGGCGCCCCGATCTGGCGGCCAGTTGCGGCGTCCCACATCCGCACCGTGTCGTCGGAACTTCCTGAGATGATGCGCTGCCCGTCGGGGCTGAACGTCACACTCTTGACCACATCGGTGTGCCCGGCCATGACGACGTCGGTGTGCGGCGGCGTCGGTGTGCTGGCCGGCTTTCCGGTGTCGGCGTCCCACAGCCGCAGAGTCTTGTCTTGGCTGCCCGAGACGATGCGGTGCCCGTCGGGGCTGAACGCGACGCTGTACACAATGCCCGTGTGACCGGTCATCGGCTCCCCGATGGGCTCGCGCCTGTCGGCGTCCCACAGTCGCAGAGTCTTGTCTTGGCTGCCCGAGACGATGCGGTGTCCGTCGGGGCTGAACGCCACGCCATAGACCAGACTCCTATGGCCGGTCATCGGTTCCCCGATGGGCAAGCCGGTGTCGGCGTCCCACAACTGGATTCGGCCTTCGCCGCTCCCGGTGACCAGTCGGTGCCCCTCGGGGCTGAAGGCGACACTGAGTATGAAATCGCCGGGCCCACTGGGCAATCTGACCAGCTGGCCGGTGGGTGCGTCCCACAATCGCAGCCCATTGCCGCTT
>NZ_DATJPU010000231.1:0-15418 GCF_035506235.1 Mycobacterium sp.
TTCACCCACTGGGGCGGCGCATTCAAGTACGCCGCATCGCTGCTCGGGCTCCCGATAGGCGACTATCCGCATTCCCGGCCCCCACAGGCCGAGCTTCCGCCCGAGGCGAAGACCCAGATCGAGAGCGCCTACCGACGCCTCGGCCTGATCGAAACCGTGTTGCGGTAGAACGGATTACACGGCGAAGCGGGCCCGATAAAAATCGGGCCCGCCCCCCGGGTGCCGAGTTCTGCTCGGCCCGCTCGCGCGCTTCCGCTGCCTTAGCCTTGCCGCGCGCCTTCTCGGCCGCGGCTTCCTTGCGTGCGACATTTCGCTGCGCGTCTGCCTTGTCCTGCTGGGCTTCGCCTTCATTGACCAGGTCGTTGCTGCCGATGACCGTGCCGATCAATTCCTTGGCGTTGCCGATTACGCCTTCGACAATTCCCCGAATGGCCTGGACCGGACCGCTCTTGGCGTCAACCATTGCATCTCCCTCCCATTTGATGGATGGCTTACCTTGCAGGCTTCCCGCAAGCGCCACCCACGCAAACATCTTGCCGTGGTGGCCGGTGCCACAGCGTCAATCCGCCAGGGCCGGCGCCTCCGGCTCCGGGTCGGCCTGGCGGTGCCTGGTCCACAACCGCAACGCGAGCCCTGCGACAACGCCGATCAGCGCCATCCAGAACAGGATCTGCGCACCCGTCACCGCCAGCTCGGCCCGCAGCGCCATTGCGCGCGCCTGGCGCAGGCGGTGAACAAGCGCATTGAACGTCGTCTTCACCAGTCATCGGTAACCCCCGCATCGCGATCCTAAACCGCCTTCGACGGCCGGCGTCTGTTTTCCCGTTTCTGAAGTGTCTGCTGGGCGCGGTGATCCTGCTGGCGATCGTCAAGCTGATCACCGGCGGACGGTTGTCCCGCCAGGCGCGATCGTCTCCAGCTCAGCGCGCCGAAAGTGGCTGTGTGGTCGCGGTTCGCGCGCGCGTCGCGGCGGTTGTGGAATGCGCTACCGATAGGTATACAGTATGCGTACAAAGACGGCCGACCATCCGGTACGCGTTTGAGGAGGTGCCGCGGCAGATGTCCGCCAGCGACCGTGCTTCCGAAGACGCGGTGCTCTACGAGGCCACGGCGAGCGGCGTTGCAATCCTCACGTTCAATCGTCCGGATCGTCTCAACGCCTGGGGCCCCGACATCGCCGCCGCGTTCTATGCCGGGATCGACCGCGCCGAACAGGACCCGGACATCCGGGTGATCGTGGTGACCGGCCGCGGCAAGGGATTCTGCGCCGGTGCGTATCTGGGCGCGCCGAGTTCGGCGGCCACCTACGGCGAGACGATGGAGAAGGCGGCTCGGACCGACCTGGCCGCGTTGGTCGGCGAGCGGCCGCCCCATTTCGTGACCACGCTGCGCAAGCCCGTCATCGCGGCGATCAACGGCGCCTGTGTCGGCATCGGTCTGACCCAGGCGCTGATGTGCGACGTCCGCTTCGCGGCCGCCGGGGCCAAATTCGCCGCCGTGTTCGCCCGCCGCGGGCTGATCGCCGAATTCGGCATCTCCTGGATACTTCCGCGGCTGACCACCTGCGGAGTCGCCCTCGACCTGTTGCTCAGCGGCCGCACCTTTCTCGCCGACGAGGCGGCCGAGCTGGGCCTGGTCAAAGAGGTCGTCGCGCCCGAAAACCTGATGGCGCGGGCCCTGGACTACGCGGAGGACATCGCACGCAACTGCTCGCCCACTTCGATGGCGGTGATCAAACGCCAGGTTTACGGTGACGCCACCCGCGACGTCGTGGACGCCACCTCGCGCGCCGAGGTGCTACTGCACGAGGCGATGCCGCGACCGGACGTCATCGAAGGAATCACCAGCTTCCTCGAGAAGCGGCCGCCGCAATTCCCCCCAATGGTCGGAAAGCTCACCTCGCCCGACGCTTAGCGTTCGCCGGTGGCACTTGAAAGGATCATCATGGCCAACCTGGATTACCGGGCGATCGACGTCGACAATCACTATTACGAGCCGCTGGACGCCTTTACCCGCCACTTGGACAAGAGGTTCAAGCGCCGCGGCGTGCAGATGGTCAGCGACGGCAAGCGCACCTGGGCCGTGATCGGGGACCGCGTCAATCACTTCATCCCCAACCCCACCTTCGACCCGATCATCGTGCCGGGCTGCCTCGACTTGCTGTTCCGCGGGGAGATCCCCGAAGGGGTCGATCCGGCCTCGCTGATGAAAGTCGAGCGGCTGGCCAACCACCCCGAGTACCAGAACCGTGATGCGCGGGTCGCGGTGATGGACACCCAGAACATCGAGACGGCGTTCATGCTGCCGACTTTCGGATGCGGCGTCGAGGAGGCGCTCAAGCACGACATCGACGCGACGATGGCGTCGGTGCACGCATTCAACCTGTGGCTCGACGAGGACTGGGGTTTCGACCGGCCCGATCACCGAATCATTGCCGCGCCGATCATCTCGCTGGCCGATCCGGCCAAGGCGCTCGAAGAGGTCGAGTTCGTGCTGGCCCGCGGCGCCAAACTGATGCTTGTACGGCCGGCACCGGTGCCCGGCGTGATCAAGCCGCGGTCGCTGGGCGACCCCAGCCACGACCCGGTGTGGGCCCGGCTGGCCGAGGCGGGCGTACCGGTGGGCTTCCACCTCAGCGACAGCGGCTATCTGCACATCGCGGCGCAGTGGGGCGGCAAGGCGACCTTCGAGGGGTTCGGCGAAAAGGACCCGCTGGATCAGGTGCTCCTCGACGACCGCGCCATCCACGACACCATGGCCTCGATGATCGTGCACGGCGCGTTCACCCGCCACCCGAAACTCAAGGCGGTCAGCATCGAAAACGGCTCATACTTCGTGCACCGGCTGATCAAGCGCCTGAAGAAGGTGGCCAACAATTACCCGCGGCATTTTCCCGACGACCCGGTCGAGCAGTTGCGCAACAACGTGTGGATCGCGCCCTACTACGAGGACGACCTGCCGGAGCTGGCCAACGCGATCGGCATCGACAAGATCCTGTTCGGTTCCGACTGGCCGCACGGCGAAGGCCTCGAGTCGCCGGTGTCGTTTACCGACGAGCTCGTCGGGTTCAGTGATTCGGATGTCCGAAAGATCATGCGCGACAACGCTCTCGACCTCCTCGGCATTCAAGTCAGGTCGGCAGCTTGATTATTCGAGGCGGGCTGCGCTAGTGAGCGAATGGACCGTAGGCGCCGTTGTCGACGCCATCGCCGACGTCATCCCGGACCGTCTGATGACCGTCTGCGGTAACCGCCGGAGCACGTTTGCCGAATCGGCGAGCCGCACCACCCGGTTGGCAAACTTTCTCAGCGGCAAGGGGTTCGGGGCGCATGCCGAGCGCGAGAAGCTCGAGCCCTGGGAATGCGGTCAAGACCGCGTCGCGCTCCTCATGTACAACGACCTGTACCCCGACATGGTGATCGGATGCCTCAAGGCACGCACCGTTCCGGTCAACGTCAACCACCACTACTCGCCACACGAAATCGCCGACCTGCTCGACTACGTCCGGCCCCGGGCGATCATCTACCACCGCTGCCTCGGCGCCCGGTTCGCCGACGTGCTGCCCCCCTCCGGGACCGAGCTGTTGGTGTCGATCGACGACAGCAGCGGCGCGCCCGAACTGCCGGGCGCCGTGTCGCTGGACGACGCCCTGGCCGCCGGCGCCTCCGGCGTGCGCCCGGTGGGGTCGCCGGACGACCTGATCATGATGTGCACCGGCGGAACGACGGGGCGCCCCAAGGGTGTGCTGTGGCGCCAGGCCGACATGTACGTGTCGTCGATGGTCGGCGCCGACCACGACAGCGTCACCGAGATCCACGACAAGGTGCTTGGCGGCGGCCGGCCCTGGTTTGCGGTCTCCCCGCTGATGCACGCGGCGGGCATGTGGACCGCGTTCGCCGCGCTCTGCGCCGGCCTGCCGGTCGTGCTCTATGACGACCGCAACAAGCTCGACGTGCGCTCGGTGTGGGAGACCGCCGAGCGGGAGAAGGTGGGGATGATGACGATGGTCGGCGACGCGTACGCCGGGCCGCTGATCGCCGAACTCCGCGCGCGTCGATACGACCTGTCCGCGCTGAACGCCATCGGCACCGGCGGGGCGGCCACCAACGCGAAATACAAACGGGCGCTGATGGAATGCCTGCCGCACATCACCATCATCGAGGGCTACGGGTCGTCCGAGAGCGGCAACATGGCGTTCGGGCACAGCCGCGACGGGACCGCCAGCGAAACCTTCGAACCCAGGGTCGGCGCTTCCGTCGTCTCCGCAGACCGCAGCCGGTTCCTGCGCCCCGGCGAACAGGAAGTCGGCTGGGCCGCCCGGACGGGCCGGATCCCGCTCGGCTACTTCGGCGACGCCGAAGCCACCCGCCGCACCTTCCCGCAGATCGACGGCCGGCGCGTGGTGATACCGGGCGACCGGGCGTCCCTCGAAATGGACGGCACCATAAGGCTTTTCGGCCGCGACTCGCTGGTCGTCAACACCGGTGGCGAAAAGGTGTTCGTCGAAGAGGTCGAAGAGGTGCTGCGCGCGCACCCAGGCGTGGCCGACGCCCTGGTGGTGGGACGGCCGAGCGAGCGGTGGGGGCAGGAAGTCGTCGCCCTCGTCGCGGCACACCCGGGCGCCGACCTCGCGTCGGAGCGGGCCCTGTACACGTTGTGCACCTCGCAGCTGGCGCATTTCAAGGCGCCCAAGGCGTTCATCTTCGTCGAGCAGATCGAGCGGCTCGGCAACGGCAAGCCGAACTACCGATGGGCGCGAGAGCAAGCCGAACAGAAGGTGCCATGAACACCAAAGCGATTGACTGCCTGGTCAACGTGCACTTCGGGGAGGCCGAATCCCAGCCCGCCTGGATGCTCAAGGTCAGGGACGACTACTTCAAGGGCCCGGAGTCGATGTTCGCGCCGGTCGATCTGTCCGAGCTACTCGACGAGATGGATTCCCAGGGTGTGCAAAAGGCGATCCTGATGGACTCGATCGCCGGCCCGTCCACCACCGCGCACAAGTTCGTCGAGGCCAAACCGGACCGGTTCGCCCTTGCGATGGGCGGGGTCAACCTGCTGCGCCCGGTGCGGTCGTTGCGCGAATTGACCGCGGTCGTCGGCGACCTGCCGGTCGCGTATGCCGTAGTGGGACCCAGCTTTTGGGGTGACGGTCAATACCCGCCCAGTGACGCCGTTTACTACCCGCTCTACGCGAAATGCGCGGAGCTGGACCTGCCGCTGTGCATCAACACCGGCATCCCGGGCCCGCCGATCCCGGGAGAGGTCCAGCACCCCATGCACCTGGACCGCGTCTGCGTGCGGTTCCCGGAGCTGAAGCTGTGCATGATCCACGGGGCCGACCCGTGGTGGGACGTCGCCATCCGGCTGCTGCTCAAGTACGCCAACCTGCGGCTGATGACGTCGGCGTGGTCGCCCAAACGGCTGCCGGAAAGCCTGCTGCACTACATGCGAACGCGTGGCCCCAACAAGGTGATCTACGCGTCGGACTGGCCGGTGCTGCGCATGCGCCGGGTGATCCCGGAAGCCCGGGCGCTGGACCTGCCGCCCGAGGTGCTGGACAACTACCTGCACAACAACGCCCAGGAATTCTTCTTCGGGAAGGAACATTGACGATGGACCGCTTCGAACTGCGCAGACTCGACTACAGCCTGTCCGAAGACCACGTGGCGCTGCAGGACGCGTACAGACAGTTCTTCAAGACCCACTGCTCGATCGAAACGGTGCGCGCGGCAGAGCAATCCGGTTTCGACAAGAGTCTGTGGGAGAGGCTATGCGCGATGGGCGCGACCACGATGGCGCTGCCGGAGTCCTGCGGCGGCGATGGCGCGACGCTGGTCGACCTCACCCTGGTTGCCGAGGAGATCGGCCGGTCGCTGGCGCCGGTGCCGTGGATCGACCACGTGTGCGCCGCCCGCCTGCTGGGACGCCTGGGCGGCCTGGGCGCTGAAACGAGCGGGGTGGCCGGCGGTGACCAGCTCGCCGCGCTCGACGCGCGCATCGACGGTGCGCAGGGCGCCCGGCTGATTCCGACGGGCTCGATCGCCGACCACATCGTAATCCGTGACAGCGATCAGGTCGTGCTCCTCTCCTTCGGCACCCGGCCGGCGAAGGTGGACAACATCGGCCGGTTGCCGATGGCCTGGGTGGACCCGGCCGCCGCCGACACCCGCACGGTCGTGGCCGAGGGGCCCGACGCCGTGGCGAGTTATCAACGGGCCCTGGACGAATGGCGGCTGCTCACCGCGGCCGCGCTGGTGGGTCTGGTCGAGGAGACGATGACGATCGCCGCGGAGTTCGCCAAGACCCGCTACACGCTGGGCGTGCCGATCTCCACCCTGCAGGCCATCTCGCACCCGCTGGCGAACATGGCCATCACCGTTCAGGGCGGTCGCAACCTCGCCCGCCGCGCGGCCTGGTTCCTGGACAACGAACCCGACGAACGCCCCGAGCTGGCGCCGTCGGCCTTCGTCTTCATGGCCGAGGAGGCCGCCAAGGCGGCGACGATGGCGGTGCACATCCAGGGCGGCCTCGGGGTGTCCTCCGAAGCCGCGGCCACGGCGTACCTGGTGCGCGCCAGGGGATGGCCGCTGGCCGCCGGCGATCCGGGTGCCACCGCCGTGCGGGTCGGCGAGATCGTCGCGGCCCGCGAAAGCGCACCCCAGCCGGCTTAAGACAGGAGCGCATCGAATGGACTTCTCCCGAGTCGAGCTGTCCGAGGAAGATCAGGCCTTCCGCGACGACGCGCGAAACTTCCTCAGCACCCACATGACCGAAGAGGTCAGGCGCCGTGACCGCGAGACGGGCGACAACTTCGACGAGGGCCTGCACCTGAAGTTCGGTGCCGCAGGGTATTTGGAGGCTGAGTGGAAGCCGGAATCCGAGGGCGGATTCAGCCGGGTCCGGCGCCGCATCTGGGAGCTGGAGAAGCGGCGGGCCCACGTGCCCTGGGTGACGTGGGGGACCACCGCCATGGTGGCCCGCTCGGTCGCGAAGTTCGGATCGCCGGAACTGCGCGACGAGGTGCTGCCGAAGGTCTTCACCGGCGAGATCCGGCTGTGCCTCGGCTACACCGAGCCCGAAGGCGGTTCCGACGTCGCCACCTGCAAGACCCGCGCCGTGCGCGACGGTCACGGGTGGATCGTTAATGGCTCCAAGATGTTCACTACCGGCGCCCACAACTGCCAATACGTGTTCCTGATCACCAACACCGCCCCGGACGCGCCGAAACACAAGAGCCTGACCATGTTCCTGGTTCCGCTGGACTCGTCGGGCATCGAGATCCAGGGCATCCGCACGGTGGACGGCGACAGGACGAACATCGTCTACTACAGCGACGTTCGCGTCGACGACAAATACCGGCTGGGCGACGTGAACGCCGGCTGGACCGTGCTGCGCGAGCCGCTCAACGTCGAGCACGGCGCGGTCGCGGCATCACCCGACGGGCTGCAGGACACGTCGATCATGATGCACCAGGCCGGATCTCTGGCCGAGGCCGCTGACAGGGCCGCGGCCCGCGTCACCCGGCCCGGACCCGACGGCCGCCGGCTGATCGACGACAAGTCGGTCGCGTATCGGCTGGGCCGCAGCGCCGCCCGATTGGAAATTGCGCTGTCGGCCCCGAGCATCTTCGGCCGGGTCGCCATCGCCCAAACGATGCGGGACATCTCCCCGGACCTGATGGACATCCTCGGGGCCGCATCGGCCCTGCCATACGGGACCGACGGCGCCGCCGACGACGGAAGCGCGGAGTATGCCTACCGGTTCGCTCCGTTGGTAGGCATCTACGGCGGCACGCTGGAGGTGTTCCGCAACATGATCGGTCAGTACATGCTCGGGCTGGGCAAGCCGAACTACTCACCGCCGGTGCAGAAAACGGCGCCGAGCGGGTAACCATTGCGCCGCCGTGTCGTCGCGGTGGTTACACGCTCGACGGATATTCACTGCCGACATAGATCGCATCGACGCCGGTCAAGCGATGGCTCCCGAATCCTTGAGCTCGGCGATGCGGTCCCAGTCCATGCCGAGCTCCATCAGAACGAGTTCGGTGTGTTCGGACGCCTGCGGCGCCCGTGTGGTCACCAGCGGCTCATGGTTGAACTGCACGGGGCCGCGCACGACGCGGAAAGGCTTTCCGCCGCCGGCGAGTTCGACCTCGGCGATCATGTCGTTGGCGATGGCTTGTTCGTCGTCGACCAGGTCGAGAAGGCTTTGGAAGGGGGCCCACTGCCCTTTCATCGTCTTGAGGTGCTGCCGCCAGTAGTCAAAGGGCTTGCCGGCGAAGGCGTTTGCGATCAGCTCGGCGGCCGCGTCGGCGTTCTGGATCAGCGGGAGGACGTCGGAGAAGCGGGGATCGTCGGCCGCCTCGGTAATCCCGAGGTGCTCGAAGGTGTCCCGGATCAATCCGGTCGGGCTGATGATGCACAGGTTGATCGTCCCGCCGTCGGAGGTTTCATAGTTGCCCATGAAGGGGTTGACCGACTTGCCGGAACCCGGCATGGGCGTGCGCATCACCTCGCCCGTCTCCATGCCCTGCGTCACGCTGGCCCCCGCCGCCCACCAGGCCGTGCTCAGCAGCGAGACGTCCATTTCGACGACCTCGCCCGTGCGCTCGCGATGCAGCAGCGCGGCCGCGATGCCGCCGGCGATGAACATGCCGCCGATGGAATCGCCGAACGCGGGAATACCCTGCCCCAGCGCGCCGCCCAGCTCCTCCGGCGTCAGCGCGTACCCGATGCCGCTGCGCGTCCAGAACGCGGTGCCGTCGTATCCGCCGGCGTCGCGTTCCGGTCCCTTGTCGCCGTAGGCCGAACCGCGGGCATAGACGATGTTCGGGTTCGCGGCGCGGATGTGCTCGACGTCGAATTTGTGCTTCTGGCGCTGCGCGGGCATGTAATTGGTCAGGAACACGTCGGAGGCCTTGGCCAGTTCGTAGATCACTTCCTGGCCGCCCGGCGTGGAGATGTCGATTCCCACGCTGCGCTTGCCCCGGTTGGGATGCTCCATCAGCGGGTGTCGCTCCGGGTCGACCTGGATGCCGCCCATGTTGAGGAAGCCGCGCTGGGTGTCGCCGCGCAGCGGGTGCTCGACCTTGATGACATCGGCGCCCCAATCCGCCAGGATGGCGCCCGCCGCCGGGACGAACGTGAATTGCGCAAGCTCCAGGACCCGGAAGCCCGACATGACTCTTACCATTTCGCAGACCCTACTTCGCGTCGAACGTCACCGGAAGCGCCGTCGGCGAACGGAAGGGCTGGCCGTGGATGTGCGGGTCGCCGTCGGTCAGCAGGTTGACGGTGGTCAGCCGATTCAGCAGGCATTCGAGTGCGACGCGGGTTTCCAGCCGCGCCAGGTGCAGACCAAGACATGTGTGTTCGCCGGCGGCGAAGGAGATGTGCGGCATGTGCGTGCGGAAGATGTCGAATTCGCCGGAGCGTTCCCAGCGCCGCTCGTCCCGATTCGCCGAACCGATGCACACCCCGACCACGGCGCGCGCCGGAATCTCGACGCCCTCGAGCTCGGTGCCCTCCGTGGTGAACCGCTGCACGGTGGTCAGCGGCGTCTCGTAGCGCAGCCCCTCCTCGATGGCCTGGCCGATCAGCCCGCGGTCCGCCTGGACCGCGGCGAACTGATCGGGATGGCTGAGCAATAGGTACAGCAGGTTGCCCGACGACCGGTACGTGGTCTCCAACCCGGCCGGCAGCAGCAGGCGCAGGAACGAGTAAATCGCTTCGTCACTTAGGTTTTCGCCGTCGATCTCCGCGGTGACCAGGTCGCCAATGATGTCCTCGGTGGGCTGGGATCTGCGCAGCTCGATCTGCTCGAGGAAGCAATCCTTCAGTGCCGCCGACGCCTCGAAGGCCCGCTCGTAATTGACGTGGTAGCTGATCAGCTCCACGGCGCGCAGGCGGAACATCGGCAGGTCGTCGGCCGGCAGCCCCAGCAGTTGGGCGATGACCCGGGTGGGAAATTCGAAGGTGAATTGCCGGACCAGGTCGGCCTCGCCGCTGTCGATGAACTCGTCGACCAACGCGTTGCAGATCGGCAGCACGACGGCGGGCTCCCACCGGGCCAGCGCCCTGGACTTGAAAGCCGCCGAGACCAGGTTGCGATGGTCGCGATGCTTCTTTCCCTCCATCGCCAGAATGGTCGGTCCCATGAAGAGGCCGATCGTCTTGTCGTACGGTGCGGAGCTGAACACCCGTCCATCCCGGAACACCGTGTTCACCGCGTCGAACGACACCGCGGAATACTCGCGCTCGGGTATCAGCGACTCGGGCGTCTTGGTGTAGTCCATGACCGTGCCGCGGAAGACGCCGCCCTGCCGGCGCTTGTGAGCAAAGAAAGGGTAGGGGTCACGCAGGCTGACGGTCTCTTGGCCGGTGTGGGGGCCGGTGTGGACGTTGGTCGTCACCTAGATCTCCAGCATCTTCAGCAGGAACGGGCAGTCCTGCGTAAGATCGTACTGTAATTCTTACAGTAGACAATATTGGGCGCCCCGGCGACCAGGCAGGCCGGTAACCGTCAGCCGTTCACGGCCTGCTCGCGCGCCCACCGGTAGTCGGCCTTGCCCGACGGGCTGCGCTCTATCACCGGACGGAACACGATCGCCTTGGGAAGCTTGTAGCGCGCCAACGCCTTTGCGGCGTGGGCGACGAGCTCGTCGGCGTCGGCGCTCGCGCCCTCGGCGAGCGCGACGACGGCCACCACCTCCTGGCCCCAACGCTCGCTGGGCCGCCCGGCGACCACCACGTCGGCCACCGCGGGATGCGACGCGATCGCGGTCTCGACCTCCTCGACGAAGATCTTCTCGCCGCCGGAATTGATGGTGACCGAATCGCGGCCCAGCAATTCGATGGCGCCGTCGGCGCGGTGGCGCGCGCGGTCGCCGGGGACGGCATACCGCACCCCGTCGATCACTGGGAAGGTCTTGGCCGTCTTGGCCGCATCGCCCTTGTACCCCAGCGGAACAAAGCCGCGCTGCGCTAGCCAGCCCATGCCGTCGTGGCCGGGCGCCAGGATCGCCGACAGGTCCTCGGCCGCCACGAACGTGTCGGGCCCGGCGTTGAACGTTCCGGTCGACACCGCGCCCGGAGCGGACAGGTGGTGCATCTGCGCCCCGGTTTCCGAGGATCCGACGCCGTCGACCACGACGGCGTTCGGCAGCACCTCGATCAAGCGTTGCTTGACGTACGGGGTCAGCAGGGCGCCGCCGTTGGCGACCACAGCCAACGACGACACGTCTGCGGTGCCTTTCTCGATCGCAGCGACCAGCGGTCGGGCCATCGCGTCCCCGACCACCGTCACCACGGTGGCCCGCTCACGCTCGATGGTCCGCACGACATCGTCGGCGTCCAAATGGTCGACGACCGAAGGGAAGGCGACGGACTGCCCCGTCGTGATCGCGGTCATCACGCTCCACTGGGCGGCGCCGTGGATCAGTGGCGGCAAGATGAGCAACTTGGTGCCCGGGCCCGCACCCACCCGTGCCACGATCTCGTCGACCGACGCCGATGGCTCCCCGGTCACGAGGTTCCGCCCGCCGAAGGACGTCATGAAGATGTCGTGCTGGCGCCACAGCACGCCCTTCGGCATCCCCGTGGTGCCGCCGGTGTAGAGGACGTAGAGGTCGTCGGGCGAGTGCTGCAGGGGCGGTGGTTGCGGCGGGCTGGACGCCAGGGCGGCCTCGTAATCCACCGCGCCATAGATCAAGTCGTTGCCCGAGTCGTCGGCGATCTGAATCAGGACGCGCAGCTGCGGCAGGTCAGGCAGGATTTCGGCCACTCGTGGCGCGAAGGCGGCGTGGTAGATCAGGGCGGAAGCCCCCGAATCCGCCAGCAGGTATTGCAGCTCGCTTTTTACGTAGCGGAAGTTGACGTTGAAGGGTGCGACGCGCGCCTGGAAGGCGCCCAGCAACGCCTCGACGAACTCGTTGCCGTTGTAGGCGTACAGGCCGAGCAGGTCCTGTCCGACCTCGTGGCCGGCGAGCGCGGAACGCTCGGTGTGGCAACCCAGTCCGCGCTTGTGCAGGTATGCGGCAAGCCGGTTCGCCCGCTCGAGGATCTGCGCGTAGCTGTACCGCCGGTCGCCCCGGATCACCAGGTCGCGGTCGGGGATCGCCGCGGCGACGGCCTTGGCGACCTCGGGCACGGTGAATTGTGTTGCGGTGTCGGACATCGTGCCTCTCACGGCTGGTGGGGTAGCAGGGCGGACCATCAGGCCGTTGGCTTCGCTGAGCCGTGTGCCGTCGGCAGCCGTCATGGTAGCGGCAACGAAGAATTTCCTGCCGTCGACGTTGGTGATCCGCCGCGGGCGGTCAACGGCTCCTCGATCGGCGTGACGTTGCTGTAGTCGGCGTGCAGAAAAGCCGTCCGAGTGGGTGGACAACCGGCGGTGGACACGACCATCCCGAACAGCCGGTCGTAGAACATCGGGATCATGCCGCCGTGCACGGAGTTGTTCCCGCCCACGTGGGCCCCAACCCGGGCAGTTCGATGGCCCGCCCGCCCGGCGCCACGCCCTCGGGAGTGCTCGCGGTGCCCGCATCGAGCTGTCGGTGGCGACGGCGAGATCCTGCAGGCGGTCATGGGCGCTCCCATGCGCGAAGCAGATCGTCCGTCGTGGTGATCGTCGCGAGCAACGACAGCGTGTTGGCTATGACGGCGGCGCCGTAGTCGGCCGGCACGCCGGCGACGGCGTCGCGCGGGACGACGACGCGATAGGCGGCGTTGACCGCGTCCATGACGACGTTAGGGATCGCGATATTCAGCGATACGCCCACCACGACGAGGGTGGAGACCCCGAGGTTGCGCAGCACCGCGTCGAGGTCAGTGCCGCCCATCGGCCCGACGCCGTGCCAGCGGCTGAGCACCAAATCGGTTGGCTGGGGCCCCAATTCGGGCAGTAGAGCCGCCCCGGTCGTGCCGGGCGCGATGTCGACGTCGCCGCGGCCGATGGCGAAGATCTTGGCGTTGTGGTTCGAGCCGAGCCCGTCGGGGCGTCTATGCACCAGGCAGTGCACGACCCGCACCCCGGCCGACCGCGCCGCGGGCAACAGCCGCACGATGTTCGGCAGGGCGACGCGGCGCGCCTCCCGGGCCAGCATGCCCAGGCCGGCGTTCGGGCCCATCACCGCGCCCTGGCACTCTTGGGTGACGATCGCGGTGTGTCCCGGGGCCGCGAGGTGTTCGAGTGCCGTCATGCCGGCACTTCGTAGAACTGGGTCGCCCACCTGCGCAGCGCCATATACCGCACTCATTGATACTAAATTCATTACAGTATAGATTTCAGCAAATCGGCGGAAGTTTCGTCCAGGGCCAGGAGTGGGTCGACCACGCCACCGACCGTACCGGCGCGCCCGTCCGGCAACTCCTGGTACAACGGCAACGCGCCCGACGAGAAACGGATGTACATGGGCTATACCGGCGGGATCCCCGAATACCGCGCCGCTGCGACGACATCGCGGCCGGCGGCTACACCGGCTTCATGCTCGCCCGGGTGAGCAACATGTCGTGGGCGACGCGCGGGCTGGGCTGTCCCGGGAGCTGGCTCGTGAGCTGGGGATGCTGCTGCCGCGCACGGTGGCCGGCCTCAACGAATCGACCGGCTGGGCCCCGGCGTCGCCGCGCGGGATACGGCAATTCGGTGAGGTCATGCTGGACGAGCTTGTGCTGAGCGGGTTTTCGCTGCTGAACGGCAGTCCCCCGACGGTGCGGCCGCTGGACGCGTGCACCGCGGCGGCCGAGGAGTTGTCGGCGCTGGGCATCGACGGGGCGCACGCCGAACCGGAGCCGCTGCGGGCGACTTCGGTGCGGCGGCGGCGGATCGCCGGCCTGGCGTACGAGCGGATGACGTTCGAACACGATCCGAAGCTGCCGGCCACGCTGAAGGCCGACGGGCTGGGCGGCCCCGCGCGGGCGGTGGTGCACGTGTGCCGGCACCGGGACGGCCCGAGGCCATGGCTGGTCTGGGTCCACGGCGCCGGCCAGGGCGGCACGGAAGACATGCTGCTGTCCCGGATGGGCCGGATCCATCACGGGCTGGGGTTCAACGTCGCCATGCCGGTGCAGCCCGGCCACGGTTCCCGGCGCCGCGAATGGCCGGCCTATCCGGACGTGGATCCGCTGGGCAACGTCGCCGGCATGATGCGTGCGGTGTCGGAGGTCCGCGCCGTGGTGCGCTGGGTTCGGCCGCAGGCCGGCGCCCTTGTGGTGGGAGGGATTTCGATGGGCACCCCGGCGGCCGCGCTGGTTTCCCACCTCGAGCGGGTCGACGCGGTGGCGTTGTATACCCCCATCCTGGGGCTCAACGCGATGATCGCGCGACACCTGGGGCGCTTCGGGCCATCCCGCGCCGCGTTCCGCGAGCTGCTCGAGTCTCCTGAGGTGTCGAAGCTGACCTCGGTGATCGATCCGTTGCGGGTCGAACCCGCGCCTCCGCCGCAGCGCCGGCTCATCGTCGGGGCCTGGCACGACCGCATGGCGATGCGTGAGCCCGCGGTCGCGTTGCAGGAACGCTGGGGCGGGCAGCTGTACTGGTACGACGGCGGCCACGTCGGTCACATCTTCTCCCGGCGTGTGCTCAAGGTGACCGAGCGCTTCCTGGGTGAGGTGGCCGCGTGACGGCGACGTTCGCCGGCGACGACGGCAAACACGTCGCGATCGTCTACGACTCGACGATGACCACCAAGGACGGCACCGAGGCCAACGTCGCCGGCAAGATCGTCGGGGTTTGGAATTGCGGCTACCAGCAAGGAGTTTGGAATTGAGCGAGCGCGCACTTGACGAGCTGGGCTACTACCTGCTGGCCGGCGCCGGCGGCGAGGGTCCGGCAACCCTGATGGACGAAGCCCGCCGCGGCGAGGAACTGGGCTTCGGCACCGCGTTCATCTCCGAGCGCTGGAACGTCAAGGAAGCGTCCTCCCTCGTCGGGGCGGCCTGCGCGGTGACCAACCGGATGCAAATCGCCACCGCCGCAACAAATCACAACACTCGCCACCCCCTGATCACCGGATCGTGGGCGACCACCATGCACCGGCTCTCCGGCGGGCGATTCACGCTCGGCATCGGCCGCGGCATCGCCGCCATCTATGGGGCGTTCGGCATACCTGCCGTCACCACGGCCCAGATGGAGGACTGGGCGCAGGTGATGCGCCGGCTGTGGCACGGCGAGCTGATCTTCAACCACGACGGCCCGATGGGCAAATACCCCGTCCTGTTCCTCGACCCGGACTTCGACGAAGACATTCGCCTGGCGCTGGTGGCCTTCGGGCCCAACCCGCTCGCGCTCGGCGGCCGGGTTTTCGACGACGTGATCCTGCACACCTACTTCACCCCGGAGACGCTGCAGCGCTGCGTGGCGACGGTCAAGACGGCCGCGGAGAAGGCCGGCCGCGACCCCGACAGCGTGCGGGTGTGGT
>NZ_DATJPU010000232.1:0-6707 GCF_035506235.1 Mycobacterium sp.
GTCGTCGGCGTGCCGCAGCGCGGCCCGGGCCGCGGCCTGGGTGACCGACGATAGGTGATAGGGCAGCCGCACCAGCAGCATCGCGTCGATCATTGCCGGCGTGGCGATCAGGTAGCCGAGCCGCCCGCCGGCGAACGCGAATGCCTTGCTCATGGTGCGGGTGACGACGAGCTTGGTGGGATACTCCTCGACCAGCGCCACCGCGCTGGGCTGCGAGGAGAATTCGCCATAGGCCTCGTCGACGATCAGGATGCCCGGCACCACGTCGAGCAGCCGCCGCAGGTCCGGCAGCGAAACGCTTTGTCCCGACGGGTTGTTGGGGCTGGCGATGAACACGACGTCGGGCTTGCGTTCGGTGACGGCGGCAACCGCGGCATCGACGTCGAGGCTGAAGTCGTCGGCGCGCGCGGCTTCGAGCCATTCGGTGCGGGTGCCGTCGGCGATGATCGGGTGCATCGAGTAGGACGGGACGAACCCGATCGCGGTGCGTCCCGGCCCGCCGAACGCCTGCAGCAGCTGCTGCAGTATTTCGTTGGAACCGTTTGCGGCCCAGACGTTTTCGGTGGCCAGCGGGACGCCGGTTTGTGCGGTGAGGTAGGCGGCCAGGTCGCGGCGCAGGGCCACGGCGTCGCGGTCGGGATAACGGTGCAACTCGGCGGCGGCCCCGCCCACCGAGCGCACGACGTCGTCGACCAGCGCCTGGGTCGGCGGGTGCGGGTTCTCGTTGGTGTTCAGCCGCACGGGCACCGCCAATTGCGGTGCGCCGTAAGGGGTTTTGCCGCGCAGGTCATCGCGCAGCGGGAGGTCGTCAAGCGCCGGTTTCTTGGGTCCGGTCATCGCTCGAACCTCCGCCGTACCGCCTCGCCGTGCGCCGGCAGGTCTTCGGCCTTGGCCAGCGTGACCACGTGTCCGGAGACGTCCTTGAGGGCCGCCTCGGTGTAGTCGACGACGTGGATGCCGCGCAGGAAGGTCTGCACCGACAGGCCGCTGGAATGCCGCGCGGAGCCGCCGGTCGGCAGCACGTGATTGGATCCGGCGCAGTAGTCGCCGAGGCTCACCGGCGCGTAGGGGCCCACGAAAATCGCACCGGCCGAACGGATCCGGCCGGCGACCTGCGGGGCGTCGACGGTCTGGATCTCCAAGTGTTCGGCGGCGTAGGCGTTGACGACGGTGACGCCGGCGTCCAGGTCGTCGACCAGGATGATCGCCGACTGGGGTCCACCGAGCGCGGCCGTCACCCGGTCGCGGTGCACCGTCGTTCGCAGCTGGGCGGCCAGTTCCGTGTCGGTGGCCGCGGCCAGCTGCTCGCTCGGGGTCACCAGCACGCTGCCCGCCATCTCGTCGTGCTCGGCCTGGCTGATCAGGTCGGCGGCCACGTGCGCGGGGTCGGCGGTGTGGTCGGCCAGGATCGCGATCTCCGTCGGCCCGGCCTCGGCGTCGATGCCCACCCGCGAGCGGCACAGCCGCTTGGCGGCGGTGACGTAGATGTTGCCGGGCCCGGTGATCATGTCGACGGGCTCAAGTTCCGAACCGTCGGTGTCGGTGCCGCCATAGGCCAGCAGGGCGACGGCCTGGGCGCCGCCGACCGCCCACACCTCGTCGACGCCCAGCAGCCGGGCCGCGGCCAGGATCGTCGGGTGCGGCAGCCCGTCAAAGCGGGCCTGCGGCGGGCTGGCCACCACCAGCGAGCCGACGCCGGCGGCCTGCGCCGGCACCACGTTCATCACCACGCTCGACGGGTACACCGCGTTGCCGCCGGGCACGTACAGGCCGACGCGCTCGACCGGAACCCAGCGTTCGGTGACCGTCGCACCGGGACCCAGGGTGGTGGTGACGTCGGCGCGCCGCTGGTCGGCGTGCACGGCGCGGGCGCGTTCGATCATCACCTGCAGCGCCTCTGACACGTCGGCGTCGAGCTCGGCCAGCGCCGTTTCGAGCGCCGCGGCCGGCACCCGCACGGCCCGGGGCCGCACGCCGTCGAACGACGCCCCGTACTCCAGCGCCGCCTCGGCCCCGCGCTCGGCGACGGCCTGCACGATCGGGCGCACCGTGGGCAACACGCTGTCCACGTCGGCGCCGCCGCGCGGCAGCGCTGCCCGCAGCCGGGCGCCCGTCAGCTCCGCGCCGCGCAGGTCGATGCGGGCGATCGGCGACGCTTGGGTGGGGGTCACGTTCTCCATTGTCCCCGATGGGAGCAACCGCATTAGCTCTCGGGGGTTCCGCCGCCACCAGTCAGCACGATTCGACGAACGTTGCCCGCCACCGAAGTCGCGCTCCCGGAACGGCTCCAGCCGCTAGCGGACCGGTACAGTGCCGTCATGTCCAAAAAGGATCACCCAAACAACGCCCCGGGCGTCCCGATGGTCTTTCCGGTCTGGTTTGAGAACCTTCAGGTCAAGTACCTCAACAATGCCCTCAAGCCGATCGCGCGCTTTCTGCCCGGAACCGGGACCATCGAGCATCGCGGTCGCAAGTCCGGCAAGCCGTACAAGACCATCGTGACGGCCTACCGCAAGGGAAATGTGCTGGCGATCGCTTTGGCCCACGGCAAGACGGACTGGGTGAAGAACGTGCTGGCCGCGGGCCAAGCGGACCTGCGCTTCGCCCGTCAGCAGGTGCACATCACCAACCCGCGGATCCTGCCCGCCGGCTACGACGGACCCGACGCCCAAAACCTGCCGCGCATGGCGCGCATGCAGCTGAGCCGGATGGGGGTTTTCGTCGGCGATATCGCCTGATTACCTGGGACCGCCGTCGTTGACTGTGCGCTGAGGGCTTTCAGTGTGCGCTGACGGCGGAATTTCGCGCCCAGGACGCACACCCAAACCTCGAGGGCCTACGCCCGGGTGAAGACGGTCTTACCGGTCATCGTCGGCCACGCCGAGGGGGCATCCTCCCAGGCGACGACGCGGTCGACGGCCGGCGACAGGTCCAGGCCGTCGGCCAGCAATTCCAGCACCCTCGGGATGACCGTGCGCGCGCTGACGCGTCCGGTGACGAACCGCACACCGCGGGTGTACATCGGCAGCAACGGCATCTCGACCTTGTATTCGGGGTAAATCCCGGTGTCGGTGCAGACGCCGTCCGCCCAGGTCGCTCGCAGTGTGGCCGAAAGCGTCGCCGCGTCGCCGGTCGTGTGGACGGTGACCGGGTAGGGGTCCCACGACTTGTCGGGTTTGGCGACGTCGTGGACCACCGCGCCGAGCTTCTCGGCGGCGGCCAGCCGCTGCGGGTCGGTGTCGACGTAGTCGACGTGGGCGCCCAGCGCCACGCCGAAGGCGGCCGAGTACAACCCGATCGACAGCCGCCCGACCACCAGCACGCGGCGGTCGGCCGGATCGAGCGCGTTCAGCTCGTCGGTGAACGGCCCGACGGTCCGCCACCCGTCAGGAATGTTGTCGGACAGGGAGGCGATCGAGATCGGTTCGACGGCGTCGGGAACGGGGATCAGCATCGCGTCCGCATACGGCACCAGCACCAGATCCGACATGAAGCCACCGCCGTCCAGCCCGGCAATCGGCGCCATTCCGTACATCGCCATCAGGGGCCCCGAGCTGCATGAACCGGTCACCCCGCGGCGGCATTCGTGGCAGGTGCCGCAGCTGATCTGAAATGGCACGACGACTCGTTCGCCGGTGCGGACACTTTTGACGTCATCGCCGACCGCGACGACCTCGGCCAATCCTTCGTGGCCCACCGCGTACCCCGGCGGAAGGGGCAGCCGCCCGTGGCACACCGCGACGTCGAGGTCGCAACAGGCCACCTCCAGCGGCCGCACCAGCGCCTGCTCGGGCGCGGTGATCTGCGGCTCGGGCGTTTCGCGCCACGCGTATCGCCCGGTCTCTTCGAAAGTCAACTGCCTCATCTCAGCATTCTTGAGTGATCTTTCAAGTATTGTCAATACCGATGCCCAGACCAGATCGCAGCCGCGCGGCGCTGATCGACAAGGCCGCCACCCTGTTCCGCCGGCAGGGCTACGCGGCGACAGGCCTCAACCAGATCCTCGCGGAGGCCGGGGTCAAGCCCGGTTCGCTGTATCACCACTTCCCGCGGGGCAAGCAACAGCTGGCCGCCGCGGTCGTCGTCGCCGAGGGGACCGGCATCGAGCAACTGCTGCGCCGGTTCCTGGCGACGGGCCGGCCGGTGGCCGACATCGTCGACCGCTGGGTCGACCTGCTGATCGCGGGGTTGGCCGGCGATCAGCGCGACGGCTGCCCGATCGAGCCGATCGCCACCGAGGCGGTGAACGCGAGCCCGCTGGTACGCGAGGCGTCGGCGCGCGCCTTCAACGGTTGGTCTGCGGCGATCGAAGAGCGGCTCCGCTCCGACGGCTGGTCCACCACGGAGGCGCAACGCGTTGCAGTCGCGGTGATCGCGCTGATCGAGGGCGCGCTGATTTTGTCCCGGATCTCCGGTGATGCGGGCGCACTCGACGCCGCCAAGCCCGCGGCGCGGACCCTGCTGCGCGGCTGACGCCACCTAGCCGCGAGAGTGCAACTAGCGACACGTTTTCCGAGTAGGCCGTCGGTAGTTGCACTTTCGCGACTGAAATGAACGGCCCTACATGTCCAGGCCGATGTCGAGCGCGCGCACCGAATGCGTCAGCGCCCCGACGGCCAGGTAATCGACACCGGTGGCGGCGTAGGTCGCCGCGTTGTCCAGGCTGAGGCCGCCGGACGACTCGAGCAGCACGGCAGGCGCCCGCGCGTCGCGGCGCTGCACGGCGGTCTGCGTCTGCCACACGGGAAAGTTGTCCAGCAGGATCAGCTCGGGCTTTTCGGCCAGCACCCCGTCCAGCTGCTCGAGCGAGTCCACCTCCACCTCGCACGGCAGGTCGGGGGCGGCTTCGCGCACCGCCCGCAGCGCCTCGACCACCGAGCCCGCGGCCGCGACGTGGTTGTCCTTGATCAGCGCCGCGTCGCCGAGACCCAGGCGGTGGTTGACGCCCCCGCCGACGCGCACCGCGTATTTTTGCAAGACCCGCAGGCCCGGCAGGGTTTTGCGGGTATCGCGGACCTTGGCCTTGGTGCCGTGCACCGCGTCTACCCAAGCCGCCGTCGCGGTGGCGATCCCCGACAGGTGGCAGATCAGGTTCAGCGCGGTCCGCTCGGCGGTCAACAGGCCCCGGGTCTCCGCCTGCACGGTCAGCAGCGACTCACCCGGGCGCAGCCGAGCGCCGTCCTCGACGCGATCGAGCACCTGGTAACCGCCGGCGCCGAGCACCTCGTCAAGGACCAGCAACGCGACGTCCAGCCCGGCGATCACCCCCGGCTCACGGGGCACCATCGACGCCGTGGCCACCGCGCCGGCGGGCACCGTGGCCAGCGTGGTGATGTCGGGCCCGTAGCGCAGATCCTCGCGCAGGCCGCGCCGAATGGCGTCCCGAGCGGCGTCGAGTTCGCAGTCCGACAGCATCGTCAGCCCACCGCCGCCAGCGCCTCCACCAGCACGGAGTTGTGGTCGGCGGCCAGCCGGAGCACGCTGCTGCGGCCCTGTTCCGGCGCGGCATCCGCGTATTCGGCGCGGTGGTGGCAGCCGCGACTTTCGGTGCGCGCCAAGGCTCCCGCGGTCACCGCGCGGGCGGTCAGCGTCAACGCGATGTCCTCGAAATCGTGGCGGCCGGCCAACTTTCGGACCGGTGCCCCGGACAGCTTGTCGGACAAGCGGTTCAGCCCGGCGGCATCGCGCACCACCGAGGCGTGCCGGCTCATCGCCCGGTGCAGGTCGTCGCGCTCCAAGGCGGTCTGGGCGACGGGCTCGGGCGCGGTGACGGCGAGACGCCCGGCCGCCGCCGCGTGCGCGGCCGCGGCCCGTCCGGCCCGACCGCCGACCACCAAACCCTCCAGCAGGCTGTTGGAAGCCAACCGGTTGGCGCCGTGCATCCCGGTGCGGGCCACCTCGCCGGCGGCGTACAGCCCGGGCAACTCGGTCTGGCCCCACACGTCGGTGACGATGCCGCCGCAGCTGTAGTGCGCCCCGGGAACCACCGGGATGGGCTGGCGGACGGGGTCGATGCCGGCGGACCGGCACGCGGCCGTGACGGTGGGGAACCGCGCCTCGAAGCCCACGATGCCGCGCGCGTCCAGGAACACGCACGGGTCGCCGGTCTCCCTCAGGCGCGCGTCGATGGCCGCGGCGACGACGTCGCGCGGGGCCAGGTCGCCCATCGGGTGAACGCCGGCCGTGACCGAATTGCCTTGCCGGTCAAGCAGTATCGCACCCTCGCCGCGGATGGCCTCGGTGACGAGCGGACGCCGCCCGCCGGCTCGACCGCCGAACAGCATCGTCGGGTGGAACTGGATGAACTCCAGGTCGCTGACCGTCACGCCGGCCCACAGCGCCAACGCGATGCCGTCGCCGGTGGAGCCGTCGGGATTGGTGGTCGCGCCGTAGAGGTGCCCGAGCCCGCCGGAGGCCAGGATCACCGACGGCGCGCTGACGATCCCGTACCCGTCCGGGTTGCCGACCCACACCCCGGTCACCGCGGTGCCGTCGTGCAGCACTTGCAGGGCCACGTGGCCGGTGCGGATGTCCAGCATGGCCGCGGCGTGGTCGAGGGCGCGCTGCACCTCGGCGCCGGTGGCGTCGCCCCCGGCGTGCACGATGCGGCGCCGAGAGTGGCCGCCCTCGCGCGTCACGTCCCAGCGGCCGGGCACGGCTTCGTCGAATCGCGCTCCGTCGCCGACCAATTGGGACACCGCGCGGTA
>NZ_DATJPU010000233.1:0-15833 GCF_035506235.1 Mycobacterium sp.
CACAAGCTCGCGGAGATCGCGCGCAAGATCGGCGCGCTCTACGGCACGATGATCTTCGAGCAGGGCTTCTTCCACGGCGATCCGCACCCCGGGAACCTGCTGATCCTGCCCGACGGCCGGATCGGCCTCCTCGACTTCGGCCTGGCCAAGGAGCTGCCGCCTGGCTTCGCGCGGCTCGTCGCGACGATGATGGTCTCTTCGATGATCGGCGACTCGCGTTCCGCGTTCTCCGCGGCCGAGCAGCTCGGCTTCGACGTCGCCTCGATGAAACCCGGGAACCTGCGCTCGCTAATGCTGATGACGGTCGGCGACAGCGACACCGAGGCTAGCTTCTTCGAGATCCTGGGCGCGACGAGCCTGCGCAAGATCCCGGAGGACTTCGCGCTCGTCGGGCGCACGCTGATCCTTCTGAACGGGCTCTCGCACCGGCTCGCGCCCGGGCGCCGGCTGATCCAGGCCGAGCTGCTCAAGCACCTCGCCGCGGGCGCGGCCCGGCCAGACGGCGACGAGCCGGTCCCATCCGCCAGCGCGGACAATTCGGCCCGCAAGCCCGCGTAGTCCTGAGGTTTGGCGGGGTATCCGATTAGGCGGCCACGGCGGCGGGCAGGAGCTTGCGGTGGGTGCGTGCGGCGAAGGTGTGCATGGTGCGGGCGCGGTCATCGTTGGCCACGATCATCCGAAAGTGCTGCGCGGCGGCGTATTTGGTGCCGCGGTGCATCTGGTGGATGCCTGTGTCGGTTTCGTGGTGTTGGTGGGCTTCGTTGGTGACAGCTGGGTAGATGGCGAGCACCTTTTGGACATTGCTCGGCAGCTGGAAGAAGGTCACGCGTGAGCTGGCCAAGGACCCGGCCTCATCCCGCAGGGGTGCGAGTAAGCGCGTCGAGGTCTCCGCGACGTGGGGCTGCGACGTGGGGCTCGAACCCGCCACCAACGGATTGCGAGTCCCTAGACAGTAAAATCTGGCGTTGCCAGTACGGTTCAGTACGCCCTCGGTACGGCGACGAATCGTCCCCGGTCGCCGGGGTGACGCCGAGGTGAGATGCGCGCAGGGCTGTTAGCTGCCGATCGGCCGATAAGACGCCGAACCTCCTCATATTTGAACCGTGGGTGGGGCATGCGCCGGTGTTCAGATTGCACCCGACGAACGAAGGCGCTCAATTCCGGCCGCGTCGTAGCCCGCCAGGGCGCCGAGTAACTCTTCAGTATGCTGCCCAACGTGCGGTGCCGCCGGCGGTGCAAATCCTTCGTCGGGTTTGGTCTTGATGCATGTTCCCATCATTCGTTGCGACGTCCCGTCCGGCTGAGCCTGCTCGTAGACGAGTCGGCGAGCCTTCGCGTGGTCGTCGTCGAACAGGTCTGCGCCCAAAAACGCTGGGGCGCCTGCGATATCGGCCGCAATGAAGAAGTCGGTCCATTCCTTGCGTGTGCGTTCCTTGAATATCGCCGTTAACTCCTCGCGCAGGCGGGCCTCTGCCTCGAGATCCTCCCCCGGCTTCTGGTGCCCCGGTTCGTAGAGATCCATCCGGCCGAGTGACTCGCAGAACCTTTGCCAGAACTTGTCCTCCAGGGCGTTGAACACCACGTAGTTGCCGTCGCTTGTTCGGTAGTACTGGTAGCGAAGCGAAGCGCGGATTCCCTCGCCGTAGGCCGGTTGACCGTTCGCCAGCGCCGTGAGGTGCTGAAAGTTCCAGTTGATCGCCGCGTCGACTTGCGCTACTTCGACGTACTGTGGCTTGCCGTCGCGCTCGGCGGCGTGTAGCGCGGCGAGTACGCCCATGGCTGCGTACAGCGGTCCCGCCAGAACCCCCGTCGTCCCTGTGGCCGCGCCCGAAAGGCGTGGCGTCCCATCCGCTTCGATGATCGGCGGACTCAAGCCGGCGAAACAGTCGAACGACAGCCCGTGCGTGGGTAATCGGGTGTAGGGCCCAAAGCTGCCCATGCCGTTGAGCACGCAGTAGACAACCGTCGGGTTGACGGCGACGATGTCGTCGTAGCTGAAGCCGAGCCGGTGCGCGGTTCCGTAACGCAGACCGTCGATCACCACCGCCGACGTCGCGGCCAGCCGGCGAAACGCCTCTTGACCCTCAGCCGTTTTCAGGTTTATCGCCACACTCTTCTTGCCGCGGTTCCAGTGCGAGTCCTGCAACTCACCGCCGGAAACCGCCGAACCGCGGAAACCACTGCCGCCGGGTGGTTCGACCTTGATCACCTCTGCGCCAAGGTCGGCCAGATGCCCGCCCAGTGCATCCGCGGAGAACAGTGACACCTCGAGGACCCGGACGTCCTTGAGAAGTTCCATCACGCGACCTTTCGCCGCTACATCATGGTGATTGATTTCAGCTCGGTGTATTCCTCGAAGCCCCAGCGCCCCTGCTCGCGGCCGAGTCCACTTTGTTTGAAGCCGCCGAATGGCCCCCCGCCGTTGAACATGCCACGCGCCGGCAACGACCAGCCGGGGCCCTGCCCATCGCCCGGATTGGCACCGAGGTCGGCACCGGGTGCGACAGTCTGCACCATGATGGTGCCGGTTCGGATCTGCCTCGCGACGTTGAAACCCCTTGCGGCGTTGCGGGTCATCACCAGACCTGCCAGACCGTAGATCGAGTCGTTCGCGATGCGGATGGCTTCGTCTTCGGAGCGATAGGTCATCACCGCCAGTACAGGGCCGAACACCTCTTCCTGGCATAAGCGCATGTCGCTGCGGCAGTCGACGAATGCCGTCGGTTCGTAGTAGAAGCCGCGTTCGAGATGTTCGGGACGTTTGCCACCGACCACCAGCCGCGCGCCTTCCTGCACCCCGGCCAGAACGAAGGACTCAACTCGTTGACGCTGCTGATCCCTGATGAGCGGACCGACGACAGTGGTGGGATCACGCGGGTCCCCGACCGTGATCATGGGAGCCATGGCTTTGAGGCCCTCGACATACGCTTCGAGCAGGTGCTCGGGCAACAGAAGTCGCGATGTGACGGTGCATGCCTGTCCGGCATGCATCAGCACCTGCCCGAAACCTATTCCCGCGACGTCACTTTCGGTGACGTCGTCGAGGACGATGTGCGCGCTCTTGCCGCCGAGTTCCAGCTGTGCGCGTTTCATCGTGGCCGCCGATAGTTCGCGGATGCGTCGACCGGTCGCCGTCGAACCCGTGAACCCGATCATGTCGACACCTCGGTGCGTACACAGCTCCTCCCCCACGTCCGCACCGCCCACGACGACGTTGAACACTCCGGGCGGGAGGCCCGCTTCCTCACCGACCTTGGCCAGCTCCAGGGCGTTCATCGGGGTCCACGGGTGGGGCTTGAGCACCACGGTGCAGCCGACGGCCAAGGCGGCCAGGCACTTCTGAATGTTGATCGAGAACGGAAAGTTGAACGGCGTGATGACTCCGACCACCCCGACCGGCTCGCGGACCACCGTCACGCCGCCCAGGCCGGTCGGCGAAACCGTGGGCCCGCCCGGTGTCTCCACCCACGTCACATCGTGTTCGACGAACTCGCCGTAGTAGTGGGCGGCCTCGATCGCGCCCCCAACCTGAATGAGGTCGGTGATGAAGCCGGTCGAGCCGATCTCGGCGACGACCAGCTCTCGAAGTTCCGCTTTGCGCTCATCGAGGATTTCAGCGAATCGCTTGATGATCTTTGCCCGTTCCCGAACGGACATCCACGGCCACGGGCCTTCGTCAAAAGCCCGCCGGGCGGCCTCGATCGCCATGGCCGCCTGCTTGGGTCCCCCGTCGACGACTCGTCCGATCAACTCCTCGGTCGCCGGATCGATGACGTCGATGGTGCCGAGGGCGTTGTCGCTCAACCACTTACCGTCGATGAAGCTCTGGTACTCCCGCATCAAACGAGTCCGTCAGCCGTTGACTACGTCAGCGTCGGACACGGGGCGGGCTCAAAGTCGAAGACCCGGCGGGCATTACCTTGCAGAATTTTGTACTTGTCGAGGTCGGACCGGCCGTCGAGTGCCTTATGTGCGGCCTGGAGCGAGTTGGGCCAGAGGCTGTCGGTGTGCGGATAATCCGTTTCGATCATCACATTGTCGACACCGATGAAGTCGAGATTCGCAGCCCCGAAGTCGTCCTCGATGAAGCACCCGTACATGTGGTCGCGGAAGAGCTGGCGCGGAGACTCGGGGAAAATGTCCGGGTCGGTGGGTACAGGGGTCAGACGCATCGTGGCCGGGTCAACAGCCCAGTTGTTGGCGCGCAGGTATTGGTAATCGGCGGCGACATGTTCAGCACGCTCGATGAGGTATGGGATCCAGCCGATGCCGCCCTCGGCCAGCACGATTTTCAGATCGGGGTACTTCTGCAGCTTGCCCGAGAACAGCCAGTCGGTGGTTGAGTTCGCCAGATTGAGGTTGATGTTGACCGCCTGAACCCCGAAAGGCGCGTCAGGTGATGTGTTCGGGCTGACCGAGGAAGATCCGATGTGTGTGCACAGCGGCATCTTCGTCTCGTTCACCACCGCGAAGAAATCGTCCCAAGCTCCCGAGTGGATGGACGGAAATCCCAGCGGGTGCACGTTCTCCGAGAAGGCAATGGCTTTCGCGCCCTTGCCGGCGCACCGTAGCGTCTCCTCGACGGCCAGTCGGGTATCCCACAGCGGAATGATTACCATCGGGATGTAACGACCGGGCGCCGCCGCGCACCACTCATCGATGACGAAGTCGTTGTAGGCGCGCACGCACTTGAGACCTAGGTCGCGGTCACCGAGGTGGGCGAACATCTGACCGCAGAACCGGGGGAAGAACGGAAAGTTCAATCCCGCGATCACATGATCCTCGTCCATGTCGGGGATGCGGGCCACCGGGTCGAAGTACCCACGGGGCATCTCGTCGTAATTCACTGGCAGCGGGGAATACTCGGCCGGCCTTTGGTGAGCCGCGACCAAGATGCCCATCACCGACGCGCGCGCTTGGTCGTAGATCCACGTGTCGACGCCGTCGATGCGCTCGACGTGTGGCACCCGATCGCGGTCGGCGGTCGACGCGCGGTCGACCCAGAGGTTCGGTGGCTCGATGATGTGGTCATCGACGGAGATCATCCATTGAAGATCTTGCTTGTCCACGGGTTCCTCCCTGATTTCGCTATTGCGCTGTCTGCGAGCTGATATGGGCGGTCGCCCCTCATTGGGCGATGCGGACTCCCGGCGTGAAGACGACGGGCAGGGCGCGGTAGCCCCGAGTGACCGAGTTCCCGTGAAAATCAACTTTTGCCCCGAGGGGGATGGCGTAGTCGGGTATCCGATTCAGGGTCTGTTCGACGCCCACCCGAAACTCGAGCCGGGCGAGATTGGAGCCTAGGCAGCGATGGACGCCGGCTCCGAATCCCAGGTGGCGATTTGTCTGCCTGTCGAGAATGCACTTGTCCGGCTCGTCGAACTCGCGCGCGTCGCGGTTGGCGGCCGCGTAGTTCACGACGACCGTCTGACCGGGACGGAACTTCTGGCCGCTTAGTTCAACCCCTTCCGCGACTGAGCGATGCAGCCCGTGGACCGAACCGGCGAACCGGATAAATTCCTCTATCGCCGTGGGCATCAACTCGGCATCGCGTACAAGTCGGTCGCGCTCGGACGCATGGGTGCCCAGATAGAAGAAGGCGAACGACATTGCACTAGAGGTTGTTTCGAGCCCCGCCTGCACCAGCAGCATCACATTCGCGACAACGTCGTCGAAGCTCAATTTCTCGCCGTCGACCTCGGCGGCGAGCAACACATCGATCAGGTCGTCACGCGGCGGTTCACCGCGACGCTTGTCGATCTCCTCGCGCACGCGGAGGTACAGATTCGTCATCGAACCGTTCCGGACCTCTTCGCTCTCACCGTTGATCGCGAGGTCAGCTGTCTCGATGTAGAGCGGCACGTCCTCAACGGGCATGCCGAGTAGATACCGGAAGAACACGATCCCGGGTTGCTGCCATGCGACGTCGGCGAGATCACCGCCGCCCAATTCGATGAAGTTGTCGATCAACCCATCGGTGACCGCGCGCACCTGGGGCTCCAGCTCCTTCATCCGGCCCGGGGAAAAATATGGGTTGAGAACCTTGCGAAGCTGTTGCTGCCGTGGAGGATCCAAGGTGATCACGATGTCGCCAAACGACATCGGGTTGCCCTCCAGCCCCAGGGGCTTGCTGGAGAAGCTGCGCCAGTCACGCAAGATCTCGTAGCAGTCGTCGTAGCGGGTGGCGACCCACGCGCCCCCCGGCGTAGGGCCCAGGAAAGGGACGTCCTGGTGACTGAACGGCCCGCTCTCCCGCATCACCGCGTAGACCTTGTACAGGAATTCTTGGTCGTTGAAATCTTCGTGACGAAGATCGAGGTTCCGGGCGTGTTCCTCCGGTGATTTGCTCACCATGGGTATTCCTTTCCGCCCCCGCACGCCGGCATGCCGAGCTCGGGACAACGACGGCGGTCAGCCTGGCCAGACAGCATCCACCGAGGGGCCGTCCACATTCCAGCTACACCGCAAACATGCCACCGTCCATGTGCCATCTGCGCCGGCCCTCGGATTTCTCGCACACGCCGAAATTTGCTTTGGCAGCACAGTAAGTCGTCGGCTGCGGGGAGTCAAGTCGCACTCGATAACTACCTGAGCCCAATTGCGACCGCGCGCCGCATTGCCCTGCGAACAAAAGGATGAGCCCGAAGAAGCCTGGGTGGCGTGGGACGGCACGCGTGCGAGCTTCCTCTAAGTCGACGGGTGCTCGCTACAGTATGTGTGATGACCACAGGCGCGCGGCGGCGAGTTCGCGACAAGGACGGCAAACAACGAGCCCTCCTTGAAGCGGCTGCCGAGGTCTTTGCCGAAGCGGGATATGCGGCCGCGGCGACAAAGGAGATCGCTCGTCGCGCCGACTGCTCGGAGGCAATGCTGTTCCACTACTTCGGGGACAAGCGAGGCATCTTCGAGCAAGTCGTTTCTCGACAGATCGCGGACCTCGTCAGTGAGGCCGAGGAGCAAGTCGTGGCGGCGCTGCCTGCGCGCTTCGAGGACTATATCGAGCAGCTCTTCTTTGCGAGACTAAGGATCGATGACCGGGACAGCGGTGTTCCCGGCTGGGACATTTCCGGTCGGGCGTTGTCAGATCCGGACTTCTCGCTGCGCGTGCTGCAACCCAATCACGCACGCCGTACCTCCGTTATTGCCGAAGGCGTTCGCCACTACCAAGCCGCGGGGCAGATCAGGGCCGACGTCGACGCCGACCTGTTCGCCGAGCTGCTGGCCAACTTCATCATCTTCACAACGAGCCTCGGACCACGCTGGTTTGGTACGGGCGAGTCAGACATCCGCGCGCAGATCGAACTGGGTTCGCAGATCCTCGCCAAAGGCGTAAGCACATCAACTGGGGCGCCGCCCGCCAAGCGAGGCGGGCAGGTCCGACGGGCCCCGAAGGTCCGCGCGGCCGACTAGAAGATCCGCCGGACTCAACCGCGGCCATAGTTATCGAGTCACACTTGACACCCTGGCTTTCCCGTCGCTAGCGTCGTTGCCAGCCAGGCCGCAGCCATGCGGATGCAGAGCACCCGGCTCGATCGGCACGAGCGTGAGGACAGAAGGTGGCGTGTGTGCACTCATCGGTGCGAGTAACTCACTCCCGAAAACATTGACGCGCAAAGCCGCAAGGCGATGAACGCTCTGCGTGGGGTTCGCGTTGTCGAGTGGGCGACGGAGATCACCGGTCCGTACTGCACCAAGTTGTTCGCCGACCTGGGAGCAGAGGTCATCAAGATTGAATCCCCAGACGGGGATCCGTTCCGCCGCAGAACGTTTGGCGATCGAAGCGAGGCCGGCGCGCTGTTCAAATTCTTGAACGCCGGCAAGCGTTCAGTCGTTGGCACTTCACTGCCCGAGCTGGAGCCGCTGATCGTTTCCGCCGACGTGTTCGTCGATTCTCTCGGCCCTGGGGCACTCGACCGCGAGGCCCTGCTACGGCGTGCGCCACACCTGGTGATCATGGCGTTGTCTCCGTACGGGTTGACCGGACCGTACCGGGGCCGACCCTCAACGGAGTTCACGATCCAGGCCGAGAGCGGAACCCTGGCGTTGCGAGGTCGTCCGGACCAACCGCCCATTCAAGCGGGTGGTCGGGTCTTCGAATGGGTGATGGCCAGTTATGCCGCCGTCGGGGCGCTTGGCGCATTGCGTCGCGCTCAACTCGGCGGCGCGGGTGAAATCGTTGACTGCTCGTTGTTGGAGACTTGTCACCTCAGCGCCAGCGGATTCGCCGACCTCTACCACGAGTTGGCCGGCCGTCCCCCGTTGACGGTGCCGGCCCGACAGGTTGAAATCCCTTCCATCGAACCGACCGCAGACGGATGGGTGGGCTTCAACACCAATACCCGCCAACAATTCGAGTCGTTCCTGGCGATGATCGGCCGACTCGACCTGCTCGACGAGGACCAAGCCTGGGCAGTCGCCACGACCCGGTGGGAACGCCGGGAGGAGTGGAATCAGATTGTGCGGGAATGGACGACGCAACGTTCCACTGACGAGATCGTCGCGTTGGCCTCCGATCTGCGGATCCCCGTGTCGCCGGTCAACAATGGCCAGACCGTGTTGGACCACCCGCAGTTCGCGGCGCGCGGCGTGTGGGGCACGTACGCCGATGGCAGCTTCACCCACCCGTTGGCGCCCTACCAGATCAATGGCCTACGACCCGCCCCAACCGCCGGTGCTCCCCCGCTCGGCGAAATGGCAACAGTGCCCGTCCACAGCAGGATTGCGGCCGCTGCCGATCGTGCGCCGGGACTTCCGCTGGAGGGCGTACGAATCCTCGACGCGACTGCTTGGTGGGCTGGCCCCTCCTCCACCCACGTGCTTGCCGCACTGGGGGCCGAGGTAATTCACCTGGAATCGATCCGTCACCCCGACGGCGCACGGATGGCGGCCGCGGCGTTCGCCAATCAGCCTGAGTGGTGGGAAAGGTCCGGGATGTACCTGGCGACCAACACGAACAAGCGCGGACTCACCCTCGACCTGTCCTCGCCCGAAGGGCGGGAGCTGTTCTTCCGACTTGTGGAGTGCTCCGACATCCTCGTTGAAAACTTTTCGCCCCGCGTCTTCGACAATTTCGGCATCACGTGGGAAACCGTCAGTGAGCTCAACCCTCGAATAGTCATGGTTCGAATGCCCGCGTTCGGGCTCGTCGGACCATGGCGCAACAACGTGGGCTTCGCGCAGACGATGGAACAGATGACCGGGATGGCGTGGGTGACCGGCCATGAATACGACCAGCCGCGAATCCCCCGCGGCCCATGTGACCCACTGGCGGGAATGCATTCCGCATTCGCCATGATCGCGGGCCTCCGGCGACGCGACGAGACCCGCCAAGGGTCCGTGATCGAAGTGTCGATGGTTGAGGCCGCGCTCAACGCGGCCGCCGAGCAGGTTGTGGAATTCACCGCCTGTGGCAACCTGATATCGCGACTGGGAAATCGCAGCCGTGACGCCGCCCCACAAGGGCTCTATCAATGCGCGGGGACCGAGCGCTGGCTGGCGATTTCGGTCGCCACGGATGAGCAGTGGCGCCTGCTGAAGTCGGCTCTGGGTGAACCGGATTGGGCGAATGACCCCGGGTTGGACACCCACGACGGGCGGGTGCGGGCACATGATGTGATCGATAAGCATCTCGAGCAGTGGGCTGGCGGCCACGATTCCTCGACCGCCGCAGAATTTCTCGTTGAATATGGTGTTCCGGCTGCGGATTTGGTAGACGCCAGGGTCGGTTCGATGCACCCTCAGCTGGCCGCTCGAGGCTTTTTCGAAGGCCTCGACCATCCCATCGTGGGACCGCATCACGTGCCGGCGATTCCCTTCAAGTACCGCAGCGTGGACAAGTGGTATCGGTCATCGGCGCCGACGTTGGGGCAGCACAACGCGAGCATTATCGGCGACCTACTCGGCATCGACGCCGCATCGATTGCAGCGCTCACAGAAGAAGGAGTCATCGGGGACCGACCGAGCGGATTGGACTGAACAATGAAGCTTCATGTCGTCAGGGAAATGTGCCAAGGCCACAGCCGTTGTTACGCAACATATCCCGAATTGTTCGACATCGACGACGAAGGGACCGCCTTCGTCACAATGGAGCATATTCCTCCCGGATGGGAAGACCGGGCGCACAACGCGATCGCGAACTGCCCCGAACGTGCCATACATATCGTCAAGGAGTCGCCATGAAGACCAAGGGAGCAGTTCTGTGGGGGCTGAACGAGAAGTGGTCTGTGGAAGAGATCGAACTCGATCCGCCGCAGGAAGGCGAGCTACTCGTCGAGTTCGAAGCCACCGGTCTATGCCATTCGGACCACCACATCCGCACCGGCGACATGTTCGGGGTGAGCTTTCCCTTGATCGGTGGACACGAAGGGGCGGGCGTCGTTCAAGAGGTTGGTCCGGGAGTGCGCGATGTGGCGGTGGGAGACCACGTGGTCACATCTTTCCTGCCGGCGTGCGGTCGCTGCCGCTGGTGCGCCACGGGCCGTCAAAACCTCTGCGATTACGGGGCGATCATCCTAGCGGGAGTTCAGGCCGACGGCACCTTCCGGCGCCGAGCCAGAGGACGGGGCATCGGAGCCCTCTCAGGCGTAGGCAGTTTCGCGCAATGGGGCGTGTTGTCGGAAGCCTCAGTGGTCAAGATCGACAACGATGTACCGCTATCACGCGCATGTCTTCTCGGCTGCGGCGTAACCACCGGCTGGGGTTCGGCCGTCAATACCGCGAACATCAGTCCCGGCGACGTGGTACTCGTGATTGGCTGCGGAGGGATCGGCAGCGGTGCCATTCAGGGCGCGCGGCTGGCGGGAGCGGAGCAAATCGTCGTGGTCGATATTGAGCCGAGCAAGCGCGACAAGGCGTTTCAGTTCGGGGCCACTCACTTTGCCACGTCGATGGAGGTCGCAACCCAGTTAGTTGGCGAGATTACGCGTGGAGTCATGGCCGACTCGGCCATCCTCACGCCAGGTGTGCTCGAAGGCGCGATGATCAACGACGCACTCAACGCGGTGCGGAAGGGCGGTGCCGTGGTGGTCACCGCCCTGGCATCGATGTCCGACGTGACGCCGACGCTGCCGCTGACGTTGTTCACGCTGTTCCAAAAACGCCTCCTGGGCAGCCTGTACGGCGAAGCCAACCCCCGCGCCGACATCCCTCGACTTATCAGCTTGTATCGAAGCGGCAAGCTGTTGCTCGACGAAACCGTCACCACCGAGTACAAGCTCGACGACATCAACGAGGCCTACGACGACATGCTCGCCGGCCGCAACATTCGCGGGGTGATCATCCACGAGCACTGAGTCTTTAGGAAGGCGGATCCGCATCATCTTCCAGCCCGCGCAAGTTGATTCACCTACTCGCCGTGAAGGGATTCACTCATGTCTTCGCCAGCCGATGTCGTCCGCCACTTCTGCGCCTTAATGGAGCAACGGGACGCCGAATCGTTGCGTCCCCTGCTTGCCGAAGGGGCCGTCTATCAGAACGTGGGAATGCCCGCCTTCACCGGATCAGACGCCATCGTGGAGAACATGGCCGCCCAATTCGCGACGTTCCCGGACGCCTACGCCTTCGAGATCGTCAACCTCGCCAGCGAGGGTTCCGTGGTGCTCACCGAACGCCTGGACTACATCCAGACTCCGGATGGACGCAAGCCGGCCATCCCCGTAATGGGGACCTTCGTAGTCGATGACGACGGGAGGATCACACGCTGGACCGACTACTTCGACCTGAACCTGACGATCAAGCTGCTTCAAGGCGAGGACATCAGCGCCCTGGTGCCCGCGAGCGCATGAGTTGGCACATCATTGATTTCGAGCTCGGCTGGGAATGAAAGACTATGCGGGCGCCAAGGGCCGTCGCAAAGTTCAATCGTCGAGTCACCAACCTAGCGGCTCGGTCGATCACGCCGTGGCTTCCGGGCCAAGGGACACTCGAACATATCGGACGCAAATCAGGCAGGCGTTATCGAACGCCGCTGTTGGTTTTCCCCACCCGCGACGGCTTCGTCGTTCTGATCGGGTACGGGTTGAAATCGGACTGGGTGAAGAATGTTTTGGCCGGTGGACAGGCGGTATTGCACAGGCGCGGCAGGAGTATCGCGCTGGTCAATCCTCGCCTTGTGAGTAAGGCCGAGGGCGCAGCGATCGTTACGGGGCCATCAGGGATGTTCTACCGCCTGTTTCCGTACAACGAAGCCGCGCTGGTGTTGACCAAAGTCGATTGCACGCAGTGACTTTCGGCTAGAACGACAGCGAAGCGCGTCTTTGTCGTCCCATGTGTCAGGCCGATGGTGCGTGTCGTTCGTGGATTGAGAGCGAAGTCATCCGTGGATAGAGGATCGCGGGACCGAGCCATCGAGTAATGAAGCGGCGTAGTTCGATTCCCTCCCGGGGTGGCTGTACGGGATCGGTCAGGATGGACTGCACTGTGCGCAGGGTCATTTCGGCGAGTTCGCTGAGCGCGGTGCCGTCGTAACCGTGAAGTCTCCAATCCACATCGAAGCGGTGGAAGACAGACAAACAGATTGTGATGGCCGTGTCAGACGTCAGCGAGGTGGCGGCTTCGCCCTCGTGCCGCCGGGTCAGCAGATTTTCCAGCTGTGGATCACCGGCGAGATTGTCGATTCCAAACGACACGCTTTCGACGATTGCGGTGACTGGGTCGTTGAGTCCGCGGACGTGTTCCGCAACCTGGTCGATGAATCCGTCGACCGCACGCATTGCGCTGGCGATGAGCAGCGCGTCGGCATTGGGGAAGTAGCGGTACACGGTCTGGCGAGTGACTCCGAGTTTCCGGGCGACGTCGGCCAGGCGTATCGCTGGCCCGTGTTCGGCGACCACATCGGCCACCGCATTCAGAATGCGGTCGATTGCCTCCTCGTCCGAGGCGGGCGTAGATCCTGCCCAGCCGCGACTACGCATCCGCTGCCACAAGCCTTTCGGCCTCGAACTCGATCTCGAGTGTTGTGGGGCCGCTCATTCCCAGCAGGGATTTCCACGGGGCCGAACCGACGCGATGGGGCGCACGGAGACGTCTTGTGAGGATTGTCAGTGCTTCTGCCAACTCCCGGCGTGCGAGGTTCGCCCCCAGGCAGTAGTGGGCACCACCGCCGAAGGTCAGAATTGCGGGCAAGTCCTTGCGCGAGATGTCGAAGCGATCTGCATCGTCATAGATCGCTGGATCACGATTGGCTGCAAAGGTATTCACAACTACGAAAGTCCCTGCCGGGAACATGTAGCCGGCGAATTCGGCATCCTCGGTTGCGGCGCGCGGCGCGATACAGACCGCCGGCGAGTGGCGCATGCTCTCCTCGACCGCCTGCATCGCCAGTTGTGGTTGGTCGCCCAGCTTCGCCCATTGATCCGGATGCTCGCAAAGCACCTGCACCGACGCGGCGAGCTGATTTCGCGTCGTATCCGTTCCCGCCATCAAGAAGCCCGCCACCAGCATGCGGAGTTCGTCGAGGTTCAGCCGGTCCCCGTCGCTTTCGGCGCGTATGAGCTCGGAGAGCAGGTCATCGGTCAGGTTGTTTCGGCGGACGGCGACCATATCGTCGACGTACGCGTCGAGTTCGCCCCACGCCCGCATGATCTCGGCTTCGTCGAAGGTGGCGTCGGTCTGCAAACTGAAAGCTTTGAAGATGTGGTCAGTCCATTGTGCGAACAGCTGCCAGTCCTCGCGAGGCGCGCCGATCAGCGCGCACATGATCGGGGTGGGGTACGGGCGCGCGATATCGGTCACGACGTCGCACCGTCCGGCGTCTACTACCCGATCGATCAGGCCATTCACCACCTCGTGGATCGTGTCTTGAAGAGACGCTGTCGCGCGGGGAGTGAATGCTTTCGACACCAGTTTGCGTAAGCGAGTATGTGGCGCGCCCTCGAGACCTAGGAGGCTGCTCATTAATTTGTCGTATAACGGGCCCGAGGTGATGCCCTGCGCCGCCAGCGTGATGCCGGGCGGCATGCGGAACCTGTTGTCGCGCAGGATATCTCTAGCCAACTCGTAGGACAGGATTTCCGGGCCAAGGGGCCCGATGGCGATCGGTGCGCAGGATTGCGCCCTTCGGACATCTTCGAGGATGTCGTGCGGAGTGGCCATGAGGCTGTAATTGAACGTAGGGAGGCCAGCGTCGAGGACGTTGGGAGCGGTGCTGTTCACGTTCATCGATGTCTCAACTTCCGTTGGCGCCCTGACGACGGGCGATCTGACGGACATGTATGACCCGAGCGTATGACCAGACCCGAAGAGGCGTCAAGGCAAGACTGCGTATTGCCAGCTAAACGAGCCGACCGCTTGCTTCAATCATACGTCTTATCTAGTTACGTTTGACCATCCGCACGGTTGGTCAACGGATTCGATCTCCATGCACTGCTCAAAATCAGCCAGTGGTGGGAGTCGGACTGCTGTGACCCGTCTCAGCCGAGGTTGCAGGTAACAGGGGTGTGCTCGGCGACGCTCAACTCCCTCATCTAGGGAGTGTCAAGGATCAACCGAAACACTCTCAGACATCAACCGAACCGAAATGTCACGCATCAGCCGAGGTCATACACGGTCTGAGTGGGGCGGGCGGGGCTCGAACCCGCGACCAACGGATTATGAGTCCGCGGCTCTAACCAACTGAGCTACCGCCCCAGCGCTGCTTGCTACCTTGCCACTTCCGCAGTGCTCAGGAGGACCTTACCGAAGGCGACGGCGAGTCCTGTGCGGAACCGGGTCGCGGCCGGCGGCAAGCCGCCGCGCTTCGCCGCGCGGCCGTCTCATCGCCTGAACCGGGCCGAGAATCCTCACAATTGCGCGCGTCGGCTCGGGCGCGAAAGCGGCGAAGATGCCGGAGGCCGCTTTGACGAAACCCACTTGACACCCAAATTGCGAAACACACGCGTGGAACTTCTTTCATCCAGCCCGTAAAGCAGAGGATGAACGAAATGAGTTGCGACGAGCCACTTCTGTGGTCGTCGCTGGATAGACACCCGGGCATTCGGGCCCACGCATCGCGTTTTCCCGCGCACTCTAAATGGGTTGCATGTCCGGGCGTTGCTGCCAAAGTATGGCTGGTCGCCCGCACGTTCGTGCCGCCGTAGGGATGTGCGCCAACCGGTCAATGCCCTGGGGTCGATGGTTTACCGATCGCGTTGTCGCACGGGGGAATTGGCGGGCAACAATGCACGTTTCCGCCGAAGTCGCGGACGTTTTGAACCGTGAACCGGCCGAAACAAAACGTATTCTTCTTTTACCTTCTCGTAACCTTCCTCGCTGGTTTCGCGGGAATTGGCGGCGCACACTGCTGCCTTAATACGCGCGTATTACCAAAGAGAAAACAGTTGCTGAAAGGAAGTAACGATGGGTAGAACAACCGTGCACCGTCGCCGGCCCCCTGATGTGCGTTTCGTGCTCGCAGCACTCGCGATTGCGGGCATGGCCGCCGCGCCGGTGCTGGCGTTCACCGAGGCCATCCACCCGGCGAACACGACGGTGAGCGCCGATCCCACCGACGTCGACTACAACTACGTTCCCGACGGCGGTGCCGGTGGCGGAGGCGGCGGCTAATCCGCGTCGCTAACCGACCGAGGTGCCGCACCGAGCGCATAGCCGGCGCGGCACCTTGGCACACGCCGCCATCAGCTGAACACCGTCTGACCGTCGGCATCGAGCAGGTAACGCTCGGTGCCCTCCTCGACCCGCGGGGCGTCGGCCCCCAGCGACACGGCGACCTTGTTGCTGGCGTTGCGCATGACGTCGAAGGTGAGCTCGATGGCCTCCGCCTCGGAGAAGCCGGAGCGCACCTCGGCGGCAACGTCGGCGACGAGGTGCGCAGGGGTCCAAATTAACCCATCGGTGTA
>NZ_DATJPU010000234.1:0-90096 GCF_035506235.1 Mycobacterium sp.
CACGCGCACCCGCTTTGGCGCTGCAATATTGGGTTGTGCTGCGGCGTACGTGTTTTCGACCGCGGTTGCCAGCTCAGATCCACCTGACCCGCACCAGCCGGACATGACGAAGGGCTACTGCCCGGGTGGTCGATGGGGTTATGGCAATTTGGCCGTGTGCGACGGCGAGAAGTATCCCGACGGGTCGTTTTGGCACCAGTGGATGAAGACCTGGATTGTCGGCCCGCAGTTTTACTACGACTGCGTCGGCGGCGACGAACCTCTCCCGGGTCCGCCACCGCCGGGTGGCTGCAACGGCGCGATTCCGCCCGGGCAGCCGGCCCCGCCCGCAACCTGACCGTGCGGCGCAGCGGCCGCGAAATCACTCCCGAGTTTCGACCTCGATGCGTTTCGCCGCCGGCGCGCCGTTGGGCACCGGCACCGAGATCGCGAGAATGCCCTTTTCGTAGGTGGCATGGACGTCGTCGACGTCGGCTCCCGCGGGCAGCGGAACGGAACGCGCGAAGGCTCCGTAGCTGAACTCGGACCGGCCATGGGATTCGACAGCCTGGCTGCGTACGGCCTTGATGGTGAGCATCCCGTCGTGCACGGTGATGTCGATGTCCTTAGCTGGGTCGACGCCGGGAATCTCGGCGCGCACCTCGTAGCGGCCGTTGTCCATCTCATCCTCGACGCGAAGGAGGTTGCGGTCGAAGAGCGGACGCAGGCCGGCGAACAGAGGAGTACCACTGAAGAGCTCGGCGAGATCGGGCACCAGGGTTCTGGGCTGACGCTGGATTGGCAGAATTGCCATGGATTCTCCTGAAGTCGTTGCATCTCTTTCGATTTCGATCGAACCACTGTGCCGCCGGCGGTGCCAGACGGCGCGCGTCGATGTTGCCGAGAGATTCATTGCGCGTTAAACAGGTCGGCCGCGTCCGCACGCTTGATCGGCCGCATCGCTGCTGGCGACTTCAGCCCACCCGCTTCAGTGTGTAGTGAGCACTCGTCCGTTTGGGGTCGTCGGCGAGCCTCTTCACCTCTTGGCGGATCGGATCCACGGCACCGCCCAACGCGCCGGGGCAGCCGTCGGGGCACCGGACTTCCCACCACGAGTCCGACGGGTGTGGCGGCCACGCCCCGAGCTGTCCACCCTTCGGCTGATAGCCGATCTCGGCCGCAAACTTCCTGAGGTTACCGACGTGATGCTGCGCCGGGCAGAAGAGCGATACATCGATACTGAGGTTCTCTGTTTCGTTCATGGCCGCCATTCTCGCCCGTCCCGCGAGCCACCACACTTCCTTTCTTTGCGGAGATCTCCCTCGGCAGCGTGACCACAATCACTGCGAAACGGACGGCTCAGGGGGCGTAGTCAGTTGACTACACTAGGCGTGCTGTGGTGTAGTCAACTGACTACACCACAGGCCAGGTCGCCCACAAAGAACCCAAGGAGAACCAACCATGACCACAGCCCGCGCGCGGGATCGCGGAACCGATCTAGCCATGGAATTCGACCTCGCGGCACCCCGCGGGGCAACCTGCGTCGACGAATGGGAAAGCATCGGCGCAGCTTTCAGGGTGTTCGACGGCCCGGAATGGAGAATCGAGCCCGTCAGCAACCATGGGCGGTGCCCCGATATCGGTTCTATCGTCGTGTCCGTCATTGGGCGGCAGTACGCGGATGGGCACGCTGAGCGCGAGATCATCATTGACGGCGTCGATACCCCGGTCATCACGCCGACCGAAGCGCGGAAGCTGGGAAGGGCGTTGCTCGCCGCCGCAGACGCCGCTGACGGGTGACTTGAGGGCCGCACCCGGCCGACTTGGTTTCAGCGAAAATACGGTGGTTGCACTGCCCCCGGCACGACTCGAACGTGCAACCTGGGGGATTACCGATCGACGTCTCTCGTGTTTGCTCGCGTCTGTCCGTGTTCGCTTGTCTTGCAATGAATCTGACGATGCCTTGGCTCGGCCGAGAACCGTCGATTACCGTCGAATCGCGGCCACGGCCGCTGCGGCGCGCTCGCACATGGACGCAACCGGCTTCCGGTGAATGATCGAATGAGCAGGCCTTCCCGCGCCCTTGGGAATCGGAAGATAACCGACAGGAGGACCCTATGGAGCGCCAACAGATCGATGACGAACTGTCCACGACCGGCGCGCGGGAGTTGCTCGCGTCCACCTCGTGGGGCCACCTTGCCTGCATCGCGCAGGACGAGACACCACGGGTGGTTCCGGTCGGATTCTTCTGGACGGGCGAGCAGTTTGTGGTGGCCACGGCCACGACCGCCCCAAAGGTCAAGGCGCTGTCCGCTCGCCCGGCCGTCGCGCTGGCCATCGACGCCGGCGAGACTCCCGACCAAGCGCGAGCCCTTTCAGTACGCGGGCGGGCGAGCGTCGAGATCGTCGACGGGGTGGTCGAGGAGTACCTTTCCGCCGCCAGGCAAGCCATGGACGCTGAGGCGGTGGCCGAGTTCGAGCGGAACGTCCGCGGGATGTACGACCAGATGGCCCGAATTGCGATCACGCCGCACTGGGTCCGCTATTACGACTTCGGCGCTGGCCGAGTGCCACGATTTTTGCAGGACCTGGCCGAACGGAACCAAACCTTAGGGGACCCAGCGCTCGACTGATTCCTCGGAGGTAACGTCAGGCGCAGTCAGTCGTTATAGTGGCATTTCGAAGGCGCTTCTTTAAGGCTGCGATCCTGAGCAGTCGGATGGTCATGTTTATGGAGCCGAACATAGGAAACACGCCGATATAGGGTCGCAGGGAATGGGGTCCATGCACTTCCAGGCCGCCGAACAAAAAGATACATCCAAGGGCGAAGATAGCGGCGGGGATGGAAAATGCCATCAAGGATCCGCGATCAGCAACGGCCTGCGCCGCGAAATCCCACTCTTCCTTCGACATCGCTTCGCCTCTACGCAGCTTACTCAAGACCTTTCTGGAGTTTCCCACTTCTTCGCTTGTCGATGTAGGCGCGCGTCCCAGGAGGCGGTTCACGAAGATAAAGGCGAGAGCGCCGAACACCAATTCAGCCGCCCCGGCCAGTATCGCCAGATAACCAAAAAGGCCCACTCTGTTCACTCCTTCGTGCGACGAGGCGCTGTCACGTGGCAGAAGAACCGCAGGCGAATAACACGCGGCTACGCTGTTTTGTCCGGCAAGGTTCGGCTTGTGGGCTCCTTCAGGCGCGCAGTTGGCTTCACCTCGAAGGTAACCGGGAACCGGCCACGGGGTCCCCGTCCTCCCACAGCAGCAGTTGGCGAACCGCAGGACGCGGCCCGTATGGGCGAAGCATCGTGCTGGCCGGCCGGGGTCGCACGCGCTGTGGCCACCAGAACCACCGCCCGAGAAGCGTTGCGACGGAAGGCGTCATGAAAGAACGCACGATTAGCGTGTCGAACAGCAACCCCAGCCCGATGGTGGTGCCGATCTGACCGAGCACCAGCAAACTGGCGAACACGAAGGAAGACATCGTGAACGCGAACACCAGGCCGGCAGCGGTCACCACCGCGCCGGTGCCGGCCATGGCGCGGATAATTCCCGTCTTCAAACCGGCATGAATCTCTTCTTTAAACCGGGAGATGAGCAATAGGTTGTAGTCGGATCCCACCGCCAAGAGGATGATGACGGACAGCGCAAGGCAGATCCAGTACAGCTTGATACCGAAGATGTCCTGCCAGACCAATACGGAAAGCCCGAAAGAGGCGCCCAGCGAAAGCGCCACCGTGCCCACGATGACGATCGCGGCGACCAGGCTTCGGGTGATGATCACCATGATGATCAAAATCAGGCTCAGGGCGGCTATTCCGGCGATGAGCAGGTCGTATCTCGCGCCGTCGGCTATGTCCTTATAAGTTGCCGCGGTGCCGGCAAGATAGATATTGGAGTCCCCCAGGGGGGTGTTTTTCACGGCCTGTTTCGCTGCGTTTCTGATGGGGTCGATATGCGAGATGCCTTCGGGGGTCGCGGGATCGCCTTCGTGGGTGATGATCATGCGTGCGGCCTTGCCGTCGGGCGAGAGAAATTGTTTCAGGCCTCGCTTGAACTCGGCATTGTCGAAAGCCTCCGGAGGTAGGTAGAAGGAATCGTCGTTCTTGGCGGCGTCATACGCCTGCCCCAGGGCGGTGGCTGTGTCAGTGCTGGCTCGCGCCTGTGCGTTGATCCCGAAGTTCGTGGCAAAGTTGGACAGTATTAGTCCCAGGTTCTTCTCCTGGTCGGCGATCTGGGGTGGTAGCAGTGTCACCAATTTCTGCTGCCCCGCATCCAATTTGTCCAGGCTGGCGGTGAGCTTTTCGAATTGTGCACTGAGCTGATCAATGCCGTCGATTACATCAAAAACGGATCGGAGCGCAAAGCAGGCGGGAATGTCGTAGCAGTGTCGTTCCCAGTAGAAATAACTGCGTATCGGCCGGAAGAAGTCGTCGAAATTCGCAATCTTATCGCGCAAGTCATTGATGATGGCGATGGTTTCGTGAAAGCTTTGGGTCTCCTCGTGCGTCGAGGCGGCGAGCTGTTGTTGCAGGGCATATTGCCGGTTCAGGATGCTGATCGTGTCACGCAGCTGGTCGGCCTGTTTGAGCAAGTCCTCCGCGCGGTCTTTCTGATACGGCAGGTTCTCGATGTTGCCGATGCTGCCCGCGCTGATCTGAAACGCCAGCGAAGTGTGCTCGAGCGGCGTGCCCAGGGGCCTGGTCATGGACTGGACCTGCGCGATGCCGGGCAGGTGGGCGACGGCTTTGGCCACTCGTTCCAAGTTGATCATGTCGGCCGGATTACGCATATCGTGATCAGTCTCGATCATGAGCAATTCGGGATTAAGCCGGGCTTGAGAAAAATGCCGCTCCGCGGCCGCATACCCGATATTGGCCGGGGCACTGGTCGGTAGGTAAGGGCGAGCGTCGTAGTCGGTCTTATATCCGGGCAGGGCGAGCAAGCCTATGAGCGCGACCCCGGTGGCCACCACCAGGATAGGCCCGGGCCAGCGGACGATGGCGGTGCCGATGCGCCGCCATCCACGAGTCGCCATCCTGCGCTTAGGATCGAAGAGCCCGAAGAGACTGCCCACGGTGATCACCGCCGGGGCCAACGTCAACGCGGCCACCAGCGCGACCACGATGCCTATTGCGGCGGGAATGCCCAAGCTTTGAAAATAATTGAGCCGGGTAAAGCGCAGGCAGAACACCGCGCCGGCGATGGTCAGGCCCGACCCCAACACCACGTGGGCGGTCCCGCTATACATGGTGTAGAAGGCCGTTTCGCGATTCTGCCCGCTGTGTCGCGCCTCTTGATACCGGCCGAGAAAAAATATCGCGTAGTCCGTGCCGGCGGCGATGACCAGCAAGGTGAGCAGATTCGTCGCATAGGTGGACAACCCGATTAGCCCGACGTTTCCCAGGAAGGCCACAATGCCCCTGGCCGCGGCCATTTCAACAAGGACCGTGACCAGCACGACGATTGCCGTGACGGAACGGTAAACCCACAACAACATCACCAAGATCACCAACACCGTGATCACGGTGACCTTGAAGGCGCCTTTGCTGCCGACCTCGAACTGATCGGCAACAAGAGGCGCCGCGCCGGTCACGTAGGCCTTGACCCCGGGCGGTGGTGGCGTGTGAGCCACCGTCTCGCGGACAGTGGCAACGGACTCGTTCGCCAAGGCATCGCCCTGATTGCCCGCGAGGTACAGCTGCACGTAGGCGGCCTTGCCGTCTTTGCTTTGCGAGCCCGCAGCCGTCAGCGGATCGCCCCAGAAGTCCTGGACGTGCTCGACGTGCTTGGTGTCTTGCTCGAGCTTGCGGACCAAGCTGTCGTAGAACCGGTGGGCGTCATCGCCGAGGGGCTTGTCACCTTCTAGGACGATCATGGCCGAACTGTCGGTATCGAACTCGTGGAACACTTTCCCGATGTGTTTCATCGCCAGAAAGGACGGCGCATCCGGTGTATTGAGGGATACGTTGTGCGCCCTGGCCACGTCCTCCAGATTCGGTACCGCAATGTTCGATATCGCGGCCAGACCGGCCCACAGCAGCAGGATCGGCACCGAAAGCCGGCGAATGGCGCGCGCCAACGCGTGCTCCCGGGGGCGCTGGTCGCTCATGCCGACTTCACCAGGCAGAACGTGTAGGCGTTCACTTGGTTGACGACCCGTTCGTCCTTGACTTCACCGTCCACGAGGATGCGACAGCCAAGGGAATCGCTGTTGCCCTGCGCCACAAGGTTGCTGAAGGCTCCCGGTTGTGTCGTGACCATGGTCAGCGACCACGGCAGGACCGCGTTCACCACTTGCTGCGGCTGGACATTGATGTCCACATAATTGATGGTTGCCACCGCTCCAGGGTCACCGAAGACCTCGAGGGTGATGTGTTTGGGATTGAATGGTTCCGTCTGATCTGATATGCCGCCGCCGGCCGCCGTGTTGTTGTGCGACCCGAAGATTCCGTGGAGTCGATAGACGCAAAACCCCGCGACGGCCACCACCACGGCAACGACAAGCACTATCCACCACCGTCTGACCCGACTGGTGAATGAAATCCTGTTCACCATTGGCCTTTCGATAACCGGGACACCATCGCGGGTAAAGCTTGGATGCATCGGGGCGGATCGACAGTCTGACAGTACGGTACGGGACCGTGCAGCGACAAGAGACGGGACCGTCTATAACACGCAGGTAGTTTCCCCCTGCCCAGCCGGCGAATCGATGGGCCGTTCCTTCTAACGGGGTCTGTTAAGAGGGGGATGGGCACGTCATCGGCCAGGTTTTGCGCGGGGCTTTGCGTGGGAGGCTGGTCGGCCATGATTCACCTGAAGTTGAGATGGCCGGGAAGTAAGTCTCAGAGTGCGTCGCCGACGGCGGCCTAAGCATGCCCCCCTCGCGGGACGGCTTGTCGCAGGACGTGTCCGATCGGCGCTTTCCGCCGATCGAGGAACCAATGCTCCTTCATACCGCTTTCGGCAAGCCGCTGAACGCGGAGCGCAGCTCCCCCGGTCCCGCGCCAAAGCAAGCATGCGGCCGATTGTACAAGTTGATTAAACGTTCATTCAATAATATGGTGAGCTCGTGGGTGCGCGACGTGAACAGGCCCAGCGTCGGCGGGATGAACTGATCGAAGCTGCGTTAGCCGTTTTTGCTGCCAAGGGCGTTGATGGCGCATCGGTCAAGGACATCGCGCGGGCCGCCAAGGTGACGCCGGGGTTGATGTATCACTATTTCGCGAGCAAGGAGGATCTCCTCGCAGCCGTGCTAACTGAGCGTGGGTTCATGCCGCAGTTGCGCGCGGTGCTCGGGGAGCAGGCAGAGCAACCGGCGACGGTGGTATTGCCCCGCCTGATGCGCGCCTTTGACGAAATGCTCGCCGCCAACGCTGATTTGGTATCACTGTTTTTTTCGGCGAGTCACGCCGATGCGGCGTTGCGCGAATTCGTTGCCACCGGGCAGCGTCTGCTGCAGTCGTATCTGAAGTCCCGCACCGAGGCGGGGGAACTTCGGCCCGAGCTGACCGGGGCTGCCGCAAGCACTTTGTTCGCGGCGGTGGCCATAGGCCACAAGACCGGCCGACGAATCGATACCGACGTACTCGTGGAACTTGTCTTGAACGGATTGGCGGCGTAATCACCTGCGGAGGTTGCCATGTCGTATTTGTTCAGCGATCACCAGCGTGCGCTGGCGCCGCTGCTGTTCCCCGGTGCGGGGCCAGATGCGTCGCGCCGGGGGCCCGTGTTGCCTCACTTCCAGGCACCTCCGATGGTGCCGATCCACAAGCCGGTGTCTGAACTGACCATCGGGCTGCTGGTCAGTCTGGGGGCGCGGGCGCCCGGGCAGCCACCACTGCAGCGCACCAATGACCTGTCCTACCGGATCATCGACCGCAGTGTGCCCAGCGAGCAGATCGTGTTCGACCACGCGACTCCGGCACGTTTCTGGGCCGACGAGGACCTCAACGTCGCGTTTCCCCGCGACCGCATGGCCGAGCTGGAGGCCGAGGGCACCATCGGTGCGTTGGCGCCCGAGGCGGTCAGCATCTGCGGGTCCATCACCAAGTGGGAGGAGCTGGCCACCGACACCGCGCCGCGCATCCGCGACGAATTCGACCGCCAGAACGTCGATCTGGTGCTGATGGTGCCGTTCTGCCCGCAGTGCCATCAGGCCGACGCGGTGCTGGCGCGCGCGTTGGAAGCCCGGGGTTTGCCCACGTTGATGCTGTCTACCTTGCGCGACATCTCCGAGGCCTACCTGCCGCCCCGCACCGCGCTCGTCGACTACCCCATCGGATCGCCTTGCGGCCGAGTCGGCGACCCCGAACACCAGCGCGCCACACTACGCGCGGCCCTGACCTGCCCGCTGAACACCACCACACCGCAGCTGCACCTTGTCGACCTGCCCTATCAGGCCGACGGCGGTCACGACTGGATCGAAGTCATTCAGGCGGCTTACCGCGCCGACCTCGCCAACCTCCGGGAGAACATGCGCCTGCATGGTGGCTTTGACTCCCTGGCCGGACACGAAGACGCCTTTGCCGCCCGCTGCAACTGCTGACGAGTCGATCCACGGACGAAAGGGAACGGCAATGCCGCTTTCAAGCTCCGCTCTGGTGGGTTATGTCGGGGTTGCGGCGGTGGTCGGATTGATCGTGCGGCGGCTGCGCATCGCTGCCGGGATGCGTCGTGGTGACCCAGCGGTCATTGACGCAAAGCGCAAGCGCAACAATCGGTTCGCCAACAAAATGGTCACCCGGTTTGGGCGAGCCGGGCGCCGGCACAGCGTCTTCGCCATCATGGAGTGCACGGGTCGGCGCACCGGCCGCCGCTACAGCACCCCGATCCGGGTTTTGGAGCAGCCTGACAGCTTCATCGTCCCGCTCACCTATGGCCCGAAAACCAACTGGTATGTGAATTTGCAGCACAATCCCGGCGTGCTGCACTGGCAGGGCCGCCCAATCCCAGTAGGTAACCCAACCCCCGTGCCCACCGCCACCGTGGCACACCTGCTTCCGCCGCCGTCGCGGTTCCTGCTCTGGCTCGATGGCACCGACCAGTGCGTCCGCCTCCACAAGCTCAGCGAAACAGCCCAGGTCGGCCAAAACCCTGACGCCAAGGAATGAACACCGCACACCTCACGGGCGGCTGATACCTTTGCTCAGCCACGCTCAACTCCCTCATTTAGGGAGTGTCATGGATCAGCCGAAGTAACTGCCAAGCATCAGCCGAAACACTGTCAGGCATCACCCGAAGCAGAAATGTCAAGCAGCAGCCGAGGTCATACAACAGTTCAGTGCCCCCGGCACGACTCGAACGTGCGACCTGGGGATTAGAAGGCCTTCGCCGCGCTCTAAACGACCAGGCAAAACAGTTAGCTGAAACGCCTCGAATCGCCTGTGCAGTCGTCGTCCCCATTCTCGTGGGCCGGGTTTGCCATCGTGATGTAAAGGACGCGTAAAAGACACGTAAAACACGGCTGTGTTGGCTCGCGAATGTCGTTGGGCGCTTTGTAGGGTAGTCATTCTTTACAACTCCACGGTCGAAGTTGCGCGTCGTGCTGCCTTCGCCAGAGAAAGGATTGACTATGGCAGTCGTCCGACCGCAGATCAAAGCGGCCACCTACTTCGGCGAGGTTTTCGAAGCCAGCTTAGCGTGCCAACCCAAATTCTTGACCGCAGCGCTGTGAGGCTTCAATGGCCACGGCGCAACTTCTCCCCCGCGATCGGACTCGACGCTACCGGGCGGCCGCGGGATGGAACGTGAAAGTACGCGATGCCGCGCCGACGAGCCGGGTGATGGTGGTGGCGATCACGGTGTCGATGGTTCCGTTCCTCGACGGCGCCATGGTGAGCCTGGCTCTGCCGGCCACAGAACGCGACCTCGGCGGGGGCCTGTTCCTACAACAGTGGGTCGTCGACGGCTACCTGCTGGCCCTGGCAGCCATGATTCTGCCCGGCGGATCCATCTCCGATCTGTTCGGGCGCGTACCGGTGATCCGCTTCGGGCTGATGGCCTTCGGTACGGGCTCGGTGTTGGCGGCCACCGCGGACTCGCCGGCGATGCTGATTACCGCGCGCATCATCCAAGGTCTGGGGGGCGCGGTTCTGGTGCCCGGTTCGCTTGCGCTGATCAACTCCGCGTTCGACCGCGCACACCGACCCGGAGCTATCGGCTCCTGGACGGCCTGGACCGGTACTGCCTTTGCCCTAGGCCCGTTGCTGGGCGGCTTGGCCGTGGACTTCCTTAGCTGGCGATGGATCTATGTCCTGTCGGCGATTCCGATGGTCATCGGCTTCGCCTTAACGTTTTGGCTGTGCCCGATGCCCGGGCCCGCCAAACGTGCCCGCGTCGACATCCCTGGCGCGGCATTGTCCGCGGCCGGGCTCAGCGCCGCGCTGTATGCACTGATCGAATCTCAGCGGCGCGGATGGGTCGACCCCGTTGTCATCGCGTCGATGGTCTTCGGGGGCGCGGCATTGCTGGCGTTCGTGGCATGGGAGCGCCGTACCTCTCACCCCATGCTGCCGCTGGGACTGTTCACCGTCCGAAACTTCGCCGGTGCCAATCTGGCCACTGCGTTCGTCTACGGCGCCCTAATGCTGGGCTCGCTTGCCATCGCCCTCTACATCCAGGAGGTTGCCGGATACTCGGCGACCGTCGCGGCTTTGATCACATTGCCTACGCCCGTCCTGTCATTTCTGTTCGCCCGCCGCGTCGGCCGTGTGGCCGCTCGGATCGGATCGAGGGTTTTCCTGACGGCGGGCCCACGTTGGCCGGGATCGGGCTGCTGCTCATCCGCCCCTCCGCATACGGATTCAACCTCGTCACTCACCTGCTGCCCGGGAGGATCGTGCTGGCCGTTGGTCTGGTCGCTACGATCACACCACTGAGCGCAGTCAATTTATCCTCCGTCGAGTCCGCGCACAGCGGAATAGCATCAGCATTCCAAAACGCCGTGGGCCGGCTTTCTGCCCTGATCGCGGTGGGCTGCATGGGACTCGTCGCCGCCGGCACGCTCACCGATGCCAGCTTCGAGCGGCTGCTGCAGGTCAGCGCGGTGCTGTTCTTCATCGGCGCCGTCATCGGCGCCGTCACCATCAGCAACCGGACCGTTACCATTTCACACGTGAAAGGTCGTTGGTTCGATCCCAGCGGGGACCAGACCATCGATAACTTCGCACCCTGACAGCACCCGCACACCGGTCGCGGAGACACTCAGCGCGGCGCCAAATTGGTTGAACTTCAATTCAGTTCCAAACTATTGGGTTGAAACGGGCTCGCGTGTCCCCGGGTGACGGTCGGTGAGTTGTTAGAGACCTCAGGGGTGCCGGCGAAACGTCCTGGCGCGGTATGCTGCCGCACCTGGTAGCGGCAGGTCGGCATGGCGGGGCCCGCCAAGATGCCGGAAGACGTAGGGCGCTCGGCTGAGCGCGGCGCCGAGTCATGAGCTCACGTGATGGCATCGGCTGCGCTCCTCAACCACGCCTTCCACGCGTCTGGAACGGGGACGTATCCGTTGTCCGCCAAGCCATTCTGTCCGGCGCTTGTCGCGCTTTGCAGGAACGCCCTCACGGCCGCGCCAACCTGCGGGTCCGGATACTTCGAGCAGACAATCTCATAGGTCGCCAACACGATCGGGTAGGCGCCGGGCTGCGTCGGGTTGTAAAACGACACAGCGTCGAGCACCATGTCGTAATCCCGCCCGGTGACGGCAGCCCCGGCAATCGTCTTGCCGGCCGAGTCGGCGCTGATCGTTACCGGATCCGGACCGGCCGAGGTGATGATCTTGGCCATGCTGAGGTTCTTTGCCTGGGCGAACGACCATTCGTTGTAAGTGATCGCCCCTTCCGTGGCCCGGACAGCCGACGAGGTGCCGTCGTTGCCCTTGGCGCCCTCGCCGACACCGCCGTTGAACGTCTTTCCGGTTCCCTTGCCCCACGCGCCGTTGGACGCGGAATCAAGGTAGTGCTGGAAGTTATCCGACGTCCCAGACAGATCGCTGCGGAAGATCACGCGAATCGGCTCGGCGGGCAGGGCCGCGCGTTTGTTCAGCGCCCGGATGGCGGGATCGTTCCAGGTGGTAATGCCGCCGTTGAAGATCTTGGCCGCCGTCGGAGCGTCCAGAGTCAGCGAAGTCAGGCCCTTGACGTTGTAGGTGATCGCGATCGGGCCGAACACCACCGGGAGCTCCCACGCCGGCGAGCCGCAGCGCTGCTGGGCCGCGGCGTACTCGTTCGGGGCCAGCGGCGAGTCCGACCCACCGAGATCGGTTTGGTTGCTGGCGAACTCGCTAATTCCGGCGCCGGAACCATTGGGCGTGTAGTTCAACGTCTGACCGGGGCAAGCTTGTTCAAACGCTTTGACAAAGCGGGTCATCGCGTTGGCCTGGGCTGTGGACCCGCTGGCCTTCAGCGTCTTCGTCCCGCCGCAATTCACCGGCATCGCACTCGTCGTCGCATTTCCTGCATTGGTTGCTGTGTTGTCACTGCAACCCGACAAGATCACTGCGCCGGTAGTGAGAACGCTCAGCGCGGCGCCAAATCGGTTCGGATTCAATTCCGTTCCTAGCTGTTGGGATGAAACGGGATCGCTGCCGGCCTAGCCGCGGCGCCAACCAGCCATCTGTCGCAGTCATGGCCAGACTAGACCATACGGCGCTCAATCGGAGCGTTGCATTGCTACGGCCGTGTGACAAGCTAGGACTTGTTTCGTAAATGCCTACAATGCGATTCGGCGACGATTGCTACAGTTTCGCCGACGACTCAAATGGAGTCCAATCCATTCCGTGCTGATTGTCGATGAATTGTCACGTCAACTCAGCGGCGACACATAGGAACGGGCTGACATGCGTTGGAACCATTCCGGTAGTTCAGGCGGGCACAGTGTATGTGTCGACACCTCGGAACACCTGCCATACGGACTGTAAATCCGCCCCTGGCATCCCAACCCCAGCGGCGGCCGCGTGCCAAAACTCCACAGCCGCCACCCAGCTTCTTCTTAGTTAGCCACCGAATCATGGAGTGGCTATGTGAATGGATCGACAAGTCTTGAAAGGCGGCGGATGTTCACACGAAGGTGGTGGTGGCCGCTCGCCCTCGTCGCGGCCGTTTTCGCGCTGCTGGTGCCGGTGCACACGCTGCAGTCGGATCCGGTTCAGCTGCGCGGCTACGGCGCGGCCCTGCTCGGTCGGATGCGAGCCGTCAACGCTGCCGACGCGACGGCGGACGTGGGCTCCGGACTGGTGCTGATCAACAGCGACATCAGCTGACACGCTCGACCCGGGCGGCGAAACTCATCTGGTCAACGAAGCGGCGGCCACGACGACGGTCGCGGCCGCCGCTTCACCCTGCCCCCTTGACAAACTGACCTACATATCAGCTCATAACCCGGCGACCATCGTTCGACGGGCGCCAGCACACTACTACGTGCGTAACACGTCGGCGCATATGCCCAGCACAGGGATAGCTCGCGCAACACGCCTACGTCGACAAAAGGCCATTTCACAGGCTGTTTTTGCAGGAAAGAGCAGGGGTTCGAATCCCCATACCTCAGCCAGGTTCGTGCTTAGTCAACCCGAACACGCATCGGCAGGCGGATTGACGCAAGACGCGTCGACCTGCGCGATCTGCCTCGAAGCAAACGTGTTCGTCCAGGCGCCCGACCTATCGAGTGAGGCGCGCCGTCCGTACCCGCCCGCAAAACTCTACCGCATGTTTCGCACGTCATTCTGCCGCACTATCGGGCAACGCCAGAGTCACTTGTATACGCCGCCCATAACCAGGCCCAGCTCGACGGTTCGCAGCCCTATGTCGTTCGGCCGTCATTCGCGCCGGTAACGAATATCGGAGCCTATCTGTAGATATGGCGCCTACGTCGATCCAATCGTAGAAGTTGCCCTCCCGGCAGTCATCTCGGCTGTAGTAAAATAATAGTATCTTCTATCAAGGCGAGAGGCCGATGCCGCACCGTGTGCTCGAAGAGTCAATTCGCAAAACAATTAGCGCCACACCTGAAATAGATTGGTCTATTTGTATTCGAAATCATGCAGGTCAGAAATTAGCATCATATAATCCTAACGCTTCGATGAAGACTGCTAGCCTTGGAAAGCTATTATTATTGGCCGAGGTTGCACGGCAGTGTGATGCGGGTAACCTAGACGGCACCCAATTACTCGGTCGTGATCCAAATCTTCTGGTTGCCGATTCGGGTATCTGGCAGTACCTGAAAGTTGAAAAGCTGTCTATACACGATCTCTGCGTGTTGGTCGCTGGCGTCAGCGACAATTTAGCCACAAACGTTCTATTGAAACACGTGGGATTTCAGAGGCTTCGCGAACTTTCCAAAGCTCTTGGACTGACTAGAACAGCATTGCTTGATTATGTTCGAGACTATCGCGGCCCAGACGATTTGTGGACACTTTCGGTAGGCTCAGCCGCCGAGCTGTCTAGTTTCATGAGCCGTGTAGCCAGAAAAGAGCTCATATCGCAAACAGTGTCGGAGCAGCTAGACGCATGGCTGGCGACAGGCATGGACCTGTCGATGGTGGCGTCTGCTTTCGGGTTTGATCCACTTGCACATGCAGAATCAGATAGGGGCTTTTCCATACGCAACAAAACTGGCGCAGACACAGGAATCAGAGCGGATGTTGGCACTATCGGACGGAAAAGTTCGTGGTTCTCCTATGCGGTTATTGCCAATTGGGAAGCTGCTAACCCTAGCTTACGCGATGCGGTACTTTCGAGAATGAACTCAATCGGTAGGGTGCTCAGAGAGTTCCTTCAACAAGATTTGCGATAAGGCATCGTTTGCGCATTTTAACAAGGCCGCCAACCGCTCGTCGACGTGGACGGCCCCCCGCCCACGTCTAGCGATCAGATAGGAACCGTCCGAAATCCGGCCGTACCTTGTCACGGCAATGTCACGACTCGGCGGCAACACGCAGGTATCCGGTGACATGCCCTGACATCATTACAGCAGGTCATCAGAGGGGTTTGGCGTTAGGACGCCGACCCCTCCAAATGCGAAACGCAATCGACATCCTTGCCTGCGACGTGTTCCAGCGCGCCGACCGGACACACCAACACGGCTCCGATAACGTCGACGAACGTGATCGTCGCCGCCACCCGAACAGTGCTTGCCGGTGTTTTGTCCACCGGTGTCTTGTCCACCGGGCTCGCGGCAGTATCCGTCACCGCTGACCCTGCCAACCTCTCCGGGTCGTCGGAGGCGCGCAGCGCTTATGTCGCCGTTTCGGTGGCCACGGTATGGGCCACGCCGCAGAGCCCGCGTCCAGTCGACCATCCCGCCCTGACAAATCCAGTCGATATTCGCGGCTGGCTGTCGGACATGACGCTGGCCCAGCAGGAAGCGCTCACCTCGGACAATCTCAACCAAACGCAGGCCCTCTTCGGCGACCACGTCTTTGTGGTAGGGGAGCAGGGCGACTGGGACGAGGTACTGGTCCCCGGTCAGCCCACACCGAAGGACTCCCTGGGCTATCCCGGCTGGATTCCCAAGGCCCAGTTGACGACCGACCCGGGCTACGGCGCGCTGAAGGAACACGCTCCCTTCGCGCTGGCCGATCGCGGCATCACCACCTGGCTCTACCGCGAATCCGGACTCTCCGATCAGGACCTCGAGATCAGTACCAACACCAGGCTTCCCGTCCTGAGCCGCACCGACAAGGCCGTTCAGGTGGCCACCCCCGATCGCGGCCCGAAGTGGCTGGATGCCCGAACGGTGGCGGTCTACGAAAAGCCCACGGACATACCGCATCCCACCGGAGCCGATTTGGTCCGGTACGCCGCCGTGTTCGTGAACGTCCCCTACCTGTGGGGCGGCCGTGCCGGGTTCGGGTTCGATTGCTCCGGTTTCACTTCCACCATCTACCAGGTGTACGGCATCACCCTGCCGCGCGATGCTGGCCCGCAAGCCGCCGACAGCCGGGGCCGCCCCGTCGACAAATCCGCGTTGCAACCCGGCGATCTGCTCTTCTACTCGCACGGCAGCAGGGACCCCGACAATCCCGACGCGATCTACCACGTGGCCATGTATTCGGGGAACGGCGACATGATCGAGGCATTCGACAAGACGGCACCAGTGCGCATCACCCCGGTTCGACTGGACGCAGACTACTGGGGCGCGCGCCGCTACCTCGACCAACCGCAGTGATAGACAATGTCTCCTACGGCGATCGGCGGACGCGACAATCTTCGCCATCCAGGTTGGCGGAGCTTGCACTGGCGGATTTATCCGCCGGCTGGTGCGCATCCTGCCGGTTATCTCAGGTCAGAGCCCGATAAAACGGTCGTCCTGTGCCCAGAGGCTGCGTGCGCGGCGGCGACCGTCGTAGTCAGTCCGACTGCGCTCTCCCGCTGCACGGTCCAGCAATACGACGGAATATGCAAGATTACCGTAGGAGTCGCCGTTTTCCCGCAGATCATGACCGCGGACTGCAACGGTCACATAGCCTGGGCCGTAGATGTCTCAACCCTGAAGCTGGCGTCAACCCGGAGTGGCTAATGTTCGGTAAGCCATCTGTGCGAAAGGCCATCGCTATCGGAACTGTCCTGCTTACACTCGCTGTGGCTTGCTCGCAGGGAAATTCAGCGCACACAGCGGTAAGCGACAGCGCGCGGGCAACGCCGGCGCCGGCTGAGGATCCCACAAGCGCGCGGGCAACGCCGGCGCCGGATGCGGCCCCGGCACCTGAGTTCGCAACAGTGTCAAAGCTGATGAACGATGCGATTGCGGCACATAGGCTGCCGGGCGCTGTGGTTGTGATCGGCCACGGCGGCAAGATCGTCTTCCACCAGGCTTTTGGCTCCCGCAAGCTGGCCGGCGAACCGGGGCTAGATGGATCGCTTGCACCTGCAGAGCCGATGACCGAGGACACGGTCTTCGACATGGCATCGTTGACGAAGTGCCTCGCGACGGCGACTGCCGTCATGCAGCTTTACGAACAGGGCAAGGTTGCGTTCGACGATCCCGTGCAGACGTATTTGCCTGACTTCAACACGGCGAACGATCCACAGCGGGCAAAGGTGACGGTTCGCATGTTGCTTACGCACACTTCAGGCATAGCGGGAGACACGGGAGACGTAAGCCTCAAAGATCCGTGGGGACTGGACGGAGCCGATAAAACAGAAGGCATTCACCGTGCGCTCACCACGCCGCTGCAGTCGGGTCCCGGTGAGGTTTTCCGCTACGCCGACATCAACTACGTTCTGCTTGGCGCGCTGATCGAGAAAGTCACCGGCGAGGCAGAAGACGCCTACGTTCAGCAAAACGTATTTGCGCCGCTTGGCATGGCAGACACCCACTATCTTCCGCCGGCCAAAGCATGTGGTCCACACACGATGAGAGGAGCCGCGATTGCGTGGGCTCCCGCGCCAGAAGGGCGCGCGCTGGTCGCCTGTCCCGCGGGGAGGACTTGGAGCACCAGTCTTTTGTCGCGCATCGCACCAACAACACATGACGACGAAAGCAAAACCGATCCGAGCAAGAATCCCGATTATGATTACCTGCTTCGGGGCACAGTGCATGACCCGACGGCGCGCCGCATGGGTGGGGTGGCCGGGCATGCCGGTGTGTTCTCGACGGCGCACGATGTCAGCCTCTATGCGCAGGCCCTGCTTGATCGGCTTGCGGACCGCCCGAGCAGCTTTCCGCTGAAGCAAGCGACCCTCGAGTTAATGACGACCCCGCAGCAGCCCGGACATACGGCTGAACAACTCGACGCAGCGAACCGTGCCAGCCGAGAAGCCATCGCCAAGACACCAAACAAAACAGATCCGCTGCTCGCTCCGCGCTATCCGGCGATCAACGGACAAAACCTGCGCGGCTTTGGCTGGGATATCGATACGGCCTATTCCGTGCGAGGCAAGATCTTTCCCATCGGTAGCTTTGGCCACACCGGCTATACCGGAACCACGCTTTGGATCGACCCAGGCTCAGATACCTACGTAATCCTGCTCGCCAACTCAATCCATCCGCGAGACAATCTGCCGCCGATCACGAATCTGCGCGGTGAAGTGGCTACAGCAACAGCTCAGGCCCTGCGTCTTTAGCGGTTGAGGCTCGATCGCGCCGGCAGTGGCATATTTCGGCGCGATGCTTCGACGCCCGCCAGAAACGCTCAATCATCGCCAACGTCGCCGGTTAGCCGCCTGGCCCCGGGCCCGCGCCGCCGGTGAGGCAAGATCCCAGCGGCCGCCATCGCCCGCGAACTCGCGGGCTGGTGCTGGTCACTGGCCGTCATGCCCGACTGACACCAACAATCGTCCAGATGAACAACGCCAAGGGGCGGCAAGCGTCCTGGAGTGACCCGCGATAGGGCTATGAGCAATCACGTTGTCACACAACGGATCACGCTCGACTCTAGACCCGCTGGCCAACTCCGATTCGAAGGTACCGTCCTGCGGTAACCAACCCGCGCATTTCAGACTGACACGCGTCGGCACGACACGCTCGACCCCGACAGCGAAACTCATCTGGTCAACGAAGCGGCGGTCACGGCGACGGTCACGGCCGCCGCTTCACCCTGCCCCCTTGACAAACTGACCTACATATCAGCCCGCTCTCGCTATCGCGACACCGACGGGGTGACGCGGATTGTCCAACGTGTGGGCCCCGCAACTACGACCCTGACGCGGGCACCATCGTGGTGACCGGCAAGCTGGTACGCCAGCGTGGAGGCGCCTGACACGGATCGACGAGACCAAGACCGCCGCTGGCCGCCGCATCGTTCCGTTGCGTTATTCGCCGTGACGGCTCTCACCGACCGCCGCAAACGCCCGTACGTCGGCCAGCAGCAAACGATCTTCGCATCCTGCGGCGGAACGCTTCGTGACCCCGAGAACTTCAACACCGCGTGGCGTGCCGTACGCGACGAGCTCGGGATGCCCAATGTGACGTCGCACAGCTTCCGCAAGACCATGGCGACGCTCATCGATGACGCGGGACTTTCGGCACGCACCGGCGCCGATCATCTCGGGCACGCCAAGGTGTCCATGAGCCAAGACCGCTACGTGTCCCGCGGCCGCGTCCACACCCCGGTCGCTGACCTGCTGGAGCGCACTGTGGCGGACATAAACGATGAATAGACGATGACCCGCATTATCAGCGGGCCCGAAACCGCCTCTGACCAGTGCCCCCGGCACGACTCGAACGTGCGACCTAGGGATTAGAAGGCCCTTGCTCTATCCACCTGAGCTACGGAGGCAATGTGCAGGTCAGTCTATCGAACGCGACACGCCGGAAGGACTCGCCGAGCGCGACGCGCCCGAAAGGTCTTCCCGCGCCGCGCTTATCGGTTATCGTGTGAGCCTCGACACACGTACAACACCGGTTGATAAACAGCCGTTAACCGCAACGAAGCGTGTGCATAACGTCGAGGGGTGCGTCGAATGAGCGTGGCCTTGAACTTGACTTCGCGGTGCTCGTGGGCCGGTGCCCAGGCGCTGCGGCTGGCTGCTGATGCCAGAGACACCTACCGGGCCGGCGCCTTGTTGCTGCGCGGCTCACCGTTCGCGGTCGGCTGGGTCGCCGGCTGGCTGTCCACGGAGTTTCCCCCGCACGTGGTGACCGGCCACGCGTTATCCCGGGTCTCGCGGCCCTCGATTGGCCGCGTCGGCGCCTCGTGGGCCGCGCAGAAAGCCGATGAGGCCCTCACGGCCGCGCTCGAGGAGTGCTTCGGGCCGGACTTTCGCGACCTGGTGCGTCACCCGGCGTGCGCCCAGTCCGAGTGCGCCTCGCCCGGCGGTTTGTTGCGCAGGCCCGGGCCGCACCGCAGGTACGCGGCGCAAACCTCCGACATCCCCTACGGCCCGGGCGGCAGCGCGCACCTGCTCGACATCTGGCGGCGCCACGACCTGGCGCCCGGTCGCCGCGCGCCGGTGCTGATTCAGGTCCCCGGGGGCGCATGGGCCGTCAACGGCAAACGCCATCAGGCCTACACGCTGATGAGCCGTATGGTCGAACTCGGCTGGATCTGCGTCTCGATCAACTACAGCAGGAGCCCGCGCTGCACGTTCCCGACGCACCTCATCGACGTGAAGCGGGCGATCGCGTGGGTCCGCCAGAACATCGCCGACTACGGCGGCGATCCCGACTTCATGGCGATCACGGGCGGGTCGGCGGGCGGACACCTGGCGTCGCTGGCCGCGCTCACCCCGAACGACCCGAGGTTTCAACCAGGCTTCGAGGACGCCGACACCGCAGTCCAGGCCGTCGCGCCCTATTACGGCGTGTACGACTTCACCGACGCCGAGAACATGCACGAGTTGATGCTGCCGTTCCTCGAGCACTTCGTCCTGAAGACCCGCTACCACGAAAACCCGGACCGGTTCAGGGCGGCGTCGCCGATCACCTACGTGCACAACCAGGCTCCGCCGTTTTTCGTGCTGCACGGCGACAAGGACGAACTGGTGCCCAGCGGCCAGGCCCGGGCCTTCTGTGCGGCGCTGCGCGAGGCCGGGGCCGCCACGGTGGGCTACGCCGAACTCGCCAACGCGCACCACGCATTCGACATCACCCCGACGGTGCGATCGCGGCTGGCCGCCGGCGCCGTCGCCGACTTCCTGGGCGTCGTCTATGGGCGGCGCGCTTACCCACTGATGGATTCCATGCCGGTGCCGGCAACCACCGCCAGCTGAGCGGCCATCGAGTTCCGCGCACCGGATCGCGCCTTTCACCCCCGGGGCAACCCGACTAGCGTTGGGTGAACGATTTGGTTGGCAGGTCCGAGGCAGGAGGCTTGGTCGGCGGTGACAACGTTGGCGCGTCGGGTTGGACATGGCTGAGTCGGTCGGGGCCATTCAGTTGCCCGACGAGCTTGGGCCCGTCGACTACCTCATGCATCGGGGTGAAGCGAATCCCCGGACCCGGTCGGGGATCATGGCGCTGGAGCTCCTGGAATCGACGCCGGACTGGGACCGGTTCCGCACCCGATTCGACAACGCCTCCCGGCGGGTGCTGCGGCTGCGGCAAAAGGTGGTCGTGCCGACCCTGCCGACGGCGTCTCCGCGTTGGGTGGTCGATCCCGACTTCAACCTGGACTTCCACGTGCGCCGGGTGCGCGTGTCCGGGGCCGGAACCCTGCGCGAGGTGTTCGACCTCGCCGAGGTAATCCTGCAGTCGCCGCTGGACATATCCCGGCCGCTGTGGACGGCCACGTTGGTGGAGGGCCTGGCCGGCGGCAAGGCGGCGATGCTGCTGCACGTCAGCCATGCGGTCACCGACGGCGTCGGCGGCGTGGAGATGTTCGCCGAGATCTATGACCTCGAGCGCGATCCACCGCCCAGGCCGGCGCCCCCACAACCCATTCCGCAGGACCTGACGCCCAATGACCTGATGCGGCAGGGTTTCAACCGCCTGCCCTTCGCCATCGTCAGCGGCATCGTGGGCGCCGTGGCGGGGGCGGTGTCGGCGGCCGGCAAGGCGGTGCTCGACCCCGTGTCCACGGTCGGGGGGGCGGTCGGTTACGCCATGTCCGGCGTGCGGGTGATGAACCGCGCCGCGGAGCCGTCGCCGCTGCTGCGCCGGCGCAGCCTTGCCACCCGCACCGAAGCGATCGACATCCCGCTCTCCGACCTGCACAAGGCCGCAAAGGCCGGCGGGGGATCCATCAACGACGCCTACCTTGCTGGCCTGTCGGGCGCCCTGCGGCGCTACCACGTGGCCCTCGGCGTGCCCATCAGCACGCTGCCGATGGCGGTGCCGGTAAACCTGCGGGCCGAGGCCGACACGGCCGGCGGCAACCGGTTCACCGGCGTCAACCTGGCCGCGCCGTTGGGCACCGCCGATCCCGTCGCGCGGATGAAGAAGATCCGGGCCCAGATGACCCAGCGGCGCGACGAACCCGCCATGAACATCATCGGGTCCATCGCGCCGGTGCTGAGCGTGTTGCCCACCGCGGTGCTGGAGGGAATCACCGGCTCGGTCATCGGCTCGGACGTGCAGGCCAGCAACGTCCCGGTCTATCCGGGTGACACCTACATCGCCGGCGCAAAAGTGTTGCGGCAGTACGGCATCGGCCCGCTGCCCGGCGTGGCGATGATGGTGGTGCTGATCTCGCGCGGCGGCTGGTGCACGATCACCGTGCGCTACGACAGGGCCGCCGTGCGCAACGAGGCGCTGTTCGCCCAGTGCCTGCTGGAGGGTTTCGACGAGATCCTCGCGCTGGCCGGCGACCCGGCGCCCCGCGCGGTGCCCGCCTCGTTCGCCGAGCCGGCCGTTTCGTCTCGATCGGTGGCGGGCTCATGAGCGCCTCACAAGAGCGCGGCGTGGCCAAGCCGGTGCCGGACATGCGGCTGCCCGGGTCGGTCGCCGAGATCATGGCCAGCCCTCCCGGGCCGAAGATCGGCGCGTTTTTCGACCTGGACGGGACGTTGGTCGCCGGCTTCACCGCCGTCATCCTGACCCAGGAGCGGCTGCTGCGCCGCGACATGGGGGTGGGGGAGCTGCTCAGCATGGTGCAGGCGGGCCTGAGCCACACCCTGGGCCGCATCGAATTCGAGGACCTCATCGGCAAGGCCGCCGCGGCGCTGGCCGGGCGACTGCTGGACGACCTGGAGGAGATCGGCGAGCGGCTGTTCGCCCAACGGATCGAGTCGCGGATCTATCCCGAAATGCGCGAGCTGGTGCGGGCCCACGTGGCCCGGGGCCACACCGTGGTCTTGAGCTCGTCGGCGCTGACCATCCAGGTCAACCCGGTGGCGCGCTTCCTCGGGATCTCCAACATGCTCACCAACAAGTTCGAGACCAACGAGGACGGGATGCTCACCGGCGGCGTGCAAAAGCCGATCCTGTGGGGGCCGGGCAAAGCCGCTGCGGTGCAACGGTTTGCGGCCGAGAACGGCATCGACCTCAAGGACAGCTATTTCTACGCCGATGGCGACGAGGACGTCGCCCTGATGTACCTGGTCGGCAACCCGAGGCCGACCAACCCCGAGGGGAAGATGGCGGCCGTGGCCAAGCGCCGCGGCTGGCCGATCCTGCGGTTCGACAGCCGGGGCCGCCTCGGCCTGCGGCGCCAGATACGGACGCTCGCCGGCTTAGGCTCGATGTTCCCGGTCGCCGCCGGCGCGGTGGGAATCGGCATGTTGACCCGCAGCCGGCGGCGGGGTGTCAACTTCTTCACGTCGACCTTCTCCCAGTTGTCGCTGGCGATCGCCGGGGTGCAGCTCAATGTCATCGGCGAGGAGAACCTGACCGCGCAACGTCCGGCGGTCTTTATCTTCAACCACCGCAACCAGGTTGACCCGGTCATCACCGGCGCGCTGGTACGCGACAACTGGACGGCGGTGGGCAAGAAGGAACTCGCCAAAGATCCGATCATGGGCACGATCGGCAAGGCGATGGACGCCGCATTCATCGACCGCGACAACCCGGTCGCCGCGGTGGAGTCGCTGCACCAGATGGAAGAGCTGGCCAGAAAAGGCCTGTCGATCGTGATCGCGCCGGAAGGCACCCGCGTGGATACCACCGAGGTGGGGCCGTTCAAGAAGGGGGCTTTCCGCATCGCGATGGCGGTGGGGATCCCGATCGTGCCGATCGTCATCCGCAACGCCGAGATCGTCGCCGCCCGAAACTCCACCGTGATCAACCCCGGTACGGTCGACGTCGCGGTGTTCCCGCCGATTTCGGTGCAGGACTGGACGATTGAGACCCTGCCCGAGCACATCGCCGAGGTGCGTCAGCTGTATCTGGACACGCTGGCCAACTGGCCCGTTGACGAATTGCCCGAGGTCGGTCTGTACGCGAAGAAGAAGGCGGCGAAGAAAGCCCCGGCAAAAGCGAAAGCCCCCGCCAAGAAAGCACCGGCCAAGAAGGCACCCGTCAAGAGGGCCGCACCCGGACCGAAGCCGGCGAAGGCGAACCCGAACGCGTCCAAGGTCGCGCTGAACGACGGTGAGGCGCAACGGCCCCGAGGGCGGCCGTGACCAAACCGGCCGCGGATATCAGCGCAGCGCTTGCCCTCCAAGACTCGCTGATATTGGCGTCGATGACCTCCCCGGTCGAGCGGGAGCTGGTCATGGCCTGGGTGGGCCGGCAACGCGCCGGTGCCCCGGATGCCGCGTTCGAGGTGTTGGCGTTGCCGCCACCCGATGCGGCGGCGGCGGCGCTGTCCGAGCTTGCCGAGCGGCTCGAGTCCGAATCCAATGACGACCGGTCGGTCGTGCCGGTGCGGGTGTTCTGGCTGCCGCCGGCCAATCGCGGCAGGCTCGCCCAGTTGGCCGGGCTGCTTCCCGGTCAGGATCCCTACCACCCCAACCAACGTCAGCAACGACACATCGTGCGCAACGACCCGCAACGCGCGCGGGTGGTGGCCGGCGAGCCAGCCAAGGTCTCCGAACTCCGCCAGCAGTGGCGCGACACCACCGTCGGTGAGGACAAGCACGACTTCGCGCACTTCGTCACCCGCCGCGCCATCCTGGCGCTGGAACGCGCCGAATACCGAATCCTCGGACCGCAATACAAGTCCCCGCGGCTCGTCAAACCGGAGATCTTGGCGTCCACGCGGTTTCGCGCGGGCCTGAAGAGGATCCCGGGCGCCACCGTCGAGGAAGCCGCGAAGATGCTCGACGAACTCGCCACCGGCTGGAGCCGGGTGTCCGTCGACCTCGTCGGCGTCCTCGGCAGGGCGCTCAGCCGGGGGTTCGATCCGGACATCGACTACGACGAGTACCAAATCGCGGCCATGCGCACCGCACTGGAAACCCATCCGGCGGTGCTGCTGTTCTCGCACCGCTCCTACATCGACGGCGCCGTGGTGCCGGTGGCGATGCAGGAGAACCGGCTCCCGCCGGTGCACGTGTTCGCCGGCATCAACCTGTCGTTCGGGGTGATGGGCCCGCTGCTGCGCCGCTCCGGCGTCATCTTCATCCGCCGCAACATCGGCAGCGATCCCCTCTACAAGTACGTGCTGCGCGAGTACGTCGGCTACATCGTGGAGAAACGGTTCAACCTGAGCTGGTCCATCGAGGGCACCCGCTCCCGCACCGGAAAGATGTTGCCGCCCAAGCTGGGTCTGCTGTCCTATGTGGTCGACGCCTACCTGGACGGCCGCAGCGAAGACATCCTGCTGCAGCCGGTGTCGATCGGATTCGACCAGCTGCACGAGACCGCCGAATACGCCGCCTACGCCCGCGGCGGCGAGAAGACGCCGGAGGGCGTCGGGTGGCTCTACAACTTCATCAGGGCCCAAGGCGAACGCAACTACGGCAAGATCTACGTCCGCTTCCCCGAGGCGGTCTCGATGCGGCAGTACCTCGGACCGCCGCATGGTCCGCTCGCGCAGGATCGGGACGCCAAAAGGCTTGCGCTGCAAAAGATGTCCTTCGAGGTGGCGTGGCGGATTCTGCAGGCGACGCCGGTGACGGCGACGGGTCTGGTGTGCGCGCTGCTGCTGACCACCCGCGGTGCGGCGTTGACACTCGGCCAGCTGCACCACACCCTGCAGGACTCGCTGGACTATCTCGAGCGCAAGCACAACCCGATGTCGACGAGCGCTTTGCGACTGCGCACCCGCGACGGGGTGCTGGCCGCGGTCGACGCGTTGTCCAACGGGCACCCGATCACCCGGGTCGACGGCGGCCGGGAGCCGGTGTGGCTGATCGGGCCCAACGAGCAACACGCCGCGGCGTTCTATCGCAACTCGGTGATCCACGCCTTCCTGGAGACCTCGATCGTCGAACTCGCGCTCGCCCACGCCAGGCGGGTCGAGGGCGATCGGGTCGAGGCGTTCTGGGTCCAGGCGATGCGGCTGCGTGACCTGCTGAAGTTCGATTTTTACTTCGCCGACTCGGCGACGTTCAGAGAACACATTGCCGAAGAGATGGCGTGGCACGACAACTGGGAGGCCCATGTCACGGCCGGCGGCGACGAGATCGAGGCGATGCTGTTCGCCAAGCGTCCCTTGATGTCCGACGCCATGTTGCGGGTGTTCTTCGAGGCGTACGAGATTGTCGCCGACGTGTTGCGCGATGCGCCGGCCGATGTCGGTCAGAAGGAGCTGACGGCGTTGGCGCTGGGCGTCGGCCGGCAGTACGTGGCCCAGACCCGGGTCCGCAGCAGCGAGTCGGTGTCGACGCTGCTGTTCGCCACCGCTTACCAGGTCGTGGTCGACCAGGATCTGGTCGCGGCCGCCGACGATCTCGCCGACCGCCGGATCGCGTTCCGGCGGGAATTGCGCGACATCTTGCATGACTTTGACTACGTCGGGCGGATCGCGCGGAATCAGTTCGTCGCCCGCGAGGCCAAAACGCGTCTGGACAGCCAGGCTCCGTAGCCCGGGCGGGCGCCAATACCCTGACTGTATGACGGTCGACCGGTCCGCAGCCACACCCCGCGCGCTGGTGTGGCCGCTGCTGATCGGCGTCGCCGTGCTGGCCGGCTGCACGGCCGCGGGAATCGGGGCGCTGTCGCTGGCGGACGCGCTGTCGGCCACCGGGTTGCCCGATCCGGGTCCGGCAACCACGCTGGGGCTGCCCTTCGTCCGGGCGGCGGGGGAGATCGCCGCCGTCCTGGCCGTCGGGTCGTTTCTGTTCGCGGCGTTCCTGGTGCCGCCGCAAAGCAGCGGCGTCCTGGACACCGGCGGGTACCGCGCCCTCCGCGTGGGGACGGTGGCGTCGGGTGCGTGGGCGGTGTGTGCCGCGCTGCTGGTCCCGCTGACCATCTCCGACGTGTCGGGGCACCGGCTGGCTGACCTCGACCCGGGCACGATCTGGTCGTTGGCCGGTTTGATCAACACCGCCTCCGCCTGGCGCTGGACCGCGATCCTGGCCGCGGTGGTCACGCTGGCGAGCCTGTGGGTGCTGCGCTGGTCCTGGACGCCGGTGCTGCTCGCCGCGTCGTTGGCGACGCTGATTCCGCTCGGGCTCACCGGTCACTCGTCGGCCGGCGGCTCGCACGACCTGGCCACCAACAGCCTGCTGATCCACCTCGTCGCCGCCAGCCTGTGGGCGGGCGGTCTGCTCGCCCTGCTCGCCCACGCGCTGCGCGGCGGTGACCATATCGGGCTGGCCACGCGGCGTTTCTCGAAGGTTGCGCTGTGGTGCTGGATCGCGATGGCGCTCAGCGGATTGGTGAACGCGCTGGTGCGTGTGCTGCCGTCGGATCTGCTGACCACCGGTTACGGGCGGCTGGTGGTCGCCAAGTTCGTCGCGCTGTGCGCGCTGGGAGCCCTCGGGTGGCGCCAGCGGCGCTCCACGGTTGCCGCGTTGCAGGCGGACGCGAGCCGGCCCCACGCGCGCAGGGCGCTGATCAGGCTGGCGCTGATCGAGGCCGCGGTGTTCGGCCTCACGTTCGGCATCGCCGTCGGGCTGGGCCGCACGGCACCGCCACCGCCTCCCGCCCGGCTGCCCACGATTCCGGAAGCCGAGATCGGCTACGACTTCGACGGGCCGCCCACGCCGGCGCGCATCCTGTTCGACTGGCGCTTCGACCTGATCTTCGGCACCGCCGCGATCGTCTTCGCCGCGCTGTATGTGGCGGGGGTGGTGCGGCTGCGCCGCCGCGGCGATCGCTGGCCGCCGGGGCGGACCGTGGCCTGGCTGCTGGGCTGCCTGGCGTTGCTGTTCGTCACGTCGTCGGGAGTCGGCCGCTACATGCCGGCGATGTTCAGTATGCACATGGTCGCCCACATGGGGCTCTCGATGCTGGTGCCGATCCTGCTGGTGCTGGGCGCCCCGGTCAGCCTGGCGCTGCGGGCGCTGCCCGCCGCCGGCCGCGACGATCCGCCGGGGATGCGGGAATGGCTGCTGGCCGCGCTGCACAGCCGGTATTCACGATTCGTCACCAACCCGATCGTCGCCACCGTGCTCTTCATCGCCGGGTTCTACGGGCTGTACCTCTCGAACCTCTTCGACACCGCGGTCAGCAGCCACGCCGGACACCTGGCGATGAACGTGCACTTCCTGATCAGCGGCTACGTGTTCTATTGGATCGTCATCGGGGTGGACCCCACCCCGCGGCCGATCCCGCCGCTGGCCAAGGTCGGCGTCGTGTTCGCGTCCCTGCCGCTGCACGCGTTCTTCGGGGTGGTGCTGATGGGCACCCGAAAGGTGCTCGGCGCCGACTACTACCGCTCGCTCGGATTGCCCTGGCACACCGACCTGATCGGCGATCAGCACCTGGGCGGCGGAATCGCCTGGGCCGCAGGCGAAGTGCCGCTGGTGGTCGTGATGATCGCGCTGCTCGTGCAGTGGGCGCGCAGCGACAAGCGCACCGCCCGGCGGCTGGACCGGGCGGCCGAACTCGACGACGACGCCGAGCTGACCGCCTACAACGCGATGCTGGCCGAACTGGCGCGAAGGGAAACGCCGGGCCGTAGCGGTAGCCCGCGAGCGTAACCTGACTGCGATTTCCGGCCCGGTGGATTCAAGCGGTGTGGTTACGCTCGTGCGCCGGCGCGAGCAACCCCCTAGGCGTAGTGGTATCGCTCTCGAGGATCTGGAGGTCATCGCCGACGATGCGGTAGACGAGCCGGTGCTCCTCGGTGATGCGTCGAGACCAAGCGCCGACCAGCCCGTATCTCAATGGTTCCGGCTTACCGATGCCCTCGTGCGGAGACCGGCGAGCGTCTTTGATGAGCTTGTTGATCCGCTGAGCACCGCACGGTCGGCGTCTGCCAGTGCAGGTAGTCCTCCCGCGCGATCGCACCGACCAGCGGACTGATCCACAGTCACGGTTTTCTCCACAGGTGCAGCAGGTGGGACGTCGTTTCAATGCCGAACCCGTCTGTGGTGCCGGGCTGAATGGCGATCGGATAGGGCGGTGATGCGGTCACCGCGCCAAGGAAGAAATGAAACCGAGAAGGGATCAGCCCATGTTCGAGACACCGCTTACGGTCGTCGGCCACATCGTCAACAACCCCGAACGCCGACAGGTCGGCACCCAGGAGGTCATCAAGTTTCGCGTCGCCAGCAATTCCCGGCGGCGCACGGCCGACGGCGGCTGGGAGCCGGGCAGCTCGCTGTTCATCAACGTCAATTGCTGGGGCAAGTTGGTCACCGGCGTGGGCGCCGCGTTGGGCAAGGGTGCACCGGTGATCGTGGTGGGCCACGTCTACACCAGCGAGTACGAAGACCGCGACGGCAACCGCCGCTCGTCGCTGGAGATGCGTGCGACCTCCGTCGGGCCCGATGTGTCCCGCGCGATCGTGCGCATCGAGAGGCCCGGCTACACCGGTCCGACGAGCGGCGAGGCCGCCACACCCCCGACGGATGCGGCCGACGCCGCTGGTGAGGACGCCGACGCCGATGGCAGCGTCGAGTCCGCCAACACCGGGCTGCTGCCGCTGTCGGCTTAGCTGCGGGATCCGGCCCCCCGCGCGTTGCCTAGGATGGTCGCGAGAACTCTCTCAAAGACCAGAAAGGCAAAACCGCGGCATGGCTGAGTTCATCTACACGATGAAGAAGGTCCGCAAGGCGCACGGCGACAAGGTGATCCTGGACGACGTCACGTTGAGCTTCTTCCCGGGCGCCAAGATCGGTGTCGTCGGCCCCAACGGCGCCGGCAAGTCGAGCGTCTTGCGGATCATGGCCGGCCTGGACAAGCCCAACAATGGCGAAGCCTTCCTGGCCACCGACGCCACCGTCGGCATCCTGCAGCAGGAGCCGCCGCTGAACGAGGAAAAGACAGTGCGCGGCAACGTCGAAGAGGGCCTGGGCGACATCAAGGTCAAACTCGACCGCTTCAACGAGGTCGCCGAATTGATGGCCACCGACTACTCCGACGAGCTGATGGAGGAGATGGGCCGGCTGCAAGAGGAGCTGGACCACGCCGACGCATGGGACCTGGATTCCCAGCTCGAACAGGCGATGGACGCGCTGCGCTGCCCACCGCCCGACGAGCCGGTCACCAATCTGTCCGGCGGTGAGCGCCGCCGCGTGGCGCTGTGCAAGCTGCTGCTGTCCAAACCGGACCTGCTACTGCTCGACGAGCCGACCAACCACCTGGACGCCGAAAGCGTGCAGTGGCTCGAACAGCACCTGGCCGCCTATCCGGGCGCCATCCTGGCGGTCACCCACGACCGGTACTTCCTGGACAACGTCGCCGAGTGGATCCTCGAGCTCGACCGTGGTCGCGCCTACCCCTACGAGGGCAACTACTCGACCTACCTGGAGAAAAAGGCCGAGCGGCTGTCGGTGCAGGGCCGCAAGGACGCCAAGCTGCAGAAGCGGCTGACCGAGGAGCTGGCCTGGGTCCGGTCCGGCGCCAAGGCGCGTCAGGCCAAGAGCAAGGCCCGCCTGCAGCGCTACGAAGAGATGGCCGCCGAGGCGGAGAAGACGCGCAAGCTCGATTTCGAAGAGATCCAGATCCCGGTCGGGCCGCGGCTGGGCAACGTCGTCGTCGAGGTGGAACACCTCGACAAGGGCTACGACGGGCGCACCCTCATCAAGGACCTGTCGTTCACCCTGCCGCGCAACGGCATCGTCGGGGTCATCGGCCCCAACGGGGTCGGGAAGACCACTCTGTTCAAGACCATCGTCGGGCTCGAGCAACCGGACAGCGGCACGGTCAAGGTCGGGGAGACCGTCAAGCTGAGCTACGTGGACCAGACCCGCGCGGGGATCGACCCCAAGAAAACCGTGTGGGAAGTGGTCTCCGACGGGCTGGACTACATCGAGGTCGGCCAGACCGAGATCCCGTCGCGGGCCTACGTGTCGGCGTTCGGTTTCAAGGGCCCGGACCAGCAGAAGCCGGCCGGTGTGCTGTCCGGCGGCGAGCGCAACCGGCTGAACCTGGCCCTGACGCTCAAGGAGGGCGGCAACCTCATCCTGCTGGACGAGCCGACCAACGACCTGGACATCGAGACGTTGAGCTCGCTGGAGAACGCGCTGGAGAAGTTTCCCGGCTGCGCGGTGGTGATTTCGCACGACCGCTGGTTCCTCGACCGCACCTGCACGCACATCCTGGCGTGGGAGGGCGACGAGGACAACGAGGCCAAGTGGTTCTGGTTCGAGGGCAACTTCGGGGCGTACGAGGAAAACAAGGTGGAACGACTCGGCGTCGAAGCCGCCAGGCCGCACAGAGTGACTCACCGCAAGCTGACGCGCGACTAGTGTCAGGGCTGCCCCGCCGAGCAGCGGGGCGATCGGGCGCAGAGCCCCGCGACGATGCGAGTTGGGAGCAATCGGCATGGCCATCGATCCCGGTGCCAAGCAGGATTTCAAGCCGTGGACCACGTTCAGCAAGAGCGACGACATTCCCGACTGGATCGCGAATGCCTACATCGAGAGCTATCGCGGTCCGCGCGGTGACGAACCGGGCGCCGCCGAATCCGATCGCGTCGACCCCGCGGAGCTGGTGACCCCCGCGATGCTGCGCGCGCACTACCGGCTCGGCGAGTGCCGCCCGGAACGCGGAAGCTGTGTGTGCGTGCACCCGGAAGGCGATTCCGAGGGATTCGGGCCCGCCCTGCAGGTCGTCACCGCCCACGGCAGCATGCTGCTGGACTCCGTCACGGTGTTGCTGCACCGGCTCGGCGTCGGCTACGGGGGCATCATGACCCCGGTGTTCGACGTCCATCGCAGCCCGACCGGCGACCTGGTCAGCGTCGAACCGAAAGCGCCCGGCACGTCGCAATTCGACGGTGAGGCCTGGATATACGTCCCGCTGTCGCCGGCCGTCGACAGCAAGGCCCTCGCCGAGGTCGAGCGGCTGCTGCCCAAGGTCCTGACGGACGTCGAGCAGGTCGCCACCGACGCGACGGCGATGATCACCGCCCTGGGCGATCTCGAAGCGGCCGTCGAGACCAACGCCGACAACCGCTTTTCGGCGCCGGACCGCGAGGACGTCGCGGAGCTGCTGCGCTGGCTGGGCAACGGAAACTTCCTGCTGCTGGGCTACCAACGCTGCCGGGTGCACGACAGCCAGGTTTCCCCCGACGGATCACCGGGCCTCGGCGTGCTGCGCACGCGCACCGGCTCGCGGCCCCGGCTGACCGACGAGGACCATCTGCTGGTCTTGGCCCAGTCCGTCGTCGGCAGCTACCTGCGCTACGGCGCCTACCCGTACGCGATCGCGGTTCGCGAATACGGCGACGGGGGCAATGTGATCGAGCACCGCTTCGTCGGGCTCTTCACGGTCGCCGCCATGAACGCGGACGTGCTGGAAATCCCGATGATTTCGCGCCGGGTCCGCGAAGCGCTCATGATGGCCGACAGCGATCCCATCCACCCGGGCCAGCTGTTGCTCGATGTCATCCAGACCGTCCCGCGCTCGGAGCTGTTCACGCTCAGCGCCGAACGGCTGCTGGCGATGGCGAAGGCGGTGGTGGACCTGGGATCCCAACGGCGCGCGCTGCTGTTCCTGCGCGCCGACCGGCTCCAATACTTCGTCTCGTGCCTGGTCTATGTGCCCCGGGACCGCTACACCACCCCGGTGCGGTTGCAGATCGAGGACATCCTGGTCCGCGAGTTCGGCGGGACGCGACTGGAATTCACCGCCCGGGTCAGCGAATCACCATGGGCGCTGATGCATTTCATGGTCCGGCTGCCCGAATCCGCCGCGCCGGTCGACGTTTCGGAAGACAACCGCATCCGCATCCAGGGGTTGTTGAGCGAGGCCGCGCGGACCTGGGGGGACCGGCTGATCGCCGCCACCGCGGCCGGCGCACCCGCGCACGCCGACGCCGAGCATTACGCCAGTGCCTTCTCCGAGGTCTACAAACAGGCCGTCACGCCCGATGACGCCATCGAGCACATCGCGATCATCAATGAGCTGTCCGACGATTCGGTCAAGCTGGTGTTCTCCGACCGTGGCGAGGACGGCGCCGCCCAGCTGACCTGGTTCCTCGGCGGGCACACCGCGTCGCTGAGCCAGTTGCTGCCGATGCTGCAAAGCATGGGCGTCGTCGTGCTCGAGGAGCGACCGTTCACCGTCACCCGGCCGGACGGGCTGCCGGTGTGGATCTACCAGTTCAAGATCCAACCGCATCCGACGATCCCGTTCGCGACGTCGGCGGCCGAGCGGGATTCCACCGCAGAGCGATTCGCCGATGCCGTCACCGCGATCTGGCAGGGCCGCGTCGAGATCGACCGGTTCAACGAGCTGGTGATGCGCGCGAGGCTGACCTGGCAGCAGGTGGTGCTTATGCGTGCCTACGCGAAATACCTTCGCCAGGCGGGCTTTCCGTACAGTCAGTCCTACATCGAGTCGGTGCTCAACGACCACCCCTCCACGGTGCGGTCGCTGGTCACGCTGTTCGAGGCCCTCTTCGACCCCAGGGCATCTTTTTCCGCGGGGTCGCCGACCAGCCGCGACGCGCAGGCGGCCGCCGCCGCGGTCGCCGCGGACATCGATGCGCTGGTGAGCCTGGACACCGACCGCATCCTGCGCGCGTTCGCGTCGCTGGTTCAGGCCACCCTGCGCACCAATTACTTTGTGACGCGCGAGGGTTCGGCCCGGGCCCGGAATGTGTTGGCGCTCAAGCTGGATGCGCAGCTGATCGACGAGCTTCCGCTGCCGCGGCCCAAGTACGAGATCTTCGTTTACTCGCCCCGCGTCGAGGGCGTGCACCTGCGGTTCGGCCCGGTGGCGCGCGGGGGCCTGCGGTGGTCGGACCGCCGCGACGATTTCCGCACCGAGATCCTGGGTCTGGTCAAGGCGCAAGCGGTGAAGAACGCGGTCATCGTGCCGGTCGGGGCCAAGGGCGGGTTCGTGGTCAAGCGGCCGCCGCTGCCCTCCGGCGAGGCCGCCGTCGACCGCGACGCCAGCCGCTCCGAGGGTGTCGCCTGCTATCAGCTGTTCATCTCCGGGCTGCTCGACGTCACCGACAACGTCGACCACCGAACGAAAAAGGTCAGCCCGCCGCCCGAGGTGATACGGCGCGACGGTGACGACGCCTACCTGGTGGTGGCCGCGGACAAGGGCACCGCCACGTTCTCCGACATCGCCAACGATGTCGCCAAGTCCTACGGGTTCTGGCTGGGCGACGCGTTCGCGTCGGGCGGATCGGTGGGCTACGACCATAAGGCCATGGGCATCACCGCCAAGGGCGCGTGGGAGGCCGTCAAACGGCACTTCCGGGAGATGGGCGTCGACACCCAGACCGAGGACTTCACCGTCGTCGGCATCGGCGACATGAGCGGCGACGTCTTCGGCAACGGCATGCTGCTCAGCGAGCACATCAGGCTCGTCGCCGCCTTCGACCATCGGCACATCTTCCTCGACCCGGACCCGGATGCCGCGTCCTCGTGGCGGGAGCGCAAGCGGATGTTCGCGCTGCCGCGGTCCAGCTGGGACGACTACGACAAGTCGTTGATCAGCCAGGGCGGCGGGGTGTACAGCCGCGAGCACAAGGCGATTCCGGTCAGCCCGCAGGTCCGCGACGCCCTCGGCATCCAGGGTGCGGAAGAGGGGGCCACCGAAATGTCCCCGCCCGACCTGATCAAAGCGATCCTGCAGGCGCCGGTAGACCTACTCTTCAACGGCGGCATCGGCACCTACATCAAGGCCGAATCCGAATCCGATGCCGACGTCGGCGATCGCGCGAACGACCCGGTGCGGGTGAACGCAAACCAGGTGCGCGCCAAGGTGATCGGCGAGGGCGGCAACCTCGGCGTGACGGCCCTGGGCCGCGTCGAGTTCGACCTGTCCGGCGGCCGCATCAACACAGACGCGATGGACAACTCCGCCGGCGTGGACTGTTCCGACCACGAGGTCAACATCAAGATCCTGATCGACTCGCTGGTCACCGCCGGCAAGGTCAAGGCCGAGGAGCGCAAGGAGCTGCTGGAGTCGATGACCGACGAGGTCGCCCGGCTGGTACTGCAAGACAACGAGGACCAGAACGACCTGATCGGCACCAGCCGCGCCAACGCGGCCAGCCTGCTGCCGGTGCACGCGATGCAAATCAAGTACCTCGAAGATCGCGGCCTCAACCGGGAATTGGAGGCGCTGCCGACGGAGAAGGAGATTCACCGGCGCACCGACGTCGGCATCGGGCTCACCTCCCCGGAGCTGTGCACCCTGATGGCCCACGTCAAGCTGGCGCTCAAAGAGGACATGCTGACTACCGAGCTGCCGGAGCAGGACGTGTTCGCGTCCCGGCTGCCGCTGTACTTCCCGAGGCCGCTGCGCGGACGGTTCACCCCGGAGATCCGGACCCACCAGCTGCGCCGGGAGATCGTCACCACCATGTTGATCAACGATCTGGTCGACGCGGCGGGCATCAGCTACGCGTTCCGGATCACCGAAGACGTCGGCGTCGGACCGATCGACGCGGTGCGCACCTACGTCGCCACCGACGCCATCTTCGGTGTGAGCCAGATCTGGCGGCAGATCCGCGCGGCGGACATCCCCGTCGCGCTGTCGGACCGGCTGACGCTGGACACCCGGCGGCTGATCGACCGCGCCGGGCGCTGGCTGCTCAACTACCGCCCGCAACCGCTGGCCGTGGGCGCCGAGATCAACCGGTTCGCCGCGAAGGTCAGGGAGCTCACGCCGCGGATGTCGCAGTGGCTGCGCGGCGACGACAAGGCCATCGTCGAGAAGGAAGCGGCGGAATTCGCGTCGCAGGGCACACCGGACGACTTGGCGTACATGGTCGCCGCGGGCCTGTACCGCTTCAGCCTGCTGGACATCATCGACGTCGGCGACATCACCGAAATCGACACCGCCGAAGTCGCCGACACCTATTTCGCCCTGATGGACCGGCTGGGCACCGACGGCCTGCTGACCGCGGTCTCCGAGCTGCCCCGGCACGACCGCTGGCAATCGTTGGCGCGCTTGGCGATTCGCGACGACATCTACGCCTCGCTGCGGTCGCTGACCTTCGACGTGCTCGCGGTCGGCGAGCCCGACGAGAGCGGCGAAGAAAAAATCGGTGAGTGGGAACAGATGAGCGCGTCCCGGGTGGAGCGGGCGCGCCGCACGCTCAGCGAAATCCAGGAAAGCGGGGCGAAGGATCTCGCGACGCTCTCGGTGGCCGCCAGGCAGATCCGCCGCATGACCCGCACCAGCGGACGCGGGTCGTCGAGTTGAGCGTCGGTTTCGTCGCGCCGGTGCCGGTGCGCTGGTCGGACATCGACATGTACCAGCACATCAACCACGCCACCATGGTCACCATCCTCGAGGAGGCGCGCGTGCTGTTCCTCCAGGAGCCGTTCGCGGCCGACATCACCACCATCGGGCTGCTGATCGCCGATGTGCGGGTCACCTACAAGAACCAGCTGCGGCTGACCGATTCGCCTCTGCAGGTGACCACCTGGACCAAGCGGGTGCGAACGGTGGACTTCACGCTCGGCTACGACGTGCGATCCGTCAACGCCGATCCCGCTTCGAAGCCCGCTGTCATCGCCGAGACGCAGCTGGCCGCCGTCCATATCGAGGAGCAGCGGCTGGTGCGACTATCGCCACACCATCGGGAGTACTTGCAACGATGGCTGAGGGAGTAAGGGCCGAGCGCGGCCTGTGGTTGCGTGACGCCGCGCACCGCGGGGACCTGGCCACGTTCGTCGATCACGCGATGCGCCTCGACGACGCCGCGGTCATCCGGCTGCGGGCCCGATCGTCCGGACAGCTGACCGCTTGGGTGGCAACGGGTTTCGACGTGCTGGCCAGCCGGGTGGTCGTCGGCACGGTACGGCCCGACGATCTGTCGGTGGCCGCGGACGCGCTGGCGCGCGGACTCTCGGCGATGGACGCATCGGGTTACGTCGATCCGGGCTTCGCGATGGACTCGGCGTGGCGGGGCGCGCTGCCCCCCGAATCCGGGTTCGCCCACCTCGAGGACCTGCCCGCCCGGGTGATGCTGGACCTGGCGCAGCGTGGTGCCCGGCTCGCCAAGGAACACAGCGGTTCTCACGGCCCGCCGGTCTCGCTGCTCGACCAGGAGGTCATTCGGGTCAGCTCGGCCGACGTCAGCGTCGGGCTTCCCATGCGCTGCGTATTCGCTTTGATCGCAATGGGTTTCCTGCCGGCCTCACCCGACGCGATCGGGGCCGACGAGATGGTGCGCGTCCGGATACTGCCGTCGTGGCTGCGGGTCGACGCCAAGTTCGGCTCGGTGTACCGGCGCCGCGCCCGCGCGGCGCTCGTGCTGCGCTGACCCGGCCTCAGACCAGCCAGGCCGCCGCGTCGGGCGGCAATTTGCCTTTGACCAACGGCGCGCTGGCCAAGATGAGTTGCCCCGGCGGCAACACCATGGGGCGGCGGCCGGCGTTCAGGGCGCACACCAGGCCCCCGCGGCGCCGAAAAATAAGCGTGTCGCGCGTCGCGGCCTGCCAATCGAGGCCCCCGTCGAATTCGGCTCGCTGCCTGCGCATTTCGAGTGCCCGCCGGAAGAACGACAGCGTCGAGTCGGGGTCGTCGCGTTGTTTTTCGACCGTCAGGGCCGACCAGTCCGCGGGCATCGGCAGCCAGGTGTCGGGTCTCGTGGAGAACCCGAACGGCGGCGCGTCACCCGACCAGGGAATCGGGACTCGGCACTTGTCGCGGCCGCGTTCGGTGTGTCCGGAGCGTTCCCACGTCGGGTCCTGCAGCGCCTCGTCGGGCAGCTCCACGTCGGGCAGGCCCAGTTCCTCACCGTTGTAGATGAACACCGCGCCCGGCAGGGCGAGCATCACCATCGCCATCGCCCGCGCCCGGCGCAGCCCGACCTCGCCGCCGCCATACCGGGTGACCTCCCGGCCCACGTCGTGGTTGGACAGCGTCCAGGTCGGCGTCGCGTTTTCGATGGCCGTGGCCGCCAGCGAGTTGTCGATCGCGTCGTGAACTTCGGTTGCGTCGAAGTCGATCTTCGTCAGCCGGAAGTTGAAGCCGAGATGCAGTTCGTCGGGCCGCAGATACTCGGCCCAGCGAGCGTTGTCCATGACCCACACCTCGCCGATGGTCACCGCCCCGGGATAGTCGTCGACGATCGCGCGGATGCCGCGGTGGATCTCATGCACGCTCGGGTGGTTGAAGCGCGGGTCGTCATCGCTATGGCTCAACACCTTGATGTCATCCTTCGCGTCAGGCAGTTCGGACGGCTTGGCCATCCCGTGTGCCACGTCGATGCGGAAGCCGTCCACGCCGCGTTCCAGCCAGAAGCGCAGGGTCTTCTCGAAGTCGTCGAAGACCTCCGGATATTCCCAGTTCAGATCGGGTTGCTCGGCATCGAACAGGTGCAGATACCACTGGCCGGGATTGCCGTCGGGTTCGACCACCCGCGTCCAGGCCGGCCCGCCGAACACCGACGTCCAGTTGTTCGGCGGCAGCTCGCCGAGCGGACCGCGGCCTTCGCGAAAGTAGTAGCGCTCCCTCGCGTCGGTGCCCGGGCCGGCGGCCAACGCCGCCTGAAACCAGGGGTGCTGCGAGCTGGTGTGATTGGGCACCACGTCCATGGTGACCTTGATGCCCCGCTGATGCGCCCCAGCGATCAGTCGCTCGATGGCGGCCATGCCGCCGAACACCGGGTCGACGTCACGCGGGTCGGCCACGTCGTAGCCGTGGTCGGCCATCGGCGAGACGGTGACGGGGTTGAGCCAGATCGCGTCGACACCAAGGTATTCCAGGTGTTCCAGCCGGGAGGTCAGCCCGTCCAGGTCGCCGATCCCGTCGCCGTCGCTGTCGGCGAACGACCGCGGATAGACCTGGTAGAAGACCGCGCTTGACCACCACGGCTCGTGGCTCATACTGCTCCGTTCGGTAGGCGTCAGAACGATGAATTGACCAAGGAGTGCGCGGCCATTTCGAGGTATTCAAGGAGCTCGCGACGGTGCTCGTCGTCGAGGGTCCGCGAGTCGATGGAGGCCACCGCGGTGTGCATGCACCGTAGCCAGGCGTCGCGTTCGATGGGCGTGATCCGGAACGGGGCATGACGCATCCGCAGCCGCGGATGCCCGCGCCGCTCGGAGTAGGTGCGCGGGCCGCCCCAGTACTGCTCGAGGAACATCCGCAGTCGCTCCTCGGCGCCCGCGAGGTCGTCCGCGGGATAGAGCTGACTCAGAATCTCGTCCTCGGGGACCTGCTCGTAAAACCGCGACACGATCGCATTGAAGGTCTCGGCACCGCCGACAGCGTCGTAAAAGCTCACCTGATCCATCGCCTCCATTGTGGTGCATCGCCATGGTGGCAACTTCGGACCGCCCCGGGTGTTCACCGGATTGACACGGCGCGCACCAGCAATGAGGGTGCGTTTGGCGGCGAATCATGGTGGACTATCCGCGGAGGATCTATGGCGCATGGCAAGAGACGCCGCAGTCACCGCAGTTCCGGTGCCGCGGCTGGGTTGACCGGGCCCCCAACCGCGTCGTGCCTGCATAGCGTCGAAACCCATCCGCCCACCCGCCACGAGAGCGCCTCGATCTGGAGCCGGCGGCGGGTGCTGCTGCTGAATTCCACCTACGAGCCGCTGACCGCGCTGCCGATGCGGCGGGCCATCGTCATGGTGATCTGCGGCAAGGCCGACGTGGTGCACGACGACCCGGCCGGGCCGGTCATCCACTCGGCGAGCAGGTCGATCGTGGTGCCGTCGGTGATCCAGCTGCGGTCCTACGTGCGGGTCCCGTACCGGGCGCGGGTGCCCATGACCCGCGCCGCGCTCATGCATCGCGACCGCTTCTGCTGCGCCTACTGCGGGGCCAAGGCCGACACCGTCGACCACGTGGTGCCCCGCAGCCGCGGCGGTGACCACTCCTGGGAAAATTGCGTCGCCTGCTGTTCGACCTGCAACCACCGCAAAGGCGACAAGCTGCTCGCCGAGCTGGGCTGGGCGCTGCGCCGCGCGCCCCTGCCGCCGACGGGGCAGCACTGGCGACTGCTGTCGACGGTCAAGGAACTGGACCCGGCCTGGGCCCGATACCTCGGTGAAGGCGCGGCCTGAACAATCCCGTGTCCGAGTGTGCGGGCAGCTCACCCGGTGGGATACGGTTTGCGTCGTGAGCCTTGCAGAGATTCACCTGTACTTCATCGGCATCCCGCTGTTGCTGGTTGTCGTGCTGTCGGCGCTGATCTGGTCGCACAAGGGGCCCCACCCCGCGACGTACAAGTTGTCGGAGAAGTGGACCCACCCGCCGATCCTGTGGGCCGCGACCGACGAAGACGTCGGCGGCGGACACGGCGCGTCGGGGTTCTCGGTTGGAGGTGGCGCCAGTGGCACGTGGTGAGGTCGCGACGGTCGAGCGCGGCGAGCTGCCCAGGGGTTGGGTGATCACCACCAGCGGACGGATCTCGGGCGTGACCGAGCCCGGCGAGCTGTCGGTGGACTACCCGTTCCCGACCAAGGACCTGGTCGCCATCGACGACGCGCTGAAATACGGCTCGCGGGCGTCGAGGACGCGGTTCGCCATCTACCTGGGGGACCTGGGTAGCGACACCGCCTCGCGGGCCCGCGAGATCTTGGGCGACGTGCCGACGCCCGACAACGCCGTGCTGCTCGCCGTCTCGCCGAACCAGCGCGCCATCGAGGTGGTCTACGGCTCGGCGGTCCGGGGCCGCGGCGCGGAGTCGGCCGCACCGCTCGGGGTTGCCGCGGCTTCTTCGGCGTTCGCGCAGGGAAACCTGGTCGACGGGCTGATCAGCGCGATCCGCGTGCTCAGCGCCGGGATCTCACCCGCCTAACCGACCGCTCGCGAGCGCGCGTATTTTTACGCGACACACCGGTCACCGGTGTACAGACACGCGCGCTCGGCGACCGAGTGGCCTGGTCAGGACGCGTCGAACCGGCGGGCCCGCAAGGACCTTTTCACGCCGGCCTGCCCTTCCAGCACAAGCCGGCGCAGCGCCGGCGGAATGTCGGGGTCGCGCAGGAACTCATCGGCGGCCGCGATGGCCCCCTCGCTGATGTCCCAGTGCGGGTACAGCCCGATCACCACCGTTTGGGCGACCTCGCTGGATCGCCGCACCCACACGCCGGGGATCGCCGCGAAGTAGCGCGCGGTGAACGGCTTGAGCAGCTCATGCTGTCCCGGCGGCGCGATGCCCGCGATAATCGAGCGCGCCGTGATGTTGGCCAGGGTGTCGTCCTCGACCACCGTGGTCCAGGCCTCCTCCTTGACCCGCAGCTGGGGCCGCGCCGCCGCCGCCTGGGCGCCGTGGCGCTTCCCCGCAGCGGTCGGGTCGCGCTGCACCTCGGCGTCGATGAACGGTGTCGCGGACCCGTCGGCGTCGATCTCGCCGGCGGCGGCCAGCGCGGTCACCAGGCGCCAGCGCAGGTCGGTGTCGATCTCAAGGCCGGGCAGCTCCAGGTCGGCGGGGTCGTGGTCGAGCAGGTCGGCCAGCACGACGACGTGCCGGGTCGACAGCACCGAGGTGGACAGCGTGTTGACGAACGCGAGCTGGTGATCCGATCCGGGCTGCGCCGCGCGCGCCAACTCCAGCAGCCGGTCGGCGAACTGCGGCCAGCCGTGCTCGCGCGCCCACCCCGGCTCGGCGTAGGACGCCAGCGCGGTCTGGGCCTGCAGCAGCAGCCGCTGCGCCACCCCGACCTCGGTTTCGGCCTGTACCCCGCCTGAAACCAGTGCCAGGAAGTCGCGGGCGCGCAGCTCGGCCTCACGGGTCATCTCCCACGCCGCCGACCACACCAGTGAGCGGGGCAGCGGCTCGGCGATGTCGGCGATCCGCTCCAGCGCGGTCTGCAGCGACTGGTCGTCCAGCCGCAGCGAGCAGTAGGTCAGGTCGTCGTCGTTGACCAGGATCAATTTGCCGCGCGAAACCCCAACCAGCGCAGGGACTTCCGTCTGCGGCCCCTCGACGTCGAGCTCCTCGCGGTGCACCCGCACCAGCCTGCCGGCGCCATCATCGTCGTAGATGCCCACCGCCAGCCGGTGCACTCGCGTCTCGCCCTCGCCCGGCTCGGCGCCACTCTGGGTCACCGCGAACCGGGTGAACCGGCCGTCGGCGTCGACGTCAAAATCCGCGCGCAGCGTGTTCAGCCCCGTCGTCCTCAGCCACTGGCGTCCCCAGTCGGACAGGTCGCGCCCCGACGCCTGCTCCAGCGCGGCGATCAGGTCGTCGAACGTGGCGTTGCCGTAGGCGTGCGTGCGGAAGTAGTCGCGCAGCCCGGCCAGGAAGTGCTCCAGCCCGACGTAGGCGACGAGCTGCTTGAGCACCGAAGCGCCCTTGGCGTAGGTGATGCCGTCGAAGTTCACCTCGACGGCGGCCAGGTCGGGGATCTCGGCGGCGATCGGGTGCGTCGACGGCAACTGGTCCTGACGGTACGCCCACGACTTTTCGACGGTGGCGAACGTCGTCCAGGCCTCCGTGAATTCGGTTGCCTCGCTTTGACACAACACGGACGCGAAGGTGGCGAACGACTCGTTGAGCCACAGGTCGTCCCACCACGTCATGGTGACCAGGTCCCCGAACCACATGTGCGCCATCTCGTGCAGCACCGTCTCGGCGCGCCGCTCATAGGAGGCGCGGGTGACCTTGCTGCGGAAGACATAGTCCTCGAGGAACGTCACCGCCCCGGCGTTTTCCATGGCGCCGGCGTTGAACTCGGGGACGAACAGCTGGTCGTACTTGCCGAACGCGTAGGGCAGGCCAAAGTTCTTGTGGTAGAAGCCAAATCCCTGCTTGGTCTGGGTGAACAACCGCTCGGCGTCCATGTACGGCGCGAGCGACGCCCGGCAGTAGATGCCCAGGGGGATCTCGCCGTGCTCGTCGACATAGGTGTCCTTCCACCGCTCGTAGGGGCCGGCGATCAAGGCCACCAAATAGGTGCTCATCCGCGGGGTGGTGGCGAACGTGTGCACGCCATCCTCCACCGACACGGGGGCGCCGTTCGAAATCACCTTCCAGTGCCTGGGGGCGACCACCCGCAGGTCGAACGTCGCCTTGAGGTCGGGCTGGTCGAAGCAGGCGAACATGCGCTTGGCGTCGGCGGTTTCGAATTGCGAGTACAGATAGGTCTCGTCGTCCACCGGGTCCACGAAGCGATGCAGCCCCTCGCCGGTGTGGGAGTAGAGGCAGTCGGCGTCGACGACGAGGGTGTTGCGTTTCTCGAGCCCGGTCAGCGGGATGCCTATCGATTCGTCGTATCCGGACACGTCGAGCTCGCGGCCGTTGAGGGTGGCGCCGCGCACCGTCGCGGCGGCGAGGTCGATGTACGTGTCGGCGCCGGCGAGCGCGTCGAACACCACGGTGGTGACGGACCGGAAGGTGTGTTCGCCGGGCGCCCCACTGTTATGGGGGCGGTCGGTGACATCGAGGCTGATCTGGTAGCTGTCGACGGTGATCAGGGCGGCGCGTTCGACGGCCTGGTCCCGGGTGAGGTTAGGAAGGGCCACGCATTTAACTTACGTCCCGAGCAGGACGGGAACAGCCTCGAGCGGCCTACGGTTGTGCTGAGGGTGCCTTGACCGACGAAAGGACTGCGCTATGCCTGAGAACGTCCCCGCGAAAGACCAGGCCGATTTCTGGTTCGATCCGCTGTGCCCGTGGTGCTGGATCACGTCGCGCTGGATCCTCGAGGTGGAGAAGGTTCGCGACATCGACGTCCACTTCCACGTCATGAGCCTCGCGATCCTCAACGAGAACCGCGAAGGCCTGAATGACAAGTACCGCGAAATGATGAAGCACGCGTGGGGGCCGGTGCGGGTGGCTATCGCCGCCGAGCAGGCCCACGGTGCGGGCGTCCTGGATCCCCTCTATACCGCCATGGGCACCCGGATTCACAACGAGGACAACAAGAACCTCGACGAGGTCATCAAGCTGTCGCTGGCCGACGCGGGCCTGCCGGCGGAGCTCGCCGAGGCCGCGCATAGCGAGGCCTACGACGACGCCCTGCGCAAGAGCCACCACGCTGGGATGGATGCCGTCGGCGACGACGTCGGCACGCCGACGATCCACGTCAACGGGGTGGCGTTCTTCGGGCCGGTGCTGTCGAAGATCCCGCGCGGTGAGGAAGCCGGCAAGCTGTGGGACGCGTCGGTGACCTTCGCGTCCTACCCGCACTTCTTCGAACTCAAGCGGACCCGCACCGAGAAGCCCGAATTCGACTAGACCGTCCGGGCGGCGACCCGCTTCGCCCGGCTGCGCCGCGCTTGCGATCGCCGCCGATCGTCGGGCGCGCTGCTGTGTAAGGATTGCGGGCATGCGCGTCTACCTCGGCTCCGACCACGCCGGATTTGAGCTCAAGCAACACATCATGGCCCACCTCAGGGAAGCCGGGCACGAGCCGATCGATTGCGGCGCCTTCACGTACGACGCCGAGGACGACTACCCGGCGTTCTGCATCGCGGCCGCGACGCGCACCGTGGCCGACCCGGACAGCCTGGGACTCGTGCTGGGCGGGTCGGGCAATGGTGAGCAGATCGCGGCCAACAAGGTGCCGGGGGTCCGCTGCGCGCTGGCGTGGAGCGTCGAGACCGCGACGCTGGCCCGCGAGCACAACAACGCGCAGCTGATCGGCATCGGTGGCCGCATGCACACCGTGGCCGAGGCGCTGGAGATCGTCGACGCCTTCCTGAGCGCGCAATGGTCGAAAGCCGAACGCCACCAACGCCGTATCGATATCCTGACCGAGTACGAGCGCACCCACCAGCCGCCGCCGGTGCCCGGCGCGCAGGGCTGAGCGTGCCCGAGGGGCACACCCTGCACCGGCTGGCCCGGCTGCATCAACGCCGATACGGCGGGGCGCCGGTCGCGGTATCCAGCCCGCAGGGCCGGTTCGCGGCTGCGGCGGCCGAGGTGGACGGCCGGGTGCTGCGACGGACCAGCGCCTGGGGCAAGCACCTGTTTCATCACTACGAGGGCGGCCCGATCGTGCACGTGCATCTCGGCCTCTACGGCGCGTTCACCGAGTGGGAGCGCGCCGGCGGTGCGCCGCTGCCCGAACCGGTCGGGCAGGTGCGGATGCGGATGGTCGGGGACGACTACGGCACCGACCTGCGCGGCCCGACGGTGTGCGAAGTCATCGACGAGGGTCAGGTCAGCGACGTGGTGGCCAGGCTCGGTCCCGACCCGTTGCGCAGCGACGCCGACCCGTCGTGGGCGTGGGCGCGAATTGCCAAGTCCCGCAGGCCCATTGGAGCGCTGTTGATGGACCAGACCGTCATCGCCGGCGTGGGCAACGTCTACCGCAACGAGTTGCTGTTCCGCCACCGCATCGATCCGTTCCGGCCCGGCCGGGGGATCGGGGAGGCGGAGTTCGGCGCGGCCTGGACCGATCTCGTGGCGTTGATGAAGGTCGGCCTGCGCCGCGGCAAGATCGTCGTGGTGCTGCCCGAACACGACCACGGCCCGCCGTCGTACCTGCCCGGGCGGCCGCGCACGTACGTATACCGGCGCGCGGGGGAGGGGTGCCGGGTGTGCGGGGGTCCGATCCGCACCGAGGTGAGCGAGGGGCGAAACGTCTTTTGGTGCCCGGCCTGCCAGACGTGACCAACTTCACCGCGGGACCGGTCGAGGAATCCGCAGGTCCGCGCGGCGCACGCCGACTGGCAGGAAACCCCAAGCAAGAAACGCTGGCGTCTACTGTTTGAGGGCGGCCTCGGCGGGGGTACTGGTAGCCACCGTGAAATCTCTTCCACGGTTAGTTGCAACCATTTTCGCGATAATCATCGGTCTCGGGCTGGCGGGTCTCGGCGCCGCGGCCGGGGCCGACGCGCAGCCCGGGCCGTTCCCGCAGTGGTGCCCCGGGGACTTCTGGGACCCGGGCTGGGGCGACAACTGGGACGCCTGGCACTGCCACGACAACTGGCGAGGACCGGGTCCGAACCCCCATCCCGAGCCCTTCCGCGGCCCCGGTGGCCCGGGCGGTCCCGGCGGCTCGGGCGGTCCGGGCGGACCTGGCGGTCCCGGCTGGGACCATCGCTGACCCGTATCCGCACAACCGCGCCCTGCCGACCACTGCTCGGCAGGGCGCGCTTTATGCCTAGACGCGCTCGACGAGGCCGAGCGCGGCGTAGACCTCGTCGCTCAGCGCGAGGCTGCGCGGGTCCGCGTTGGCCTTGGTGGCGTCGAAACGATTCGCCACGTAGGCGTAGCCGATTCCGTGCTCCAGGTCGACGAACCCGAACGAGCCGCCCAGGCCGCCGTGACCGAAGATGCGGGGGTTGGGTCCGTTGACGCAGCGCTGGTTGAGCATGTAGCCCAGACCCCACCCGTGATCGGCGACCCGCGGGCCCAGCACCAAGTCGCTGTCGAAACCACCCTGCGGGACCCGGACCAGCTCCATGTGCTCACGACTGAGGAGCTTCTCCTGCGCGAGCGCGTTGTAGAACGTCGCCAATCCCAGCGCCGACACCTGGCCGTTGGTGCCGGGGAACTCCAGCTCGCGCCACAGCCGCAGGTCGTGCGAGCCGAGTTCGTCGTCGGGCGCGAATCCCATCGAGATGGACAGCCCCGCCTTGGGGTGTTCGGCCAGGCTGGTCGGGTCGCCGGGGGCTTGCGCCTCCGCGAGCAGGTCCCTGGCGTGCGGCTTGTTCACCCGCTCGGCGCAGCGGCGTTGCTCTGCCATGGACAGGCCGATGTGGACGTCGGCGCCCAGGGGTTCGGCGATCTCGGTGCGCAGGTAGTGGCCGATGGTGCGCCCGGTGACGCGGCGGAACACCTCGCCGAGGATGAAGCCGAACGTGGTCATGTGGTAGCCCTGCGCGGTGCCGGGCTCCCACCACGGCTCGGCGGCGGCCAGTTGGCTGCAGACGAAGTCCCAGTCGGCGACATCTTCCCAGCGCATCCGGGTGCGCGGCCCGATCACGCCGGAGCGGTGGCTCATCACCATGGCCAGCGTGATGGACTCCTTGCCCGCCTGCCCGAACTCGGGCCAGTAGCGCGCCACCGGCGCGTGCAGGTCCAGTTCGCCGCGGTCGGCCAGTTGGTGCACGCAGGTAGCCGACAGGCCCTTGGTGCCGGACAGCACCGTCGTCAGGGTGTTTTGCTTCCAGGGGCGGGTGCCGGCGGCGTCGGCACAGCCGCCCCAGAGGTTGACGACGAGGTCGCCCTCGGTCCACACCGCCACGGCCGCGCCAACCTCTTTGCCCAGCGCAAAATTGCGCTCGAACGCGTCGCGGACACCGACGAACTCGGACGCGCATGAGCCGTGGATGTCGGTGTGGCGCATGGCCCCCCTGTCGCACAGGCAATTACCCGAGCGGGCGACGGGAATCGAACCCGCGTAGCTAGTTTGGAAGACTAGGGCTCTACCATTGAGCTACGCCCGCAAGCTTTAGTCGAGCGCGACTGTATCTGGCGGCGAACATCAAATCTAATCGAAGCGGTTTTGTGATGGCTCCGTGAGGTCGGAGGTCGCTGCGAAGCCAATGCCCTCGCGCCGTAGGATCGCGAGGTCAGCGCGGGGTGTAGCGCAGCTTGGTAGCGCATCCGCTTTGGGAGCGGAAGGCCGCAGGTTCAAATCCTGTCACCCCGACCACCACTGCGCCGATCCACCGAACACCGAGGAGCAAGACCCGTGAAGAGCAGCGTCGAGCAGTTGAGCCCCACCCGGGTGCGCATCAACGTGGAGGTGCCGTTCACCGAACTCGAGCCCGATTTCCAGCGGGCCTACAAGGAGCTGGCCAAGCAGGTGCGGCTGCCCGGATTCCGCCCCGGCAAAGCGCCGGCCAAGCTGCTCGAGGCCCGGTTCGGCCGGGAGGCGATGCTCGACCAGGTCGTCAACGAGGCGCTGCCCGCCCGGTATGGGCAAGCGGTCGCGGAGTCGGAAGTCCACCCGCTGGGACAGCCCAACATCGAGGTCACCAAGAAGGAGTACGGCGAGGAGCTGGCGTTCACCGCCGAGGTCGACGTCCGCCCCAAGATCACCCTCCCGGACCTGGGCTCGCTGAAGGTGTCCGTCGACCCGATCGAGGTCAGCGACGACGACGTCGAGGCCGAGCTGGACTCGTTGCGCGCCCGGTTCGGCACCCTGACTGGGGTCGATCGGCCGGTGGCCGACGGTGATTTCGTCTCGATCGACCTGTCGGCCACCGTGGACGGCGAGGAGGTCCCGAACGCGGCCGCGGAGGGCCTTTCCCACGAGGTCGGTTCCGGTCGGCTCATCGCGGGCCTGGACGACGCGCTGGTCGGCCTGTCCGTCGACGAGTCGCGGGAATTCACCGCGCAGCTGGCGACCGGCGAGCACGCCGGCAAAGACGCGCAGGTCACGGTCACCGTCCGGTCGATCAAGGAACGCGAGCTGCCCGAGCCCGACGACGAGTTCGCCCAACTGGCCAGCGAATTCGACACGATCGACGAGCTGCGGTCCAACCTCCGCGAGCAGGTGGGTCGGGCCAAGCGCGCCCAGCAGGCGGAGCAGATTCGCGACGCCACGATCGACGCTCTTCTCGAGCAGGTCGACGTGCCGCTGCCGGAGGCCATCGTTCAGGCCCAGGTGGACGGCGCCGTGCACAACGCGCTGCACGGCTTCGACCATGACGAGGCCAAGTTCGCCGAGGTGCTGCGCGAGCAGGGCAAGTCACGCCAGCAGTTCGAGGTCGACGCGCGCAACGCGGCCGAGTCGGACGTCAAGAGGCAGTTGTTGCTGGATGCGGTGGCCGACGAGCTGGAAATCCAGGTCGGCCAGAACGACCTGACCGAGCGGCTGGTGATGACGTCCCGGCAGTACGGCATCGAGCCGCAGCAGCTGTTCGCCTACCTGCAGGAGAACAACCAGCTTCCCGCCATGTTCGCCGACGTGCGCCGCGGGCTGGCCGTCGCCGCCGTGGTCGAGGCGGCGACGGTGACCGACACCGACGGCAACATCGTCGACACCAGTGAGTTCTTCGGCAGGCGTTCGGAGGGCGACGAGGCCGAGCCGGAGGCCGAGGCCGAGGAGGCCGCGGAGGCCGAGGGCGCGGCGGAGGCCGCGGAGGCCGCGGAGGCCGAGGTCTCCCACGACGAAGGGGAGTGACCCGATCGTGACGCTGTGAGCGAACGCGCCCATTTCAGAGGGTGCGCGACCGGCACACAGCGAGCTCGGTTGGTTAGGGTCGGAGCATAGAAGAACTCGAGAAAGCAGGTAACCCAGTCGTGACTGACATGCGTTCGAACTCGCAGGGTCTCAATCTCACGGACTCGGTCTATGAGCGCTTGCTGTCCGAGCGCATCATCTTCCTGGGTTCCGAGGTGAGCGACGAAATCGCCAATCGGCTGTGCGCGCAGATTCTGCTGCTCGCCGCCGAGGACGCCACCAAGGACATTTCGCTGTACATCAATTCACCCGGGGGATCGATCAGCGCCGGAATGGCGATCTACGACACTATGGTCCTGGCGCCGTGTGACATCGCCACCTACGCGATGGGCATGGCCGCCTCGATGGGCGAATTCCTGCTGGCGGCGGGCACCAAGGGCAAGCGCTACGCGTTGCCGCACGCCCGCATCCTGATGCACCAGCCGCTGGGCGGGGTGACCGGCAGCGCGGCCGACATCGCGATCCAGGCCGAGCAGTTTGCGGTCATCAAGAAGGAGATGTTCCGGCTCAACGCCGAATTCACCGGCCAGCCGATCGAGCGCATCGAGGCCGACTCCGACCGCGACCGCTGGTTCACCGCCCAGGAAGCCCTGGAATACGGGTTCGTCGACCACATCATCACCCGCGCCGCCCACATCACCAACGGAGAAGCCCAGTGAATCCCCAGCACCCCGAGATCCAGCCCCAGGCGCGCTACATCCTGCCGTCGTTCATCGAGCACTCGAGCTTCGGGGTCAAGGAGTCGAACCCCTACAACAAGCTGTTCGAGGAACGCATCATCTTCCTCGGCGTCCAGGTCGACGACGCGTCGGCGAACGACATCATGGCCCAGCTGCTGGTGCTGGAGTCGCTGGATCCCGACCGCGACATCACCATGTACATCAACTCGCCCGGCGGCGGGTTCACGTCGCTCATGGCGATCTACGACACCATGCAGTACGTGCGCGCCGACATCCAGACGGTGTGCCTGGGCCAGGCCGCCTCGGCCGCGGCGGTGCTGCTGGCCGCCGGGACGCCCGGCAAGCGGATGGCGCTGCCCAACGCGCGGGTGCTGATCCACCAGCCCTCGCTGTCGGGCGTGATCCAGGGCCAGTTCTCCGACCTGGAGATCCAGGCCGCCGAAATCGAGCGGATGCGCACGCTGATGGAGACCACGCTGGCCCGCCACACCGGCAAGGACGCCGCAACGATCCGCAAGGACACCGACCGGGACAAGATCCTGACCGCCGACGAGGCCAAGGACTACGGGATCATCGACACCGTCCTGGAGTATCGGAAGCTCTCGGCGCAAACCGCCTAGGGTTATCCGCCCAACGTGCACTCAGGGCGAGTTCTTCGCCGATTTGTCGCCCCCCGTGCACGCTCGGCGAAGCGCAGCGATATCCGCCGGCCCCACCCGGCAGCAGCCCCCGACGATGCGGGCCCCGGCCGCGACCCATTGCCTCGCGAGCCCCGCGCTGAATTGCGACCGCCCGGTCCATTGGCGCCGGCGACGATCCCAGCGCTCACCGCTGTTCGGGTAGACGATCACCGGCTTGCCGACAGCCGCCGCCATGCTGATCGCCGGCAGTACGTCGCCGGGCGCGCAGCAATTGACGCCGATCGCGACGATCTGAGGGATCCCCGCCGCCACGGCGAACGCGTCGGCCAACGGTTGTCCGGCGCGGGTCCGGGCCCCGTCGATGGTGTAGCTGAGCCAGGCCCGCACACCCACGGAGCCCACCAGGTTGACCAGCGCCTCGGCCTCGTCGACATCGGGCACCGTCTCGCACGCCAGCACGTCGGCTCCAGCCTCGGCCAGGATCTCCAGCCGGGGCCGGTGCCACCGCGACAAGGCCGCGACGGACAGGCCGTAGCGCCCGCGATATTCGGACCCGTCGGCCAGCGCGGCGCCGTACGGGCCGACCGAGGCGGCGACGAGCCCGCCCCCGCCGGCCTCCGCACGCGCGGCGCGGGCGAGTTCGACGCTGCGGCCCATCAGCACCGCGGCCTCCCGTCGGTCGAGACCATGGGCCGCGAAGCCCTCGAACGACGCCTGGTAGCTGGCTGTCGTCGCGATCGTGGCGCCGGCGCGAAAGTACGCGGCGTGCACGGCGACGATCTCCTGCGGTGCGTCCGCCAGCAGCCTGGCCGACCACAACGAGGGCTGTGAGGTCGTGGATAGGTCAAAGCCGCGTGCCTCCAGTTCGGTGGCCAGGCCGCCGTCGCTGATCAGGACGGATTCGCTGGGCTCGCCAAACCCGACTGCCAATCCCATTCGGTAAATGTAGGGTTGTGGCGGCGGACCGGACTCGCTCGGGTAACGACCGCGACACGCCACAGGCACGGAATGCGCGTCTCGGCGAGTGAGGGGGGCCGTCTGCCTATATGTTTCATCCAGACGAAAGAGCATGAACGCCCCACGAAGGCCCTCGAATATCAAAGACGCGATTCAGCGGTAATGGTCGCGGGGGGCCCGAGCAAGCGGGTAGCGTCGGGGAATACATGCGGCATAGCAAGACGACGGCGAACAGGAAGTAGGCCCTCAGCACCATGGCGCGCATCGGAGACGGCGGTGACCTGCTTAAGTGCTCGTTCTGCGGGAAGAGCCAAAAGCAAGTCAAGAAACTCATTGCTGGCCCCGGTGTGTACATCTGCGATGAGTGCATCGATCTTTGCAACGAGATCATCGAAGAGGAACTCGCCGACGCCGACGACGTCAAGCTCGACGAACTGCCCAAGCCCGCCGAAATCCGGGAATTCCTGGAGGGCTACGTCATCGGGCAGGACACCGCCAAGCGCACGCTGGCCGTCGCGGTCTACAACCACTACAAGCGGATCCAGGCCGGCGAGAAGGGCCGCGACTCCCGGTCCGAGCCGGTGGAGCTGACCAAGTCCAACATCCTGATGCTGGGACCGACCGGCTGCGGCAAGACTTACCTGGCCCAGACGCTCGCCAAGATGCTCAACGTGCCGTTCGCCATCGCCGACGCCACCGCACTGACCGAGGCCGGCTACGTTGGTGAGGACGTCGAGAACATCCTGCTCAAACTCATCCAGGCCGCCGATTACGACGTCAAGCGCGCCGAGACGGGCATCATCTACATCGACGAGGTCGACAAGATCGCCCGCAAGAGCGAGAACCCGTCGATCACCCGCGACGTTTCCGGGGAGGGCGTGCAGCAGGCCCTGCTGAAGATCCTGGAGGGCACCCAGGCGTCGGTTCCCCCGCAGGGCGGCCGCAAGCACCCGCATCAAGAGTTCATCCAGATCGACACCACCAACGTGCTGTTCATCGTGGCGGGCGCGTTCGCCGGGCTGGAGAAGATCATCTACGAGCGCGTCGGCAAGCGCGGGCTGGGCTTCGGCGCCGAGGTCCGCTCCAAGGCCGAGATCGACACCACCGATCACTTCGCCGACGTGATGCCCGAGGACCTCATCAAGTTCGGCTTGATCCCCGAATTCATCGGGCGGCTCCCGGTCGTGGCCTCGGTGACCAACCTGGACATGGATTCGTTGGTCAAGATCCTCTCCGAGCCGAAGAACGCGTTGGTCAAGCAGTACACTCGGCTGTTCGAAATGGACGGCGTGGAGCTGGAATTCACCGACGAGGCGCTGGAGGCGATCGCCGATCAAGCGATCCACCGCGGCACCGGCGCCCGCGGACTGCGGGCGATCATGGAAGAAGTCCTGCTGCCGGTGATGTATGACATCCCGAGCCGCGACGACGTCGCCAAGGTCGTCGTGACCAAGGAGACCGTGCAGGACAACGTGCTGCCGACCATCGTCCCGCGCAAGCCGTCGCGCAGCGAGCGGCGCGACAAGAGCGCCTAACAGCTCGCCGGTCGGCGCCCCGCGCATTTGGGTACTAAATGCGCATGCCGCCCGATGTTGAGCAGCCCATCGGAGTTCCGCGCCGACTCGCGCATGCACTGGACCTACTGAACTTCCTGCTGGCCGACGTTCGCGACGGGTTGGGGCCGTACCTCTCGATTTACCTTCTGCTGACGCACCATTGGGACCAGGGGTCGATCGGGTTCGTCATGGCGGTCGGCGGCATCGGGGCGATCGTCGCCCAGGCACCGGCCGGCGCGCTGGTGGACCGGACCACCGCCAAGCGGGCGGTGATCATCGTCGGCGCGCTGACGGTCACCGCCGGATCGCTGGCGATGCCGTTGTTCCCCGGCTTCTACTCGATCTCAGTCCTTCAGGCCCTCACCGGGATCGCCGGCTCGGTGTTCGCGCCGGCCTTGGCGGCGATCACGCTCGGCGTGGTCGGCCCCCGCCTCTTCTCCCGGCGGGTCGGACGGAACGAGGCCTTCAATCACACCGGGAACGCGTCCGCCGCAGCCATCACCGGCGGCCTGGCCTACTTCTTCGGACCGGTCGTGGTGTTCTGGGTACTCGCCGCGATGGCGGCCGGCAGCGTGATTGCGACCCTGCGGATCCCGGGCGACGCGATCGATCACGACGTCGCGCGCGGCATGGACCATGTGCGCGGAGAGCCGCACCAGCCGCCGTCGCGGCTGACGGTGCTGCTGCACAACCGCAGGCTGATGATTTTCGCCGCGACGGTCATCGCGTTTCACTTCGCCAACGCGGCGATGCTTCCCCTGGTCGGCCAGCTGCTCGCGCTGCACAACAAGGATGTCGGGACCGCGTTGATGGCGGGCTGCGTCGTGGCCGCGCAGGTGGTCATGGTGCCGGTCGCGTATGTCGGCGGGGCCAAGGCCGATTCGTGGGGGCGCAAGCCGATCTTCCTGGCCGGATTCGCGGTCCTCGCCGCACGCGGATTTCTCTACACCCTGTCCGCCAACTCCTATTGGCTGGTCGGGGTGCAACTGCTCGACGGCGTGGGGGCCGGTGTCTTCGGTGCGCTGTTCCCCCTCGTCGTGCAGGACGTGACGCACGGGAGCGGCCGGTTCAACATCAGCCTGGGCGCCGTGACGGCCGCGACGGGCATCGGCGCCTCGGTCTCGAACCTCGTCGCAGGCTCCATCGTGGTCGCCGCCGGCTACAACGCCGCTTTCGCCTTCCTCGGCGCTCTGGCCGCCGCGGGCTTCGTCTTGTATCTCGTCGCGATGCCGGAGACGGCCCCGAAGCAACTCAGCGCCCCGTCCGTGCGGCGGACGTGACCAATACCACAGTTTTACATCGTCCGCACCGTCGTCCCTCCCTGACTTCGGCATTGGGGCAAACCCGCTGCATGCAATGCTTTCGAGACGCCCATGCTCCCCTAAAAGGAATGCCATAATTGGTACTAGGAGTGACACACAAGCTCGACGGCGCGGGAGCGGCCAAAATGGCGCGTAACCTAAAGCTCCAGCGCAGTGCCTATCCGGATAACGAATGGAAGGCGGATACGTGGATCCGAACGGCAGCGGAGCCGGGGCTGATTCTCACGGTGGCTCCTCCGGAAACGGGTCGTCGGACCGTCAGCGCCTAGAACAGGTTGTCATTCGGTTCGCCGGGGATTCCGGCGACGGCATGCAGCTGACGGGTGACCGGTTCACCTCGGAGGCGGCGCTGTTCGGAAACGACCTGGCGACCCAGCCGAACTACCCCGCCGAGATCCGCGCCCCCGCAGGCACATTGCCCGGGGTCTCTTCCTTCCAGATCCAGATCGCCGATTACGACATCTTGACCGCCGGCGACCGCCCCGACGTCCTCGTCGCCATGAATCCGGCCGCGCTGAAGGCCAACATCGGCGACTTGCCCCGCGGCGGAATGGTCATCGCTAATTCCGACGAGTTCACCAGGCGCAACCTGACCAAAGTCGGCTACGTAACGAACCCGCTGGAGTCCGACGAGTTGTCCGACTACGTGGTGCACTCCGTCGCGATGACGACGCTGACGCTCGGGGCCGTCGAGGCGATCGGGGCCTCGAAAAAGGACGGCCAGCGCGCCAAAAACATGTTCGCGCTGGGCCTGTTGTCGTGGATGTACGGGCGGCCGATCGAAGCCAGCGAGAAATTCGTCAGGGAGAAGTTCGCCCGCAAGCCCGACATCGCCGAGGCCAACGTGCTCGCCCTCAAGGCGGGCTGGAACTACGGCGAGACGACCGAGGCGTTCGGCACCACCTACGAGGTCTCGCGGGCATCCCTGCCGTCGGGCGAATACCGCCAGATCTCGGGCAACACCGCCCTGGCCTACGGCATCGTGACGGCCGGCCGGCTGGCCGGGATCTCGGTCGTGCTGGGCAGTTATCCGATCACGCCGGCCTCCGACATCCTGCACGAGTTGTCCAAGCACAAGAACTTCAACGTGATCACCTTCCAGGCCGAGGACGAGATCGGCGGCATCTGCGCGGCGATCGGCGCTTCCTACGGCGGTGCCCTCGGCGTCACCAGCACGTCCGGGCCCGGCATCTCGCTGAAGTCCGAGGCGCTGGGCCTCGCGGTGATGACGGAGCTGCCGTTGCTGGTCATCGACGTCCAGCGGGGCGGGCCGTCCACGGGGCTGCCCACCAAGACCGAGCAGGCCGACCTGCTGCAGGCGCTGTACGGCCGCAACGGGGAGTCGCCGGTGGCGGTGGTGGCGCCGCGATCGCCGTCGGACTGCTTCGAGACCGCCATCGAGGCGGTGCGCATCGCGGTGTCGTACCACACCCCGGTGATCGTGCTGTCCGACGGCGCGATCGCCAACGGCTCGGAGCCGTGGCGGATCCCGGACGTCGGCTCGCTGCAGCCGATCGCGCACACCTTCGTCAAACCCGACGAGCCCTTCCAGCCGTATAACCGCGACCCGGAGACGCTGGCCCGGCAGTTCGCCGTTCCGGGCACCCCCGGGCTCGAGCACCGCATCGGTGGCCTGGAGGCCGCCAACGGCTCGGGCAACATCTCCTACGAACCGGTCAACCACGACCTCATGGTCCGGATCCGCCAGGCCAAGATCGACGGCATCGCCGTCCCCGATCTGGAGGTCGACGACCCGACCGGTGACGCGGAGCTGCTGCTCATCGGGTGGGGCAGCTCCTACGGTCCGATCGGCGAAGCCTGCCGGCGTGCGCGGCGCAAGGGCATCAAGGTCGCGCACGCGCACCTGCGCCACCTGAGCCCTTTCCCGCCGAACCTGGGCGACGCGCTGCGGCGCTACCCGATGGTGGTATGCCCGGAGATGAACCTGGGCCAGCTGGCGCTGATCCTGCGCGGCAAGTACCTGGTCGACGTGCAATCCGTCACCAAGGTCCAGGGTGTCGCCTTCCTGGCCGACGAGATCGGGCGCCTCATCCGCGCCGCGCTGGGCGGCACGTTGGCCGAAATCGAGCAAGACAAGAAGATGGTCGCCAGAATGGCGGCAGCAACGGTTGGAGCGGGAGCTAGCGAATGACCGACCTGGTTGGCGCAGACCTCGGGGTTACCCCGAGGCTCACCAAGAACGACGGGGTCCCGAGGGTGTCTGCAGAGGACCAGCCGCAGAAGGCCAAGGACTTCACCAGCGACCAGGAGGTGCGCTGGTGCCCGGGCTGCGGTGACTACGTCATCCTCAACACGATCCGCAACTTCCTGCCGGACCTCGGGCTGCGCCGCGAGAACATCGTCTTCATCAGCGGCATCGGCTGCTCCAGCCGGTTCCCGTACTACCTCGAGACCTATGGGTTCCACTCGATCCACGGCCGCGCGCCGGCGATCGCCACCGGTCTGGCGCTGGCGCGCGAGGACCTTTCGGTGTGGGTGGTCACCGGCGACGGCGACGCGCTGTCGATCGGCGGCAACCATCTGATCCACGCGCTGCGCCGCAATGTCAACATCACCATCCTGCTGTTCAACAACCGGATCTACGGCCTGACCAAGGGCCAGTACTCGCCCACCTCGGAGGTCGGCAAGGTCACCAAGTCGACGCCGATGGGTTCGCTCGACCAGCCTTTCAATCCGGTGTCGCTGGCGCTGGGCGCCGAGGCGACGTTCGTGGGCCGGGCGCTGGATTCCGACCGCGCCGGCCTGACCGAGGTGCTGCGTGCCGCCGCAGGGCACCGGGGCGCCGCGGTCGTCGAAATCCTGCAGGACTGCCCCATTTTCAACGACGGTTCCTTCGACGCGCTGCGCAAAGAGGGCGCCGAGGAGCGGGTGATCAACGTCCGCCATGGCGAGCCGATCGTGTTCGGCGCCAACGGCGAATACTGCGTGGTGAAGTCGGGCTTCAGCCTGGAGGTGGCCAAGACCGCCGACGTCCGTGTCGATGAGATCGTCGTGCACGATGCGCACGCCGACAACTCGGCCTACGCGTTCGCGCTGTCGCGGCTGTCGGATCAGAACCTCGACCACACGGTCCTGGGCATTTTCCGCAACATCAGCCGCCCGACCTACGACGACGCGGCACGCTCTCAGGTGCGCGCCGCCCAGTCGTCGAAGCCGTTCGACTCCGCCGCGCTGCAATCGCTGCTGCGCGGGCGTGACACCTGGACCGTCGACTGACGTGGCCGAGCAGGTGCCCGACGCAGTGGAACAGGCGCTGGCCGGGGTGGTGCTGGCTGGGGGGGAGTCGCGGCGCATGGGCCGCGACAAGGCCACCCTGCAGGGACCCGGGGGAGCCGCCACGATGGTCGAGTATGTCGTCGCCATCGTCGCCCAGCGCTGTGAACCGGTGTTCGTGATGGCGGCCCCGGGACAACCGTTGCCCAAGTTGCAGGCCCGCGTCATCCGCGACGACGTGCGCGGGCTGGGCCCGCTGCCTGCGACCGGGCGGGGACTGCGCGCGGCCGCCGAGGCGGGCGCGCGGTACGCCTTCGTCTGCGCCGTCGACATGCCGCTGCTGAACGCCAAGTTGATCGACGACCTCGTCCGCCTCGCCACCGAGACCGACGCCGAGGTGGTGTTGCCGTGGGACGGTCGTAGCCACTACCTGGGGGCGGTGTATCGCACCGATCTGGCCGGGCGGATCGACGCGCTGGTCGCCGCCGGCCGGCGCAAGATGAGCGACTTGATCGACGTCTCCGACGCTCAGCAGATCGTCCTGCCGGACTCGCGCCCGCTGACCAACGTCAACACGGACGCCGACCTGCGCGCGGTGGTGCGGCCCGGCGCCTGAGGGCCACCGCCCGCAATTCTTCCTCGGCTTTTCTTGGCCCACGCGGCCCGGTTAATCCAAATTCATGCAGCCAATTTTTATCGAGGCCATTCTTTTGGGCGTTGAGATCAATTTGCACCATGCATTTTCCGCCCGCCCGAGAATGGCGACGCCCCGACAACGGTTATTCTGCGTGGTATCGCCTTGCCGCGGCACGCTTTTCGGCCACCGCGCATGGAGACCCCCGATGGGCCCCATGGGCTATGGCGGGTGGGCGCCGCGGAATTGCTTGTGTCGCGGCGATTCCTGTCATGTTTGAAAGACATTGCAGCGGAGCATTATTCGGTGTCTTTACCGTTGGCTTAGCGCAAAACCACTGCAGCGCACCAACTTTCGCTCGGTACCCATATCAATACACGTTCACAGGCGTGTCGAGCGTCGATCGTGCGTATCCTGTTGTACCTTGCGCCGGTTCGCCGCCGCCGCAGGCAGACGTTCTTCGGTCGCATCGGACGCGCTAGGACCCCCGCGAGCACGTGTGCCAGCTCACAAAAACGCCGTGATTCGGCTCACGATCTGGTTGCAATCCGTACGGATGGGCATCGCCAGAAAAGGCGCGGTTGACCTGCAAAAATGGTTGAGCGATCGCGGCGTGATCGGCTCGTTACCGAACCGAGATACCGATTTTCCAAGGATGACGAATGCAGCCGAGTTTCGTTACGGTCCCTGTTAGCCCGAAAGCGGGTTAACGGAAAAGTAATCAACAATCGAATCACGGACCCGCGTGCGAGCGGGGCTGCGGGCGGCAAAGCCGCGTCGCGGCCCGGGGTTCTACCCCGCCGGGCATATCTAGCGCCCGCCGCTGTCGTGCCAGAACGAGACGGCACGTCCCAGAGCACCTAACACGCACCAACCAAGCACCTTCGACCCACTCCCGTGGGCCTGCTTTGGCGCGCGCGCACCGCGAAAGGAAGAAAATTTGAAGAACGTCCGCAAGACGCTCATCCTCGCCGCGATCACCGGCGCCCTGGTGACGGTGCCCTCCGCCACCGCCACCGCGGAACCGATGGGCCTTGACCCGAACGTTCCCCCCGCCGGGGCCGCCCCCGACGCGCCCCCGCCGGCTCCGGACGCCCCGGCGCCCGCGCCAGCGGGTTTCGACCCGAACGTTCCGCCCCCGCCCCCGGTTCCGGACGCCCTGGCTCCGGTTGACGCGCCTCCCGCGCCGGCCCCCGTGGGCTTCGACCCGAACGTTCCGCCGCCGCCCCCCGCGCCCGACGCCCCGCCGCCGCCTCCGCCGGCTCCCGTGGTGGGCTTCGACCCGAACATTCCGCCGCCGCCGGGACCGGACGTCCCGCCGCCTCCGCCGGTGCACAAGGCGTACAGCGTGAACTGGGACGCCATCGCGCAGTGCGAGTCGGGTGGCAACTGGGAGATCAGCACCGGTAACGGCTTCTCCGGTGGCCTGCAGTTCACGTCGAGCACGTGGCACGCCAACGGCGGCTCGGGGTCGCCGGCCGGTGCCAGCCGTGACGAGCAGATCCGGGTGGCCGAAAACGTGCTGCACTCGCAGGGCATCGGCGCGTGGCCGGTCTGCGGTCGGCGCGGCTGACCATCACCTCCTGAGGGGTAAGTAATGCCGGGCCTTGCGCCCGGCATTACTTGTCCGTGGGTCGGGTAGCGTCGGCCCGGTGACCGCAACGCCGCGTGAGTTCGACATCGTGCTGTACGGGGCGACCGGCTTCGTCGGGAAGCTGACCGCCGAATACCTGGCCCGCGCCGGCGGGGGCGCGCGGATCGCGTTGGCCGGCAGGTCGCCGGACCGGCTGCGCGCCGTTCGGGACACCCTGGGCGACTCGGCGCGGGACTGGCCGGTTCTGACCGCAGACGCCGCGTCGCCGTCGACGCTGGATGAGATGGCCACCCGGACGCGAGTCGTGATCACCACGGTCGGGCCCTACACCCGCTACGGGTTGCCGCTGGTGGCCGCGTGCGCGGCGGCGGGCACCGATTACGCCGACCTGACCGGCGAAGCGACGTTCGTGCGCGAAAGCATCGATCTGCACCACAAGCAGGCCGCCGACACCGGCGCCCGCATCGTGCACGCCTGCGGCTTCGACTCGGTCCCCTCGGATTTGAGCGTCTATGCGCTGTACCGGGCGGCGCAGCGGGACGGCTCCGGCGAGCTGGGGGACACCCATCTGGTGGTGCGTTCCCTCTCCGGTGGGCTCTCCGGCGGCACCATCGCGTCGGGATTGGAAATCATGGACGCCGCGTCGCGCGACCCCGAGGTGCGCCGCCGGCTCGCCGACCCGTACACATTGAGCACCGACCGCGGCGCGGAACCCGAACTGGGGCGACAGCCCGATCTGCCGTGGCGGCGTGGTCGCTACATCGCGCCGGAACTGTCCGGTGTGTGGACTGCTGGCTTCATGATGGCGCCCTACAACACCCGAATCGTGCGGCGCAGCAACGCGCTGCTGGACTGGGCGTACGGCCGGCGGTTCCGCTACGACGAGAACATGAGCGTCGGGTCGTCGGCTCTCGCGCCGATGGCGTCGGCCGTCGTCAGCGGCGTCGGCAACGCGATGCTGGGGCTGGGCAGCCGTTACTTTCGGTTCCTGCCGCGCCGCCTGGTCGAGCGGGTCCTCCCCAAGCCGGGCACGGGTCCGAGCGAGGCGGCCCGGGAGCGTGGCTACTACCGCATCGAGACCTACACCACCACGACCAGCGGCGCCCGCTACGTGGCGCGCATGGAACAGCGGGGGGACCCCGGCTACAAGGCGACGTCGGTGCTGCTGGGGGAGTGCGGCCTGGCGCTCGCACTGGATCGCGACAAACTTTCCGACCTGCTCGGCGTGCTGACCCCGGCGGCCGCGATGGGGGATGCGTTGCTGGCGCGATTCCCGGCCGCCGGCGTGTCGTTGGAAACCGAACGGCTGCACTGACCCGAGGGATTGTCGGGCACCAAATCCGTCGTGCCGGAAGGCTGTTGGCCGAGACCGGATCGGTCTAGTGTCGTAATCGACTTGGCTTTGCATCCCGTTGACGAAGGTGGACACAACGATGGCCGGTCTCGATGATCTGTATACGCAGATTCCCACTTCTGAAATCGCAAGCAAGCTCGGCGCCGACGAGGGCGACGTAGAGAACGCCATTCACACGCTGGTGCCGGTCCTGCTCGGCGGACTGCAGCAGAACTCACAAGATCCCGAGCAGGCGAGCAGGATCGAATCCATGGCAACTAGTCACGCCGCCCGTGGCCTGCTCGACGTCGGCGGCGGAGGTGACGACACCGGGCACCAGGCGGTCGCGACGCTCTTCGGCGGTGTCGACGCCGACCAGGTCGCCTCGGCACTGGCCGATCGCGGGGCCGGCAACCGTGACCTGCTCAAGCAGTTGCTGCCGGTGGTGCTCCCAATCGTGCTGGCATACATCGGAAACCAGCTGGGCTCCGGCGGCGAGAGCGGCGCGCCGCAGAAAAAGGAGTCGGCCTCCGGCGGCGGCCTGGGTGAGGTTCTGGGCAGCATCCTCGCCGGTCGCTCCGGTGACAAATCCCTCGGCGGCATCCTCGGCAATGTGTTGAGCGGTAAGGGCGGCGCACTCGGCGATCTCCTCGGTGGCCTGCTCGGCGGCAAGAAGTAGCGCAGCGCCCATCCGGATTGTCCCGATTGTTCACGGGCACTTCTCGGGTGGTTTCGATTGCGTCGAATTCAAGGCTGCCCAAGACGAACCAAGATGAGTAGGTTCGTTCTTATCGGACAAGGGAATGGCGTCCGACCCCAATCGGCCGGACGGCGACGACGAGAGAGGAATGCAGTGTCAGACACGCTCACCGCGGGACAGAAGCTGGTGCGAGGCGAATCGCTCACCTCGAACAACGGCGCCTACACCCTCACATTGCAGGACGACGGCAACCTGGTGCTGGCAGCCCACGGCGAGGCCCTCTGGGCCACCGGGACCAACGGCCAGGACGTCGTGCGCGCCGAGGTGCAGCCCGACGGCAACTTCGTCGTCTACACGGCGGACAAACCCGTGTGGCACAGCGACACCCAGGGCAAGAAGGACGTCAAGCTCGTCCTGCAGGACGACCGCAACCTGGTGCTCTACGCCGCCGACGGACCGGCCTGGTCGACCAAGACCGAGACTTCTGAGATCCCGGCGCCGCCGCCGACCGCCGAGGAAGCGGCCGCCCCCGAAGAAACGGCCGCCGCCGAAGAACCGGTGACCGAAGCCGCGGCCGAAGAGCCCGCCGTTCGGACGTACACCGTCGAGTCCGGCGACAGCCTGTGGGCCATCGCGGAGCGTTTCTACGGCGACGGAAGCAAATTCCAGGTGATCGCCGACGCCAGCGGCATCCCCAACCCGGACCTGATCCAGCCCGGCCAGGTGCTGACGATTCCCTGATCGTCGGCGACCGTGGTAGCGGTCGAATCCGTGTGACCAGGCGGATTCGGCCGCTTACACGCGGGCAAACGAGTCTCCCTAGAATTGACCGGTGACCGCCAGCCCCCAACCGACCGCCGACCTGCCCAAGTCGTGGGATCCGGCCGCGATGGAGGGCCCGATCTACCGGAAGTGGCTGGACGCGGGCTACTTCACGGCGGACCCGACGAGCACGAAACCCGCGTACTCGATCGTGCTGCCACCACCGAACGTGACCGGCAGCCTGCACATGGGTCACGCGCTGGAACACACCATGATGGACGCCTTGACGCGCCGCAAGCGGATGCAGGGGTACGAGGTGCTGTGGCAGCCGGGCATGGACCACGCGGGCATCGCGACCCAGAGCGTGGTGGAAAAGCAGCTCGCGGTCGACGGCAAGACCAAGGAGGACTTCGGCCGGGAGCTGTTCGTCGAAAAGGTGTGGGACTGGAAGCGCGAGTCCGGCGGCGCCATCGGCGGCCAGATGCGCCGGCTCGGCGACGGTGTCGACTGGAGCCGCGACCGGTTCACCATGGACGAGGGACTCTCCCGCGCGGTGCGCACCATCTTCAAGCGGCTTTACGACGCCGGGCTGATCTACCGGGCCGAGCGGCTGGTCAACTGGTCGCCGGTGCTTCAGACGGCCATCTCCGACATCGAGGTCGTCTACGACGAGGTCGAGGGCGAGCTGGTCTCGTTCCGCTACGGCTCGCTCGACGACGACGAGCCCCACATCGTGGTCGCGACCACCCGGGTAGAGACGATGCTGGGCGACACCGCGATCGCCGTGCACCCTGACGACAAGCGCTACACGCACCTGGTCGGGACGACCCTGCCGCACCCGTTCATCGATCGCGAACTCGTCATCGTCGCCGACGAGCACGTCGACCCCGAATTCGGCACCGGCGCGGTCAAAGTCACGCCCGCCCACGATCCCAACGACTTCGAGATCGGACTGCGGCACGAGCTGCCGATGATCTCGATCATGGACACCAAGGGCCGGATCACCGACACCGGAACGCAATTCGACGGGATGGATCGCTTCGAGGCCCGGGTCGCGGTGCGCGAAGCCCTGGCCGCTCAGGGCCGGATCGTCGAGGAGAAGCGGCCCTATCTGCACAGCGTCGGGCATTCGGAGCGCAGCGGCGAGGTCATCGAGCCGCGCCTGTCGCTGCAGTGGTGGGTGAAGGTCGAGTCGCTGGCCAAGGCCGCCGGCGACGCGGTTCGCAACGGGGACACCGTGATTCACCCGGCCAGCATGGAACCGCGCTGGTTCGGCTGGGTCGACGACATGCGCGACTGGTGCATCTCGCGCCAGCTGTGGTGGGGCCACCGCATCCCGATCTGGTACGGGCCCAACGGCGAACAGGTGTGCGTCGGTCCCGACGAGGCGCCGCCGGAGGGCTGGGAGCAGGATCCCGACGTGCTGGACACCTGGTTCTCGTCCGGGCTGTGGCCGTTCTCCACCCTGGGCTGGCCGGAGCAGACGCCGGAGCTGGAAAAGTTCTATCCGACAAGCGTTCTGGTCACCGGTTACGACATCCTGTTCTTCTGGGTCGCGCGGATGATGATGTTCGGCACCTTCGTCGGCGGCGACGACGCCCTCACCCTCGGCGGCCGCCGCGGCCCGCAGGTGCCGTTCACCGATATCTTTCTGCACGGGCTGATCCGGGATGAATTCGGCCGCAAGATGAGCAAGTCCAAGGGCAACGTCATCGACCCGCTGGACTGGATGGACACGTTCGGCGCCGACGCCCTGCGGTTCACCCTGGCCCGCGGCGCCAGCCCCGGCGGTGACCTGTCCGTCGGCGAGGATGCCGTCCGGGCGTCGCGCAACTTCGGCACCAAGCTGTTCAACGCCACCCGGTACGCGCTGCTGAACGGCGCCGCGCCCGCGCCGCTACCGGCGCCGGCCGAGCTCACCGACGCCGATCGCTGGATCCTCGGACGGCTGGAAGAGGTTCGCGCCGAAGTTGATTCGGCCTTCGACGGCTACGAGTTCAGCCGGGCCTGCGAGTCGCTCTACCACTTCGCGTGGGACGAATTCTGCGACTGGTACGTCGAACTGGCCAAGACGCAGCTCGCCGAGGGGCTCGCGCACACCACCGCCGTGCTGGCGGCGGTGCTCGACACGCTGCTGCGCCTGCTGCATCCGGTCATCCCGTTCCTTACCGAGGCGCTCTGGCAGGCGCTGACCGGCCAGGAGTCGCTGGTGATCGCCGAATGGCCGAAATCGTCCGGCATCACGCTGGATCAGGTTGCCGCGCAACGGGTTAGCGACATGCAGAGGCTCGTCACCGAGGTCCGCCGGTTTCGCAGCGAACAGGGCCTGGCCGACCGGCAGAAGGTGCCGGCCCGATTGGGCGGCGTCGGGGGCGCGGACCTGGACGGCCAGGTGAGCGCGGTGGCGTCGCTGGCGTGGCTCACGGCGCCGGGCCCCGATTTCCGCTCCTCGGTCTCTTTGGAGGTTCGGCTGGGCCCCACCATGGAGCGCACCGTCGTGGTCGAACTCGACACCTCGGGCACCATCGACGTCGCCGCGGAGCGCCGCCGCCTGGAAAAGGACTTGGCCGCCGCCCAAAAGGAACTCGCGTCGACGGCCGCCAAACTGGGCAACGCCGAGTTCCTCGCCAAGGCGCCGGAACAGGTCGTCGCCAAGATCCGTGACCGCCAGCGCGTGGCCCAGGAGGAAACCGACCGGATCAACGCCAGGCTGGCCGCGCTGCGATGAGCGAGCCGCCCGACTGGGCCACGAGCGCGGCTCCCACACCGGATGAGATCGCGTCCCTGCTGCAGGTCGAGCACCTGCTGGATCAACGCTGGCCCGAGACCAAGATCGAGCCCAGCCTGACCCGGATCAGCGCCCTGATGGACCTGCTCGGGTCGCCGCAACTCGGCTATCCGTCGATCCACATCGCGGGCACCAACGGCAAAACGTCGGTGGCGCGGATGGTCGACGCGCTGGTGACCGCGCTGCACCGGCGCACCGGCCGGACCACCAGCCCGCACCTGCAATCGGCCGTCGAACGCATCGCGATCGACGGGCAACCGATCAGCCCCGCCCAGTACGTGGCGACGTACCGCGAGATCGAGCCGTTCGTTCAGATGATCGACGAGCAATCGCAGGCCGCCGGCGGGCCGCCGATGAGCAAGTTCGAGGTCCTCACCGCGATGGCGTTCGCCGCGTTCGCCGACGCGCCCGTCGACGTCGCGGTGGTCGAGGTCGGCATGGGCGGACGCTGGGATGCCACCAACCTGATCAACGCCCCGGTGGCGGTGATCACCCCGATCGGCATCGACCACGTCGACTACCTCGGCCACGACATCGCCGGTATCGCCGGCGAGAAGGCCGGCATCATCACCAAAGCCCCGGACGGCGCACCGGACACCGTCGCCGTCATCGCGCGCCAGGCCCCCGAGGCGATGGAGGTGCTGCTGGCCCAAGCCGTCCGCGCCGACGCCGCGGTCGCCCGCGAGGATTCGGAATTCGCGGTGCTGGGCCGCCAGGTCGCGATCGGCGGACAGGTGCTGCAGCTGCAGGGCCTCGGCGGCGTGTACTCCGACGTCTACCTGCCGCTGCACGGCGAACACCAGGCGCACAACGCGGTGGTGGCACTCGCGGCGGTCGAGGCCTTTTTCGGCGCCGGCGCGCAGCGCCAGCTCGACGTCGACGCTGTGCGGGCCGGCTTCGCGGCCGTCACCAGCCCCGGGCGGCTGGAGCGCATGCGCAGCGCGCCCACCGTGCTCATCGACGCCGCGCACAACCCCGCCGGTGCGGCCGCGCTGGCGCAGACGCTGGCCGGCGAGTTCGACTTCCGCTATCTGGTCGGGGTGATCAGCGTGATGTCCGACAAGGACGTGGACGGCATCCTCGCCGCGCTGGAGCCGGCGTTCGACTCCGTCGTCGTGACCCACAACGGCTCGCCGCGGGCGCTGGACGTCGAGGCGCTGGCGCTGGCCGCGGGCGAGCGGTTCGGCCCCGATCGCGTCACCACCGCCGAGAACCTGCGCGACGCCATCGACGTCGCGACCGCCCTGGTCGACGAGGCTGCCACGGAAGGCGTTGCGGGAGAATCGTTTTCGGGCACGGGAATCGTCGTCACCGGCTCAGTCGTCACCGCGGGGGCGGCCCGGACCCTGTTCGGGAAGGATCCGCAATGACCGACCGAAATGCGGGCCCGCCGGCCGACCCGTGGAAGAGCTTCGCGGCGGTGATGGCCGCGTCGCTGATCCTCGAGGCGATCGTGGTGCTGCTGGCGATACCGGTGGTGGGCGCCGTCGGCGGCGGCCTGACCACCGCATCGCTGGCCTACCTGATCGGCCTGGCGGTGGTGCTGATCCTGCTGGCCGGGCTGCAGCGCCGGCCCTGGGCGATCTGGGCGAACCTGGGCATCCAGGTGGTGCTGCTGGCCGGCTTCGCGGTCTACCCCGGGGTGGGATTCATCGGGGTGCTGTTCAGCGCGTTGTGGGCGTTGATCGCCTACTTCCGCGCCGAGGTCCGGCGGCGGCAGGAGTAGGGCCAATCGGCAAAGGGTTCTGTACGCTGTGCGCCGTGACAGAACGGACCCTGGTACTGATCAAGCCTGACGCCGTGGAGCGGCACCTGATAGGCGAGATCATCAGCCGCATCGAGCGAAAAGGCCTCACCATCGCGGCGCTGGAGCTCCGGCACGTCAGCGAAGAGCTGGCCGGCCAGCATTACGCCGAACATGAGGGCAAGCCGTTCTTCGCGTCGTTGCTGGAATTCATCACGTCGGGGCCGGTGGTGGCCGCGGTCGTGGAGGGACCGCGTGCCATCGCGGCGTTTCGGCAGGTCGCCGGGGGTACCGACCCGGTCGAGAAGGCAACGCCGGGCACGATCCGGGGCGACTTCGGGCTGGAAACGCAGTTCAACCTGGTGCACGGGTCCGATTCGGCCGATTCCGCCAAGCGCGAGATCGCCCTCTGGTTTCCCGGGGTTTAGCGCTGGGACGATAGCGGCCGCACCGGGCCCCGATGGCGTTTGCTGACGCGGGTGTATCGGCTGCGAGTGGGCACGCGCAGTGATGTGGGATACTGACATCGGGTGAACGTCGCCGGACCGGCTTCGGACACCCGAATGAAGACTTAGACAAGCGCGACCATCGCCACCGCCGTGATGTTCCGCCGCATGTCAGGCCGACATTCAGCACGGCGCCGAGTGGGTTCTACCTGAGCCGCCCGGGGCGAGACCATCACAAGCCTGGGAGAAGCGACCCGGGCCCATAGTGCAGCCCTCGCGTGGCCGCGTCGAAACGACGCGCCCGGGGGCTTAAGGAGAATACGTGGTAGACAGTGCACCACCTTCGAACCCCGCGCACGAGCCGGCCCAGCACGAGGACCTGCCGGACCGCCTGAGGGTGCATCAGCTGGCGCGAGCGCTGGGCAGCACCAACAGAGAGGTGCTCGAGGCGCTCACCGCTCTCGACGGGCGCGCCCGCAACGTGCACTCCGGCGTGGACCGTGAGGACGCTCTCCGGGTCCGTGACCTGATCTTCGCCAAGCCCCTACCCAACATCCCGGGCTTCAGCCACGCGGCGGCCAAACAACAACCGCTGCTGCTGCGGACCTCGACGGAGCCGGCGGAGTACCTGCCGCTGTTCGTGGCGCCACAGCCGGTGGAGGTCGGCCGCGGCGGTGACGAGACCGACTACTCCGACGACTCCGAGGCCGACGACGAGGACGAGGAGCAGACCGACCGGCCGGCCAACCGGCGGCGGCGCCGTGGCCGTCGGGGGCGTGGCCGGGGACGCGGCGAACAGGGCGGACCCGACGGTGACGACGACACCGGCGACGAGGACATCGACTCCGACGAGTCCGACGAAGACTCCGACTCCGACGACGAGTACGGGTCCCCGGACGGGGCAAGCCGCCGCCGCCGCCGTCGCCGCCGGCGCAAGTCGGGAGCCGGTGACGACAACGACGAGGGTCTATCGCCCGACGACCCGCCCAACACCGTGGTGCACGAGCGCCCGTCGCGCGGCGGCAAGAACGGCGAGAGCGGCACTTCCAGCAGCGCCGAGATCAAGGGCATCGACGGCTCCACCCGGCTGGAGGCCAAGCGGCAACGCCGGCGTGACGGGCGGGACGCGGGGCGGCGCCGCCCACCCGTGCTGACCGAGGCCGAGTTCCTGGCGCGCCGCGAGGCCGTCGAACGGATGATGGTCGTCCGCGACCGGGTCCGCACCGAGCCACCGCACCCGGGCGCGCGCTACACCCAGATCGCGGTGCTCGAGGACGGCATCGTCGTCGAGCATTTCGTGACCTCCGCGGCGTCCGCTTCTCTGGTGGGCAACATCTACCTCGGGATCGTGCAGAACGTGCTGCCCTCGATGGAGGCGGCGTTCGTCGACATCGGTCGCGGCCGCAACGGCGTGCTCTACGCCGGCGAAGTCAACTGGGAAGCCGCGGGATTGGGCGGGTCCGACCGCAAGATCGAGCAGGCCCTCAAGCCCGGCGATTATGTCGTCGTCCAGGTCAGCAAGGACCCGGTGGGGCACAAGGGCGCGCGGCTCACCACCCAGGTGTCGCTGGCGGGTCGCTACCTGGTTTATGTGCCGGGCGCGTCATCGACGGGGATCAGCCGCAAGCTGCCCGACACCGAGCGCCAGCGGCTCAAGGAGATCCTGCGCGAGGTGGTGCCGTCCGACGCCGGGGTGATCATCCGCACCGCCTCGGAGGGAGTCAAGGAGGACGACATCCGCAAGGACGTCACCCGCCTGCAGGAGCGCTGGCAGCAGATCGAGGCCAAGGCGGCCGAAACCAAGGAGAAGGCCGCCGGCGCCGCGGTGTCGCTGTATGAAGAGCCCGACGTGTTGGTCAAGGTGATCCGTGACTTGTTCAACGAGGACTTCACCGGCCTCATCATCTCCGGCGAGGACGCCTGGAACACGATCAATGAGTACGTGAATTCGGTTGCCCCAGAACTGGTTTCGAAGCTGACCAAGTATGAACCGCCCGACGGGCCGGATGGGGCGAGCGGCCCGGACGTGTTCGCGGTGCATCGCATCGACGAGCAGCTCGCCAAGGCGATGGACCGGAAGGTGTGGCTGCCGTCGGGCGGCACTCTGGTGATCGACCGGACCGAGGCGATGACGGTCATCGACGTCAACACCGGCAAGTTCACCGGATCCGGGGGCAACCTCGAGCAGACCGTCACCAAGAACAACCTCGAGGCGGCCGAGGAGCTCGTGCGCCAGCTGCGGCTGCGCGACATCGGCGGCATCGTGGTCATCGACTTCATCGACATGGTGCTGGAATCCAACCGGGACCTGGTGCTGCGGCGGCTGACCGAGGCCCTGGCCCGCGACCGCACCCGCCATCAGGTGTCCGAGGTGACGTCTTTGGGCTTGGTGCAACTGACCCGCAAGCGGCTGGGCACCGGGCTGATCGAGGCGTTCTCGTCGTCGTGCCCGAACTGCGGCGGCCGCGGCATCCTGCTGCACACCGACCCGGTCGATTCCACGCCGTCGAACGGCCGCAAGTCCGAGTCCGGGGGTCGCCGGGGCAGGCGGTCGAGGAAGAAGGGGCCCGAAGAGGCCGCCGACCAGCCCACCGTGGCCAAGGTGCCCGCGCACGCTCCCGGTGAACACCCGATGTTCAAGGCGATGGCCGCGGGCTCGTCCGGGGCGGCCGGCCAGGATGACCGGGGCGACGGGGAGTCCGACGAGTCCGGCGGAGTAATCACCGCCACGGTCGACCGGGAGACCGAAGAGCGGCGTGCCGCCGAGCTCGAGGACACCGACACCGATGACTTCGAGGACACCGACGACGAAGACGAGGACGAGTTCGACGACGACGACAACGACGACGATGACGATCTCGACGAGGACCTCGGCGACGACGAGGACCTTGACCTCGACGACGACGAAGACGACCTCGACGACGAGGATTCCGATTCCGACGACGACACCGCGCAGGGCTCCGCGGGGAACGGCGGGTCGCCGGCGGGACGCCCGCGCCGTCGCCGTGCCGCGGGCCGACCTGCCGGCCCCCCGATCCATGTGGACTGACCTGCGCCGACCCCGGGGCGTTTACGAGAGCGTTCCAAGGCCGGTTTGACCCTGTAGCCGCTGGTCAAGTACCCTTGGACAGTTGTCGTCAGGCCAGACCGTGGCCGGCGGCTGGCGGGCGCCGAGCTCGGGTTTTTGCCGGGGCGGGCCCGCACCCCAGACACACCACGCACAGGCCGGTGGCACGCGCGCGGCCAGCAGAAAGAGGCAGGAGCAAACGATGGCGACCTACGCAATCGTCAAGACCGGCGGCAAGCAGTACAAAGTCGCCGTCGGAGACGTGGTCAAGGTCGAGAAGCTGGACTCCGAGCCGGGTGCGAACGTGTCGTTGCCGGTCGCCCTGGTCGTCGACGGCGCCAAGGTCACCAGCGACGCGGCCGCGCTGGCCAAGGTTGCGGTGACCGGTGAGGTGCTCGAGCACACCAAGGGCCCCAAGATCCGCATCCACAAATTCCGCAACAAGACCGGCTACCACAAGCGTCAGGGCCACCGTCAGCAGCTGACGGTCCTGAGGGTCACCGGCATCAAGTAGTAAGGGCGACAGTCATGGCACACAAGAAGGGCGCTTCCAGCTCGCGCAACGGTCGCGACTCCACCGCGCAGCGGCTGGGCGTGAAGCGGTTCGGCGGCCAGGTCGTCAAGGCCGGCGAGATCCTGATCCGCCAGCGCGGCACCAAATTCCACGCCGGCGCGGGCGTCGGGCGTGGCGGCGACGACACGTTGTTCGCCAAGGAAGCCGGAGCCGTCGAGTTCGGGGTCAAGCGCGGACGCAAGACCGTCAGCATCGTCGCGGCCGGGCAGACCGACTGAGCGTCCCGAGCGTGCAGCCACTGCGATAATTCGCGGCAAATCTCGCAGTAGCTGCACGTTCGGCGATCGGGACGGGTGAGAGGACCCTCGATGCCTCGCTTTGTCGACCGCGTCGTCATCCACGCTCGGGCGGGTTCCGGCGGTAACGGCTGCGCGTCGGTCCACCGCGAGAAATTCAAGCCGCTGGGCGGCCCCGACGGGGGCAACGGGGGCCGCGGTGGCAGCATCGTCCTGGTCGTCGACCCCCAGGTGCACACCCTGCTGGACTTCCATTTCCATCCGCACGTCACCGCGCCCTCGGGCAAGCAGGGGATGGGCAACAACCGCGACGGCGCCGCCGGTGCGGACCGGGAAGTCAAAGTTCCCGACGGCACTGTGGTCCTGGACGAAGACGGCCGGCTGCTCGCCGATCTGGTGGGCGCGGGCACGCGGTTTGAGGCGGCCGCCGGCGGGCGCGGCGGCCTGGGCAACGCCGCACTGGCATCGCGCGCCCGCAAGGCCCCGGGCTTCGCGCTGCTCGGCGAGCCGGGACAGTCCCGCGACCTGACGCTGGAGCTCAAGACCGTCGCCGACGTCGGCCTGATCGGGTTCCCCTCGGCCGGGAAATCCTCACTGGTGTCCGCGATCTCGGCGGCCAAGCCGAAGGTCGCCGACTACCCGTTCACCACGCTGGTGCCCAATCTCGGCGTCGTCTCGGCGGGCGAGCACACCTTCACGATCGCCGATGTGCCCGGTCTGATCCCGGGCGCGTCCCAGGGCCGCGGCCTGGGTCTGGAATTCCTCCGGCACATCGAGCGGTGCGCCGTGCTGGTGCACGTCGTCGACTGCGCCACTGAAGAACCCGGCCGCGACCCCATCTCCGACATCGACGCGCTGGAGGCCGAGCTCGCCGCGTACACCCCGACGCTGCAGGGCGACGCGGTGCTGGGCGACCTCGCCGGGCGGCCGCGGGCGGTGGTACTCAACAAGATCGACGTGCCCGAGGCCCGTGAGCTCGCGGAGTTCGTCCGCGACGAGATCGCCGAGCGCGGCTGGCCGGTGTTCATGGTGTCGACCGTCGCGCGTGAGGGCTTGCAGCCCTTGGTCTTTGGGCTGTGGCAGATGATCTCGGACTACAACGCGTCGCGGCCGCAGATTGTGCCGCGGCGCCCGGTCATTCGTCCGGTCCCCGTCGACGACAGCGGCTTCACCGTCGAACCGGACGGCGAGGGCGGCTTCGTGGTCACCGGCGCGCGGCCCGAGCGCTGGGTGGGCCAGACCAACTTCGACAACGACGAAGCGGTGGGTTACCTGGCCGACCGCCTCGCGCGCCTCGGCGTCGAGGAGGAACTGCTGCGGCTGGGCGCGCAGCCGGGCTGCGCCGTGACCATCGGGGAGATGACGTTCGACTGGGAGCCGCAAACCCCCGCCGGACGGCATGTCGCGTTGTCGGGCCGGGGCACCGATGTGCGGCTGGAGCGCACCGAACGCCCCGGCGCCGCCGAGCGCAAGGCCGCCCGCCGTCAGCGCCGCGAACGCGGTGACGAGTCGTGAGTGTCCATCGGGACGCCATCCGGACCGCGCGCAGCCTCGTGGTCAAAGTCGGGACCAACGCGCTGACCACCCCGTCGGGCGTGTTCGACTCCGGCCGGCTGGCCGGGCTTGCCGACGCGATAGAGGCACGGATGAAGGCGGGTACCGACGTCGTCATCGTGTCGTCGGGCGCCATCGCCGCCGGCATCGAGCCGCTCGGATTGTCCCGTCGCCCACAGGATCTGGCGACCAAGCAGGCCGCGGCCAGCGTCGGGCAGCTGGCGCTGGTGAATGCCTGGAGCGCGGCGTTCGCCCGGTACGGGCGCACGGTGGGGCAGGTGCTGCTGACCGCGCACGACATTTCGGTGCGCGCGTCGCACACCAACGCCCAGCGCACGCTGGACCGGTTGCGCGCGCTGCACGCGGTGGCGATCGTCAACGAAAACGACACGGTGGCCACCAACGAGATCCGGTTCGGCGACAACGACAGGCTCTCGGCGCTGGTGGCCCACCTGGTCGGCGCCGAGGCCTTGGTGCTGCTCTCCGACATCGACGGACTCTACGACTCGGATCCGCGAAAGACGAAGGGCGCCAAGTTTATCCCCGAGGTTTCCGGCTTGGCCGATCTGGACGGTGTGGTCGCCGGCCCGGGCAGCGACCTGGGCACCGGCGGCATGGCCTCGAAGATGTCCTCGGCGCTGCTGGCCGCCGACGCGGGGGTCCCGGTGCTGCTGGCCGCCGCGACCGACGCCGCGACCGCGCTCACCGACGCCTCGACCGGGACGGTGTTCGCCGCGCGGCCGGATCGGATGTCGGCCCGCCGGTTCTGGGTGCGTTACGCCGCCGAGGCGGCCGGGTCGTTGACGCTCGACGAGGGCGCGGTGCGCGCCGTGCTGCGGCAACGCCGCTCGCTGCTGGCCGCGGGCATCACCACGGTCTCGGGGCGGTTCTACGCCGGGGACGTGGTCGAACTGCGCGGACCGGACGCGACGATGGTGGCGCGGGGCGTGGTCGCCTACGACGCCGGCGAGCTGGCCACCATGATGGGCCGGTCGACGTCCGACCTGCCCGGCGAGCTGCGCCGGCCCGCGGTGCACGCCGACGACCTGGTGGCCGTGTAGCCGGTTACGTGAAGGGGTTGCTGTTGGCCTGCCACGCGGCCGATTCGGGGCGCGGCCCGTAACGGCGGGCGTAGTCCTCGTGCATCTTGGCCTGTTTCTCGTTTTTGAGCACATCGACCAGGTTGGGGTCGAGGCCGTGCTGCGCCAGCCGGTGTCGGCGCCAGACCTTGTTCAGCGCAAGCGAGATCAGCACGGCCCAGATGTAGAGCGGCACCGTCATCTCGGTGTGCACGTACAGCGACGCCGGCAGCAGCCAGAAGGGTGCGAGTACGAACAGTGGCGGTATGGCCCACCGGATCATGTGCCGGCGCACGGCTCCCTTGCCCGCCAGATCGTTGGCGACCCAGTCGCGCATCGAGTCGGGTAGGCGTCGCCCGTACGAGTAGGCGATGTATTGCCACGGGTTGGGTTTGGCGCTGGCCATGATGGCTCCTTCGTGGGTCAGGTTTGCAAGGCACCGGCGGCCAGGGCGGCCGCGTTGATCCGGGTGAGCACCTGGTGCAGGTGCCGCAGTTCATCCATGTCGACGCCCAGAAGGGCGACCACGGCGGGCGGAATCTCCAGCGCGCGCCGGCGTAGGGCGGTCCCGCTGGCGGTGAGTTTGACGTCGGTCGAGCGCTCATCGACCGCGCTTCGGGTGCGGGTGATCAGCCCGACGGCCTCGAGGCGCTTGAGCATCGGCGACAGCGTGGCCGAATCCATCTGCAACGAGGCGGCGATCTCCTTGACCGACAGCGGTTTCTGCCGTCCCTCCGGGGCCTTCTGATGATCCCAGAGCGTCAGCATCACCAAGTACTGCGGATGGGTCAGCCCCAGCGGCTCCAGCAGCGGCCGGTAGACCGCCAGAACGGCGCGGTTGGTGACACTCAGCGCGAAACAGACCTGCTGTTCGAGGGCGAGCGGGTCGATCTCGGGTGCGGTGGGTGCGGCCACATTTACACCGTACGCTAATAGTTAGGGCCCTAACTATGTTGCATTGATCACAGGGACGGCACAAAGCCGATCCCTGCCGCTGGGGCTGATGCGGCAGACCCGACCGTTACCCCGCCGCATCGATCGGCGGCATCGCCTTGAGATACAAACTGCCCCAGATGATTTGGGCCAGCGCCTCGGCCAGTTCGGCATCGTAGGAGTCCGGGGCGGTCGGAAGATTCTGCTGGCACGCGCGCTCGCACATCCATGTCAGAGCGCTGGCCGTGGCGGTCGCGGGCAGGTCGGGGCGGATGGAGCCGTCGGCCTGGCCGTCCTCGATGACGCGGGTCACGCGTCCCGTGATGGCGGTCAACAGGTTGCGATAGGTCGCCCCGACCAGGGGGTCATAGCCGGCCATCTCGTTCAGCGCGAGGAGCACCGGTTGATGACGCCGGTAGCCGGCCACGAGGCGGCCGGCAGCGGTGCCGACTTCGTGGAGCAGTGCGCGAAGCAACTGCCGATCCGCACGCTGTCGGACATGGTGGGAATTCCGGAGTCCGAGCGCCAGCGTGTGGCGCACGCCGCCGACGCGCTCGTGTCGTGGGCCGATCCCGTTTACCTCGCCGGTCGCAACCCGCTGGAGGTATTGATCGAGAACCAGATGTATCTACACCAGGTCGCCGGCGCCTTGGCCGCCGAGCGCCGCGAGCGGGCCGGCGACGACCTGTTCAGCGCCCTGGTGAACGCCGAGGTGGACGGCGACCGGCTGGCCGACGCCGACGTGGCCGCGTTCTTCGTGCTGCTCGCCGTGGCGGCCAACGACACCACCCGGCAGACCACCAGCCACGCGATGAAGGCGCTCACCGACTTCGGCGACCAAAGGGCTTGGCTGCTAGAGGATTTCGACGACCGGATTCCCGCGGCCGTCGAGGAGTTCATCCGTTGGGCCACCCCGGTCATGACCTTCCGGCGCACGGCCGCGACGGATGTCGAGCTGGGCGGCCAGACGATCCGGGCCGGGGAGAAGGTGGTGATGTTCTACCCGTCCGGCAACTGGGACACCGACGCGTTCGACCGACCGGAGCGTTTCGATCTGAGCCGCAACCCCAACCCGCACGTCGGCTTCGGCGGCGGCGGGGTGCATTTCTGCCTCGGCGCGCATGTGGCCCGCGCGCAGTTGCGCGCCATCTTCGGGGAGCTGCTCGGTCAGCTGCCGGGAATTGAGGCGGGCGATCCCGCTTACGTGCCGGGCAATTTCATCCACGCCATCCGCAGCATGCCGTGCAGCTTTTAGCGCACGGTCAGCGGCGCGAGTTCGTCGGACAGCAGGGCCAGCAACTCCGAGCAGCCGCCGTCGACCTTCACGGTGGCCAGGTCGTCGCCGCGGGTGGCCCCGCGGTTGATGATCGCGATCGGGATGCCCACCGCCGCGGCATGGCGCACGAATCGGTAGCCGGAGAACACTGTCAGCGACGAGCCCGCGACCAGCAGCGTCTCCGACCGATCGGTCAGTGAAAAGGCTTTCGCAACAACGTCTTTGGGAACGCTTTCGCCGAAGTAGACGATGTCTGGCTTGAGCATGCCGCCGCAGCGCGGACAGTCGAGGTAGCGGAAGGACGCGGTGTCGGCGGCTGGGGAGATAGAGGCGTCGGCGTCGGGAGCCACCGCCAGGCCGCCGACGGCTTCGGCGCGTTCGCTGTATCCCGGGTTGAGGGCCTCGAGTTGTTCGGCGAGCGCGGCGCGGCTGACGGTGTGCCCGCAGCCCAGGCAGACCACCCGCGCGTAGGTGCCGTGCAGGTTGACGACGTTTCGGCTGCCGGCCTTGGTGTGCAGCAGGTCGACGTTCTGGGTGACCACGCCCGTCACGACCGACGCGTGCTCCAGCGCGGCCAGCGCCCGGTGCCCGGCGTTGGGCGCGGCGTCGTCCATGTGCCGCCACCCGACGTGGTTGCGCGCCCAATACCGCTGCCGGAACACCGAATCCGAGGTGAACTGGCGGATGGTCATGGGATTGCTCGGCGGCGAATCGGGGCCGCGGTAGTCGGGAATGCCGGAGTCGGTGGAGATCCCCGCGCCGGTCAGCACCGCGACCCGGCGACCGGCCAGCAGCGCGACCAGTTCGGGAGCGTCCACGGCTCGAGGGTAGCCGTCCGCCGCGAGGGCGCGTGTTTGCACGCGACACGCCGGAGAAGCCGGCATTTTGCGCGCCCTCGCGCAAGTGAGGCTCTAACCGAGGCAGTCGGCCGCGGTGGTGAGCTCCGCGGACATGTTCTGCTCCATCATCTTCAGCGCCGCCTTGCCCAGCCCGGTGTCGATGTGGGCGACGGCGTCGGTCGGGATCACCACGGGGAAGTGGCGCACGTAGGCGTCGAGGGCGGTGTAGAGGATGCACTGCTCGGTGACCTGGCCGGTCAGGATCAACCGCTTGGTCTCCAGGCGATTGAGCAGATACGCCAGTGCCGTCGCGTAGAAGGCGCTGTGGCGGACCTTGGTCATGACCCGGCAATCCTCGGCCGGCAGGATCGGCTTGACCAGATCGGGCCGCGCCCCGTTGAGCGCGGACTCGACGATGTCGGAGAACTGGGCGGCGAAATCGCCGTAGTTGTCGTTGACATAGACCAGGTCGACGCCGTCGGCCTGACGCGCGCGGCGGACCAGATCGGCGAGCGGGTCCATGATTTTCTCGACATTGGGTATGAGTTCTTCAGCGTCGGGATGCTGATACGTATTCATCATGTCGACCACTACGACAGCGGTATCGCTCATACGGTTGGGGATACCCGACGGGCACGGGTTGACACTGCTCAGGCGACAATGGGAGGGTCATGGACTTCTACAATGCCTACAGCCAGGGCTTTGTCCGCGTCGCCGCGTGCACGCACCACACCACGATCGGCGATCCGGCGGCCAACGCCGAGTCGGTCCTGCGGCTGGCGCGCGAATGCCACGACGACGCCGTCGCCGTGGCCGTGTTCCCGGAGCTGACGCTGTCGGGGTACTCCATCGAGGACATCGTGCTGCAAGACCTCCTGCTCGACGACGTCGAAGACGCCATCACGGACCTCGTCGCGTCGTCGGCCGACCTGTTGCCGGTGTTGGTCGTCGGCGCCCCCCTGCGCCACCTTCATCGCATCTACAACACCGCCGTGGTGATCCACCGCGGCGCGGTGCTCGGTGTGGCGCCCAAGTCGTACCTGCCCACGTACCGGGAGTTCTACGAGCGGCGCCAGATCGCACCCGGGGACGACGAGCGCGGCATCATCCGCATCGGCGAACTCGAAGCCCCGTTCGGTCCCGATCTGCTGTTCGCCGCGTCCGATCTTCCCGGCCTCGTATTGCACGTCGAAATCTGCGAGGACATGTTCGTGCCGATCCCGCCCAGCGCCGAGGCGGCGCTGGCGGGGGCCACGGTGCTGGCGAACCTGTCGGGCAGCCCGATCACGATCGGCCGCGCCGAGGACCGTTGCCTGCTGGCCCGCTCGGCGTCGTCGCGGTGCCTGGCCGCCTACATCTACGCCGCGGCGGGGGAGGGCGAGTCGACGACCGACCTGGCCTGGGACGGGCAGACCATGATCTGGGAAAACGGCGTCCTGCTGGCCTCGTCCGAGCGCTTCCCCAAAGGCGAGCGGCGCAGCGTCGCCGACGTCGACACCGAGCTGCTTCGCTCGGAACGGCTGCGGATGGGAACCTTTGACGACAACCGGCGCCACCACCGGACGTCGGCGGAGTCGTTCCGGCGCATCGAGTTCCGGCTCGACCCGCCGCGCGGCGACATCGGGCTGCGCCGCGAGATCGAGCGCTTCCCGTTCGTGCCGGCCGATCCGCAACGGCTGGAGCAGGATTGCTACGAGGCCTACAACATTCAGGTCTCAGGGCTCGAGCAGCGGCTGCGCGCGCTGGACTACCCGAAGATCGTCATCGGCATTTCCGGCGGGTTGGACTCGACACACGCGCTGATCGTCGCCGCCCGGGCGATGGACCGCGAAGAACGGCCGCGCAGCGATATCCTGGCGTTCACGCTGCCGGGCTTCGCGACGGGAGATCGCACCAAGCGCAACGCGGTCGAGCTGTGCCGCGCACTCGGCGTCACCTTCTCCGAAATCGACATCACCGAGACCGCGAAGCTGATGCTCAAGGAGATCGATCATCCGTTCTCCCGGGGTGAGAAGGTGTACGACGTCACCTTCGAGAACGTCCAGGCCGGGCTGCGCACCGATTACCTCTTCCGGCTGGCCAACCAGCGCGGCGGGATCGTGCTGGGCACCGGTGACCTCTCCGAGCTGGGGCTGGGCTGGTCCACATACGGTGTCGGTGACCAGATGTCGCACTACAACGTCAACGCCGGCGTCCCCAAGACGCTGATCCAGCACCTGATCCGCTGGGTGATCTCGTCCGGGCAATTCGAATCCGAAGTGACCGATGTGCTGCAGTCGGTGCTCGACACCGAGATCACCCCGGAGCTTGTCCCCAGCGGCGAGGAGGAAGAGCTGCAGAGCAGCGAGGCCAAGGTGGGACCCTTTGCCCTGCAAGATTTCTCGCTGTTCCACGTGCTTCGGTTCGGATTCCGGCCGTCGAAGATCGCATTTCTGGCGTGGCATGCGTGGAGCGACCCCGAGCAGGGCGAGTGGCCGGCGGGATTTCCCGAGGACAAGCGACCGTCCTACTCGCTCAAGGAGATTCGGCATTGGTTGGGAGTCTTCGTGCAGCGGTTTTACTCGTTCAGTCAGTTCAAACGCTCGGCGCTGCCCAACGGCCCCAAGGTGTCGCACGGCGGGGCGTTGTCGCCGCGCGGGGACTGGCGCGCCCCGTCCGACATGTCCGCGCGCATCTGGCTCGACGAGATCCAGCGCGAAATCCCCGAGGACTAGCGCGAGCCCGGGCGGGCCGGGCGGCCCGGTCAGTTCCTCAGCCGCGCGCCGGGCCTGGCCTTCTTCTCCTCGTACATCAGCTCGTCGGCGCGCGCGAGCAGTGCGTCGACCGAGGTGGCGTCGGTGGCGGACCCCTGCACGATGCCGATGCTTGCCGACAGCCGGTAGGGGCGGTTGCCGGTGTCATTGGAATCATTCAGACGCCGGAACGCCTCGACCAGCCGCTGTCTCAGCATCGCCGGATCATCCTCGGGCTCGGTGAGCAGTACGCAGAATTCGTCGCCGCCCATGCGGGCGAGGATGTCGGACTCGCGCAGCGTGACGCGCAGCGCCCGGGCCACGTCCGCGATCAGCATGTCGCCGACGTCGTGACCGTGTTCGTCGTTGACCCGCTTGAGTCCGTCGACATCCAGGAAGGCGAGCAGGAAGTTGCCGCCGCGGCGGCGCGCCGCGTCGAGTGCCGGCTCGGCCAGCAGGTAGAAGCCGCGGCGATTGTTGAGCTTGGTCAGTTCGTCGGTGACGGAGAGCTGGCGGATCTCCTCGTTGGCGCTCTCGAGGGCGGCGGTCCGGTCACGTACCCGCTGTTCGAGTTCCGAGTAGACCCGGACGTGCTCGATCGCGATCGAGGCGGAATCGGCCAAGGCCTGCAGCAAGGAAACCTCCCTGCCCGACGGCTGATGGGGGTGAGCCCAGTAGTTGCCGATCGCCCCGATGGGGTCGAGCTTGCGGATCGGGACCATCACCAGGCTCTTCACGAAGGTCGGGCGGTATATGGCGTGCGGGATGCGCGGGTCGCGGTAGATATCCGGGATCACCGCCGCATCGCGGTTGACCATCGCCCAGCCGCTGATGCAGGCTCCGATGGGGAATCGGCTGCCCTTCCACAACGGGGCGATCGCGTCCTCGTCGGCGTAATAGCACTCGTCGTTGTCGCGCAGCACCAAGGTGGCGCCGTCACACCCGGTGAGCTCGCGCGCTGCGGTGCTGACGATGCACTGGATATCGTGCAGGCTGCGCGTCAACGACAGTTCCTGAACGGCGCGCAGCAGGCGCTCCATACCGCGGACATAGTCGGCGTCGCCGAAGCCGCTGGTCCTGGGGACAGCCGACAATGGCTTCATGAGCTGGGCGTTCATGTGCACCTCTTCGTGGGGAAACCGGCTACACCCCCAGCCAGCTGCCGCCAAGGCAGGCCGCCAAGCTTACCGCAATCGCCGCCGTCGACCCGGGTTCCCGCCCCGTTCGAGCACCCATCCGCCGTGCAGAAGGCTGGCCGGCGCTAGCGCTCGTAGGTGCCGGTCAGGGCGCCGCGGGCCAGCACGTGGCCGCTCATCGCCGACAACAACGCCCCGGCCGTGGTGACGGTGTCGGAGACGCGCTCATCGATCGCGAACACCTGAAACCGGTAGCGGTGCGGCCCGTGGCCCGGAATGGGGCGTGGTCCCGCGTAGCCGCGGTGACCCAAGTCGGCCCGAATGAACCGCATCCCCGCGGTTCCCTGCCGCAACGAGCCGGGGCTCAAGCCGTCAAGCGTCGGTTCCAGCACCGCAATGGTGTGCAGGAGCGGGCGCGGCAGCGGAACATCGACATCGTCGATGATGAGCACCAGCTGCCGGGCGTCGGGCGGCAGCCCGTCCCAGCGCAACGGCGGTGAGGCGTTGTCGCCGACGCCCTTCCCCGCGCTGGCCCGTGGCATCGCGCCGCCGTCCGCGAACGCCGTGCTGGTCACGGTGATGGATTCGGGCGCGTCAAAAGCGCTGCCGGCCAACGGGCTTCGGTGCGCGCCTGCCCGGACGCCACGGAGCAGTCGTCCCAGCAGCGCCATCAGGCGCCGCTTCCTGCGCCGCGCATGGCGACCGTGCTCGACCGCAGGATGCCGCCCAGCTCGGCCGGCAGGTAGCCCTGCTTCACCAACCGCGGCAGCACGCCGCCACTTTCGATGATGTCGAGGATCAGTTCGGGCAGTTTGGGGACGGTACCCGAGTCTCCCGTGGTGTCGTTTTGCCAGGTGCCGGCGGTCAGGTTGAAGGTTCCGGTGTCGCCCTCGCGAAAGACCTTGGTGGCGTTGGGCACGGTCATCGCAGGCAGGCCGGCGTTGACGGCGTTGCGGAAGAACAGCGAGTTGAATTCCTCAGCGACGAGGCCGGCGACGCCGAGCTCGCTGAACAAAGCCGCGACCGGGCGCGACGACCCCAGCCCGAAATTCTTGCCCGCCACGACGATGTCGCCCGGCGAGACCTGGTCGGTCCAGCCGGGACGCGCCTCGTAGAAGATGTGCTTGGCCGCCTCGGGCGGATCCATCTTCATGGCGAAGGCCGGATACATGGCGTCGGTGTTGAGGTTGTCGCCGAACACCCAGAGCTTGCCTTGAAACTTCAGCGAGCGGATCGTCATGCCGTCACGCTCCTCGGGTCGGTGATGTATCCGGTGACGGCGGACGCGGCGACAGTCGCCGGTGAGGCCATGAAGATCTCCGCCTCGGTGCTGCCCATGCGCCCGGTGAAGTTGCGGGTGCTCGACGTGATGCACACCTCGCCGGGGCCGACCACGCCCATGTGGTAGCCGAAACAGGCGCCGCAGGTGGAGTTGGTGATGACCGCGCCGGCGTCCGCGAGGTCCTGGAGGTAGCCCAACCGCATGGCCTCCCGGTACACCGCCTGCGAGGCGGGCGTGACCAGCAGCCGCACGCCGGGCGCGACGGTCTTTCCGCGCAACACAGCTGCGGCGATCTCGAGGTCCTCGAGTTGGCCGTTCGCGCAGGACCCGATGAACGCCTGGTCCACCTTCTGCCTGTCCACCTGCGAGACGGGCAGCCCGTTGCGGCTGACGGTGCCCGGCCGCGCGACGTAGGGTTCCAGCGTCGCAAGGTCGATATGCCGAACCTCGTGATAGGCGGCGTCGGGATCCGGTGCGGCCGCGTCGTATCCGGTGACGCCGGCGCCGGCGAGGAAGCGGGTCAGTGCCTCGTCGGGTTCAAACGTGCTGAAATCGGCCGACACCTCGGCGCCCTGGGTGGCGATGGTGCGCCGGTCATGCATCGGGATGCCGGCCAGCCCTGGCCCGCCGAACTCCAGGTTCATGTTGGGGGCGTCGCCGTACTCGTTGGCCATGTGCAGGAAAATGTCCTTGCCGCTCACGGTCTGTGGTTTGACGCCGTTGAGCTCATAGCGAACGGTCGGCGCGACCTGGAACCACGTGCGGCCCGTGCACATGATCGAGTACACTTCGGCCGGCCCCAGCCCCCGCGCCGCGGTGTTGTAGGCGCCGGCGGCGCACGTGTGGGAGTCGGTGCAGGCCAGGATCTCTCCCGGGCGCGCCAGCCCGTTCTCGGCGATGACCTGGTGACAGATGCCGTGCCGCCCCACGTCGTAGAAGCGCTCGATGGCGAAGTCGGCCACGAACTTTCGGGCGTGCCCACCGCCGGTGGCATCCTTGATCGTCGGCGCGGGCACGGCGTGGTCCATGATGACCGCGAGCTTGTCGGGGTCGTTGATTCGGTTCGGTTGCATCCACATGGTGGCGAACTGCAGGTCGATCAGGACGGTCATGTCGACGTCGACCACGACCGTGTCACCCGGCGACACCGAGTCCAGGCCGGCCTTGCGGGCGAAGATCTTTTCGATGATGGTCATGCCCATGACGGGTCCTTGCGCGCGTATTTGGTGTCGAGTTCCAGCCACTCCGCCATGCCGACGAGGTTGAAGAAGTCTCTGGGGCCGGCGGCCAGATGCGGGGTGATGTCGGTGCCGTTGAGTTCGCAAAGGCTCTGCAGCATGCCGAATGTCGCCTGCATCAGCAGATTGCCCGGATGGATCGCGATCGCGTAACCCAGCTCCTGCAGCCGTGACGCCGACTCAAGCGGCGTCATGCCGCCGAGCACCAGATTGATCAGCAGGGGAGCGTCCACTTCCCGCGCGATGCGCTCGATTTCGCCGGCATCCTGCGGCGCCTCGACGAAGATGACGTCGGCCCCGGCTTGCGCGTACCGGTTGGCGCGTTCGATGGCGGCGTCCAGGCCCAGCGGGGCGCGTGCGTCGGTGCGAGCGACCACCAGCAGGCCCTCATCCGACCGGGCGTCCAGCGCTGCGGCGAGCGTCTGTTCGAACACCTCCGCGTCGACGACCTGCTTGTCCGGCAGGTGGCCGCAACGCTTGGGGAACACCTGGTCCTCCAACTGGATCGCGGCCACCCCAGCCGCGTCGTACGACCGGACGGTGCGCACCACGTTCATCGGTGCCCCGTAGCCGGTGTCGGCGTCGGCGATCAGTGGGATGTCGCCCAACGCACCGACGATCATCCGGGCCCGGTCGGCCATTTCGGTGGCGGTGACCAACCCGATGTCCGGCAGCCCGAAACCGGACGCCGCCACGCCGGCACCCGTCAGGTAGGCCGCAACGTGGCCGGTCCGTTTGGTCAGCTGGGCGGAGATACCGTCGAAAACGCCTGGTGCAACGATGAGTTCGCGCTTGGCCAGCAGGTCTTTCAGCCGCTGGCGGGCCGGGGTCGTGACCATATCCATCCTTTCAGTCGAGCGCCCCCGCCACAGGGGCCGCGAGCAGGTCTATGAGGTTGTCGATGTCGTCCAGCTCGTCGAGCCGCACCACTGCCCGCTCGATCGCTTCGGCGCGCCCGCGGCTGGTGACGCGGTCGGCCAGGGCATGGAACTTGGCGACGAGTTCGTCGTTGGTGACCGGATCGGTGGGCGCGCCGTGCGGCAGGTCCACGCGGACACGGTGCACGGCGCCGTCGCGTGTGGTGACCGCGACGTCCGTGCGGAACTTCTCGCTGATATCGGCGTCGGCCAGCGATTCGTCGAGGTGCACGGTCGTTGCCGCGATCAGTGACCAGATGTCGTCGGAATCCAGACGGCCGGGAGTGAACTGCTCGGGCAGCACGTTTCCGTCGAGCAGCGCCGCGGCCGTCGCGTACGCGATGTTCATCTGGGCGCCGATCGGGGTGAGTGGCCGCTGCGGCCGCCACCATCCATGCTTGTAGATGGTCTCGCCGACGGTGATGTCCACCTTCGAGATATCTTGGGGTGCAACGGAACTCCACAGTGATCTGGCGGCGTCGATCGCCCCGTGCAGGCCGCCCATCGCGGCATAGGACTTGACCATGATGATGGTGGTCTCCCAACGCTGTCCGAGCTGCCCGGTCAGCAGCGAGGCGTCGGGGTCGTGGCCCTCCCCGAAAACGCTGAGAAATCCTCCGTATTCACGCTCGAACACCCGCTTGATGCCGGTATAGCCCGCCGCCGCCAGCCCCGCGGCGAAGAAGCCGCTGCGCGCCGCCAGGCCGTGGTGCATGCGCTTGCTCATGGCCTCGTATTGCGCGGCCATCAGGCCCGCCGACTGGGTGCCGGCCAAGCCGAGGGCGTCCTCGAGTTGCGCCGGCGACAGTCCGCGCAGCTTGCCGGACGCCATTGCCGCCGAGTGGGTGCCGAAGACCGAGCCGGAGTGCCAGCCACGGTCGAGCATCTGGGTGCCGTGCAGCGTGTAGCCGACGCGGGGCCCGACTTCGAAGCCGGCCACCGCCGCTAGCAAGAGGTCGGCACCCTTGACCGGCCCGGTCGGCATCGACCGCGTCGCTGCCGTCGACAGCAGTGCCGGGATGAGCAGCGAGCAGCTGTGCAGCGGGGCGACGGGATGGAAGTCGTCGAGCTCGAAGCCCTGGATGAAGGTGCCGTTGAGCAGGGCGGCCGCGGGTGCGCCGGCGGTGCGCCCGGTGCCGATGATCACGGTGTCGCCCCGTCCTTCCAAGCCGAGCACGGCCTCGGTTGCGACGCGTGACCACGGCAATTGCGCCCCGACCAGGGCGCAGCCCAGGCCGTCGAGCAGCAGGTGTTTGGCGCGCTCGACGACGGCCCGGGGGACATCGTCGAGCCGCAGGCCGGCGACCCAGGTGGCCAGCCGGCCGGTCGGCCCCGCCGGATCGGTGGCGGGCTGCTGTTGCACGGCGGTCATCGGGCCTTCCTTGCGCGCGGGGTAGTTGTTATATACATATAACAACTGATCGGCCGAGCGCAAGGGAGCGGTGTGGAACCATTGACGACCGTGCACGGCAGCGGCGGCAAGGCGGGTCCGGTGTCCGCCGCTGCCGGGGTGCCATTGCATCGGCAGTTGTTCCTGGTGCTGCACGACGAGATCGACCGTGGCGTCATCGCCCCCGGCGAAGCGTTGCCCACCGAGCAGACACTGTGCGATCAGTTCGGGGTTTCGCGCATCACGGTCCGCCGGGCGCTGGCGGACCTGGCCGATCAGGGATACATCGAGCGCAGGCACGGCGTCGGCTCCTTCGTGCGCGAACACAGTCCATCGGATCCGGCGCTGGGTGGCTCATACATGGAAGGCCTGCGCCAGACGCAATTCGAGACCGAGGTCGAGGTGGTCGAGCTCGGCTCGCGACGCCCCCCGCAAGCCGTCGCCGAGGCGCTCGAAACGTCCGGCGACCTGCTGCACATCGTGCGGGTGCGCCGGCAGCGCAGGACCGGCGAGCCATTGATGCTCAGCACCGCCTGGCTACCGCCCGAATTGGCCGGCGCGCTGACCGAGTCCGCGCTGCGACAGGCGCCGCTCTACGAGCTGCTGGCGGACGCCGGCCTCGTGGTGGATCGCATCCGGCACGAAATCACCGCCGAGATCGCGGGTCCGCGCAACGCCCATCTGCTCGACACGCCGATCGGCGCTGCGCTGCTGCGTGTCAACCGCCTGGCATTCGTGGCCGAGGTGCCGCATCACTACCTGTCGGTCCTGCTATCACCGAACCGCAGCCGCGTCCTGCTCACGCAGACGGCGGACGAACTGGAAATGGCCGATGGTCTGACCATCGCCCACGACGTGGCCATACCGTCTAGCGGATGAGTCCGACTCCCGGGACGAATCGACCGACGCCGGCGACGTACGCGCGGTAGGCATCGCCGTGCGTCCGCAAGAGGTAGGGCTCCTCGACGCGACGGACCTGCAGCTCGATCGTGGCGACGAGCAGGATAAGGCCGGCGAAGGCGACGACGTTCGGCGTCACCAGGGCAATGCCGATCCCGAAAACGGACATGGCGGCATAGATGGGGTTGCGTATCCGGCCGAACACGCCGGTGTGCACCAGCGTGGTGGTCTCTTTGGTGTCCACCCCGATCCGCCAGGAATCGCCCATCTCGAGTTGCGCGTACACCGTCGCCGCGATGCCGGCCGTCGCCACCACGATGCCGGCGGTCTGGATGCAGACTTCGTCGAACACGCGCAGGGGGCCAACCACCTTGGCCTCCTGCAGAATTGGCGCGGCCACCGCCAGCGCCAGCGCGACGACGAAGCCGATACCGGCGACGCGTTCCACCAAGCCACCGGCCTTGATGCCGCGAAAGCCGGTGGAGCCGGTGCGCCGATACTGCAACCAACTGCGCCAGCCGAATCCGAACACTCCGAATATCGTGAAGAGCACCAGGGCCATGTCGGCGGCGGCTGTCGCTGGCATGCAGACTCCCATGACCGCAGTCATCGCCAGCGAGGCTAGCGCACCGGCTTCGGTCACCGAAAGGCTTCCCGCAGGGCCGCGTCGATCGCCTCGGCCCCCGGCGCGCAGTCACCGGCGCCGGGCACCCGAGTGGCCAGCGCGCCCGCGGCGCAGGCGCGCCGCAGCGCGGCCAGTCGCTCGGCCCGTGCAGCCGGGTTTGCGCCCGGGCCGCGCGGCCAGTTCGCGGCCAGCACGCCTGCGAACACGTCGCCGGCGCCGGTGGTGTCCACCGCCTTGACCGCCGGCGCGGGCACGGCGAACTCGCCGTCGGCGCCGGTGTAGCGGGCGCCGCGCGCACCGAGGGTGACCACCAAATGGGTTGGCCGCCAGGGCCATTGTTCGGCCTCGGCTTCGTTGGCGATCACCACGTCCGCAGCGGCGGCCAGTTCGGCCAAGCGGCGGTGGCCCCGGCCCGCGGGCGAGGCGTTGACAATGACCGCCGCCCCCGCCGAGCGGGCCTCGTGCGCCGCCGCCACCGCCGTCGGCACCGGAATTTCCAACTGAGTCAACAGCACATCGCAGTCGGCGACCACCTCGCGCGCCCCGGCGGCCAGCGTCAGCCGGCCGTTGGCGCCCGGCGCCACCACGATGGTGTTCTCGGCGTCGGCATCGACCACGATGACCGCCGTACCGCTTGGCCCGGGCACGGTGACGGTCCCATCGAGCCCGACGCCGTTGGCCTTCAGGTGGGCCCGCAAGCGTGCGGCGGCCGCGTCGTCGCCGAGGGCACCGACGAACTGCACGCGCGCGCCGGCGCGCGCCGCGGCCACGGCCTGGTTGCCGCCCTTGCCTCCGGGAGCGGAGCACAACGACGACCCCAGCACCGTCTCACCCGGGCGCGGGAGGGCATCGACGCCAAACGTCAGGTCCATGTTCACGCTGCCGACCACGCAGACCCGTGCCATGACGGCGAGGTTAGCCGGGCCGGATTGCCGCGCGGGCGACGGCCATGCTCGGCGCATTGACGCCGATCCTTTTGCGGCAATCGCCAATATCGTGATGTCCGCGCGTTAGTCTGCTGCGTGATCGGTGCTGCATCCCGTCAAGGGAGGGAAAAGGCGTTTGACATCGACGCAGCTCAAAGCGGACGACGCGGCCGCCACAACGGGCACGACAAATACGTCTGAAAACGCCCCGGAAACCGCCCCCGAATCCGGCCCGGCCGAAACGGCGCGCAAGAAAACGCGCCGGCCCCTGATCTCGCACCGTTTTCACTTCGGCATCCAGTCCAAGATCCTGGTGGCAATGCTGCTGTCGGGCATCCTCGGCGTGGGCGTGATCGGGCTCATCGGGGCCATCTCCGGCCGCAACGCACTCCGGCAAGTCGAGTCCGAGCGGCTGATCGAGTTGCGCGAGACGCAGAAGCGGCAGATCCAGGCGCTGTTCCGGGAGGTGACGAATTCCCTGATCATCTACAGCGGCGGATTCGGCATCAACGAGGCCACGACATCGCTCACCGCGGGCTTTGACCAATTGGCCAACGCGACGATCAATCCCGCCCAGCAGCAGGCGCTGGTCAATTATTACGAGAACCAGATGATCGCGCCGATCAAGAAGGCGACCGGCGACGTCATCGATATCAACGCCGTCCTGCCGAGTTCCCCGGCGCAGAGATACATTCAGGCGTACTACACCGCGCCGCCGAGGCCGACCGCCGACTCGCTGCCGGTCGAGGACGCCGGCGACGGCAGCGCATGGTCGGCGGCCAACGCCCGCTTCGATTTCTATATTCGCGGCATCGTCACCCGCTTCGATTATCGGGACGCCCTGCTGATCGACATGCAGGGCAATGTCGTCTACTCCGTCAGGAAGGGGCCCGACCTGGGGACCAATATCCTCAACGGGCCTTATCGCGAATCGAATTTGCGGGACGCATACCAAAAGGCGCTGCGCTCCAACGACGTGGATTTCGTGTGGATCACCGACTTCCAGCCTTATCAGCCGGCGCTCGACGCGCCCACCGCATGGGTGGTCTCGCCCGTCGGCATGAACGGGAAAATGAGCGGTGTCATGGCCTTTCCGCTGCCGATCGCGAAGATCAACAACATCATGACCGCCAACAAGCACTGGGAGGCGGCCGGCATGGGTCCGTCTACCGAGACGTATCTGGCGGGTTCCGACGGCCTGATGCGTTCCGACTCACGGGAATTCCTGGAAGACCCCGAGCAGTACCGTCGCGACGCCATCGCCGCCGGCACCCCGCCCGACGTGGTGGAAAGGGCGATCCGGCTGGGTGGCACCACGCTGGTGCAGCCGGTTGCGACCGCGGGTCTCAAGGCCGCCCAGCGCGGGGAGGCCGGAGTCATGAGCGCCACCGACTACATGGGCAACAAAGAATTGGAAGCCTATGCGCCACTGAACGTTCCCAACTCCGACCTGCACTGGGCCGTTCTGGCGACGCGCGACGACTCGGACGCGTTTGCGCGGCTGGGCAAGTTCAGCAAGACGCTGGTGATCGCGGTGACCGCGCTGGTGTTCGGGATCTGTGTGGCCTCGATGCTCATCGCTCAGGCGGCGATGCGGCCGGTTCGGCGCCTCGAGGAGGGCACGCGCAAGATCAGCTCCGGCGACTACGACATCAACATTCCGGTGATATCACGCGACGAAATCGGCGATCTGACGGCGGCTTTCAATGAAATGAGCCGCAATCTCGCGATCAAAGAGGAACTGCTCAACGAGCAGCGCAACGAAAACAACCGACTGCTGCTGGCGCTGATGCCCGAGTCGATCGTCCAGCGCTACCGCGAGGGCGAGGCGACCATCGCGCAGAAGCACCAGGACGTCGCGATCATCTTCGCCGACATCGTCGGGCTCGACGAGCTGTCCAACGACCTCACGGGCGACGAACTGGTGGGGATCGTCGACGACCTGTTCCGGCAGTTCGATTCGGCGGCCGAAACCCTTGGCGTCGAACGGATTCGCACGTTCCACAACGGCTACCTCGCGACCTGCGGGGTGATCACCCCGCGACTGGACAGCATCCACCGAACCGTCGACTTCGCCGTCGAAATGCGTCGCATCATCGACCGGTTCAACAGCCAGACCGGTCACGAGTTGGGCCTTCGGGTCGGGATCAACACCGGCAACGTCGTCAGCGGGCTGGTGGGCCGCTCGAGCCT
>NZ_DATJPU010000235.1:0-3315 GCF_035506235.1 Mycobacterium sp.
CTGACCCGCCGGTCGCGGTTGCTGCTACCAAATGAGGTGATCGTGGAGGACATCAACCGTTTCCTGCGCGGCTGGGCCGCCTATTTTCGGTTCGGCAACTCCGCGGTGCGCTTCGAAAAGATCATGCACCACGTGTGACCACCAACGGAACGCAAAGCTGCAGTTGACGGTGTTGCTGGCTCCGCCAGAAGCGGTGCCCGGGCTGTATTTGCATCCTGATCACCGTCGTCGGCACTTGCGCCCAGCCGTCCGGAGCGAGTTTGATGTCTAGTATTGACCGCCGCATATCTAGTTTTAGTTGCCGCATCGTTTGCATCATCAGCGGCATCACAGCCGATTTAGTGCCAACATTGGGAAGAAGATTTAGACACGCGGCATTAAATAATCGACACACATGGAGGTGTGGCTTAGGCTCTGGTGTGGGAGGTGAGACCGGTGAGCGATACCACACGGCTTCGGGCGTTGACCGAGGCAGGTCTGCTGCATCCCAATCCCAACGAAGTGTTAGCGCCCCTGTTCACCGGCGGGTCGAGATTCTTCCTGGCTTCCGACAAGGTGCAGGTGAAATACGAGATGCTGCGGGCGCATCTGGTCGATGGTGTGTCGGTGTCGGAAGCTGCTGGGGCACACGGCTATTCGCGGGCAGCGTACTATCTGGTGGCTGCGGCGTTCGACCAGTCGGGGATGGCCGGGCTGCTCGACGAGCGGCGCGGCCGTCGCGGACCGATAAAGCTGCGACCCGAGATCGTGGACTTTATCCGCGCCGACACCGGGTCGGGGGCGCAGATCGCCGAGCAAGTGGCCGAGAGGTTCGGGGTGGTGTTGCACCGGCGCACCATCGAGCGGGTCCGCTCTCGGTGAGCGCCCGGTCGTTCTGGCCGCCAGTCGAGGCGGCGCAGGTCGACTACGAAGCCCTGCGCGCACAGGCGCTTGAACCCTGCGGGCCCCTGGAGGGGCTGGCCGCGGCCCGGTTTTCCCGGCGCGGGCTGGCCGGGTTGATCGCCTGGCCGAGCGCCGAGCCGGTGTTTGTCGCCAACCTTGTCGCCGCTGCCCGTCCGGCGTGGAGCCCGCATGAAGATCCCCGCGTGGCCGCACTGGCCGCGGGCTATGAGTTCCTGCTCGACCTGGCCGCCGACCGGCAACATGGCGCAGTGATGCCAAGGTGGGGGCTGCGGTGAGAGCGGGGCTGTATGCGCGGGTGTCCACCGAGCGCCAGGCCGATCGCGGCACCATCGGCTCGCAGCTGGCGCTGCTGCGCGAACACATCGCCGCCGCCGGTGACGAGCTGGTCGGCGAGTATGTCGACGACGGCCATTCCGGCGCCCGACTGGACCGGCCCGGTCTGGATGCGTTGCGTGATGCCGCCGAGGCCGGGCTGATCGAACGGGTGTGGTGCCTGTCGCCGGACCGGCTCGCCCGCGCCTACGCCTACCAGGTGCTGGTGCTCGACGAGCTGGCCCGCTTCGGCGTCGCGGTGGCGTTCACCGATTCCCCGGGGCTGGCCGCCGACGACCCGCAAGCCACCTTGCTCACCCAGGTGCAGGGCGTGATCGCCGAGTACGAGAAGGCCAAGATCGCCGAACGCTACCGGCGCGGCAAGCTGTTTCGGGCCCGCGCCGGCGAGGTTGTCACCTGGAAAGCTCCCTACGGCTACCGTCGGATTCCGCGCAGCGGCGCCACCGGCCAGGCACACCACCAGGTCTATGAACCCGAGGCCGCGGTGGTGCGGCGGATCTTTTCCGACCGCGCCGCCGGCGTCACCGTGCGCGAGATCTGCCGCCGGCTCAACGCCGACGGGGTGCCCTCCCCAACCGGCAAACCCACCTGGGGCACGTCCACGCTGTGCCGGCTGCTGGGCAACGAGGCCTATATCGGCCGGGTCTACTACAACCGCACCGAATCGGTGCCCGACCGCCGGCCCACCCGCCGCAACCGTCAGGTGCCGCGTAATCGGGATGAATGGATCCCGATCGACTGCCCCCGCATCATCTCCGACGAGCTGTTTCAGGCCGCCGGCCGTGTCTCCACCGACAACACCAAGTGGAGCCCGCGCCGCGCCGAACCCGGCGCCTGGCTGCTCAAAGGCCTGGTCAAATGCGGTGTTTGCGGGGTCGGCACCAACTGTCACAAGATGCGCGGCCGCAACGGCACCTGGCACCGCTACTACCACTGCCGCAACCACGACCCGCTGCGCGCCGGCGGGGAATCCCGCCGCTGCCCCGAACGCAACATCCGCGCCGACGCGTTGGACGCGTTCGTGTTCGACCAGATCCGCGTCGCGATGACCCACCCCGACCAGCTACTGGCCGGCGAACAAGCCGTCGCCCTAGGCACCCCAATTCCCAACGATGAACTCCTTAGCGCCGAACTGGCTCGGCTGGACCGCAAGATCGACGCCGCCGAGACCGAGCGGCGCCGACTCATCGACCTCTACCAGGGCGGGTTCATCGAACTACCCGAACTGCAGCGCCGTGCCACCGAAGTCGCCTCACGCCGAAAAGAGCTGCAGCACAACAGAACCAGCCTCGCCGAGGAAAGAACCACGCTGGCCCGTGACAATCAACTCCGCCGACGCGCGGGTGACTTCGCCGCCCGCATCCACGCCATCATCGACACCCTCGATGACACCCAAAAACAACAGCTGCTGCGCCTACTCATCGAAGACGTCCGCGTCACCGGCTGGCACGTCCAAATCCGGCTCCGCATCGCCCTCGACCCGCCACCACAACACCCAACCGACCCAACAGCCCCAAAGGGCCCACCGCCACCCCCAGAACCCGTGTCAACCAAAGACGGTTTGCGTTCCATTGGTCACCACACGTGGTGCATGATCTTTTCGAAGCGCACCGCGGAGTTGCCGAACCGAAAATAGGCGGCCCAGCCGCGCAGGAAACGGTTGATGTCCTCCACGATCACCTCATTTGGTAGCAGCAACCGCGACCGGCGGGTCAGTTCCCTAATCCGATCTCGGGCCTGCCGCATAGCCCTGTCCGCGGGCCAACGAGCGAGAAATGTAACCGACCGCCCACGATCGCGGCGGCTGGCCACCCGAATCAAACAGTGGTGAAAGCCCAAGAAATCAAACCCGGCACCACCGACCTGCAGACACACAATCCGCGTCTTGGCTTCCTTTGGTTGCAAACCAAGTTCGGCCAGCACAGTCCTCAACTGCGTCAACGCAGCCTCGGCCTGCTCACGGGTTTTGCACATCACCACCAGGTCATCAGCGAAACGGACCAGTACCCCATGCTCACGCACCTGCCATACCCGGTCGATCCGGTGTAGGTAGATGTTGCACATCAAGGGGCTGATCAC
>NZ_DATJPU010000236.1:0-15352 GCF_035506235.1 Mycobacterium sp.
CTGACCTGTGCGCCGTCAGGGTTTCGAACCCCGGACCCGCTGATTAAGAGTCAGCTGCTCTACCAACTGAGCTAACGGCGCCGTGTACGGCCGAGACCGCGTACGCGACAATAACAGGCGTCCTGCCGCGGAGCGAAATCCCGATGTCTTCCAGGGTACCTGCTGAGCCGCGGGCGGTCCTCCGGCGTTGGCGCCCGCCAAGCCTGCGCGAGCGTTCCGGTGCTCGGGGGTGCGCAATGGAAACCATTGCTGCACAATGTATTCCATACGCTCAAAAGAGCGTCCCGCGGTAGGGTGCCCGCTCGGTCGCGAACGCCGCCGCGCTGTTCGCGTTCGTGTCGGGGTCGCTGTGGGGCGTCTTCGCGGTAGTGACCAAGGAGGTCGTGGCCCGGCTCGGCAACGACGGCTGGGCGGTGGCCCGAAGCCCGGAGCTCTATGCCGGCTTGCAGGCCGCGGTGGGCGGCGTGGCATGGAGTCAGGCGGCGTTCCGGGGGGCCCTTGACCGCGTCGATGCCGACCCTGCAGATGTCGCAGCCGGTCGTGGCGTCGGTGCTGGGCGTCGTCGTCCTCGGCGAGACGCTGAACGCGGGCCGCGCCGGGATGATCGCCCTGGCGACGGCGCGGCTGGTGATGACGGCGGCCATCGTCAAACTCGCGCGCGTCCAGGCCGTCGCGACCCGTGACGGGGTCGGGGCGCGGCGTCGAGACGCGGTCGGCCAACCCGTGTAACGGTTGGATCGCTGACCCGCCCAGGTCGCATCGTGGGCGGCCAATGACCCTTTACAATGCTTCCACTGTTTCTGGTCAGCGGTGACCAAACCATGCCGATCGAATTGGAAGGCCACTCGATGACGCCTTTGCGCAGACGCCGATCGTGGCTGCTTGTCGCCATGGTTGTGTTTGCTGTCGTCGGCGTTGCCTGCAGCAGCAGCCACACCGCCGCGCCGGCGAAAGCCATCGTCGACAAGGGCACGCCGTTCGCCGACCTGCTGGTGCCCAAGCTGACCTCCTCGGTCAACGACGGCGCCGTCGGCGTCACTGTGGACGCGCCGGTTACGGTGAGCGTCGCCGACGGCGTGCTCGGATCCGTCACCATGGTCAACGAGAACAGCCGGTCGATCAGCGGTCAGCTCAGCCCCGACGGGCTGCGCTGGTCGACGACCGAGCAGCTGGGCTACAACAGGCGCTACACGCTCAACGTGAAGGCGCTGGGGCTGGGTGGCGCGGCGACCCGCCAGATGACCTTCCAGACCAGTTCACCGGCCCACCTGACGATGCCCTACGTCAACCCCGGCGACGGCGAGGTGGTCGGCATCGGTGAGCCCGTGGCGATCCGCTTCGACGAGAACATCGCCAACCGCGCCGCGGCCCAGAAGGCCATCGTCATCACCACCAACCCCCCCGTCGAGGGCGCGTTCTACTGGCTGAACAATCGCGAAGTGCGTTGGCGCCCAGAGCATTACTGGAAGCCGGGCACGGCCATCGATGTCGCGGTCAACACGTACGGTGTCGACCTGGGCGACGGCATGTTCGGCGAGGACAACATCAAGACGCACTTCACCATCGGCGACGAGGTGATCTCGACCGCCGACGACACCACCAAGATGGTGACCGTGCGGGTCAACGGCGAAGTGGTCAGGACCATGCCGACGTCGATGGGCAAGGACAGCACCCCGACCGCCAACGGCGTCTACGTCATCGGCGGGCGTTTCAAGCACATCATCATGGATTCGTCGACCTATGGCGTTCCGGTCAACTCGCCCAACGGATATCGCACCGAAGTCGAGTGGGCCACGCAGATGTCGTACAGCGGAGTCTTCGTGCACTCCGCGCCCTGGTCCGTCGGCGCGCAGGGCCACACCAATACCAGCCACGGGTGTCTGAACGTGAGCCCGAGCAACGCGGAGTGGTTCTACGACCACAGCAAGAGCGGCGACATCGTCGAGGTCGTCCACACCGTGGGGCCGACGCTGCCGGGCACCGAGGGCCTGGGCGACTGGAACGTCCCCTGGCCGGTGTGGAAGGCCGGCAACGCCAACACCTGACGGGATTTCGACGCGGGTCCCCTGGCGCCCGGACATACGGCCGAAGGGTCCGCCGCTTCGTTGGGGTGGCTGACGGGACTCGAACCCGCGACACCCAGGATCACAACCTGGTGCTCTACCAGCTGAACTACAGCCACCATTGCCACCAGCCGGCACCCATAACTGGGCCAACGAGCGGCGACCACCGATACTAGCCGGTGGGTGGCTCGGTGTCCGAATCGATTGTTCTCGTTGCATTCTGTGGGCCTTGGAGATCGGCGGCCACGGTCTCGATTTCGCTGGTGGACGGCCCCGGCGGTGGCACGAACGCGGTACGCCGGTAGTACCGCAGTTCGCGGATGGATTCGTGGATATCCGCCAGCGCCCGGTGCGTGAGGCCCTTGGCCGGCTGGCTGTAGTAGATGCGCGGATACCAGCGCCGGCAGAGTTCCTTTATCGAGCTGACGTCGATCATCCGGTAGTGCAGGTAGGAGTCCAGCTTTGGCATGTCGCGGGTGATGAAGGACCGATCCGTGGCGATCGAGTTGCCCGCCAGCGGCGCCGTCTTGGGTTGCTTGACGTGCGTGGTGACGTAGTCGAGCACCATCGCCTCGGCGGTCGCCAGGTCGACGGTGGAGGCCTTCACCTCGTCGATCAGCCCCGAGCGCGAGTGCATTTCGGCAACCACCTCGATCATCGACGCCAGCGCGGCGTCGTCGGCGTGGATCACCACATCTACTCCGTCGCCGAGGACGTTCAGCTCGGCGTCGGTGACCAGGACGGCGATCTCGATCAGCTTGTCCGAGCCCAAATCAAGCCCGGTCATCTCGCAGTCGATCCACACCAATTCGTCGCGCACAGCGCTCAGCGTATGCGTGCGTCGGGCCTGCGCGAGGCCTGCCCCCGCCGGCCCCTCGGCAAGTAGGGTGAGCGTTGCGACTGGGAAGAGGGGCGGGCATGATGACCACCGAATCAGCGGCGACACCCGCACAGCGAATCGCCAACGGCTACGCCGTCGAAGGCCAGGCGCTCGAATTGGGCACGGTCGTCGTCGACGGCGTAGCGGACCCGGACGCGCGGATCCGCATCCCGCTGGCGACCATCAACCGGCACGGCCTGGTGGCCGGGGCCACGGGAACCGGCAAGACCAAGACGCTGCAATTGATCGCCGAACAGCTCAGCGCCGCGGGTGTGGCGGTTCTAATGGCCGACGTGAAGGGCGACCTGTCCGGTCTGACCCGGCCGGGTGAGCCCAACGACAAGACCGCCGCGCGCGCGAAAGACACCGGCGACGACTGGGCGGCGACGGCGTTCCCGGTGGAGTTCTTGTCGCTGGGCACCGGGGGAGTGGGCGTGCCGGTGCGCGCGACCGTTGCCAGCTTCGGCCCGGTTCTGTTGTCGAAAGTGCTGGGGCTCAACGCCACTCAGGAGTCGACGCTGGGACTGATCTTCCATTGGGCCAAAGAGAACAACCGACGGCTGGTCACCCTGAACGATCTGCGCGGCGCCATCAGCCATCTGACCAGCGATGAGGGTAAGGCCGATCTGAAAGACTTGGGTGCGGTCAATCCGGCGACAGCCGGTACCATCCTGCGAGCCCTATTGAACCTCGCCGGCGAGGGCGGGGACACGTTTTTCGGCGAGCCCGAACTCGACCCGCAGGACCTGCTCCGAGCCGATCAGGGACGCGGCATCATCTCGCTGCTGGAGTTCAGCGGTCAGTCGGTGCGTCCCGTCATCTTCTCCACCTTCCTGATGTGGCTGCTCGCCAACCTGTACGCCAAACTGCCCGAGGTCGGGGACGTCGACAGGCCCAAGCTGGTGTTCTTCTTCGACGAGGCGCACCTGTTGTTCGCCGATGCGTCCAAGGCCTTCCTCGAGCAGGTCGAACAAACCGTCAAGCTGATCCGCTCCAAGAGCGTCGGGGTGTTCTTCTGCACCCAGTTGCCCACGGACATACCTAACGACGTGCTGTCCCAGCTGGGCGCCCGGGTCCAGCACGCGTTGCGGGCGTTCACCCCCGACGACCAGGCGGCGCTGTCCAAGACAGTCCGCACCTACCCGAAAACCGATGTGTACGAACTGGAGTCGGCGCTGACCTCGCTCGGGATCGGCGAGGCCGTCGTCACCGTGCTGTCCGAGAAGGGCGCACCGACGCCGGTCGCGTGGACCCGCATGCGGGTGCCGCGGTCGCTGATGGCCTCGATCGGCACCGAAGCGATTACGAAAGCGGCGAAAGACAGTCCGCTGCAGGCAAAATACGGCCAGACGGTTGAACAACCGGCGCAGCCCCAGGCCGTCCCGCAAGTTCCGCAGACCCAGTCCGACTATCCGCCAGTGCCAGTCGACTCCGTGCCTCCGCCGATGCCGGCGCCGGCGGAACCAAAGGGGGCCGCGGAGCCCAAGGGTCCCGCCATGTGGGAGGAAGTGCTGAACAACCGGACGGTTAGGGACATCCTCATCGAGATCGTCCGCAACTTCTTCGGCACCGGCCGTCGGCGAAAGTAGCGCCTATCCGCCGCCGAGCTTCTTGTAGAAGCTGCCCACGATCGGCGCGACGATCGCGCGCGGCGCATACCCACTTGCCACCGACATGGCCTTCGACGTCAGCCCCGGGACTATCCGCATCTTGTTGCGCTCCAACGCATCCAGCGACACGCGGGCGGTGTGCTCGGTCGAGATCCACAGGAAGTCCGGCACGAGCCTTTCGACCAGTGACCTTTCGGCGTCATCGGGCAGGTCCGTGCGCACCGGGCCCGGCGCCAGCAGCGTGACGTGCACACCCGAGCCGCGCAGTTCGCCGCGCAACGATTCGCTGAAGGTGTTCGCGAACGCCTTGGTCGCCGCGTAGGTGGCGTTGTAGGGGATCGGCGAATTGCCCGCCGCCGAACCGGAAATCAGGATGCCGCCCGCCTTGCGCTCGACCATGCCGGGCAGCACGGCCAGCGTAAGGTCATGCACCGCAATGGCGTTCAGCTGAACCTGAGCCTTTTCGCCCGCCGGGTCCAGGCCCGCGACCGGACCGAACGTCGCGGTACCCGCGTTGGCGCACAGGATCGAGATGGGGCGGGCGGCCAACTCGTCGCACAGCTTGGCCCGTTCCGCCGGATCCGCGAGATCGGCGGGCCGCACTTCGACGGTCACACCGTACTTCTCGGTCAGCCGGGCGGCCAGGTCGTTGAGCAGGTCCTCGCGTCGCGCGGTGACGATCAGGCTGTGACCGCGCGCGGCGAGTTCGGTGGCCAGCGCTTCGCCGATGTTTTGCGAAGCACCGGTGACAACGGCGCGCGCGTCGGGACTGGGAGCTGGTACCGGCATGCGGCCAATGCTAGACAGCCGGCCATTCAATAGAGTGCGGGCATGGGTCAGCCGGGGTCGAACGCCGTCGTACCCGTGCGGTCCCGCGTGGTGGCGTGGGCGCTGTGGGACTGCGGCTCCCTCGGTATGAACGCCATCGTGGCGACCTTCGTCTTCTCGGTCTATCTGACCGGCAGCGTGGGAGCGGGCCTGCCGGGCGGCACGTCGCCGGCGAGTTGGCTGGGCCGGGCGCTCGCCGTCTCGGGGCTGACCATCGCGGTGTTGGCGCCGCTCGTGGGGGTGTGGGTGGAGGCCCCGCACCGTCGGCGGGTGACGCTGACGGTCTTGAGCGGCCTCGCGGTCACGTCGACCAGCGCGATGTTCCTGATACGCGACGATCCCGGCTATCTGTGGGCCGGCTTGGTGCTGCTGTCGGTCACGGCCGCGTGCGGTGACCTGGCCGGCGTGCCGTACAACGCCATGCTGCGTCAGATCTCGACGCCGCAGACGGTTGGGCGCATCTCCGGCCTGGGCGCGGCCGCGGGCTTCACCGGCAGCGTGCTCCTGCTGCTACTGGTCTATCTGGGTTTCATCTCCGGCACCGGCCCGGTGCGCGGGCTGCTGCGCGTGCCCGTCCATGACGGGCTCTACGTCCGGGCGGCGATGCTGCTCACCGCGGCGTGGTTTGCGGTGCTGGCGCTGCCGTTGCTGTTGGTCGCCCACACGCTGCCGAACGCCGGCGAGACGTCGCATCCGACGAGCATGCTGGGCGGCTATCGCAAGCTGTGGGCAGAGGTGAGTGCGGAATGGCGTCGCAACCGCAACCTGGTGTATTTCCTGGGGGCCAGCGCGCTGTTCCGGGACGGGCTGGCGGCCATTTTCGGCTTCGGCGCCGTGCTCGGCGTCAACGTTTACGGCCTCTCCCAGGGCGACGTGCTGGTGTTCGGCGTGGCGGCTAGCGTGGTGGCCGCGATCGGCGCGATAACCGGCGGGTTCGTCGACCACCGGATCGGATCCAAACCGGTCATCGTGGGGTCGCTGGTGGCGCTCATCGCCGTGTCGGCCACGCTGATGGTGTCGTCCGGTGCGCATGCCTTCTGGCTGTGCGGACTGCTGTTGGCCATGTTCGTCGGTCCGTCCCTGTCCTCCTCGCGTGCGCTGCTGCTGCACTTGGCAAAGGACGGCGGGGAAGGGGTCGCGTTCGGGCTCTACACGATGACCGGGCGGGCGGTCTCGTTCGCGGCCCCCTGGCTGTTCTCGGTGTTCGTCGACGCGTTCGGCGCCGTGCGCGCGGGCCTCGCCGGGATCTGCCTGGTGCTGATCGCCGGACTGCTGGGGATGCTGGTGGTACGGGTCCCGGCGCGCGTCGCCGCGACGGCCGATTCGAAGGCCTGACCTCTTCCCAACTAGCCGCGCGCGTCGCAGATCGTCAGGCCGACCCCTTCTCGCTGGCTCACCTGAACCCCGCCGACGGTGAGCGAGCAGGTGACGTTGTGGCCGAAGTTGACGACCGTGACGTTCGCCGGGTGCGCGGCCGACTTCGACAGGCTGACCTCTTTGCTCCAGGGCAGCGCAACGTTGAACTCGGTCTGGATGACGTCGCCGGTGCCGATGTACACGATGCTGAGCGCGCGCCCTTCGCCGGTGACGCTGTAAACAACGTCTTGCATCACGCCCGGACCGGTCGTCTCGGTGGGCGGGCCCGACGCGGTCGGCGGCGGAAACGGCCTCAAGGTGCGCGACGGCGGCGACGTCGGCGTCGACGGGGTTGGCGTCGGGGTCTCGCTGGACTCCGGCATGGCGGGCAGCGGCGGCACCGCGGTCTGGGTCTTGATCGCGTTGTTGGCCAGTACGAACGCGATCACCAGCGCGACGACCAATAGCACCGCAGCCCCGGCGGCGAACCACATCCAGCGCGGAGACTTGGGGCCCCCGGGCGGCGGAGCCAGGCCCCCGGTTGGGACGTTGCCCGACGGGGGCAGCTCCTGCTGCCAGTACGCCGGAAGCTGTTCGGTGTCGTTGAGGTTCGATGCCCACTGCGGGCTGTACCCGCCGTAGGTGGGCGCGTAGGGCCCCGCCTGGTCGGCGTATGCCGGGTCGGCGAGCGGCGGATACGTGGGACCAGGCGATCCGGCCGGTCCTGACCCCGGAAGAGGGGGACTAAACCGCTCGGTTCGACGTGGATCGTTCATGTCCACCTCATGGCTTGCAGGGTACCTAAGCGCGGCCCCCGAGCGAATGCCTCTCCTTCTGACGCGAAATTCAGGGGCACTGATTGCCGGCCGTCAACGCGGCGACGGTCATGGCCCGCATGACGGCGCGCGAACGCGCCGCGCCGGCGGGCCTGGTGCGCTCCCCGTCCGGGGACTTCATGCTGTGCGGTGTCGAATTCAGCAGGCCGAATATCGCGTGCGCCGCCAGCCGGGCGTCGGCCTCGGCCAGCCTGGGGTTGAGCTCCCGCAGCACACCGACCCAGACCTCGACGTATTGGCGCTGCGCTTTGCGCACCTGCTTCTCGGCGGCCTCCGGGAGATGCGCCAGGTCGCGGTCCTGGATGCGGATCAGGTCCGGTTCGCCCATCGCGAAGTCGAGGTGAAAGTCGATCAGCTCGTCCAGCGCGGCGGTCGCGCCGGCGCTGCGGGCCCGCACCTCCCGCGCACCGGCGAGCAGCCGGGTGCTGATCCCGACGAGCAACTCGACCAGCAGCGACTCCTTGTTGGGGAAGTGGCGGTAGATCGCCGGACCGCTGACGCCGGCCGCAGCGCCGATGTCCTCCAGGCGCACCGCAAGGAAACCGCGCTCGGCGAAGAGGCGCTCGGCGGCCGACAGGAGTTGCATGCGCCGGTCCGACTTCAACTGGCTGCGGCGATTCGGTGCGTCGGGCTGACCCGGCTTGCCCTCACGGGCGGACGTCGTCACGACGGCCTCCTTGAAGAATGCGGCCGGTTCGGTGGCAGAGATTTCGGTTAATCTCCGCTAACATAACACGAGTTAGCCGACATTAACTGGGAATTGGGCACTCCGACAAATGGTGGTCAATACCAAACCGATGCCAGGAAGGCCCCACGGGGTTCCGAATACAGACCGATCGTCATCAGATTGAGCACCACGAACACGCGCAGGCCGTGGGCCAGGCACCAGCGCACCAAGTCGGTGTTGCGCATGGGGACGAGAAATCCCGGCGCCGAAATTTCGTCGGCCGCCCCGATAAGAGCCTGTAGGTCGTCATTGGTCTCGGCCACCGCGTGCCCGTAGAACCCAATCCCGCTGGTGTACCCCGTGATTCGCCCATCGCGCTCGACCACTCGGGCGGTGCCCCGCGCGAGCGCGTCGCGCAGCCCTCCGCCGCGGTCGTGGCCGTGCACGCGGATGCAGAGCGTGTCGCAAGCGGGCAGATCGGCGGCGGTGGCGGCCCGCACGGCGTATCCCGGAATGCGCAAGCCCAGCGGATCGCCCTGCATCGCCGCGAACGGCTCGCGCACATCGAAGCCGAACTTGGCGTACAGGCTCATTGCGCGGTAGTTATACGAAGCCTGCAACAGTCGGACGCCGGGGACTTTCCGATGCGCACACCGCTGCAGCATCGTCCCCATGAGCGCCCGGCCGATGCGCCTGCCTTGCACGGCCGGGTCGACCGTGACGTGGCCCACGCCGATGATCATCCCGCGCTCGTCGAGGAAGCTGCTTCCCACGATCCGCCCGTCGACCTCGGCGACCAGGGAGAAGAAACCCGGATGCTCGATCAGCCCGGACACCACCGCGGTCGCGATATCGAGTGACGTGAAATCAGAGGGAAATCCGTGGCGTGCGGCGATATCGGCGAACGCGTCAAAGCCGATTCGCGCGCACTCCGGCAGATCGGATGCTCTCGCCGGACGCGTCGTCACCGTCATCAGCGCCCTCCCGACCTCGTTCCAGGGGTGGGGCGCTGTGGCTTACGCCGCGGTGCCGGCATGGGCAGACGTCGAGCGCACAAGCACTTGCGGCGCATCGGGGTTGGCCGCACGGGGGGCACGGGCAAGCCATGCCTCCAACACCTCGCGGCGCCGAACGTCAATGCGATCGGAAAACGTGGCCACAAGGGGCAAACCTATCGGTTTGGGCCGAGCCGGTCGGGGGTCCAATGTCGCCGATCCGGAGGGCGAATGGCCCTATGTGGAACCCCATCGCTGTCCATACGTTGGCTCCGGGCGGCAAGGACGACATAGGGGCCAAATCATGGGTGCGACGACAAGCGTGGCGGTGGTTGGGGCCAGTGGCTACGCGGGTGGAGAGATTCTGCGGCTGCTGCTGGCCCATCCGGCATACACCGAAGGGCGGCTGAGCATCGGTGTGCTCACGGCGGCCGCCAGCGCGGGCGACACGCTCGGCGAGCATCACCCGCATCTGCTGCCGCTCGAGGATCGGCTGCTGGAGCCCACCGACGCGAGCGTCGTGGCCGGTCACGACGTGGTGTTCTCGGCGTTGCCGCCCGGCCATTCCGGGCCGCTGGCCGAACGTCTGGCTCCCGGCACGGTGATCATCGACTGCGGCGGTGATTTTCGGCTGCGCGACCCCGCCGCCTGGGTGCGATATTACGGTTCGCCGCACGCGGGCACCTGGCCGTACGGGCTGCCCGAGCTGCCCGGCGCCCGCGATCGACTGCGTGGCGCCACCCGGATCGCGGTCCCGGGGTGCTATCCCACCGCGGCGCTGCTGGGGCTGGTGCCCGCCATTGCCGAAGGCCTCGCCGAACCGCAGGTGACCGTCGTCGCCGTGAGCGGCACGTCGGGCGCCGGACGCGAGGCCAAGACAGACTTGCTCGGATCGGAGGTCATCGGCTCGGCGCGCGCCTACAACATCGCCGGTGCGCACCGCCACACCCCCGAGATCGCCCAGGGACTGCAGGCGGTCACCGAGCGCGAGGTCTCGGTGTCGTTCACGCCGGTGCTCATCCCCATGACCCGCGGCATCCTGGCCACCTGCACCGCGGCATGCACGGCACCGCTGGCCCGGGTGCGGGCGGCATACGAAAAGCACTATGGCGGAGAGCCTTTCGTGCATCTGCTGCCCGAGGGAAGGCTGCCCCGGACCGGCGCGGTGGTCGGCAGCAACACCGCGCAGCTGGCCGTCGCGGTCGACAGGGACGCCGCGAAGCTGGTGGCCGTCTGCGCGATCGACAACCTCGTCAAGGGCGTCGCAGGGGCGGCCGTACAGTCGATGAACCTGGCGCTGGGCTGGACCGAGACGGACGGTCTGTCGGTGGTCGGGATGACGCCGTGACCGCCGTCGAAGCAACCCCGATAACCCGCGATGTCAAGGCCACCGTGTTTGCCGAGGCGTTGCCCTGGCTCAAACACCTGAACCACAAGATCGTCGTAGTGAAATACGGTGGCCATGCGATGGCCGACGAAGCACTGCGCCGCGCGTTCGCCGCGGATATGGTCTTCCTGCGCAACTGCGGAATCTATCCCGTCGTCGTACACGGCGGCGGCCCACAGGTCAGCGCCATGCTCCAACGGCTCGGTATACCAAGCGATTTCAAGGGCGGTTTCCGGGTGGTCACCCCCGAGGTGCTCGATGTCGCGCGGATGGTGCTGTTCGGCCACGTCGGTAGGGAGTTGGTGAACCTGATCAACGCGCATGGCCCGTATGCGGTCGGCATCACGGGTGAGGATGCGCAACTGTTTACCGCGGTGCGCCGCAGCGTCATGGTCGACGGGGTGCCCACCGACATCGGCCTGGTCGGCAATATTCAACACGTCAACGTCGCGGCGGTACGGGACCTCATCGATCAGCGCATTCCGGTGGTGTCGTCCATCGGCCCCGACACCGACGGCGTGGTCTATGACATCAACGCCGACACCGCCGCGGCCGCGCTGGCCCAGGCGCTGGGGGCCGAAAAGCTGCTCATCCTCACCGACGTGGAGGGGCTCTACACCAATTGGCCCGATCGAGAGTCGCTCGTCAGCGAGATCGACAGCTTGAAGCTGGCCGCCCTCGTGCCGCGGCTGCAGTCGGGGATGGTGCCCAAGACCGAGGCCTGCCTGCGGGCGGTCGAGGGCGGGGTCCCGAGCGCCCACATCATCGACGGCCGGGTCGAGCACAGCGTTCTGGTCGAGTTGCTTACCAACGACGGAGCCGGAACCACGGTGGTGCGCGCGTGACCGAAACCGGGCCGCTGCTGGCGAGGTGGGACGCGGTGATGATGCCCAACTACGGCACCCCGTCGCTGGCGCTGGCCTCGGGGCGGGGTGCGGTGCTCACCGATGTGGACGGCAACACCTACCTCGACCTGCTGGCCGGCATCGCCGTCAATGTGCTGGGGCATTGCCATCCGGCGGTGATCGAGGCGGTAAGCCGGCAGCTGAGCACGCTGGGTCACACCTCCAACTTCTATGCCCACGAACCGGGCATCGCATTGGCCGAAGCGCTTGTCGCCCAGTGGGGCGTCGAGGGCGCGCGGGTGTTCTTCTGCAACTCCGGCACCGAAGCCAACGAGCTGGCGTTCAAGCTGTCGCGGCTCACCGGCCGTTCGAAACTCGTTGCCACGCAGCGGGCATTCCACGGCCGCACGATGGGATCGCTGGCGCTGACGGGCCAGCCCGACAAGCGGGCGCCGTTCGCTCCGCTGCCGGGCGAGGTCAGCCACGTGCCCTACGGGGACGTCGACGCGTTGGCGGCCGCCGTGACCGCCGAGACCGCGGCCGTGTTCCTCGAGCCGATCATGGGCGAGGCCGGAGTGGTGCCGCCGCCTGCCGGCTATCTCGTCGCGGCCAGGGAGATCACCGCCCGGCGCGGCGCGCTGTTGGTCATCGATGAGGTGCAGACCGGGATGGGTCGCACCGGAAAGTTCTTCGCCCATCAGCACGACGCGATCACGCCCGATGTGGTGACGGTGGCCAAGGGGCTCGGCGGCGGGCTGCCGATCGGGGCCTGCCTGGCGGCCGGACCCGTCGCCGCGCTGCTGAAGCCGGGCTTGCACGGCAGCACCTTCGGCGGCAACCCGGTGTGCGCGGCCGCTGCCCTGGCGGTGCTGCGGACGCTGAACGACGAGGGACTGATCGAGCGCGCCGAGGCGCTGGGTGCGTCCCTGAGTCGCGGCATCGAGTCGCTGAATCACCGCTTGGTGGACCACGTGCGGGGCCGCGGCTTGCTCCGCGGCGTGGTGCTGACCGAGCCGGCGGCCAAGGCGGTCGAGGCGGCCGCGCGCAAGGCCGGCTTTCTCGTCAATGCCGCTGCTCCCGACGTGATCCGGCTGGCACCGCCGCTGATCATCACCGACGCTCAGGTCGACCAGTTCGTGGAGAGCCTCCCAGACGTGCTGGATCGGGCCGCGGGATGACGCGGTGACGCGGACGCGGATTCAGGCAATCACCGAGACACCCTCGTCGCCTTCCACCAAGATGCCGTCCCGAATGAGCTTTGCCACGTCTACGCCGTAGTTCGCCAGCTCGTCGCGCGGAGTGACGGTGCCGAGCCACTGATTAGCGAGAACGCGTGAGATGGCCTCCCTTTCGGGCACGGAAAGCGAGGGCGCCGCGAGGGCGAGCTTGTGCAACAGATCGAGTGCTCGCGTCAGACGGGTGGCGGTATTGCGGGTGAGGATGGCGACGGCGGCAGCGGCGGCGTTCTCGACGAGGTTCCATTCCGAGTGCCGCAACGTCAAATGAACGCGGTACGTGGTCACGTGCGCATCTCTGGGGTCGGGGAAGTCGTCGATTTCCAGTTGGCCTGCGCCGAAGCAGACGACGAGATCGCCAACCGCCTGTTCCAACCGGTCCAGCCCGACCACGGGCACGTCTTCAATGGAGAGTTCCGCCGGCTGGGGGTTGACGCGGGAGGCAAGTCCGTGGATCAGCGGACCCAGCGAGGACTTTCGATCGTCTTGCTGGACGGCCCATTCGGCGGTCTCCCACTTATCGTCGACGGTCACCACACGCCCCTCGTTTTCACTCGCGGGAATTGTCAACGAGCGCGGCCTTCGGGGTCGGCCGACCGGCGAGCCCGTCGCCTCGGCAACGGTAGCAAGCCGCCGGACTATTTGTTAGGTGATCCGCGGCAGCGGGTCTGCGGTCGCCCTGGACGTGCCGCGGGAGACGGTGGTATTCTCACCCCAGTTAATGGGGATTAACTGAATCCGACGGCGAGGAGGCTGCTGCGGCGATGGACAAGGTGGTGGCCTCACCTAACGCGCCCGCCGAAGCGGTCGCCGACATAACCGACGGTTCGTCCCTGGCGGTCGGGGGGTTCGGGTTCTGCGGCATCCCCGAGGCGCTGATCGCGGCGCTGGTCTCCAGCGGCGTCCGCGACCTCGAGACGGTGTCCAACAACTGCGGCGGGTACGTGTCGGGCTGGAAGCGCTGTTGCACCACAAGCGAATTCGCCGTGCCGTCGCCTCATACGTGGGTGACAACAGGGAGTTCGCCCGCCAGTTCCTCGCCGGTGAACTCGAGGTGGAGCTCACCCCGCAGGGCACGCTGGCGGAGCGGCTGCGCGCCGGTGGCGCGGGAATCCCGGCCTTTTACACGCCTGCGGGAGTGGGCACCCCGGTCGCCGACGGCGGCCTGCCGTGGCGCTACGACGCGTCCGGCGCGGTGGCGGTGATGTCGCCCCCGAAGGAGACCCGCGAGTTCGACGGCGTGACCTACGTTCTCGAGCGCGCGATCCGCACCGACTTCGCGCTGGTGCACGCTTGGAAGGGCGACCGGCACGGCAACCTCGTCTACCGGGCGGCCGCCGCCAACTTCAATCCCGACTGCGCGGCGGCCGGCAGGATCACCATCGCCGAGGTCGAACACCTCGTCGAGCCCGGGGAGATCGACCCGGCCGCGGTGCACACCCCGGGCGTCTTCGTTCACCGGGTCGTCCACGTGCCCGATCCCGCCAAGCCGATCGAGAAGGTGACGGTGCGGCCGTGACGTGGACGCGGGAGGGGCTGGCCGCGCGGGTGGCCGCCGAATTCGAGGACGGGCATTACGTCAACCTCGGCATCGGCATGCCCACCCTGATCCCGAACCACATCCCCGACGGCGTCACCGTCGTCATCCACTCCGAGAACGGGATACTCGCGGTCGGGCCGTATCCCCGGCCCGCGTACGTCGACGCGGACCTGATCAACGCGGGGAAGGAGACCGTCACGACGATGCCGGGCGCGGCGTTCTTCGGCTCCTCGGCCTCGTTCGGGATCATCCGCGGCGGCCACCTCGACGTCGCGGTGCTCGGGGCCATGCAGGTTTCGGCCGCCGGCGACCTCGCCAACTGGATGATCCCCGGGAAGATGGTCAAGGGCATGGGCGGCGCGATGGACCTGGTGCACGGCGCCCGTAAGGTGATCGTGATGATGGACCACACCGCACCGGACGGCACCCCGAAAGTCGTTGAGCGGTGCACCCTTCCGCTGACCGGCGTGCGCTGTGTCAATCGCATCGTCACCGACCTCGCCGTCATCGACGTGCGCGACGACGGGCTGCACCTCGTCGAGACGGCCCCCGAGGTATCGGTCGACGAGGTGCTCGCCAAAACCGAACCGCCCCTTGCGCTGACCGGGAGGCACCCGTGAGCACTGCTGTCAGAACCGCGCCGTCGTTCGCCGACGAGCACCGGCGGCTGGTCGCCGAGCTGAACGCCAAGCTGGCGGCCGCGGCGCTGGGCGGCAACGAACGCGCGCGGGAGCGCCACGTCAGCCGCGGCAAGCTGCTGCCCCGCGAACGGGTGGATCGCCTGCTCGACCCGGGTAGCCCGTTTTTGGAGCTGGCCCCGCTGGCCGCCAACGGCATGTACGACGACGAGTCCCCGGGCGCCGGGATCATCACCGGAATCGGCCGGGTGTCGGGGCGCGAGTGCGTGATCGTCGCCAACGACGCGACCGTCAAGGGTGGCACCTACTACCCGATGACGGTCAAGAAGCACCTGCGCGCGCAGGAAGTCGCGCTGCAGAATCGGCTGCCATGCATCTACCTGGTCGACTCCGGCGGCGCCTTCCTGCCCCGCCAGGACGAGGTCTTCCCCGACCGCGAGCACTTCGGTCGGATCTTCTACAACCAGGCGAC
>NZ_DATJPU010000237.1:0-5559 GCF_035506235.1 Mycobacterium sp.
CTTGAGGAAACCTGTCCCTAGTACGAGAGGACCGGGACGGACGAACCTCTGGTCCACCAGTTGTCCCACCAGGGGCACCGCTGGATAGCCACGTTCGGACAGGATAACCGCTGAAAGCATCTAAGCGGGAAACCTTCTCCAAGATCAGGTTTCTCACCCTTTTAGAGGGATAAGGCCCCCCACAGAACATGGGTTCGATAGGCCAGACCTAGAAGCTCAGCAATGGGTGTAGGGAACTGGCACTAACCGGCCGAAAACTTACCAACACAAATCGCAACCACAATCCAGCGCCTGGCAGCAATGTCGTGGCGCACCACACCCCCCACCAGAACACTTGAATGAAAAATAAATAGAGTTACGGCGGCCACAGCGACAGGGAAACGCCCGGTCCCATCCCGAACCCGGAAGCTAAGCCGGTCAGCGCCAATGATACTGCCCTATTCGGGTGGAAAAGTAGGACACCGCCGAACATATACAAAAACACCCCCGGTAACGGGGGTGTTTTTGCATTTGTTTTTAAGCCGGCCGAATCTAGTCGAATAATGTCAGCTCCGCCGGCGCCCGCTTTTTCTCCAATCCGAGCAGGGTCCGCTTTCGGTCGAGCCCGCCGCCGTAGCCGGTCAGGCTTCCGCTGGCGCCGATCACCCGGTGGCAGGGGACGACGATCGCGATGGGATTGTGGCCGTTGGCCCAGCCCACCGCGCGCGCCGAACCGGGAGCGTCGATCTGCTCGGCGATTTCTCCGTACGACCGCGTCTCGCCATAGGGAATTGTCAGCAGTGCCTTCCACACCCGCCGCTGAAACTCGGTGCCCCGCAGCTCGAGCTCGATGTCGAAGTCGGTCAGCTCGCCGGCGAAATAGGCGCCGAGTTGCTCGACGGCCCCATCGAAGGCCGAAGGGTCGGGCGACCAGCCGGCGCGGTTTGGTTCGTAGGTCTGGTCGACCATCCGCAGATTCGTCAGGACGGGGCCGCGCCCGGCCAGGGTCAGCAGTCCGATCGGGCTGTCGATGGTGCGATAACTGATCATGCGACCTCCTGTGGGGGCTCCCGGGGCGGCCAATGGTTGACCGGATGCTCGAGGGTGGTCCACAGATGTTGGGTGGCATACGAGCGCCACGGCCGCCAACGGGCGCTGCGCTCGACGAGTCTCCGCCGATCCGCGGGTAACCCGAGTTGCTTTGCGGCCAGCCGAAGTCCGAGGTCGCTGGCGGGAAAGGCATCCGGATCGCCCAGGGCGCGCATCGCGATCACCTCCGCGGTCCAGGGGCCGACACCGGGCAGCGCCAGCAACTGTGCGCGGGCGCTCTCCCAATCGCTTCCGGCGTCCAGGGCGACGCTTCCGTCGGCGAGACCTGCGATCAGCGCGTTGAGCGTCAGTTGCCGGGCCTTGGGGACCGCCAGATGGATGGGATCGATCTCGGCGAGCTGTTCGACCGACGGGAAGGCATGCGTCAACGCGCCCTCGGGATCGTGCACCGGCGGCCCGTAGGCCGCGACCAGCCTGCCCGCGTGGGTTCTGGCGGCCTTCGTCGACACCTGCTGGCCCAGCACCGCGCGCACGGCCAGCTCGGCCTCGTCGACAGTGCGCGGAATGCGTTGCCCCGGCGCCTTTTTCACCACCGCGGCCAGCTCGGGGTCACCGGCCAGGGCGTCGACCACCGCTTCGGGGTCGGCGTCGAGGTCCAGCAGCCGCCGGCAGCGGGCGATCGCGGTGGTGAGATCGCGGAAGTCGTCGAGCGTCAGCCGGCAGCGGACGTGGTCGACGGCCGGTGCCAGCGTGACGACGGCTCCGCCACGCGGAAGCCGAAGGCTGCGCCGGTAGGCCCCGTCGCGCACCTCCTCGCAGCCGGGCACGATGCCGGCCGCGAGGTGGCCGAAGACACCTGCATAGGCGAAGGGCGTGCGTACTGGTAACCGAAGGCACACCGCCCCAGGCGAATTGGTGTCGGACGTGGACCGGACCGCCGCGCGTGTGCGCAGCGCCGTCGGTGTGGTCTCGAACACCGAGCGCACGTTGTCGTTGAACTGGCGGATGCTGGAGAACCCGGCGGCGAACGCCACGTCGCCGAACGGCAGGTCGGTGGTCTCGATGAGCAGCCGCGCGGTCTGGGCCCGTTGAGCCCGGGCCAGCGCGAGCGGGCCGGCACCCACCTCGGCCTGCAGCAGGCGTTCCAGCTGGCGGGTGGTGTAAGCGAGGTGAGCCGCCAGGCCGCCGACCCCCTCCCGGTCCACCGTGCCGTCGGCGATCAGCCGCATGGCCCGCGCGACGACGTCACCGCGCACGTTCCATTCCGGAGATCCCGGCGATGCGTCCGGACGGCACCGCTTGCACGCCCGGAACCCCGCCCGCTGGGCGGCCGCCGCGGTCGGATAGAACCGGACGTTGCGCGCGAACGGCGGCCGCACGGGGCAGCTGGGCCGGCAATAGATCCGCGTCGTCAGGACCGCGGTGACGAACCAGCCGTCGAACCGGGCGTCCTTGGACTGGACCGCGCGGTAGCAGCGTTCGAAATCGTCATGCACGATTCCACAGTTACACCTGCCCGCCGACAAAACTGGCGAAAAAGCGACATGGTGGTGGTAGCAGCGCCGCGCACCGGAGCCGCCCTAAGAGCCGCGGTGTTGGATCGTTGCGGCGGACGCGATGAAGTCCCGGGCCGGGCGGGACAACGATCGCCCGGAATTCCAGATCATCCCGACATCGCGATAGGCATCGGCGTCGGCCAGCGGCAGCACGCCGAGCCCGGGTGCGTATTCGCTGCCGTCGATGGGCATCAGGCTGATGCCCAGCCCCGCGGCCACCAGGCCGGCGGACGTGATGAGGTTGGCTGATTCCAGGGCGATCCGGGGCTGGAATTGCGCTGCGGCACAAAGCTCGTCGAGCAGTCGCCGCATGCCGAACCCGGGCTGCATGGCCACGAAGGACTCGTCGGCCAGCTCGCTCATGGACACCGCCGCGACGCCCACCAGTCGGTGGTGGCGCGGAATGGCGACCCCGAGCCGTTGGCGAAAGAGGCTGCGCCAGGCCAGGTTTGCCTTCTGCGGCCGCGGCGAAACCACGCCGACGTCGACGAACCCGGACTGCACGAGGCCGCCGATCGATTCGGCGGCGCCCTCTTGGAGCGTGAACGTCACCCGCGGTGACGTCTGTTTGAACGCCGAGATCAGGCGCGGCACCACCGTCGACCCGAACGAACCCAGAAAGCCGAGCCGGATTTCGCTGACGGCCGGATTGGTCAGGTCGTCGATCGCGCGCCGGGCCGAATCGAGCTCCGACTGGGCCCGGCGCGCGTGCTCGTAAAAGATTCGGCCGTAGGTGTTGAGCGCCAGCCGCCTGCCGCGGCGGTCGAACAAGGCGACCCCGAGCCGCCGTTCCAGGCGCGCCAGCATCCGGGTGAGTGTCGGCTGCGCGATGTGCAGCTGGTCGGCAGCCGCCGTGACGTGTTCGAGCTCCGCGAGTGTGACGAACCACTCGTAATCGTCCGCAGCCATGCCCGCCACCTCGGCTTATGTCGTATCAGCATGATACCGCCAGCGATAATTCATTTCAGTTTTGGACGCGGCGGCGCGCAGCATCATGGTTATGCTTCAGCCGCCCTCGATCACCGTCGCGCACCGCGCCGGAAGCAGCGGATACCGAAGGGTGACCGCCGCGCTGTACGGCGCCGGCCTGGCCAGTTTCGCGGCGATGTACTGCACGCAGGCGCTGCTGCCGGCCTTGTCGGCGTACTACCGGATCACCCCCGCCACAGCGGCGCTCACGGTCTCGCTGACCACCGGAATGCTGGCGCTGTCCATCATTCCCGCGAGTGTGCTTTCCGAGCGGTACGGGCGCGTCACCGTCATGCTGGCGTCCGGGGTGGCGTCCAGCGTCATCGGTTTGTTGTTGCCCTTCAGTCCCTCGCTCGGCGTTCTGCTCGCCGGCCGGGCGCTGCATGGCGTCGCGCTCGCCGGGATCCCCGCGGTCGCGATGGCTTTTCTCGCCGAGGAAATCCACACCTCGTCGCTCGGTTCGGCGATGGGACGGTACATCGCCGGGACCACGTTGGGTGGCCTGGTCGGGCGGATCGTCCCGTCCCTCGTCGTCGACGTCAGCAATTGGCGGGTAGCGCTATTGGTGTGCTCGGTGGCGACGCTGGCCGGCACGGTGGTCTTCGCCGTCGTGGTGCCCCGGTCGCGGTTCTTCGCGCCGAAGCCGGCGAGCGTGCGGGCGACGGTGCACAACCTGGCCGCTCACCTGCGAAACCCCTTGCTGCTGAGGCTCTTTGCGTTAGGCTTCGCGCTGATGGGTGGATTCGTCACGGTGTACAACTACCTGGGGTACCGGTTGACCGCCCAGCCGTTCGGATTGGCCTCGTCGGTCGTGGGGCTGTTGTTCCTGCTGTACCTGGCGGGCACCTGGACCTCCGTTGTCGCGGGGCGGCTCGCCGACCGCCGGGGACGCGCGCTCGTGCTCGGCGGCGCCCTGCCCATCACGGCGGCCGGCCTGGTGTTGACCGTCTCGCATGCGCTGGCCGCGATCGTGGTCGGCGTCGGGGTTTTCACCGGCGGATTCTTCGCCGCGCACACGGTGGCCAGCGGATGGGTGGGCGCCGTGGCCCACCGGGATCGCGCCGAGGCGTCTGCTCTGTATCTGTTCAGCTACTACCTGGGCGGGTCGGTGGCCGGCGCATTCGGCGGCCTCGTCTACGCCGCCGGCGGCTGGCCGGCGACGGCATGGTTCGTGGGTGCGCTGCTGCTGGCCGCCGGCTTATTGGTCACGCTGCTGGTGAGCGCAGTTCGACGTCAGGTGCCGAAAACAAGTGGGTGACCTTCGAAAAGAGTTGCCAGACGCCGTAGGCGAAGGGCAGGGCGACCCACAGCCAGGCCAGTGCGATGGGTGCGGGGCGGACCGCCGCCGTCGGGTTGGTCATGGTTGCCTCTCCGGCTGCCGGTGGGGGACGGCCTCGGGCGCGGGCAGGGCGCCCTCGGGCGGTGCGGGCTCACGGAATTTGGCGGCCACCGGCCCGATCAACTCGTTGCAGACCAGGCCGACGACCAAAAGCGCGATCATCACCTCGAACGACACCAGGTAGAGGTCGGGGCCATGCTTACCCGCCGACTTCTGCGAGTCGGCGATGGCGTTCACGATCAACGGGCCCAGCACGCCCGCCACCGACCACGCCGTCAGCAACCTGCCGTGAATCGCTCCACCTCGTAGGTGCCGAACAGATCCCGCAGGTACGCCGGGAGAGTGGAAAAGCCCGCGCCGTAGAACGACAGGATCAACACGGTGCACAGCAGGAAGGTGACCTTGTTGGAGTTGGTCGCCAGCGCCAGCGTGAGATAAAGCAGGGCGCCGCCGCCGAGGTAGAGCCGGTACACATGTTCTTGCGGCCCAGCGCATCCGACAACGACGACCATCCGATTCGGCCGAGCATGTTGGCCAGCGACAGCAGGGCGACGAACCCGGCGGCCGCCGACGCCAGCACCGCCGCGCGGGGCGCCCTCGGGAAGAAGTCCTGGTAGATCGGCGAGGCCTTCTCAAGGATGCCGATCCCGGCCGTCACGTTGAAGC
>NZ_DATJPU010000238.1:0-3316 GCF_035506235.1 Mycobacterium sp.
TCGATCTCAGCGACGATGTCCACGAGGCGCCCATCAATGGCGTTGCGCTGCCCGGCCAACTCCGCCAACTCCTCAAACAACACCGCCAGACGCTCTTTAGGGCTCACCGCCACAGCAGACGATGCGGTCGAAGACATAACCTCATCATCGCAGCGGGGTACGACATCGATGATGGAACAGCGTTACTGCGCAGGTCGTGACCCTGGGTACGCCCGTCATCGTCGGCCAAGCGCGACAGCCGGAGCGGCCACCACACGCTGCACAACCCAGCCGCCAGCACAGCCACCTAAGGCGTTGTGCCCAGATGGCCACGGTGCTGCAGCGCGCCCGATCCACGTCACGACAACCACACGATCCATCCACACCGCCCTCGTGAAGTACCCCAGGTTTAGTTCCAATCCTTATAGGAGGATCGGAAGCTATGCCCCGTCAGTATTCGTCGGAGTTTCGCCAGCGTGCGGTGCATTTGGTGGACACCACAATGGAGGCCCCGGAAGTATCGGGGTACGAGGCGATCAAGTCTGTGGCTAGCAAACTGGGTGTCTCGGAGGAGCCGGTGCGCGCCGCTGACGACCGAGGAGGCCACCGCCAAGCTGCTGTCCTGGTGGCAATCGCGCGGGAACGCCTAACGGCGGCCCCGCGTCCGAGTAGGCATGGACTATTGCCTGGCGAATGATGATGGCGCAGCGGCCATCTGGAACGGCCAGCCCAACCTCGACCTGGATGGGGATGGCCGCCTCGATGCGATAGGCCTGGATCTCGACGGAGACGGGATGCAGGACGACGCGCTGGCGGATTTCGACGGCGACGGGGTGGCCGACCACGCCGTGCTCGATCTCGATAATGACGGCGCCACGGAGGCCTGGTTCACCGATGAGGGATCGGGGACGTGGGGAGTGGCCGTTGATCGGGGCGGGCAGCTGCGGTGGTTCGGGCTCGACGGTGTTGAGCACACCGGCGGTCCGGTCATCGACTTCGATGAGCACGGCCGTGCCGACGACCGGCTGCTCGACACCGATGACAATGGAGTGGCCGACCGGGTGCTGTGCGCCGGCGAGAACGGTATGACGGGCTACGTCGACACCGACGGCGACGGCAAGTGGAACGTCAGGCTGACCGACACCGACGGGGACGGGCTGGCCGATGGGGCCAGCACTCTATGACTGTGTGGGGGACTGAATTGACCGGCGACCGCGCCGTTAATAGCTTTACGACCAGCTCACGGGATGCACGAGACCACCGGGCCCAGAGGGGGTAGCGATGTTCGTCGACACTGACCTGCTGCACTCGGGGGCCACCGAGACTCATCGCGCGGGCGGGCACGCTCGAGAGGGGGCTGACCGCCTGTCGCGGGGGCCGCTCGCGTCGGGCATGTTTGGCGGCTTTCCCGCCGCCGAAGCGTTCCACGAGGCGGTGACCCTCGCGCACGGGCAGCACTTCAAAAGCCTCCAGGCCCACCAGGAAACGCTGACCGGGCTGGGCCACAATGCGCATTACGCCGCCGACGGGTTCACCAACATGGATGACCGCAACGCCGCACAAGAGCGGGCGGTGCGATGGACCTCCGACACATCAGCAGTCGGGACCTGATAGCCGAAGCCGGCGGTGACCCCTGGGCGATCAACGAAAGCCTGCAGGCTGGGCGGCCGGCGCAGATCACCGCTTTGGCGCAGGCGTTCCACGACGCCGGCCGGTGCACCGCCGAATCCGGCGCGGCCTTCGATGAAGCCCGTCGCCGCTTCGAGGCGTCCTGGAATCGTGTGAACGGCGACTACCCGATCAACGACGTAGCCGAAGTGCGGCGCACAATGGACTCGCTCGGCGCCGAGTCTTTGCAGCTGGCCGAGATCGGGGCCGACTTGGAAAACGTCGCGGCTGCCCTCGCCGAGGCGCAACGCGCCGGCGCAGCGCTGATCATGAGCCTGGAGTCTCAGCTGCAGCAACTCGACGACTTACTGGGCCAAGCGCTGGACCTCGAGAAAGATATCGGAATCACCGCGGCGGATCGATCGGCGCTCGACGCGCTTATCCATGCCCTGGAACAGGAGGCCATTGACGACACTGTGGCGGCGGTCGGCCGCCTTCGATCAGAACGCGGCAGCTACTCGCAGTCCTTGCAGAGGTCGCTGACCAGCTTGCGCACCGACGGCTACGACCCCACTGTGCTTTATGCGGTGGACGCACCCGACGCGACGAATCCCGAAGACTCCGTGAGGATTCCGTCGACGGGAACGACCGCCGAGGAGGTGAACAGGTGGTGGAAAACGCTCGGTCCCGAACAGCAAAGCCGATTGATCGCCGGCCACCCACCAGAATTGGGAAACCTGAACGGTGTTCCCGTCGCCGCGCGGAGTTCGGTCAACAAGGCGGTGATGAACGATGACCTTCGCCGTCTGGAGGACGTTGCCAGGCAAAATGGCGCGTCCGTCAACGATGTCCTCGCCGACCCTGGCAAGTACGGGCTGACTGCGGTAGCGGTCACCCGTTACACCAATGCCTGGCGCACCCAACAAGGCCTGAAAGCCTCGGAAGCTACCTTCGACGAGCGGACACATCCGGACGTGTTTCTGTTGAAGTATCAGCCAGAGGGCTTCGGCGGCGGCGGGGCCGCGGCCATCGCTGTGGGAGACCCGGACACTGCTGCCCACACCGCGGTGTTGGTGAACGGGGCCGGCGCTTGTGTGCGCGACGGAACGCTGGCCAAGACTGAGGGCGTGCGTTTGTATCGGGAGTCGGCCCGCGCGGACGGGGGCGGGCGCACTGCGGTGGTGACATGGGTCGGCTACGACGCCCCCGACAACTGGTACGACACCGGTCTTCGGGAACCGGACATGGCTCGCACCGGCGCGCGGACGCTGGTTGCCGATGTGAACGCGTTGGCCGTCACCCACGAGGGCGCGCCGACACACATGACCGTGATCGGCCACTCGTACGGGTCCACCGTCGTTTCGGATGCGGCGGTGTATGGGATGCGCGCGAACGACGCGGTGCTCGTCGGCTCCCCGGGCACCGACCTCGCGCATTCGGCGGCCGACTTCCATCTGTTGCCCGGCGGCCACCTGTATGTCGGCGCGGCGTCGGGCGACGCGGTCACCTGGTCACCCGGTCGTGTGACTGGGCCCGGGCTTGTCGGCTTGAACTTCGGCGGTCTGGGAGACGATCCCGCCGTGGACGGCTACGGCTCCACCCGATTCAAAGCCGAGGTGCCCGGCAATACAGTGAATCCGCTCTACGACCATTCCCATTACTTCGACGATGGGTCGGAATCACTGTTCAGCATCGCCGACGTCGTTTCCGGGCACGGCGATTCGCTGCA
>NZ_DATJPU010000239.1:0-10630 GCF_035506235.1 Mycobacterium sp.
CCGAAGCCATAAACGGACGCCTGGAAGCCTTGCGCCGCAACGCCCTCGGATTCCGCAACCTCACCCACTACCGAATCCGCTCACTACTCCACAGCGGAGCACTCCACCAACTCGTCAATGCACTCTGATTCACGAAGAGCCACTAAATCTAACCTCGATTTTGCATGCGGGGACGCCGAGGAGTGATTCGCCGGTTTCGGCGGGCTTGGGGGGTTGATTATGCGGGCGGGCATGACAAGTCGCCCGGTGTCGCTCCGGTGGGGCGGGCTTTCCTAGGGCGGGTGGGACTTTCGTCTCGTTGGGGCAGGGGTGTCGGGGTTCAGGTGAATGCCGCGCGGATGCGTGTCCAGGCAGTGGCGATCGCTTTGGCCCACCGCCAGGTGGTGTCGATCGCGAGCCGGGTGCGTCGGGCGCTGCGGGTGATGTGGGCGGCGACGTGCAGGACCCGGTAGCGGAAGGTGTCGATTTCGCACCGGGCCAGATCGGGGTGATTGGTGAAGCCGATCAGTTTGGCCCATGCGACCAGATCTGTTGCTGTCATGACGATTTCAAGCCATGCCTTGTTCGCGTCGAACGAGTTGAACGGGAGATTGCGCAGCCCGGTGGTCTTGGCCTCACGGATGCGGTCCTCCGCTCGGGCGTGTTGGCGGTGGCGCAGTTCCAGGCCGGCGAGTTGGCCGGGCACCACCCCGTCGGGGGTGTCGGTGATGAACCCGGTGACCCGGTGCCCGTCGGATTCGGTGAACCGCAGCTGGGCACCCGGATGGGGGCGTTCCTTGCGCAGGATCAGCCGGGTCCCTTCCGGCCATGCCGACAGGTCCACCAGGTCGGTAGCTTCGGCGACCCACGCGCCGTCGCGGATCCCGCCGTCGGCATCGATCGCCGGATACCACGCCGCAGCGGTGTTGAGCACCTCGGTGGCGTCGCGGATGCGGGTGTCGATCGCGGTGCCGAAGGAGAACCCGACACCGGATTTGCGGCAGGCAGCGGCGAAGGCGTAGGTAGCGCCGGCGGAGTCGGAGCGGATCAATATCTTTGGTGCATCCGGGTTTTCAGGGCCCGGCCGGTAGGACCGCGGCAACGACTCCAGCGCCGCACCGAGCACAGTGATGTGATCGGCGGCGGTGTTGCTGCCGGCATTGCCGGGACGCAGCAGCCCGGCCAGAGCTTCCCCGGCGGCGATGTCACGCCGGTCCAAAAACACCAGCAGCGGGTGCATTCCGAAGGTGTGCTTCCAGGTCGCGGCGGCGTTCTCCTTGTTGTCGGAGTGATCGATGGTGATGGTGGCATCGACATCCAAATGCAGCCAGCCATCATGGTCGGGAGCCGCTCCCGCGGCCCAGGCCTGCTCGCGGGCAAAGGCGCGCGCCGCGCGGATCCGCGGCAAATGCGTCCCGTCAATCCGCTCGTCGAGCAGCCGCCACAAGGTGGTTGTCGACGCGACCTGCCCAAACACATGGGACCGGTCACCCCACAACTGGCCGACCCCATCGACGCAATCCGCGCCGTCGGCCACCGCCGCCGCAAGATCGGCGAACACCTCCCCGGGCGCATGGGTCCACGGCCCACGGTAGGTATCTGCCAACGCCCCGGTGACCTGCGATGACAGCCCAGTCAGATCCGCGAGTTCCCGCAACATGCCGACCCCGGCATGTGACACCACACCATGCCCGTCCGCGCTGATGGCCAACCTGGATCGTGCTGCGCTACTCTTCACCTGGAAAGTGCCTTCCCGTTCGGAATCGTGGACCCTAGAGAAGTCTCATTATTCCTTGCAGGACAGGCACTTTCGCCAACCTAAAGCCCGTGTCACACCGAGTTTCACGCAAAATCGAGGGTAACAATCAAACTTAAGAAAAGTAAAGGGCGGATTCTTGAATAATCAAGCTAGGCTGAGATTAATAACTCACGGCACCAGCCGCATTCGCCGAGCAGCGCGGCATTGAGTACGGCCAGTCCGAGCCCTCCCAAATCGAGTGTCCGGCTGTGAAATCCCTTGAGCGACACTCCGTGGTAACGATCTGCTCCCGCAGCCGCTGCCGGATACGTTGTCCGATCGCGTACGACGCCGCCTGCCCCCGGCCAGCCAGGACAGCGGTCCCGTTCGAATTGCAGGATCTCGCGGGGGCGAGGGCGCAATGGGTAGGCAGGAAGTTCCATGCCTGATTGGCGTCCCAGACGCCGCGATTGGGAGCGGTGAGCCCGCAATGTTCTCCGATGTCGATCACCACCCGTGCGGCCCGAAGGCGCTGTGCGTCAAGCATTTCCATCCGCTCGCCTGGATCGTCGAGGTAGCCGAGTTCGGCCATCAACCGTTCGGCATAGAGAGCCCACCCCTCGTTGTACTGGAAACCGAGCACGCCAGGCGCCGCCACCGGTTCAGCTAACCAACCTGCGTCACCGCGCGCCCGATCTGCAGATGATGGCCGGGCAGACCCTCTGATAGGTACGGCGAGAAGACGCGCGGGGCTCCTGAAGCGCTCACATTCCGCAATCCGTGGAGAACTTCAAATCTCGTTACCGAATCCCGCAGGCGCAGGGGGCAGGTCAGCTCGCAAGCTATGAACGCGGACCCTCAACCGCTCGGTTCACCGTATAGCCGATAAGTACGCCACTGCGGAGCGGCGAGAGCCGCGACCAACTTCGATCAGCGGACGAAGGTGCGCCTCGAACGCTGCTGTCTCTTGCTCTGTTAGCACCTCTCGCATGGCGTCGCCTAGGGAGGGGGACCGGGGATTCCACTCCGTCCCGAGGAAAACCTCCCACGTTCGGGGCTGCAGCCGACGCGAGATGTGTAGGCGGTAATCCAGTTTTATCTCCGAGAAACCCGCGGCGACTGCGTATTCGACGAGGTCATGTTCATCGAAGTCGAGCATAGGGTCGGTGCGGGGTGGAATGTACTGGTCGTAGAAAGCACGAAGCTTGGCGGCGATGGGTGCAACTGGCTCAATGTCGTACCCCCAAAAGGTCTCAGGCGGGTCGGGGTAGCCGACCCTGTTCACCGGTTCAAACACGGAGAGCCGACCCCCGACGCGCATAACGCGCGCGCACTCGGTGAAGCAGGCGCGCTTGTCGGCTATGTGGATCAGCAGCGCACAGATGGTCACGACGTCGACGGTCCGATCGGTTATACCCACTAGCCGCTCAGCGGACGTGTGAACGAACGAGCACCGTTGCACGACGCCCAGCTGCTGTGCTCGGGCACGGGCTTCGGCGAGCACGTCTTCCGATATGTCGCAAAGCACTACTTTGCATGTCGGTTCCCGGATCAGCGCCCCGAACGCCACCAATCCGTCTCCGCTCCCTAGGTCCAGCACCACGTCGCCCGGGCCTACCCGCGCACGATCGAGTACGCGGTCCCGCCGCTTCACGAGCTGGCGCTGAAGCGCGACACGGTCTTCCTGGTCGCCAAAGTTAGCCCGGTGCCGCAGCCAGCTCGCCCATCGGTCAATCGGCTCCACTCTGCACCCCGCCACCCGCACGTCTAACATGGCCTTCGTCTCTGAGTTGGCCCGGAGCCGCGAGCTCGTCACAGCGGCTCCTCGTATGGCGAGGTTACGACACTGGGTGAGACAGCGACCGGAGCCCTGGGCGATCGCGCGAAGCGCACAGCCGATGATATGCGGCTGGCCGCCATCGAGTTCGCTGCCAAGAACCTAACCGCTGCCGCTTGGCGGCTCGAGCGTCTGCTCCGCGAACCAGACCTGCCGGAGGCCCGGCAGGCGCAGCTACAGCACGGCCTAGGCGTTGTGATCCTCGAGTCGGGCCGGCTTGTCGACGCAGAGCGCGAGCTTGCCACCGCCGTAGCGCTGTACCGGGCGACAGGTGCTCGCCGCGCGCTGGCGCGCGCCCTTGACGACCTCGGTATGGCCTATGTCTATGAAGGCAGGTTGGCCGCCGCGACGCGTACGCACCGCGAGGCGTTGCGGATCATGGTACGAGCGGGGGATCGTCATGGCATGGCACAGTCCTTTGACCACATGGCCCTCGTCGCGATGAAGCAGCGACGAGTGGCGGCAGCTTTCGTGCTAGCACTGGTGGCATTGGCCCTATATGCGCCCAGCCGCGACCAGGCCCGCACGGCGGATGTACTCGACACGCTCGGGAAGGTATGTGCCGCCACGGGGCGGTTGGAGGGGGCGTCGGCCGCCCACCGCCACGCGCTTCGCCTTCGCCGCCGGGCAGGTGACGATATTGCCACCGCCAAGACCCTTACCAACCTCGGGATCGTGCACCGTCGCTCCGGTGACCCCGTCGTCTCATTGGCCTGCCATGAAGAGGCCATGCAGATCCGGAGCCAATACGGCGACACGGTAGGAATGGCCAACAGCCACAATAACTTGGGCCTCGTCCTCACCGACCTGGGTAAGTGGAAGCGGGCACGCAAACACTTGCGCAAAGCGCTCGCCATCCGGTCCACGCTGGGAGACACGCTCAACGCTGAGCGCAACGTGCGTAACCTGCGCAGGCTTGCGGCGGCAGCCGCGGCGGCACCTGGCGGGAAAAGGAGCACGCGATGAGCACTTCGAAGGCCAGCATCGCCAAGACGTGGACGCGTCAGTTCCGCGCAGCTGTGAAGGCGGACATGCGCGAAGTCCTTTCCTCTGGTACCACGCGGTGTGACGCCTACGACTGGTTTACCGCCGACGTCCACCGCTCGCTTGAGGACTACTGCCTGAGGGGTAGCTCGCTCGGCTACGTCTTCATGCTGGCTGTTGTTCGAGGGCTCATCCCAGGCGAGACGTGGACAAGAGCCATCAGGGTGGCCACTGCACTCGAGCTGCTGACAAAGGGCACCCTGATCGCCGACGACCTAATCGACGAAGACCGCGAGCGCTGGGGCGCGCCGACGTTCCATGTTGAGTACCAGGCGTACGCTGCGGCGCGCAGGTGGCGCCGCAGCGAGCGTGTCGGTAACGCGGTAGCGCTGCTCGCGCAGGCTCTCCTCACCTCGATGGCGCACCTCGTACTCTACGAGGCGGACATATCCGACGGCGTTGCACGCCGGATCGGCAGGTTGGTAGCAGAGGGCCAAAGCCGCCTCGACCTAAGCCAGCTGGTCGACCTCCGCTTCGAGCAGGTCATGCCTACTGTCGAAGAGTGCCGCGCGATGGCCGCCTACCGGGCAGCCACGTACGTCTCGTACTGCTTCGCAGTTGGCGCGGCCTTTGCCGGCGCCGACGCCGTCACCGAGGACGCCCTGGCGCGGGTGGGCAGCCACCTGGGCTTTGCTCACGACATTCGCGCCGACCTTCTCGACACCTTGGGCCCTCAATCGCTTGGCCGGGCATTAGGCCGGGATGTGCGAATGCACAAGAAGCCACTCTTCTTGTGCGCGGCGTTGGCGAACGCCGATGAGGACCAGGCCCAGCGGCTGCGCGCGGTGCTCTCCGCAGCTGAACCACCACTCGCATACGTCCGCAAGGTGGCTGGACGGCTGGGCCTACCAATGGCGATGGCCGAGCTCCGCACGCACGTAGGCGCGGCGCGGGATCTCCTGGGAGCAACGCCCCTTAGCGGGGACGGAGAGGCATTCATGATGGAGATGTTTGACCGTGCTTCTGCACTGCCTTCCCTCGCCGGAGATGCCGAGTCACAACGCTGAGTGTTCGGGGCCTTCCTCCTGGTCGGCCACCTCAGCCGCGCGTACCGGCGGCTTGTAGTCGAGGAAGTGGTCCAGCATCTCCTGGGCTCGTTCGAAATCCTTCCAAGAATAGTTCGAGCGGAACCCAGTGCCGGCGAGGAGCTCCATCATCTCAACGGTGGTAAGCCCGGCTTCATTTGCCGCCTCGCCGAGCGTGACCGACCCTGTCGTGTATCGCGCCGCAGCGCGCAGCCTTTTGGAGTCGTTAGTCCATTCACTCGACACTGCCTGCTTCCTCTCTCACCGCAGCCTGGATACGCTCCAGTGTCTCGGGGTCGTGCCACCCGAGCAAACGCAATCCCTCCAGCGCCCCAATGCCCTCCTCCACCGTGAGCGCGCCCTTTTTTACCATGTGAAAAACAATGTCCGGCGTCGTCACGCACCGGACGCCTACGGAGATGAGCTTGGCCCGCAGTACGTCGTCCTCCACTATGACGAAATCCATCTTCTCCCGCCGGTAAGCGGCGACCAGAGGGGCGATGCGTTCTTCGACGTCGGCCTCGACTCCAGTGCCATCTCGCCTAGCCACCGACTGCAACAGCCCCTCCGAGCGGAGCCGGTCCAGGTTCTCGGGCGACAAATAGCCCTTGGTAGCGAGCTGTGTGAGGCAGGAGTTCTCCGCTCGGTTCAACACCAGCCCCGCCGCGGTCGTCTCGAAGAACCGGTCGAGCAGCCCCAAACGGTCCATGAAATACACGAACGAGCAGCCCATCACCCACCTCGCTTCCGATGGCTCAGCTCACTGACGGACCGGTGTTGTGTCCCGCCCGGGCTCTCATGAGGATCCGGTCCTTCCGGCTCTCCAGGAAGCCAACTACCACCTCGCGTGAATCCCCGCAGTTGCAGGCCTTAAGGTCGCCCTTGCGGTGGAGGGCCTCCAGTGCGCACCCACCGCCATGCAGGGTGGCGACCGGGGTGCACGAGGGGCAGTGGATGGCCGAGATATCCCGCGACATCCAGTTGTGCACCCGGTCGAGGTCTATCTCAAAATGAGGGAAATAGGTGCCCACGGCGGTCCGCTCGTCGCCTACCCCCCGCAGGCACTGGTAGATGGTGCCTTCAGGCCCGAACACAAATGCCTTTCCCTTAGTCGCCGCGCAATAGCTGAAGCGTGGCAGCACGAGGGTGTCCGACCCACTTAGCACCGCTTGCACCATCGAAGTTGTGCGGAACAGCTTCGAGTCATCGAACACCGACAGGTCGTGCGCGTGCCTGGGGTCTTCCCGGAGCGCTAGCCACGACGCTAGAAGCTGATCCTCCCGAGGCAATCCGATTAGACCGAGGCACGTGCTGTCTTCCGTAGGGGCGAGATAAGTGCGGAAGTTGCGAAAGCCTGGCCAGCTGCGCTCGCGAATGAACCTCCCGAGGCCCGGGAGGGTCCGCACGTTGCTGTCGTCCACGTTTGTGCGCAGCTGTACCGGTAGACCCGCTTCCAGCGCAAGCTGCACATTCGCCGAGATGCGCCTAAAGGTGTCACCGTCGTTGCGTAGCGGGCGGCGCCGGTTGTGGACGTCCTCTGGTCCATCCAACGTCACCTGTACGTACTTAAGGAACGAGCGATAGCGCTGAAGGTCGCCGATAAAGGTGTCTAGCAGATAACCATTGGTGATAACGGTGAACCTAAAACCACGGTCCGCGCCCGCGCGCATGACCTCAAGGACAGTGTCACGAGCCGCAGGGACGAGTGGCTCGCCGCCGAGGAAAGTGACGTAAGGACGTTCACGGAGCGCGAGGTTGCGACGGAGGAAGGCCTCCAGTGCCTCCATGCCGTGCAGCAGGTTCGCTGCAGACACCACGGTGTGGTGCGCTGGCGCGGTGAGCTCGCCCTCGTAGCAGTACTTGCACTTGAAGAAACAAAAGTACGTGGGGCAGATGGCGAAGACAGTCGGCTCGCGCTGTTCGAGCACACGAACCTTCTCCCGGAGATCCGAGAATGCGTGCTCCTCCGCCTCGGCTGATTCGAATACGTACCCGCGTCGGCGGAGGTAGGCGATGAGGGGCGCGTCTACCTCGGCCGTCTCCCCATTAGCCACTCGTTCGACGACATCGACTTGATCGTCAGTCAATATGTCTACCGCACCCGAAAGCGTGTTGACGACCACGGTCGCGTTGCCGCCAACACGATGGCGGACGAGGTACTTCGTGAGGTGCATCAGCGCAATCCCAGGACATGTTTCTGGTGCGAGCCGTTAGTGGAGAACAGTGTCGCGCGCTCATCGACGATAAGGGCACGGAACGCCCTTCGTGCCTCGATGAACCGCTCAATCGCACACGCCGGGGACGGATCGCCCCTGTAGTTGACGGCATATAGCAAACCCTCGACGCGCCCGAGCTCGGGTACTGGGTCGGGTACCAGCCCATATGGATTACCTGGCTGCCCCGCGACGACCCCGAGCGGTGAGCGCTTCAATAGCTTGAAGCACTGCACGAGGACGAGCCGAATGTGTTCTGTGTTCCTTTCTACGAAGCCTAGCGTCGACTGGAATTCCTCCTCCGTCTCGGTCGGCAGGCCGGCGATACACGTCAGCTTGGCGCGCACGCCCACTTCGCTCGCCGTGCGCAGTGTCGCCTCGAGCGTCCCCAACGTGATGTTCTTCCGCATCATTCGGAGGAGCCGCTGCGATCCAGACTCGAATCCAAAGAAGATGCCCTTGCAGGGGGTTGGCACCATCGCACGTAGTACGTCAGGCGTGCGAGCGTCGGCGCGCATCGCACCCGACCAGCCGAAGTCGTGCCCGCGTTCCCGCAGGATCCGGCAAAGTTCGACCACGAAATCACGGATGTCGAGGTCCACGAAGTCGAACCGATGTCCTCCGTGGCGTTCGTGGAGCACCTCCATGTCGTCGACGAGTTTTGCTGCCCCTCGGTGCCGGAACGCTGACCAGAACGCATCTTCCTGGCAAAAGAGGCACTTGCCGTGCGGGCAGTTCCTCGACGCCATGATGCTGATCATTTTGTAGTTAGTGAGATCCAGGTCCCGGTAGTCGGGCGGCGGCATATCATCTATAGCCAGCGGTTTAGCTACCTGGTCGAGCACGCGGCGGCTGCGGTTCCGCTCCGATAACGCGCGGAGATACCCGCCCTCGCTCTCGCCGCGGATGACGATGTCGATCCATGGACAGGCGCGCAACGTCTCCTCAGCGTCGATGGTCGCCTGGTACCCACTCAGTACGGTCACGACATCGGGTCGCAGCTGCTTGACCGAGCGGAGAAGCCACAAGCCGATCCCGTAGGACGTGATATGAGTACAACAGCCCAGGTAGTCATAGCCGCCCTCGGCAACCTGGACGCTCATGGCGTCCAACTCTCCGTTTAGCAACGGGAAGAAGCTATCGCTGATGAAGGCTTCCACGAGGCGATCGAGGGCGTCTCCGCGATGGTGAGTTTTGTTGCGCAGGAGCGCAGCCAGGGCCCGCCGAAACTCCTCCGACTCGGTGTCGTAGAACAGCCGCAGAAGATACGTTTCCGCGATCGAGGTGAGGAAGGCAAGCGAGCTTAGGTAGCACTCGGTCTCGAACGAGTTGTCGACTGTGCGGCGGATTGCATCACCAAACGCCTCGACGAGAGGGAGCGTCCGCGGCGCCATATCAAAGGTGCGGACCTCATTCGTCGACCGATACTCAACGAACGACTTTACGTACGCCATCTCCCATGGCGTCCGGAGGTTCCCCCAGATCGGCGGCTGGACCATGGCAAGGCGCATTTACGGCCAGCCAGCTGGACAGCGGCGGGTCAACGCAAAGTCGACGGCGCAGGCCTCGGGCAGCGCCTGCGGATCACCGGGATGGATGCGCATGGCGTCAGCAACGCAGAGCTGCACCGCGCTAACGGTACTCGTCTGGGTCATCGTCCAGCTCAGGATCGTCATCATCGACATCATCGTCACCCTCGACCGGGCAAGCTGTGATGCGGTAGCGACGGACGAAATCGACGTCCGGCAGATTGGACCACAGTCCGTCGTCATTATTCAGTCCCATCGGCAAACGAGGATTGCTCAACGTGGCCCTCTATTCGTTGTCAACGCACATACCTCTAGAGAAAGAAACGCTCGTGAACCCTTGAGAAAGAGTTGTGCCGAATGAGAACTGGCACCACTACGAAGAAGCCACTGCCTTGGCATTCACCGGACTCGACATCGCATTCTCGAGGGATGGTTTCCTCCTGAATGACACTGCAATTCAACCAGCTTGTCAAGGGTATTGACCGGACCCGAGAAACTACTCCATGATCCGTCTCCGCCGGTTGAAGCCGTGGTTATGCGAGTTGACACGCGACATGGGTGGATGTCCAGAGCGTCTCGTACTCTGCCGGGCTGATGTTACCGAGGTAGCTGTGGCGGCGTAAGGTCCAGATCGATGCTGGAGAGCGCCCTGGCATGACGACGAGTGGCATGCCGAGATTCGCTGGCTTAAGCGCGAGGTTGCCGAATTACGAAGGGTCAATGAGGTTTCAAGGCCACGTCGGCGCTGCAGCAGAGCTCGACCGCCCGCGACGAATGATCCTCCTTCACTGGCACCTACCGCGATCAGTTCGGGGTCGAGCTCATCAGAATCATCCGCAGCCGCGGGGTTGATACCCGAGCTCGCCCTATGCCGACATCGGCATAGATAGACGATATCGACATGCTGCCCGTCGGCGAAGACGCCGCCGTACGGGCTCGTCGACGCCTGCTACGAAACCCGTTTCCTAGCCTAGCAGCGTCATCGAATCTGCACCCAGCCGGCTTTGATGAACTGATGCCCAAGACCCTGGCCATCGCCACCGTCGACCGGCTGCTACACCATGCCCATATCTGCGTCACCGAAAGCCAATCGTTCCGGCTCGCTCAAGCCACCACCGGCAAGGCCTGACTTTTATCAGGCTAGCTGCCCAGGGCCGCTGCGCTCCGCCGTGGTTGAGGAAAATTTGCGCGCATGCACCGGTCACGTGGGTGGTCGGTAGCAGTTGTCCGGCGGATCGGACGGGTTGATGCTGGAGAGGTGTTTC
>NZ_DATJPU010000240.1:0-3302 GCF_035506235.1 Mycobacterium sp.
ACCCCCTCGTAGCACTGCAGGCGGACCAGGCCCGAGTCGGTGGCCTGCGCGACGGCGCGGGCCAGCTCGGTCTTGCCCACCCCCGCGGGGCCTTCCACGAGCAGCGGCTTGCCCAGCCGGTCGGCCAGGAACACCGCGGTCGCGGTGGCGGTGTCCGGCAGGTAACCGGTCTCGGCCAAGCGCCGTGAGACGTCGTCGATGTCGGCGAACAGCGGCTTGGGCCGGGCGGGCACGCTCACGATCTCAGTTCTCCTAGGGCATTCGGTGTCAGGCCGGGCGGATTTGCCCGTCCCCCCACGCGATCCATTTGGTCGAGGTCAGTTCGGGCAGCCCCATCGGGCCGCGCGCATGCAGCTTCTGGGTGGAGATGCCGATCTCGGCGCCGAAACCGAACTGCTCGCCGTCGGTGAACGCCGTCGAGGCGTTGATCATCACTGCGGCCGAATCGACACCATCCGCAAAGCGTTGTGCCGCAGCCATATTGGTGGTCACGATGGCGTCGGTGTGTCCGGTGCCGTACTCGTTGATGTGGGCGATCGCGGCGTCGACACCCTCGACGACCGCCAGCGCGATGTCCATGGACAGGTACTCACGGCGCAGGGCGTCCTCGCCCGGGTCCAGATGGACCGTCACGCCGGCGTCCTGCAGGGCGGCCACCAGGCGCGGCACCGCCTCGCCGGCGATCGCCGCATCGACCAACAGCGTCTCGGCGGCGTTGCAGACGCTGGGCCGGCGGGTCTTGGAGTTCAACAGGATCCGTTCCGCCACATCCAGATCGGCGCCCTGGTGCACATACACGTGGCAGTTGCCGACGCCGGTCTCGATGGTGGGCACCTGCGCGTCGCGGACCACCGCGTCGATCAGGCCGGCTCCCCCACGCGGGATCACCACGTCGACTAGGCCGCGGGCCTGGATCAGGTGGGTGACGGTGGACCGGTCGGCCGCCGACAGCAGCTGCACCGAGTCCGCCGGCAGGTCCTCACTGACCAGCGAGGCGCGCAACACCTGCACGAGCGCCCGATTGGACCGCTCCGCCGACGAACTCCCCCGCAACAGCACGGCATTGCCGGACTTGAGCGCCAGCCCGAAGGCGTCGACGGTGACGTTGGGCCGGCCCTCGTAGATCATGCCGATGACGCCGAGCGGGACCCGCTGCTGGCGCAGGTGCAGGCCGTTGGGCAGGGTGTAGCCGCGCAGCACCTCCCCGACCGGGTCGGGCAATCCGGCGACCTGTCGCAGGCCGGCGGCGATTCCGTCGACCCGCCTGGGGTCCAACGCCAACCGGTCGAGCATCGCGGACGGTGTGCCCGCGGCCCGGGCGGCCTCGAGGTCCTCGGCGTTTGCCGTCAGGATCCGCTCGGTGTGGGCGCATAGCGCGTCGGCCGCCGACTGCAACGCGGCGTCCTTGGCGACCGTCGGCAGCAACGCCAGCGCGCGGGCCGCGACGCGGGCGCGGCGTGCGGCGTCGTGGACGTCTCGGCGCAGGTCAGGACGCGAGGGAGCGTGCAGACTCATTGAACCAGGGTATCGGGCCTTGGCTGACGAAGTGAGGCGGCCCGCCCCGGTGCCGCTTACCCCACCCGTTCCCCGCGCCGCGCCTGGCGGACTTTGCTTTGCCGCTCTTCGAGGATGTGGCCGAAGTTCTGCAGCAGCAACGGTTCACGCATCACCAGGTGCTCGACGTGCTCCCGGTCGATCTCGAGCGCGGTGACCTCCTCGAGCGCGTACGCGCTCGCCATGTTCGGCTGCCGGGTCAGCGCTGTGAGGCCCAGGAATGAGCCCTCGACGAGCGTGCTGATCGGCACGATCGAGCCGTCGTCGCCCATCGCGGTCAGCTGCACGCGCCCGGCGACCAGGAACGTCATCCCCCTTGGCACCTGGCCGGCGTACTCCACCGTTTCGTCGGCGCCGTATCGGACGAGTTTCGCGCACGCGTGCAGCGACCGCTGCTCGTCGGCGTTCAGCCGCAATGCCGGCGCCACCACGGTGCGCAGCGCCTTCTCCACCCGTTCGGCGGTCGAGTAGTCGTCGTCGCAGTTGTCCAGGTGCAGGCCCTCCCGCCGCGCGGCGTACCAGACCCAGCGCAGGAAGGTCGATTTCGCGGCGCCGTCGTCCGCGGGTGAGTTCAGCCCGAAGGAGGTGCGGTATTCGCCGCCGCCGGCGGGTACCGAACGGGGCACGCTGTCGGGCTTGAGCTGGGGCAGGCCGAGGGCGACGCGCGACAGCATGGCGCACACCCGGTCGGGCGCGTCGGCGGCCGCGAACGTGGTCGTCATCGCCAATTTGTGCGTGCCGGCCGGGCGACTGAGGTTGGTGAACGCCGTCGTGGCCAGGACCGAGTTCGGCGTCACCCGCATCCCGCTGCCGGTGTCGATGTGCACCGCCCGCCAGTTCACTTCGACGACGCGCCCGCGCGCCGTCCCGGTGTCCAGCCAGTCGTTGATCCGGAACGGTTGCTCGAACAGCATGAACAGGCCGGACACGATCTGCCCGACCGAGTTCTGCAACATCAGCCCGATGACGACCGACGTGACACCCAGCGCGGTGAACAGGCCGCCGACCCGGACACCCCAGATGTAGGACAGGATGAGGACCAGCCCCACGCCGATCACCGCGAAGCGCGCGACGTCCAGAAAGATGGCGGGCAGGCGCGCGCGCCAGCTGTCTTCGGGCGCGCCTTCGAACACGGTGGCGTTGAGCCCCGACAGCAACATCACCAGCACCAAAAAGCCGAACACCGTGGTGAGCAGCCGCACCGGGACGTCCCCGGCCGGGACCTCCGAAGCCTTGACGAGCAGCAGCAACAGCGCGACGAGCGGCAGCAGGTAGTTGCGCAGCAGGCCAACCTGCCTGGCCAGGCGGCTATTGCGGCGGACGAGCGTGTGGTGCAGCTCGGTGAGAAAAATCAAGCAGATCGGAAAGCCGATCGCGATGCCGATCGCCCAGTAGAACCACGACGAGTTCCACGCGTTCATCATCGCTCCGACAGCCGGTACATGGTCTGATCTATTCCGCCCACCGAGATCGTGCCGGCGGGCGTGAAATGCCGCACGTCGCGCATCGCCTCGTAGACCGGGGCGCTGACATAGATGCCGGGCTGCGGGGCGCCCCTGTGCATTTGGTAGGCCAGGCTCACGGCGGCACCCCACATGTCGTAGACGAGGCTCGAGCGGCCCACCAGCCCGCTGACGACGTTGCCGGTGTTGATCCCGACCCGAAGGCCCAACTCGTGACCGGTCTGGCTGTTGAACCGGTCGATGATGCGACGCATTTCGACGGCGAAGTCGACGGTTCGGTGGATG
>NZ_DATJPU010000241.1:0-14532 GCF_035506235.1 Mycobacterium sp.
CCGTCGACGGCCTGGGCGTAGTCGCGCACGGAGCGCTCGATGAGCGCGGCCTTGGCGTCCAGGTCGATGCCCGTGAGGGCGAACACCACGTTGTTCTGCCAACCGCCGATCCCGGTGACGGCGACCTTGGTCGTGGCCGGCGGGGCGGACCCGCGCACCCTGCGGATCTGAACGCGGTCGTCGCCGAGGTCCGTCAGCTCGGCAGTGTCCAGGTGGGCGATCACGTCGGGGTTGAGGTACGCGGGATCGCCGATCTCGTAGAGCAACTGGGCCGTGACCGTGTCGCGGGTGACGGCGCCCCCGGTGCCGGGGTCCTTGGTGATCACCGACGAACCGTCGCAGGCGATTTCGGCGATCGGAAATCCGGGCCGCGCGAGATCGGGAACTGCGCGGAAACCGGAGAAGTTCCCTCCGGTCGCCTGCGGACCGCACTCGATGACGTGTCCGGCGGCCACCGCGCCGGCCAGGGCGTCGTAGTCGTCGGGGTTCCAGCCCCACCACCAGGCGGCGGCGCCGACCACCAGCGAAGCGTCGGCCACGCGGCCGGTGATCACGATGTCGGCCCCGTGTTCCAGGGCTCGGGCGATGCCCATCCCGCCCAGATAGGCGTTGGCCGTGAGGGGTTCGTGCGGCCACGACGACAGCGGCTCCCCGGTCGTCAGGTGCGGCAGCGCGTGGTCGTCGGCGAGCAGGGTGTCAAGACGGCCGGAGATGTCGTCGCCCCCGATGTGGGAGACCCGCAGGTCGTATCCGCAGCGGGCGATCAGGTCGCGGGCGGCCGCGACGAGGCCGCCCGGGTTGAGACCGCCGGCGTTGACGATGAGCCGGATACCGTTCGCGACAAGGTGTTCGAGGGCCGCGTCCAATTGCGTCAGGAAAGTGGCCGCGTAGCCCTTGGTGCTGTCTTTGGCACGCGCCTTGCCGAGGATCAGCATCGTGACCTCCGCCAGGTAGTCGCCCGTGATGACGTCGACGCCGCCCGCTCGCGCTATGTCGGCCATCGCCGACGCGCGGTCACCGTAGAACCCGGAGCAGTTACCGATGCGGACCGGGTGCCGCTCCCGGGCCGAGCTCATTTCGTCCCTCCCGCAACATTTCTGGTGACCCACACGGTCCCTTCGAAGCCCGCCGTCCCGGAGGGGTGCTGCTCGGTGACCTCGATGGTCATCACGTCGCCCCCCGTTGCGGTCACCCGCGCGCTGTAGGCCAGTTCGGCCGGCGCGTACACCGGCTTGCGCAGGCGGTAGGTGAACTTCGAGACCCGCCAGTCCGGACTGAGGCCCTCGGTGACGCACCGCAGCGCGAGCGCCGCGCGCAGGTGGGAGTGCAGCGCAATGCCCTGGTGGCCCTCCTCGCGGGCGTAGGTTTCGTCGAAGTGGATGCGGTGCGGGTTCCACGTCACCGCGCTGTAGCGGAACAGCTGCAGCGGCGTGGCGGTGTGCTTGAGCGGTTCGAGCGTGTCCGAGACTTCGAAGGCGACTGACATCACGACTCCTCGGCGGGGTTGCGTAGGGCGACCGTGCGACGGTTGCGGTTGAGCACCGTGCCGTCGGCGGCGCTGAAGGTGTTCAGCGTGGTGACGAAAACGCAGGGGCCCGAGCGGGTTTGCTTTGGGGTGACCGACTCGAGTGTCGTCTCGAGCACCAGTTCCGTCCCGGCGGTGACGGGATTCACCAGCTCCATTTCTTCACCGGCGCCCATCACCCGCAGCCCGAGCTCGCCCTCTCCGAGGGGCATGTCGCCCTCTAGCGGCGTCCCGTCGGGCAACAGCCGGGCCTCGGGGGTGCCGACGCCCCACTCCACGATCGCGGCGAGCATGTTGGGCGGCGCGACGACGTCGGGGTAGCCGGCCGACCGTGCGGCCTCGGCCTCGTAGTGACTGCGGTGCGCCGCCCCGATCGTCATGGCGTAGCGCCCGATCGTCACCGCGTCCAGCGTGCCGATCGCGCGCCGTGACAGGGTTTCTCCCACACGTGGCGCCGTCTGGGCGTAATACGTCGCCAGCGGAGTGCCGGACTCAAGCAGATAGGACACGCCCGGTCCCCTCTCCCAGTTCGGCCACGACGTCCTCGGTCGACTCGCCCAGCAGCGGTGCGGCGCGCAACGGCCCGACGGGCGAATCGCTGAGCCGCAATGGGCATCCCGGGACCGGCACGCGACCCCGGTTCGGATGGTCGACGTAGGTGATCATGCCGCGTTCGATCAGGTGCTCGTCGGTGTCGACCTCGCGGACCGACTTGACCGGTGCACAGGGCACCCCGGCGGCCTGCAGGTCGCGGACGAGCTCGGCGCGCGTCCGAGTCCGGGTGACCCAAGACACCTCTTCGTCGACCGCGTCGATGTTGGTGACCCGGTCCTTCTCGGTGCGGAACCGCGGATCGTCGACCAGCTCGGGCCGACCCAATGCCGTTGCAACGCCGTGCCAGTGCCGCTCCGAGATGCAGATGATCGCCAGCCATCCGTCGCTTGCCGGGTAGATGTTGTACGGCGCGACGGCCATCCCCGAGTGGCGGTTGCCGGTGCGCTCGGGCAGCTGGCGGGCGGGATCGTTGTGCAGGCCGCCCAAGCTCGACGCCAGCATTGGGTAGATGGTGTCGTGCATCGAGACCTCGACGATCTGCCCCCGTCCGGTCCGCTCACGCTGGAAGAGCGCCGCCGCGACGGCGCCGAACAGGTGGATGCCACCGGAGAAGTCCACGAACGCCGCTCCCGCCTTGGTGGGTGGCCCGTCGGGGTCCCCGGTGGCGGACGCGCTGCCGGACATCGCCTGCACGGTGATGTCCATGGCGGACATGTGCGCGTACGGCCCCGTGGACCCGTAGCCCTTGCCCGAGGCGACGATCAGCCGGGGGTTGTGGCGCAGGAGTAGCTCCGGCGCCAGACCGAGCCGCTCCATGGTGCCGGGCGCGTAATTCTCGATCAGCACGTCAGCCGTCTCCACCAGGTCGAGCAGCGCCTGGTGGCCCGCCGGGGTCTTTAGGTCCAGGACCACGCTGCGCTTGTTCGAGTTGAGCATCACGAACTCGTGCGACTCGGCCGGCCGGTGGGAGCGGAAGCGCAACGGCTCACCGCCCGGTGGCTCGACCTTGATGACCTCGGCACCCAGTTGGGCGAGGAGGAGCCCGCAGTACGGCCCGTTGTAGACGTGGCCGAGTTCGAGGACCCGGACGCCGTCAAATGCCGGTGACATGAGCGATTTCCCTTTCTTCAGATCAGGACTCGACGACGCCGGCCTCGCCGCCGTGGATGTAGCCAACCGGTCCGACGCCCTGCGCCTCGGCGACCGTCTCGGTCACGTGCTGGATAGACGTCGCGTCGTTGATGTGCACCAGCGTGCCGTCGTCGTTGAAGCCGATCTGCGCGCCTTCCATCCATAGCAGCACGACGGTGTCCTCGGTGTTGTCCTCGGGGCAGTAGAAGGTGTGCACCGAGCCACCGGGCTCGTAGAGGTAGGAGCCGGCGACCTGCGGCTGGTCCGGGTACTCGGCGTACTTCCAGCAGCCCGAGAACGTGTACACCTCGGCCGTGCCGGTGTGGTAGTGCACGGGCAGTTTGCAGCCGGGCGCCATGACGGCCATCAGGACCACCTGACCCTTTTCCGGGTCGAGGCGCAGGGGCTGGATGTGGATGCCGGGGCCCATGGCGTCCTTGAGCAACGGGATCTGGTCGATGTTGACGGTGAGGAGCTCGTTCTGGGGCATGGCGACGAGGGGAAGGGGGACGCCGTTGGCGGTGCGGATCATTTCGGGGCGGGTTGGTGCGGTCATCGGTAAGCCTTTCATTGTGTACGTATTTACGTACTAATAACCGGATATGCGGATAATGTATCGTGACTGCCGTCGCATTGCAAGTCCTGAAACGTGTCTTTTTCGACGGGCCCCCGCGCCGGCGCCGAGCGGGTGTACCACGCGCGGTTCGGCCGGCGATCGGCGGCAGGACGCAGCCGCTCGTGCGGAGCGATGTTCGTGAACTCGCCTGGTTCGACACGGGATTCGCCGGAGGCAAGGTTGCTCGACGTGAGGGTGCCGGTATCACCGGTGCCGGCGCGGCCGGGCATCGCCGGGTGACCGCCCGGCGGCGCGGAGGCCCTACCGTCAGCCCGCGATGGCGCGAAGTCGCACGATCGGAATGGTGCGGTGGGCGCGCGCGGCGCGTCGGCGATAGTCGGGCCACAGCGGGTAGACCCGGTCGGCCATGGCCCACACGCGGTCTCGCTCCGCGGGATGGCAGACTTCGGTCGCGCTCAGCAGTGGGCCGCCGCCATTGGTCGAGATCTGCGCACGAGGATTTGCGCGCAAGTTGTAGTACCAGGCGGGATTGTTGCCATTGCCGTAATTGGAGGCGATGACGATCACGTCGGGCCCGTCGTGGAAGTAGAAGACCGGATTGGTGCGGGGCTGCCCGGTTTTGGCCCCCGTGGTGGTGAGCAGCGCTGAAGGGAGCATGAGTCCCATGCTCAACCGGCCCCCGGTGGATCGCAGCAACCACGGGTCGATCTTCGGCGCAACGTTTTTCGCGATCCAGCGGCCGAGTTCGGTTTCCAGGAAGGCGGCGTAGGCGCGAACTGGGCGGCTGACGCGGTCGGGAGGATCAACCCTCGGCAGGTCGGCGGTCCGCGCGGTTGACGAGTCGTTGCCGATGGTCATGGCGATGCGGGTCCTTTGTTCTCTTGGGGATTCTCTCGAGGTGTCCTACGTATTTACAGATAAAAAACCGGGTATACGTACTTTCGACACGGTACTGCGTCGCGCGCCGCGTTAGCAAGTCCTTGTCGGGATTCTCGCGGCGAGCTTGCTACCGTCGGCGGCATGCCTGCCCGCCCGCACCGCACGGTCGACCGAGTGGTCCAGATCCTCGAGACCGTCTCGTTGAGCCCGCGCGGCCTGACGCTCGCGGAGCTGGCGACCGCTCTGGATGCGGCGAAGAGCTCGGTGCAGGAGCTCACGAACGGGCTGCTGGCCTGCGGCTACCTCGTCGAGCGGGAGCGGAGGTTTTTCCTCGGGCCGGGCCCGTTCATCCTCGCCGCGCGCGCCAACAAGCTGGCCGCTCTGTCGCTGGATCACCAATTCGTGGCCGAGCTGAGCGAAACGCTCGGCTGCACCGTGCTTGTCGGGGTGCGCGTCGGCGACGCGATCATCTTCACCGACTTGGTGGGCGAGGAATCGCCGAGCCTGCGGTTCGTCGCGCGTATCCACGCCCGGCGCCCCTTGTACACGAGCGCCGCCGGAAAGACACTGCTGGCCAACGTGTCCGAAAAGGAGATGTACCGCCTGCTCGACCTCGCCAGCCCGGAGCAGGCGGGCGAGGTGCAGCAGTTTCTCGCCGAGCTGCCCGATATCCGGTCGAGCCGGCTGGCCTTCAACCGGGGAGTCACGCTCGGCGACGCCTATGCCGTGGCCACGCCCTTGCTCGCTCCGGACGGCAGCCTGATCGCTGCCGTGAGCGCGGCCATCGACGCGTCGCAGGCGGATCGTCTCGACGAGCTCGGCGAACAGCTCAAGAAGGCCGTCGCCACCCTCGGACCGAAATACGGCCTGGCTGCTCCCGTTTGACGAGGCCTCGCGCATACCGGGTGGCCGGAACGCGGCGCTCCCGTCAGCGGGAAGAGTGACGTGCGGCATACCCGCCAGCTCGCCGAAAGATCTTGCGGCTAACCAGTAGGAACGATTCGCGGTGGCAGGGAAGCTCATCGCGGCTGCGCCGACAACACTTCTGGGCATGCAATACCCGACACAAGAGTCTGCGTCACTGGCCATGCTCACCCAGGAGATCATCGACCTCGTCAGCGCCGAGACGGAGGGCGCCGAGCTCGCGGCGGACTCGGTCCTTCAGGACGCCGGCCTCGATTCACTCAAGTTCATGTCGGTCGTCTTCAAGATCGAGGCGCGTTACGACATCGAGCTGCAGGAAGAGGACGCCGAAGACCTCAGCACCGTCGCCGACCTGGCCAACCTGGTGCTCGACCGTGTCGGGGAGCAATCGTGAGGGGTATACCGGCGATCCGGCCGAAGTTCGCCACCCTGGTCGAAATGCTCGACGGTGCAGCCCAATCCGAGCGCGGCCTGGTCTTCGTCGACCGCAGGGAGCGCGACCGTGAAGTGCCGTTCAGCCACATCCGTGAGCGGGCCCTGTCCGTCGCCGCGGACCTGACGCGGCGCGGGGTCCAAAGGGGTGACCGCGTCGCGATCGTGCTGCCCACCGGCCCGGAGTTCGTCGAGAGCTTCTTCGGCGTGCTGTGCGCGGGCGCCGTTCCGGTTCCGCTGTATCCGCCGTTGCGGCTGGGCAAGCTCGACGAGTTTCACCGCAGGACGACGGCCATGCTCAAGGCCGTCGACGCTGTCATGGTCGTGACCGACGACCGCATTCGGCGCTTCCTGGGTGTGGCGGTGGCGAACTCGGCACCGCCCCTGGGCTGCGTGACGGCCTCCGGGCTCGGCGGACCGGTCTCCGAGGCCGTCACCGTCGCCGCCGACGACATCGCGGTCATCCAATTCTCCTCGGGCACAACCAGCGACCCCAAGCCGGTGGCGCTGACCCACGCCAACCTGCTCGCCAACCTCGCGACACTCGAGCACTACATCACCGCAGACGGTGTTCCCCCGGTCGGTGTGACGTGGCTGCCGCTCTACCACGACATGGGGCTGATCGGAAACCTTCTCAGCGCCTTCTACGTCCGGGGAACGCTGGTCCTGCTCCCGCCCGAGCTTTTCGTCGCGGAGCCCGGCGCCTGGCTGCGTGCCATCTCCCGGCACCGGGGCACCATCACGGCCGCGCCCAGCTTCGCGTTCGGCCTGTGCCTCAAGCGCATCCGCGACGACGAACTCGACGGTGTCAACCTGTCCTCGTGGGACATCTGCCTCAACGGTGCCGAGGCGGTCAGCGCCGAGACGCAGCGGCGGTTCGCCGAGCGGTTCGGACGGTGGGGCTTTCAGCCGTCGGCGTTTACACCGTGCTACGGCATGGCGGAGGCGTCGCTGGCCGTGACGTTCAAGCCCGCGGGCACCATCTTCAAGGCTCTCGGTGTCGACGGCGACAAGCTTGCGTCCGAGAGCGTCGTCGAGCCGGGCGCCAAAGAGATTGTCAGCGTGGGAAAGCCGCTGGCCGGCATGGCGGTGGAGGTCCGGGACGACCGCGGAGTTGTGCTGCCGGACGATCAGGTTGGCCACATCTTCGCCTCGGGACCCAGCATCATGCACGGCTACTTCGGCCGCCCCGACCTGACCGACCAGGCGCTGCACGACGGTTGGCTCCACACGGGCGACCGCGGGTTCATCCACGACGGCGAGCTCTACGTGTGCGGCCGCCAGAAAGACATCGTCATCGTCCGCGGCGCCAACCACGCGCCCGAGGAGTTCGAGGCGGCGCTGGACGGCGTGCCCGGCGTTCGCACCGGCTGCGCGGTCGCGGTGGGATTCGTGCCGCCGGGCGAGGAAGACGAGGCGCTGGCGATGCTGGTGGAAACGACCGCCGACGCCACCCCGGACCTCGCGCACGACGTCGCGCTGCGCGTTCAGCAGCACACCGGCATCCGGCCGGCGCACGTGGAACTGCTGACACCCGGCACGTTGCCGCGAACCAGCAGCGGCAAGCTGCGCCGGCGCGAGGCGCTCACCCAGTGGCAGACAGGACAGTTGGCCGCGCCCAAAAAGGTCACCGCCGCAAGATTGTTGATCCAGGCGGCCAACGGAGAACTCCTGCACGCCCGTGCCGCGCTGGCACGGCGCGGCAAGAACAACCGGTTCGTCGGCTAGAGCGAAAAGGAACAACAGCCATGTATCGATCAGATCCGTTGGATGCGCTCTCTCCGTCGCACGTGACGGCCGGCGCCGTGCACCACCGGCCCACGCTGCTCGGCATCGCGTCCGCGCATCCGCCCTTCGAGGTGAACCAGGAGGAGACCGCGGAATTCTTCAGGCGCGTGTCGACCGTCCCGTACGTGAAGCGGATCGTCGAATCGACCAAGGTCCGGAAACGCCACATCATGTGGGACCCGGACAGCCTGCGGGAAGTCAGTGCGCTGATGACCGGCGACCGGATGGCGGCGCACAGCGAGGCCGTCATCGACGTCGCCTCGCGCTCCCTGAAGGAGGCGATCGGCGACTTCGACACCCAGCGGGTCGGCAGCTTCGTCATGGCGTGCTCGACCGGATACGTCAACCCCGGCCCCGACCTGATGCTCGCCAAAGAGCTTGGGCTGCGGTCGGATCTGCGGCGCACCTTCATCGGACACATGGGCTGCTACGCGGCGCTCAACGTCATCAAGGTGGCCATGGACAGCGTCGCCGCCCGCCCGGATGAGCTGGTGATCTGCAACAACACCGAGCTGAGCTCCGCGCACATCCGGGAAAGCCTGATGCCCGGCGAGGATCCGGTGGAGGCGCTGATCACGCAGGCCCTGTTTGGCGACGCCAGCGTGTCGATGCTGATGGGGTCGGCCCCGGACGGCGCTGGAATTCAGTTCCTGCGCACGCACACCGAGCAACTCTACGACCAGCACACGATGATGAGCCTGAACATCGGCAACCGGTCGTTCTGGATGACCCTGGCCGCCGGGGTCCCTGCGGTTCTCGAGGAGAACATCGACGCCTTCCTGGCCAGACTTCTTACACCGCTGGGCCTCTCGAAAGACGACGTCGCCCATTGGGGCATTCATCCCGGTGGCCCCAAGATCGTTCGCAAGCTGGGCAAGCAGCTCGCCTTGGAGCCCGAGCAGTTGCGCGCGAGCTGGGACGTGCTTGCCAACGCCGGCAACTGCGCGTCGGCCACGGTGCTGCTGGTGCTGGAAAACATCCTGCGCGTCGACAAGCCGCGCCGCGGGGAGCACGGTGTGCTCCTGACGTTCGGCCCCGGACTCACCATCGAAGGGGCGGTGCTTCGCTTTTGAACGCCTTGGAGCGGCTGGCTCGACTGGGAATCCGCGCGCCGCGGCGGATCATTGCGCTCGCGCTGTTCGCCATGGTGACGACGGCGGTGTTTGGCTTGCCGGTGACGCATAGCTTGTCCGCGGGCGGGTTTCAGGATCCGAACGCGGAATCGACGCGCGCGACGAAGATGTTGGCAACGCGGTTCAACCAGGGCGACACGCAGCTACTGATCACCGTCAGCTCCGACGACGGCATCAAAAGCGGTGCCGCCCAGGGGGTCGGCACTGACATCGTGCGCCAGCTTGGCACCTCCCCCTATGTGGCGCGCGTGACCTCGCCGTGGACGGCGCCGCCGTCGGCGTCAACAGGCCTGCTCAGCCGCGACGGCAAGGTCGGTCTGATCGTCGCCAGCATCACCGGCGGTAGCAACGAGGCGGGCAAGCATGCCGAGGCGCTCAGCGATCAGGTCGTGCACAGCCGCGACGGTGTGACGGTACGCGCCGGCGGCCAGGCCATGGTCGATGCGCAGATCACCAGTCAGACCCGAAAAGACCTCAAGGTGATGGAAACCATCGCGGTCCCGGTGAGCTTTCTGGTGCTGGTGTGGGTGTTCGGTGGGTTTACTGCGGCCGCAATTCCGTTGGTGGTAGGCGGTATCGCCATCTTCGGATCGATGGCGGTGCTGCGTGCCCTCACCTGCGTGACCGACGTCTCGATCTTCGCGCTCAACCTGCTGCTGGCAATGGGGCTGGCGTTGGCGATCGATTACACATTGCTGATCCTGAGCCGGTTCCGGGACGAGATCGACAGCGGTGCCGACCGGGACGCGGCGCTCGTACGCACGATGGTCAGCGCCGGCCGGAGCGTGCTCTTCTCGGCGACGACCGTCTCGCTGTCGATGTCGGCACTGATGTTTTTCCCGATCCCATTCCTGAAGTCATTCGGGTATGCCGCAATCGCGGTGGTGGCGCTCGCGGTAGCCGCGGCGATTGTGGTGACACCCGCAGCCATTGCCTTGGTCGGCCCGCGACTAAATTCCCGCCAGCTCAAGCACCCCCCTCGCCCGGTCGAGCAGACGTTCTTCTACCGACTGGCCCATTTCGTGATGCGCCGGGCGGTCCCACTCGGGCTTGCCCTCACCGCCCTGCTGGTCGCGTTGGGCATGCCGTTGTTCGGGATGAAGTGGGGCATCCCGGACGATCGCGTGCTACCGGCCTCGAGTACGGCCCGTCAGGTCGGCGACCAGCTGCGCACGAAGTTCAGCGCCGACGTGGCCACCAGTCTCACCGTGGTCATTCCGGACGGCCGCGACCTCACGCCAAACATGTTGGACGCGTACGCCTCCCGGCTGTCGATGGTGCCCGGGGTGCCGTCGGTGTCGTCACCCGGTGGCACGTTCGTCGCCGGCTCCCGTGTCGGACCCCCGACGGCCGAAGCGGGTGTCGCCGACCGCAGCGCGTTCCTCACTGTGGCGAGCAGCACGCCGCTCTTTTCCGATGTCTCCCAGACGCAGCTGGACCGACTACACGCGATCGCGGGTCCGGGCGGTGAGCCGGTCCTGATCACCGGGACCGCCCAGGTGAACCGCGATACCGCCAACGCCATCACGTCCCGGCTGTCCTTCGTCCTGGCGGCCATCGCCCTGATCACTTTCGTGGTGATGTTCCGGCTCACCGGCAGCGTGGTCTTGCCGCTGAAGACGTTGCTGCTCAGTGGATTGTCCCTGACCGCCTCGTTCGGCGCCCTGGTGTGGATCTTCCAGGACGGCCACCTCGGCGGACTGGGGACCACCGCTACCGGCACGCTGGTGCTGACCATGCCGGTCGTGTTGTTCTGCATTGCGTTCGGCCTGTCGATGGACTACGAGGTGTTCCTCGTGTCGCGGATCTACGAGTACTGGCTGGGATCCAACCGGACGGCGGCCGACAACGACCACAGCGTGGCGCTCGGCCTGGCCAGGACCGGGCGCGTGATCACCGCAGCGGCGTTGATCATGTCGATTTCGTTCGCCGCGCTGATCTCCGCCCAGGTGTCGTTCATGCGGATGTTCGGGGTCGGCCTGACGCTGGCGGTGCTGTCCGACGCCACACTGGTGCGCATGCTGCTCTCTCCGGCGTTCATGCACGTGATGGGGCGGGCGAACTGGTGGGCGCCCCAATGGGTTTCGCGACTGCGGAAACAGTCAGAGGCCCGCAAGGCCGTCCGCGATCCGGAGCATCCAGTGGTGGGCAGCCAACGCGTGTACGCATTGGAAGCCAAGTAGCGCAAGCTCTGAACCTGGCCGCTGACATCGATCACGGTGCCTGAAGTCGAGCGCCCAGACGCTTGCAGCTGGCGAGTATGTCGCACTGTGGTTGCCCTGCAACCGTTGATGGACGCCAGCGTCGATGACATTGAGGGAGTTGGCATCCACCCTTAATGGGGTGGACGTTGTCGGAGACGAGGAGGCGCTGCGGTGAGAACCGGCAACCAGAACGGGCCGGAGACAGCGATTTTGGATAGGCTGAAGTTCGACCTACCGTGCGACCTTGTCATCCGGCTCAAGGTTTTTCGCCCTATTATGTTGTGGCGCTGCAAGAAGCCAGCCAGATGGGCGGCAAGAAACCAGTGCTGCGGAGAGGTCATGCTTTCGTGTCGCAAGCATCGGGACGCTATCGGGAAGTGCGTGCAGTGCAAACGCGTTCGCTTTCTCCCGCGGTGGTCGCGAATCTGACCGTGTCTATCAGATGGCTTAGCCGGGCAGGATGATGAGCTTGCCCCGCTTCGCAGTGCCGTTTCGTTCCAGTTCCGTGAGCGCCGGGATTGCTTCCGGTAGTGGCACCGCTTGGGCGATTGGTAGGCGGAGATGACCTTCGCCGGCGGCTCGCGCGACCGCTTCGATATCGGCGGTGATCGGTTGAGCGACACGACGTGGAATGGACCGGGTAGGGCGCAAACGCACCTTCTTTCGTCACTTCGCCGACAAACGCGAGATTCTCTTCCGCGGTCAGGACGCGTACCGCGAGATGTTCGCCGACGCCATTGCGGGTGCCCCGCCGAGGCCACGCCCATGGCAGCGGTCGGCGCCGCACTCGCCGCGTTCGCCGCCGGCTTGGCAGATGACCGGCGAGAGTTCCTTGCCAAACGTCAGGCGGTCATCGACGGCACTCCGGAACTGAAGGAGCGTGACCTGCTCAAGGCCGCCGCCCTGACCGCGGCGATGGTCGACACGCTCATCAAGCGCGGGGTGGAATCGCCCACCGCGAACCTGGCCGCGCAAGTCGGCGCGCTCGCCCTCGGCGATGCCTTCCAACGTTGGGTGCAGCCCGGGAATCGGAGCTCCATGGCCAAGCTGGCCGAGCAGGCGCTGCGGCAACTGGGCGTGGCAATGGAGGCGCTGCGCTGACGCGGTTCCGGTGCTAGACCCTACCCATTCCGGTAGCCACCAGTAAGACACCCGATACGGCAGCGACCAAGCCGGGGATGGCCTGGCGCCGCTGGCCTATCCAATCGTTCACCCCCTGGACGACGGCCAGCGTCTGCGCCGGCGCGGCGAGATACGTGATGAGGGGGATCTCGACGACCGTAAACGCCACCACGGTGAACATGAGGGCGGCCCCGAACTGGGCAGGCGCGGCGGGTTCGGAGGCCAAAATCGCGAGGATCGCGGCCATGTACTCGACGGGCGGGGTCGCCAATGCGACGCCTGCGACGAACGCCATCCAGCACGACCCGACTTCGAGCCGGCCGCGGATCGAGAGGCGGCGGGATGTGCGCGGGGTGTCGGGCTCCAGTTGAAGGGTCGGGGACCCACCACCGCTCACCGGCATGAGCAGCCGCTGACGCGCCCAGCGGCGCGCGAGCAGCAGGGTGGCGAAGGAGACCGCCAGCACGCCGATCGAGACCTGTAGGTACGCGGTGATCGGGCTGCTGGTGGCCGAAACCACCACTCGTATAACGGAGGTCGTGAAGTGGCGCAGAAAAAGCAGTACGGCGAGCGCCGCCCCGATGCCAGCTGCCATGCCGCCGAGCCAGAAGGCGAGCAGATTGAGCATGGGCCTCGGCCGTGAAACCAGGAGCGCCGTGATGCCGATCCGGACGGGGTCGACCGCCGCGAGCAGCGACAGCAGGACGACGGCGCTACACACGGACGCCTACCCTTGGCCGAACGCCGCTGTGCTGAAGGGAAAGACGTAGCAGCGGCGCCTGAGTAGGGTTGTTGCTGACATGTTCACAGTGTCGCTCACGCGGGGGTCGCCTGTCGGTACAACTGGCCCGCATTCGCATTGGGTGCCAGCACTATTCGCGCCCGAGACAACCGCGCGGGTGTCAGGGCCATGCGATAGCGGCTGGCCCCCACTGCATATGGTTGCCAGCCGTACTGACGCGGAACCGATTACCCGAAACAATGTGAGACAACGATGTTTGTCCCGCACCCAGAGACGTGAGAACAATGGCAAGAATTTTGGCTTACACCTCGCCGGCGCTCGGGCATTTGTTCCCGTTCAGCGCCCTGCTGCTGGAATTGTCGGCCCGCGGTCACGAGGTCCATCTGCGCACGCTGTCCACGGGAGTGGACATGGCGCGGGAGCTGGGCTTCGTCGCCGACATCATCGACCCGCGAATCGAGGCGATCGCCAACGACGACTGGAAGGCCGGCAATCCGCGCGGTGCCCTGAAGAGGGCCGTCGACGTGTTCTGCCGACGCGCGGCGTACGAGGTCGCCGACTTCGCCGATGCGGTCGCCCGGACGCGCCCCGATGCGTTGGTGGTCGACGTCAATTGCTGGGGCGCCCTGTCGGTCGCGGACGCGGGCGACACCCCCTGGGCGTGCTTTTCGCCGTACACGCCGCCGCTGCAGTCACGCGGGGTCCCGCCCTTCGGGTTGGGTCTGGCGCCGCTGCCGGGCGTGCTGGGCCGGGTCCGCGATGCCACGCTTCGCCCTATCGTGCTGGGGATGATGGAAAGAGCGGTCTTGCCCGCGGGCAACAGCATTCGCGCGAGCGCCGGTGCCCCGCCGGTCGAGTCGGCCGACGACTTCTTCCGCCGCGCCCCGCTGATGCTGGTGGCCAGTGGCAAGCCGTTCGAGTATGCGCAGTCCAATTGGGGCGACGCCGTGCAGATGATCGGCCCGTGCATGTATGAGCCCGCGCTGGACGCGGTCCCCGAGTGGCTGGAGTCGATTGACCGGCCCATAGTCCTGGTCACCACGTCGTCGCAACAGCAGGCGGATGAAAAGCTCGTCAAGACAGCGATGACCGCGCTCGCGGACTTGCCGGTGCACGTGGTCGCGACGCTGCCCGCGGGGCTTCCGAGCGACATCACCCCGGCGCCCAACGCCACGGTGGTCAAGTTCGTCCCGCACGGACCGGTACTGGACCGCGCGGTGTGCGCGATCACCCACGGCGGGATGGGCGGGACCCAAAAGGCCTTGGCGCGAGGCGTTCCCGTGTGTGTAGTGCCGTTCGGGCGAGACCAGTTCGAGGTCGCCCGGCGGGTCGAGGTGGCGGGCTGCGGAACCCGGCTGCCCGCGAAAAAGCTGACGGCAAAACGGCTTTCGGCCAAGGTCCAGCAGGCGATGACCATGACGGCCGGTGCGCGGCGGGTGGCGGCGGGCTTCGCGGCGACCGGCGGGGTCGCTCGCGGCGTCGACCTGATCGAGCAGCGCGTGCTCAGCGGTGCGCTGAGC
>NZ_DATJPU010000242.1:0-6097 GCF_035506235.1 Mycobacterium sp.
CATAGTAGGGGCTATTGGGAGAGCCCGCAGGAAAATCGCTGAAATCTTCAAGATTGCAAGTTAAGTCCCGATTAAATGGCCGCCGGATTCGCGCGGTGTGGCGATATGCCGGCGTTCGGCCTTGGCGCCCCGGGCTTTTCACCAGCCTCCCGGGCCGCGAATGCCGCCTGGCGCGTCGCGCTGCTGGCTACGATGACCCGTGAACGCGAGGTGTCCCGCCAGTGGACGGAGTGCTCACACCATGACCCCACCTATCGGGCAGGCCCGGGTCCCCAGATTGCCGCTCGACGAGGCCAAGGCCGCCGCGGACGAAGCCGCGGTGCCCGACTACATGGCCGAGCTCAGCATCTTCCAGGTGCTGCTGAACCATCCGACACTGGCGCGCGCCCTCAACGACCTCCTCGCCACCATGCTCTGGCACGGCGCCCTGGACCCGCGGTTGCGCGAGCTGGTCATCATGCGGATCGGCTGGCTCACCGCGTGCGACTACGAGTGGACGCAGCACTGGCGGGTCGCGTCGGGGCTGGGCGTGAGCCCCGACGACATGCTCGGCGTGCGCGATTGGCAGGGGCATGACGGCTTCGGGCCCGCCGAGCGCGCGGTGCTGGCGGCCACCGACGACGTGCTGCGCGACGGCGCGGTAAGCGCGGACAGTTGGGCCGCGTGCTCGCGTGAATTGCACAGCGACACAACGGTTCTCATAGAACTTGTCTCCGTCATCGGCGCATGGCGCATGGTCGCGTCGATCCTGCACAGCCTCCAGGTTCCGCTGGAAGAAGGTGTGTCCAGCTGGCCGCCGGACGGCCGGTCGCCTCACGATTGACTTATCAGTCAGTAACTCTTAACGTCGGGCAATGCGAACCAGGGTCGCCGAAATGCTCGGCGTTGAGTTTCCGATCTGCGCCTTCAGCCACTGCCGCGACGTCGTGGCCGCGGTCACCAACGCGGGCGGGTTCGGGGTTCTCGGCGCCGTCGCGCACAGCCCCCAGCGTCTGCAGAGCGAGCTGACCTGGATCGAGGAGCAGACCGGCGGCAAGCCCTACGGGGTCGACCTGCTGCTGCCGCCCAAATACGTGGGCGCCGAGCAGGGCGGGATCGACGCCAAGCAGGCCAGGGGGCTGCTGCCCGAGGAGCACCGCGCGTTCGTCGAGGACATCCTGTCCCGCTACGGCGTCGCGGCGCCCACCGACGAGCCCCGGGCGTCGTTCGGCGGCCTCAACATCTCGCCCAAGGGCTACGAGCCGCTGCTGGACGTGGCCTTCGCCCACAACATCCGGCTGATCGCCAGCGCGCTCGGGCCGCCGCCCGCCGACCTCGTCGAGCGCGCCCACAAAAACGACGTCCTGGTGGCCGCGCTGGCCGGCACCACCCAGCACGCGCGGCGGCATGCGGCCGCGGGTGTCGACATGATCGTCGCGCAGGGCACCGAAGCCGGCGGCCACACCGGCGAGGTGGCGACCATGGTGCTGGTGCCCGAGGTGGTGGATGCAGTGGCGCCGGTTCCCGTTCTGGCCGCCGGCGGGATCGCCCGGGGTCGTCAGGTCGCCGCGGCCCTGGCGCTGGGCGCCGAGGGGGTGTGGTGCGGGTCGGTGTGGCTGACGACCGAAGAGGCGGAGACGGTTCCCGTCGTCAAGGAGAAGTTCTTGGCGGCCAGTTCCTCGGACACGGTGCGGTCCCGGTCGATGACCGGCAAGCCGGCACGGATGCTGCGCACCGCCTGGACCGACGAGTGGGCCCGCCCGGACACCCCCGATCCCCTCGGTATGCCGCTGCAGACCGCGCTGGTCACCGGCGCCCAGGTGCGCATCAACCAGGCCGCCACCCACCCGGGTTCCGAGGCGCGCCAGCTGGCGACCTACTTCGTCGGCCAGGTGGTCGGCTCGCTCGACAAGGTCCGCCCGGTGCGCTCGGTGGTGCTCGGCATGGTGGAGGAGTTCATCGACACGATCGGCCGGCTCGACGGCCTGGTCGATACGTGACCAGCGCGACCCGGAGGCGCCGCGCGGTCAGCGAGGAAGACAAGTCGCAGCGGCGCGACCAGATCATGGGAGCAGCCAAAGAAGTCTTCGCGCGCAAGGGTTTCCACGCCACCACGATCGCCGACATCGCCAAGCGGGCCGGTCTGGCCTACGGCTCCGTCTATTGGTACTTCGACTCCAAGGACGAGCTGTTCCACGCGTTGATGGCCGCCGAGGAGGGCGCGCTGCGCGGCCACATCGCCGCGGCGCTCGATGTTCCGGCGGAGAGCTTCGGGCAGGAGGAGTCGCTTCGCGTCGCCGTTCGCGCGACGCTCGAGTTCTTCGAGGCCGACAAGGCCACCGTCAAGCTGCTGCTGCGCGACCCGTATGCGATGGGCGAGCGATTCGAGAAGCACCTCGGCGGGATCTACGAGCGGTTCGTCGACGACATCGAGACCTTCGTCGTCGCCGCCCAGGAGCGCGGCGAGGTGGTGGCCGCCCCGCCGCGGATGGTGGCGTACACGCTGGCGGCGCTCGTCGGGCAGCTGGCGCACCGGCGGCTGAGCACCGACGACGACGTCACCGCCGCTCAGGTGGCTGATTTCGTCGTGGCGCTGGCGCTGGACGGGCTGCGCCCACGCACGGGTCCCGACGCTGGCTGAACCCTGTGGACGTGCGTAATGAACGCATAAAGATTGGGTGACGGGGCACAGATCACATTGACCGCGTCATAGCCGTCGTGCATGATCGGTCGCGTATGCACCTCGTTAGGTGAGGCGTCTACACGAATACAGGCCACTGACCCCGAACGTCCAAAGACGCCCCGGGTCAGGACAGCTTCTCCCGGCTTAAGGGTTGAGCCCAGGTGGCTTCCGGATTATCGGACACGTCGTGTAGTGCCAAAGCTCTGACGAGAGGGGTGCGGATCTCCGGTGATCGCCGGTTTCTGGACTCCTAGTGGTGCGTGTGGATCGTGCGGACAACCGCACGCGTCGTGACGTCGAGGAGGTGAGGGACGTATGAGTTCCAGCGACAGTCCGGATCGAAGTCCGGGCTGTGTTCCGTCCCGATCCGGCCTCCGGCGCGACGTTCGCGGCTAGCTGATTGCCTTCGCGGCCAAGCGCTCTCGGATCGGAACCACAACGGGATGGGACACGTCAGTCCAATCAACGCTCGTTTTGATTCCACCTCGGCGCCGAGGCGCCGGGCAAAGTCCAGGAGACGATCATGACCACAGCTCTGTACGACGAAGTGGTGACCACGGCACCCGCCCGCAAGCTGACGGTGGTGCGCGACGCAGCCCCGGCCCCCGCCCCCAAGAAGGCCGCACGCCGGGCCGAGAGCCCGACCATCGTCATCAGCGACCCGCTGGTGGACGGCGCCGCTCACTTCTTGACCCTCGGCGTGCGTCATGTGTACGCGGCCCTGTGGCGGGTCGGTGTGCTCGAGGTCCGGGCCTGAAAAGCCATCTCGATGGACAGCGAGCAATCACCGCTCCAAGGGGCTACCCGGCCGCAGGTTTTCCCTGAGGCCAGGTAGCCCCTTGGAGTGCGGCATCCGTAGAATCGACGCAGTGGCATCGATCCGGCGATCACCGGGGAGCCTTCGGAAGAACGGCCGGCACGGCTCAGTAGAACCGAACGGGTAGGCCCGTCACAGCCTGCATCGAGCGGTCGCGCCCCAGCGCGGCAAGCGGGGTGGTACCGCGGCGCTCGCGCACCGTGCGCGTCGTCGTCCCCGGCCTGAGCATGACGGCCACAGGAGACGACACGCATCGTGATCGAGAACGCTGACGTCAAGGCCTACCCGAAGCCGGCCGGCGGAGCGCCGGACTTTCCGGCGCTCGAGCTCGAGGTCCTCGACTACTGGGCCCGCGACGACACCTTCCGGGCCAGCATCGCCCGTCGCGAGGGCGCCCCCGAATACGTCTTCTACGACGGGCCGCCCTTCGCCAACGGGTTGCCCCACTATGGGCACCTGCTCACCGGGTACGTGAAGGACATCGTCCCGCGTTACCGGACCATGCGCGGCTACAAGGTGGAGCGCCGCTTCGGCTGGGACACGCACGGGCTGCCCGCCGAGCTCGAAGTCGAGCGCCAGCTGGGCATCAACGACAAATCGCAGATCGACGACATGGGCATCGCCGCGTTCAACGAGGCCTGCCGCGAATCGGTGTTGCGCTACACCGACGAGTGGCGGGCGTACGTCACGCGCCAGGCGCGCTGGGTCGATTTCGACAACGACTACAAGACCCTCGATCCGTCCTACATGGAGTCGGTGATCTGGGCGTTCAAACAGCTGTGGGACAAGGGCCTGGCCTACGAGGGCTACCGGGTGCTGCCGTACTGCTGGCGCGACGAAACCCCGCTGTCCAACCACGAATTGCGGATGGACGACGACGTCTACCAAAGCCGTCAGGACCCGGCGATCACCGTGGGGTTCAAGGTAATCGGGGGCCCTTTGGACGGGGCTTATCTGTTGGTGTGGACGACGACGCCGTGGACCCTGCCGTCGAACCTCGCGGTCGCCGTCAACCCGGATGTGACCTACGTGCAAGTCAAGGTGGGGGATCGGCGGTTCGTGCTGGCCGAGGCCCGGCTGGCCGCCTATGCCCGCGAGTTGGGTGAAGAGCCCGAGATACTCGCCAGCTACCGGGGCGCTGACCTGCTGGGCACGCGCTACCTGCCGCCGTTCCCATATTTCATGGAAACCGCCAAGGCATTTCAGGTGCTCCCTGGCGATTTCGTCACCACCGAGGACGGCACCGGGATCGTACACATGGCGCCCGCGTACGGCGAGGACGACATGGCCACCACCGACAAGGCCGGCATCGTGCCGGTCACGCCGGTCGACTCGAAGGGCCGCTTCGACGCCAGCGTCCCGGATTACCAGGGGCAGCGCGTCTTTGATGCCAACCCGCACATCATCCGAGACCTGAAGAACGGCGGCGGCCCAGCGGCGGCGAACGGCGCGGTGCTGGTCCGCCACGAAACCTACGATCACCCCTACCCGCACTGTTGGCGGTGCCGCAATCCGCTGATCTACCGCGCGGTGTCGTCGTGGTTCGTCGCGGTCACCGAATTCCGGGACCGCATGGTGGAACTCAACCAGCAGATCACGTGGTACCCCGAACACGTCAAGGACGGCCAGTTCGGGAAGTGGCTGCAGGGCGCTCGCGATTGGTCCATTTCGCGAAATCGTTACTGGGGCACACCGATTCCGGTGTGGAAATCGGATGATCCCGCGCACCCGAGGATCGATGTATACGGCAGCTGTGACGAGCTGGAGCGCGACTTCGGGGTGCGGCCCACCAATTTGCACCGGCCCTACATCGACGAGCTGACGCGGCCCAACCCCGACGACCCCACCGGTCGGAGCACGATGCGGCGCATCCCCGACGTGCTCGACGTGTGGTTCGACTCGGGCTCGATGCCGTATGCCCAGGTGCACTACCCGTTCGAGAATCGCGATTGGTTCGACGGACACTATCCGGGCGACTTCATCGTCGAGTACATCGGCCAGACGCGCGGCTGGTTCTACACGCTGCACGTGCTGGCCACCGCGCTGTTCGACCGTCCGGCGTTCAAAACCTGTGTGGCGCATGGGATCGTGCTGGGCTCCGACGGCCAGAAGATGAGCAAGTCGCTGCGCAACTACCCGGACGTTTCCGAGGTGTTCGACCGTGACGGCTCCGACGCCATGCGGTGGTTTTTGATGGCCTCGCCGATCCTGCGCGGCGGCAACCTGATCGTCACCGAGCAGGGCATCCGCGAGGGCGTGCGGCAGGTGCAGTTGCCGCTGTGGAACGCCTACAGCTTCTTGGCCCTCTACGCGCCGAAAGTCGGCAGCTGGCGCACCGATTCGGCGAACGTGCTGGACCGCTACATCCTGGCCAAGCTGGCGGATCTGCGTGCTGACCTCACCGAGTCGATGGAGACCTGCGATATCTCCGGGGCCTGCGAGCAGCTGCGCCGATTCACCGAGGCGTTGACGAATTGGTATGTGCGGCGGTCGCGTTCGCGGTTCTGGGAGGAAGACGTCGATGCCATCGACACCCTGCACACCGTGCTGGAGGTGACCGCTCGGTTGGCGGCGCCGTTGCTTCCGTCGGTCACCGAGATCATCTGGCGGGGGTTGAC
>NZ_DATJPU010000243.1:0-12569 GCF_035506235.1 Mycobacterium sp.
CCCGCCGTATGGGGCGTCGATCGTTGCCTGGGCCGGGCCGGAGGCTCGGGAGCGCTGGCTGGCCACCCTGCCCGAGGACGTGCGCGATCGTTACCGCGAGGCCATCACCAACGCCAAGCGGCGTGGCTACGCGGTCGGTCTGCACATCCTGCCCGATCTGCGCCTGCGGGAACTGGCGCAGATCGTGCGCAGTGCCGAGGTACGTTCCACCCGGCTGAGCCGGCTGGCGCAGGAGTTGACCGACGAACTGATCCATCAGGAGGATTGGTTCCCGATCAGCCTGGCCCCGGACCGCACCTACGAGGTGAGCCACATCGACTCCCCGATCCTGGAGGACGGGTCGCGCATCGCCCTGATGCTCAGCCTGGTCCCCAGCGCCGAGCCGATGAGCGGCGCGGCGGTCTCCCGCCTGGGCGCGCAGCTCTCCGCTACGACCCGCCGGCTGAGCGCCGCTTTGGCCGAAGAGTCCTAGCCTCTTTCCGGAGCCAGGCGCTTGAGGGCCAGGCCCCCTTCGAACGGCCGGAAGCCGAAAGCGGCCGGGGCGCGGTAGCCCGTGTCCTCCAGAGGGGTGTGCACCTCGGCGACAGTGGGTCCGATCTTGGCGGCGACGGGAACCAGCGCATCGAGATCGAAACGGTAGAGGCGAGCGGCGTTGCCGCCCAAGATCTTTCGGCACACGTCCTCCGGCCTGTCGTGCAGGGCCCAACGAATGGCCAACTTAGAGTGGGGCGCAAAGCCTTCCTCGTGGGGATAGTCGCTGCCCCACATGATGTGCTCCGGGCCCATGAAATCGATCATCCCCGAGTCGATCGGTGTGAGCTCTGTGGCCAAGAAGCAGTTCCGCTTGACGTATTCGCTCGGCGCCATGGTCAGCCCGTCGACCGACGATCCACCGAACATCCCGTAGGTGCGGTTGTGAGCCTCGGACTTCATGGTGGGCACCATGGCGTCGAGCATGCCGATCTGGCCGGGCACCCAATACGTGCCCTGCTCGGTCGGCGCGAATCGCAGCGTCGGGTACCGCTCGAACACCCCGGCCAGGATCAGGTGTCCAAGGGTGCGCTGGGCCCACATCGCCATCTCGGTGATCAACACCGCGTTGGACGCCGGCTGATCCATCGGCATCTCGGGGCTGCCGGCACCCGCGTGCTGCACCACCGTCAGGTCCAAGTCGGTGCACAGCTCCCAGATCGGTTCATAGCGGGTGTGAAAAAGCGGGGCGACGTGCGGGTCACCGGGCGAAACCGCCGGAATGAGCACGCCACCAAAGCAGTCCTGCTCGGCTCCCCAGCGGATTTCCTCCAGCGCCAGCTCGACGTCGTTGGGAAAGATCTGAATCAACCCACGGCGCCGGGCCGGGGCCAGCGAACAGAAGTCGATCTGCCACCGGTTGTGGGCCTGCACACCGGCCCAACGCCTCTCGAACTCGTCGCGGGTGCGGGGCAGGCTGATGGTGATGTTCGGGGTCGTCGGGAAGAACGGCGGAATCGTGTTGGGCAGCAGCACCTCGGCGGCCACCCCGTCGGCGTCCATCTCTGCGATGCGAAGCTCATGGTCCCAGTTCCGGTTGGCGGTGGCGATGACCAGATCGTCGAACGGGCTGGCGTAGGCCTTGGCCCACGCGTCGAACTCATCGTGGAGCCGCGTCGGTAGATACGGTTTGTAGTCGAGCAGATCCGCCCCGGCATGGGTGTCCGTCGAGATGACGACATAGCGATCCAGCGTGTCCCAGGTTGTAGTCATCGCACCTCCTGCGGTATGTGGAGTATAGGAGAAACGGATCGGCTCGCGTAGGAGCCGAAGTCGTGCCCACCGCGCAATGCATGGAGTTCGCCGATGGAAGTCGTGCCGCTGGGTCCGGGCTTTGCCGCCGAACTGCGTGGGGTGACCATCCGGGACGTCGCGGCAAGTGAGTCCGCGTACGCGGCGGTGCGCGCGGCGTTCGAGGAGCACTCGGTCCTGGTCCTTCGCGACCAGGACGTCACCGATGACGCGCAGCTCGCCTTCTCGCGCCGGTTTGGCCCGCTCGAGGTCACCAAGGTGGGCTCAGCGGGCTACGGCAGCAACCTCGTGATCCTGAAGACGCTCGACGATAAGGGCGACGTCGTTCCGGAAGATCACCGGATCGCCTTGGAAAACAAGGCGAACCAGCTCTGGCACACCGACAGCGCATTCAAGCGGGTGCCGGCGCTCGCTTCGGTGCTGTCGTCACGCATCATTCCGGGCCGGGGCGGCGAGACAGAGTATGTCTCCACCCGGCTCGCGTTCGAGCGCCTCGAGCCGTCGCTGCAATTAAGGTTGGAAAATTCCTTCGCGTGGCACGAATACGCCTATTCGCGCGGCAAGATCGCGCCCGACCTCGCGAGCCCGGCGGAGCGGGCGGCGCTGCCGCCGCAATGCTGGCGTCTCGTGTGGAGGAACCCGGTAAATCGCCGGAAGGCGCTATACATCGCCTCGCACGCCTACGCGATCGAGGGCATGGAGCAAAAAGCGGCGCAAGAATTGCTCGCCGAGCTGATCGGAACGGCGACCACCCCCGGCGCAAGCTACACACACTCGTGGCGCGAGGGCGACGTGGTGATGTGGGACAACCGCGCGACCATGCATCGCGGCCGGCCCTGGCCGGCATGCGAGCCGCGCTACATGGTGCGCACCACGATTTCCGCCACGGAAATAGACGGGCTGCAGACGGTGCGTCGACGAGCCGCGGAGACCAGCGGCTAATCGCGTGGAGCTAAGGGGACTCGAACCCCAGCCCTTTCTTGCGAAAATGCACTGTGACGTGCGGTTTTCCGATGCGCGCGCTGTTACGCGAGTTGTCTCTGTCCTGGGGATATGCGGGGCGCGCATTCCGGCGGCCAGTGCGTAGTCGAAGGGTTCGTCGGTTTCGGCCCAGTCGACGTACATCGCATTTGGGCCGACACCGCGAGAAGTTTTGGCAGGCCGGCGGTTTGGCTGAGCGCAACCAGGCCGTCGTGTCGGATGTCGCGGATGGGCAGACTGCGGGAGCGCAACGAGAGTACATAGGGAGCCGGGCCCAGCAGGAACCGATGCTGATCTTCCTCATCAAGGTAGCCGACCGCGGTGAGGCCGTTGACGAGCTTTTGAATCGATGACACCGGCGCACGCAGGCGTACCCGCTATTTCGGTGAGCGTGAGTCTATGAGGCGGAATACGCTGTCCTAGAAGCGATTTCGGCACGCGTCGCCGCGGACGCGATGGCCTCCTGAAAGGACGCCGCATCGCATTTATCGCGCTCGACGACTTATACCGCAATCTCGCGACGCGATCGCAGCGCCGCACGTCCAACGGAATCGCGGTCGCCTCAAGTCTGACGCCGGTAGATTCAACTGATGACCACTGCTTCAAATGGTGTTGATTTACGGCGCCGGGCCGGCTGGTTGCCCGACAGCCAGGACGACTTGGAGTCCTGGCTTTCCGGTCACCGGCAGCGGGTGCAGGCCATAGGCGAGCACGTCATACTGCATCCCTCGGTCACCGAGTTCCAGGAGTTGATCGACTCGGATCCCGTGGTGCGCATGTACGTTCACCGGATGGTCGCCGAGGTTCCTCACACGGGGCCGTACCGCAAAAACCACTTGGGCAGTGTCGAGCATATGCTGCGGCTGATCAACGCGATCCTGACATTTGCGCCGGAGTTCGGCGAGAACGCGGTGATCACGCCGCTCTGCGCGATTTTCGACTGGGCGATGGGCACGCCATCCGGGTTCGCGGCGTTCCGCGACCCGCGGATCAATGCGGCGCTCAAGAAAATCCTGAGCGCCTGGTGCGAGTTTCTGGACGGCGCGGACTCGCTGTATGTGCTCAACGATTCGCCGTCGGGCTGGAAGTGCGCCGCGGCCCGACGCGCCATCGGCATCGAGCAGTTCCAGCACGACCCACAGGACGAGCATTGGGGCTTTCGGTCCTGGAACGATTTCTTCACCCGGCGCTTCAAGGACGGGGCACGTCCGCTGGCCTCGCCGGACGACGACAATGTGATCGTCAACGCCTGCGAGTCGACGCCCTACCGCTTGGCCACCGGTGTCAAGCGCCAGGACCGCTTCTGGCTTAAGAGCCAACCGTATTCGCTGCGGGACATGCTGGCCAACGACGATTCGGTTGAGCAGTTCGTCGGCGGAACGGTCTATCAGGCATATCTGAGCGCGATGAACTATCACCGGTGGCACAGTCCGGTGGCCGGGACAATCGTCAGGGCCTTCCTGCGGCAGGGCACTTACTTCTCGGAAGTCGTCTCTGAAGATTGGGACGCCGTCCCACCGCCGGTTTCGCAGTCGTATCTGGCGCACGTCGCGGTGCGGGCGATCATCCTCATCGATGCCGACAATCCCGTCATCGGGCTGGTGGCTTTCGTGGCGGTCGGCATGGACGAGGTCTCGTCCTGCATGATCGGCGACAACGTGAAACCCGGACACCACGTTGCCAAAGGCGAGGGACTGGGCTACTTCCAATTCGGCGGCTCGACCCACTGCCTGGTCTTTCGCCCGGGCGCAATCGCCGACTTCACCCTCGCGGCCGTTCCACGGTTGAACGACCCCAACGCACCATTGGTGCGGGTCCGCTCCAAGCTCGCCACCGCCAACAGGACAGCGTGAGCGCTTACAGTTTGCAGTGACAACGGGAGGTCGCTGTGCCTTTGACGCTGCGTCCGGCCGCGAGAGCCGACGTGCCGGACTGCGGCCGTGTCTGCTGCGACGCATTCAATTCCATCGCTACCAGCCACGGCTTTCCGGGTGAATACCCGTCCGTCGAGACTGCGCTGGTTTCGGAGTTAATTGAACACCCGGGCTTTTCCGCCCTCAGTTGCCGAATGCGACGGGCGAACCGCGGGAAGCGGCCTCCTCGCGCCGCCGCTGGTGATTGCGAATCACAGCTCGACCAGTTTGGGACGCTCCTGGGTATTCTGGACGACGCGGCGAGTCTATGCGTTAGTGAGGCTTAGCGCGAATACCGTTACGCGAGAGCATGCTTCGAGCACATCGCAGCCGGCGTAAATCACCGTCCCGTCGGATCGGATGAGGGCGGCCGTCGCGCGTCCCCGTCGTAGCCAACGGGCGATTCGGTGCCGGGTTCAACGCGACGACGGCAGCGTAGCCACGGGTCAGTTCTTCACGACGCTGCCCGAACGGCGGCGCATACGCCACGAAGGTGAAACATGGCCCGACCACTTCGTCGAACTGTTCATGCTCTACCGCCCCGGAATTCCGGCACAGTTGGCGGGCCAACCCCCAACGATGACCACGCTTGACCACGAATGGACTGAAGTGCAGCGCTGGCGTCGTGCTGTCGCACGATCTCGTCCGCATGCTTGGGGGCAGCACCAGGCGGCGCAGGAGGTTGCCTCGTCCCCGCCACCCGTCATAACCAGACCGTCGCGAGTGCAAAGCAAATCGTCGAGGGCGACTGCCCCAAACAGTCCGGGCCTGGTAAGGGGGCTTTCGCCCCTGTTCGGCAGCCTGTCTTTGGCGCAAGACTGTCGGGAGGGCGGCATAGCAGGGCCGCGGTGGTGGCCACATATGCGGTGTAACCGCGCACGTGGCAAGGGGACGCCGACAAGAGGAGTGGTGATCGAGATGTTTCAGACCACTGTAGACACCGGGGTGATCAAACAGGCTGTCGAGCTGGCCTGCCGTGCACCGTCGCTACACAACAGCCAGCCCTGGCGGTGGTCGTTGCAGGGCGGCGTGCTTGACCTGTTCGCGGACCGCGGCCGGATCGGCAGCGGCACTGACAGCACTGGCCGGGAAGTGCCGATCAGCTGCGGTGCAGCGCTTGATCACCTGCGCGTTGCCATGTCCGCGGTGGGATGGCAGACGCGCGTCGATCGATTGAGCGACCCGAAGGACCCAGACCATCTGGCGTCTATGGACTTCCAACCGTCCGATACCACCACCGATGCTCAGCGGTCGCGCGCCGACGCGATCCGGGTACGCCGCACCGATCGGCGTCCATTCGCTGCCCCGCAGCAGTGGAATTCGTTGGAGCCCGTGTTGCGCGCCACGGTCGACTCCAGCGTCGCGGAGTTGGCAGTGATCGACGAGGATGTGCGATCTCGGTTGGCCGAGGCGTCGCTGCTCAGCGAACACGTGCGCCGTAACGACGACACGTATCATGCCGAATTACGTTGGTGGACAACAGGTTCGGGTGAATCGGACGGCATCCCGCCCGGTGCGCTGCCCTCACAGCTAGACGAAGAACGTGTGGATGTGGGACGGGCCTTCCCCACGGACGGTGTGGTGCCGCGGCGGGCCGACGTTGAACCCGACCGGTCCAAGATCGTGGTGCTGTCGACCTGCGATGACAGCAGCGCCAACGCACTGGGATGCGGAGAGGCGCTGTCGGCAGTGTTGCTGGAGTGCACTATGGCCGGGCTCGCGACCTGCACGCTGACACACATGATCGAGGTGGATCCCAGCCGCGAGATAGTGCGTCATGTCACCGGAAAGACGGCACTGCCGCAGTTGCTGGTCCGCATCGGCACTGCGCACAGCACCCACCCGTCACAGCCTCCCACGCCGCGACGCCCACTGAGCGAGGTTCTCGAAGTTCGCTGAGCGGCCTCGATCTGCCATACGAACCCGGACGCTCCCGGCCTAAGAGCACAGTGAGCGTAGAGGTGCCTAGAACGGAGAAGTCATGAACGAGACAACTGCGGGCACGACGGCCACCGGCGCAGCCAGCCTTGCCGCGCTCTTTTTTGACCGGGCCGACGCTTCGCCGGACAAGGAAGCATTCCGCTATCTGGAGGATGGCCGATGGGTGTCGACCACCTGGCGCGACGCCGCGGCCTGGGTGGAGCCGTTGGCGGCTGGGCTACTGGCGCTGGGCGTGCAGCCCGAACAGCGGGTCGGCATCGCGTCCAGCACCAGATATGAATGGATTTTGGCCGATCTCGCGGTGATGTGCGCGGGGGCGGCAACCACGACGGTTTACGCCAACACCAATGCCGCCGACACCGCCTACATTCTCGGTGACTCCGGATCCCGGATCGTATTCGCCGAGAACGACGACCAGCTGGCCAAGCTGACCGCGCAGCGAGCAGCGCTGCCCGACGTGTGCAAGGTGGTGGTCTTCGACGGCGCCGCCGACGGCGACTGGGTCATCACGCTGAACGATCTGGCAGAGATAGGGGCCAAGTATCTGCTTGAACACCCCCGATGCGTCCGGCAGGCCACCGAGGCGATCACGCCCGAGCGGCTCGCAACACTGATCTACACGTCCGGGACGACCGGCCGGCCGAAGGGCGTCCTGCTGCCCCACCGGCCATGGGTGTATTGGGGGGCGGCGGCCGCGCAGCACATCGTATGCGGCGACGATGTCCAGCTGCTGTGGTTACCGTTGGCGCACGCCTTCGGGAAGATGTTGATCGCTGCCCAATTGGCATGCGGGTTCGCCAGCGCGGTCGACGGACGTATCGACAAGATCATGGAGAACGCCGCGGTGATCCGGCCGACCTTCATGGCCGCCGCACCGCGGATCTTCGAGAAGGCCCATGCGCGGATCGTGACCATGATGCAGGAACGCGGCGGCCCACGGTCGAAACTGTTCTCCCGGGCGTTCGCTGTCGGGTTGGAGGTCGACCGACGACGCCGTGCCGGCCAGACGGTGCCGCTGCTGCTGCGGCTCGAGCGCGCCTTGTTTGACCGGCTGGTCTTCGCCAAGGTGCGAGACCTGTTCGGCGGGCGCATCCGGTTCTTCGTCTCGGGCGCGGCGCCGTTGAACCGCGAGGTCGCCGAATGGTTTCACGCTGCCGGCCTGCTGATCATAGAAGGCTACGGCCTGACCGAAACCGCCGGCGGCGGCTTGCTCAACCGGCCCAACCACTACAAGCTCGGCACCGTGGGACTCCCGTTCGAGGGCACGCACACCCGCATCGGCGACCATGGCGAGATCCAGATGAACGGCCCCTGCGTGATGGCGGGCTATTACAACATGCCTGAGGCGACCCGCGAGGCGTTCACCGACGACGGCTACCTGCGCACCGGCGACAAGGGAGAATTCGATGCCGACGGATTCCTCACGATCACCGGCCGCATAAAGGATCTGTTCAAGACATCGGGCGGCAAATACATCGCGCCCACGGCCATCGAGGAGAAGTTGATCGCCCTGTGTCCCTACGCCAGTCAGGTGCTGGTCTTGGGGGAAGCGCGCAACTTCTGCATCGCGCTGATCACTGTGGACCCCGAGATGATCGCAAGCTGGGCCGCCGAGCGGGGCCGCAGCGGCGCCTCTTACCCGGAGCTGGTGGAGTCAACCGAGGTGCACCAACTCATCGATGAGTACGTCCAACGGCTCAACGCCGAACTGAACAGGTGGGAAACCATCAAGAAGTGGGCGTTGCTCGATCACGACCTGTCGGTCGAGGCTGGAGAGCTCACCCCGTCGATGAAGGTCAAGCGCGACGTGGTCGCGGAGCGGAACAAGGCGCTCATCGACGACTTGTACCGGTGATGAGCCACGATGAGCAGCACTCCCGCGGATCTGCCCGGGACCTAGGGGGGCCGGATAATTCACCGGCACGCCGGCTTGGATCATGCCTGGGCCAGCCCGAACAGCGGGCCGAGCTCGCACCCCCATTCCCGAGGGAAAGACGTCGCGATCATCACTCAGGCGGGATGCGCCGGGACTTGCCACCACTGTGTGGTGATGAAATTGCGTGGGGATGCGCTGCGCACCCTGGCGGCCCGACGCACCGATCTGGTGGCCTCCAGGTGGAGTTTCGCGGACCTATTCCAGCAGTGCCTTCCGTATCCGGGTGCGGTGACCGACCTTCATGGCCGGGCGATGATCGCGATGGCCGTCCAACAAGCCGTCACTCCGGAGTTGTTCGGTTCCGGGGCCGTGCGCCACCGGCGTGCGACCGGTCCGCCTGACCATGGGCGAGCGCCGCGGTAGCCACCACCGTCAGGATGACGGCCACACCTAGGGCGATATACGCAAAGGCGCCGGTGTGGATCGTCTCGCCGAGAACCACGATGCCAAGCACCGAGCCGACGACCGGCTGGGTAATAGACATGGTCGGCATAGAGGCGGTCAGCGACCCGGCCCGGAAGGACGACTGCTGAAGAGCCATGGCCGCCACCGCAATCCCCGCCCACCAGTACAGTTCCGGCGCTCGCAACAGCGCCGGCAAGCCGTGTCCAAGCAATGCCGTCACACCCTTTGTCAATACCGCGACCACACCCCACAGCGAACCGGCAATCACCGCCAGCAGCACTGCTCTGGGCGTGCCGGGCCAGATCCGTGCGCCCACCCCGCACAGGATTCGCGCTGCAAGCATGACGACCCCCACCGTGAGCCAGGTCCCCAGCGACCAATGCGAACGGCCAGGCTGCGGATTGCCGACCGTGACGATCACCACGACGCCGGCGGCGAGCAGCGCAGCCCAGGCCCACTCCCAGCGGGCGACGCGGCGGTGGTACAGCTTTCCATTTATCGGGAGCGCGAATAGCAAAGCGGTGCACAAAATCGCCTGCACCTCCACTACCGAGCCGAGGCTGAGGGCCGCCGCCTGCAGCGAGAACCCGACAGCCCCGCCGCCGATAGTGCCCAGCCACCACTGGCGATCGCGTAACAGCCGGGTGAACAACCCGACAATGCCGACCTCCTCATCGGTCACCTGGTGGGCGGACCGCAGGTGGATGACATTTCCGAAGCCGATGAAAAATGCGGCGCTCACGGCGAGCAGCGCAGCGATCTCTGTCTTCGCCATGGGCGCCGCCTCCTGGTGAGGGACAACTGCGAGCAGGCAACCCGGCGACCTGTCTGGATAGCAAGGTCGAGTGGTTGACGTCTCGACGATAGTTATCGGGAACGCGCGAGCTACAACTGTGCCGGTCTCCGCGCAGAGGTTCAGCTGGTCAGTGACAGCCAAGCCGTCCGCGACAACAGCCCGGTGGCGTTCAAGGTCGGCCTGCATCCCAGGTTCGATCCGGCCGATCCAGTCGGCTAGGGCGGAAACGGCTTTGGAGCCCGAAACATGGCAGGACGTCAGCATCTGGGGCCACACTCCGGAGCACCAGACAATCATCGACGAATTCGCCCTGGTTAGAACCGGCACCCAACCGCTGCTGCGGACGGAAGACACCGTGCTCGCCCTCGCGGGCGACGGTATCCGCACAACTGCACAGTGCGGCCTCGGCGCAACCATCGGCGTCTAGCTTGAGTCGATTCGCTTTGCGCAGCGCATGTCCCGCATCGACACCCACTACCCCGTTCGGCTCAGAACGCTGAACCAACAGAATCGTCGCCACCGCTCCAGCCATTGACTCAGGCCGGTGAACCGCAAAGACCGATTTGATATCGACTACTGCACGCTACTTCTTTTCACAAAAGTCACATATTTAACATCACGCGATGCAGGACTTGTCGGTAAATGTGTGCCTCCGGCGATCACGCGCTATTCCCCGGCGCGACGTATTGCGCTACGCCGTCGCTATGTCTGCACTGCCAGGGTTGTACTCGGCGTTGGAAACTGGCACCGTCCCTGCGGCGGCTGCCGCCACTCCCAAACTGATCGACTTCGCCATGCGCCAAGTTCCAGCGGAGCACATCCGAGCTGCTGGCTACGCCGGGGTCATTAACTACGTGTCGCTATCGCGTCCCGGCTCGTCCATGGGCGCCAAGCCGATCACCCGGCCTTACGCCGAGCAGCTCACCGCTGCTGGGCTAATGATTGTCAGCAATTACCAATACGGCAAGCCAGGCGGGACAGCACCATCAGATTTCAGGCGCGGGTTCGAGGGCGGCGTCGCCGATGCTCACACCGCCTGGAAGTTGCATACCGCGGCGGGTGGCGGTCAGAGTGCCCCGATCTTCTTCAGCGTCGACGAGGACATAAACCACGACACCTGGAACAATTTGGCACTTAAGTGGTTTCGCGGAATCAATTCAGTACTGGGAGTGCAGCGCACCGGCGTCTACGGCGGTCTCGATGTGTGCCAATGGGCCGCCGCCGACGGCGTTATCGGAAGTTCGCGCACCCCCGGGCACCGGTGGGCTTGGCAGACCCGGTCCTGGTCCCGCGGTCAGATCGAGCCCGCCGCGGTCCTCTACCAACGCGTGGTAAGTACGGCGTCGAATCCTGGCCCAGTAGTCGGGGGACTCGAAGTCGACGTCAACGACGTCCTTGCCGAGGACTGCGGTCAGTGGAACCTACATCCCTGAGCCTGTGCCATTAGGCCTTGACGTGATTATTTGCGAGAGCGCATTTATAAATGTCAACTGCGTCAAACTTGTGGAGCTAAGGGGACTCGAACCCCGCACCGAACCTGGGGAAACAGGCTCTGAACTGCGGGTTCTGTCTTCCTGCGTCGTTGGGCCAGCCCTCCGCGTGCTGCGGATATGCCCTGCCGTGTTACGCGACGCAACAGTGCTAGACCCTAATTGCCACGTGGTCGAGTCGGCTACTCCGAAGCATCGTCTGGATCACTCAGAACCGCCTCGTAATCGCGCCCGCCGTAGAAGACGCCGATGATCGCCACGGTCTGGTCCAACACTGCGAATGCAATAACGACCCGTCGCCTGAAACCGATTGTGCGCAGTCCAGACCTGATGTCGTCGCGCGCGCTGCCGCGATGCGGGAATGCGGCCAGCTCCTCGCAGTAAGCGACGATCGCCTCCGTGTAGCGCGCCGCGACTTCGGCCGACCCCGCGGCGGCGATATAGCGGTACAGCTCCGCGAGCTGATCTTCCGCCTCGGGCGTGAAGACGACGCTGGGACTCACACTCTCCCGGCCTGCTCGGCGGCCAGCCGCGCCCGCACCCTCTGCGCAGTGACGGCGCGCGAAGGGTCGGCGACCACAGCGTCGTACGCAGCGGCAACCTCGTCACGAAGCCAGGCTTCAATAGCCTGATCGCGGGCGAACAACGCCCGCAGGCCCTCGCGGATCACCTCACTTTCGCTGGCGTATTCTCCTGAGCGCACCCGCTCGCGGAGCGCTTCGGCCATGTCGTTTGGGAGTGTGATGCTCAATTGCCGCGTCGTTCGCATGAGCGACCTCCATCGTTGAGTAGGACTGAATCCTACTCCCACCGCGCGGTTCAGGCGCCCGAGTGCTCAGGCACGCGCCGCGAAACGCGGATATGGCTGTGATCCAGCGAGATCACACCGTGGTGTCGATTTCGCGGCGGATGGCCAGGACCGCACCGCGGCGCGGGCGAATGCCACCGCTTGCGGTGTGACACGCTCAGGCTCCGCGACCCGACTGTCCGGTGCCAGCAGTCGGAGCCGTCGCAGCACGTCTCTGGTGTCCCAGGCGATGCGCCCCGCCGACGACCTCGTGATCGGTGTGTGGTCACCGTGCCTCCAACCGATGGCATCGAGCAGGTCGGCGAGGAACCCGTCGGGGTCGTTCTCACCGGCAGCGACCGCGGTGAGGAAGAGAAGCCCGGCCTGCTGTTCGCACACATCCTTCGACGTGAGCGGCATACGTTCGGCGAGCTGGAACCACAGCGCCGCGGGGTCGCCGCGTGCGGCCTTGCCCCGCGCGGTCACCATGAGACGCCCACGGTGCTTGCGCAGCAGGCCCATTCGCTGCGCGGATTCC
>NZ_DATJPU010000244.1:0-6050 GCF_035506235.1 Mycobacterium sp.
AACCGGCTCGTCGGTATCCTGCACGGCTGCCTGAAAACCCGCACGCGCTACGACGAGACCACCGCCTGGTCGCACCACAACAACGATCGGCAAACCGCTGCTTGACATTCCTGGCCCCTGGGATGTCTGAAGGGGCGGGGTGCTGTCAAGCTTTGTTTTCGCCGTCTTCGACCGGTTTTGGGCGGGCACCGAGTTAAGGGAACGGGGTCAAGACGCAGCGTACGGCGGCGCGTCAGCGGCCCCGACGAACGGTCTTGACGCCGCCCCTGCTCGGTGCAGACTTGCCGGGAGTCGAAGACAAGTCGGGCGGTGTGCGGTTGTGGGGGGTGCGTTTCTCCAGGCTGATGTGAAGGGGCTGGGCAGGCCGGCGACCCGGCTGCCGGTCATTCCTTCGCCCGGCCGAAGCGGGCATGGAGTGGTGCGGCGAGCGGCATACGGGGTCAATCAGGAGGACGACCACGCCATTGCGGGGTCAGACATAGCCACGACCACGCGTATGCCGCGTCCGGGCGGCTCACGCGGCGTCTCGAGCCAACGCCCGGATTTCTCCGTCGCGTAGGCCGTAGTAGACGAGGGTGAGCAGTTTTCGGGCCGCGGCGATCTTGGCGACGCTCTTGCCGCGTCGGGCTTCGATCCGTTTGCGATCGGCGCCGATCTTGACGGTGGTTTTACGTTGGATCGCCTCCACGGTGGCCCAGCGAACCAGCTTGGAACCCTGTTTGGTGATGTGACCACGATGTATCACGGTGTCGGACTCGTGGTGGCGCGGCGTCAGACCGGCCCACGAACACAACGGGCGCGGGCCGGCGAAGCGATGCACCTCCCCGATCTCGGCGACGAAGATCGCCCCCAGGATCGGGCCGACACCGGGCAACCCCTGAATCGCCCGATAGCCGCGATGCTCAGCCAAGCGTTCGGCGATCAGCGCGACGAACACCGCTTCCTCGGCGTCGAACACGTTGATCAGATGCAGCAGCGACGCGACCCGAGCCGCGTACGGGCCGGCCAGCGCCGTCTTTTCCAGCCGTTTGCGTCCGTCGACACCGAACAGGTCGGTGGCCGCGATCAACACCCCGGCCTTGGCGAGCACGGCGTGCACCTGGGCCTTGAGTCCGGAGCGGATCGCCACGATCTTGGCGCGGTAGCGCACCAGTTCCCGCAACTCACGAACCTGTGGTGGCGCGATCCACGCCTCGGGCAACCGATTCATCCGCAGCAGATCCGCCAAATCAGCGGCGTCTCGGACGTCGTTCTTCACCCGCCGATACCGAAATCCTTTGACACCCAACGGATGTGCCAAATGAACCTGCGCACCGGCGGCCTGCAGCACATCGACCGCCCAGTACCACCCGTACGTGGCTTCCAACACCACCTCGGGGTTCGAGCCGGCCTCCTCGAGCTGCAGACCCAACGCCACCGGATCGTTGACGATACGCACCGCGCTGAGCTGCTCACCCGAATCGGTCTGCCGCACGATCACCGACCTTTGTCGGTGCAGATCAATCCCGACGAACTGTTTTCCGTCATACTCACACATAGGGGCCTCCTACATCAGTGTTGGACGTGACACCCCAGCATCCGCCGGGAACCCACGAGGAGCGGAGGCCCCGCCCCTTCATCACATCAGGAGACCTGGTGTTCGAAGGCAGCGTTCGCGGACTGGTGGAAGTCCACCGCCGCGGACCGGTTCACCAAGATCGGTGCCCGCGCCCTGGACCACCGGCGGTTCTGGAACGCCATGCACGCGGTCACCGCGCAGCAGTTGGAGCGGATCGGCCAGACGATCGCGCTGCGGTTGATCGAGGTCAGCGGGGTCGATGTCTCCTCGGTGGCGCTGGACATGACCAACTTCGCGACCTTCATCACCACAGCGAACGCGAAGGCCCCGATCGCGCAGCGGGGCAAGGCGAAGCAGAAACGCAGCGACCTGCGGCTGGTCGGGCTGGGCCTGGTGGTCACCCGTGACGGCGGGATCCCGTTGACCTGGCATGCCTACCCCGGCGACAAGCCGGACGTCACCCAGTTCCCGCCGATGATCGACCAGCTCCGCCGGCGATACGAGGCGATCACCGCCGCGGCCGGGCGCACCAGCGGCAGCGCGGAGATGACGGTGGTCTTCGACGCCGGGCAGAACAGCGCCGACAACTTCGCCCACCTGGCCGGCAGCGGCCTGCACTACATCGGGTCGGTGCCGATCAGCGACTGCCCGGACCTGGCCGCGCTGCCCGCCACCGTGCGCACCGTCGTCGACGCCCGGTTCGAGGGCCTGACCGCCCACGACACCCGCCGCGAGGTCTACGGCACGGTCCGGCGCACGATCCTGACCCACTCACCGGAGTTGCACGAAAGCCAGGCCTGCGGCTTCGACGGCACCACCCCTGGCCAAGGCCGGCACGAAGCTCGATGCGCTGGCCACCACCCTCGCCCGCGGCAAGACCCGCCGACCCCGCGCCGCAGTCGAGGCCGAGATCGCCGCAATCACCCGCACCCCCTGGGTGCGCCGCGTCGTCACCTGGCAGCTGACCGGCGACGAACCCGCCGACCTGCGCCTGGAATGGAACATCGACACCACCGCCCGCGCGGGGCTGGAAGAAGAACTGTTCGGCAAGCACGTGCTGATCACCGACCACGACGACTGGCCGGTCGCCCGGGTCGTCACCGGCTACCGGTCCCAATCCGAGGCCGAGTTCGCCTTCCGGCAGCTCAAAGATCCCCACGTGGTGTCGTTTGTTGCCCGGCACTGAAAATGACGATGACGCCGTCACTCTCGATGAAGACGAAGATGGTGGCGTTGGTCGCCACCTTGACGGGGTGATCGTCGCGGTGACGGCATCGTCGGCACGGTGACGATTGGTCGGCGGTGTGGTGACGCCATGCCGGGAGCAGGGGTGTCCGCCGGTGGACTCGATTTTCAGCCGCTGCGGGGTGGAGCGAGGAGCCGGCCGCGGGTGTACATGCCGATCAGCGTCCACGGCGGGTCCTCGAACCCGCAACGGCGGCGATCCCAATAGGCGGCCGCGATGAGCACGGTCAGCGTGTGCCGCAACTGGTTGCCGGCGTAACGGATCTCAGTGAACGCCTCAGGGGCAAGCTGGATCAGCCGGGTCGCGCCCTGCTGGCATGCCCAGGACAGGTGCTTGTCGGTGGCGCGGCGCAGCCAGCGCCGCACCGTCGATTCGGCCCGGCCCAGGCGGGCGGCGATGCGCCGGAACCCGAGGCCGTTCGCCTTGTGCGCCAACGCGGTTCCGATCACCTCGGTGGTGTCGGCGCGCCGCGGCTGCAGCGCGGTCGGCAGCAGGATGTGGGTGGTGGCGCAGTCGCGGCACCGCACCCGCCGCGGGCGCACGGTCACCGTCGCCGCACGGAGCGCGCGGACGGTGCGTTGGCGCGCGTACCCCCATTTGGCCAGCGCACCGCCGCAGCGCGGGCAGCACATGACGGCGTCGGCGAGCCGGGCCTCGGCGTCCTCGGGTCGGCGGACGACGATCACTGCCGGACACTGCGTTCACGGTGCATCAGTGTTGCCTACCACACCCCGGATTGGGGAAGGGGTCAGTTCGTTTTGGGCGCAACAGCTTTCGGGTCAGTGCCGTCACTCACTTTGCCGACGACGCCCACTCGTCACGATGCCCCGCGTCGTTCGGTACGGCGCGGGCCCGTCACCGGCTGCACCACCGTACGTCGCCACATTGGTGGTGCCGACGAAAGCCCGCAACCCGACGGCGGCATCCGAAGTGACGGAGAGACCCTCCGTGGTCGTCATACAAAGGGACGCTCAACAGCCGTTCTCCCCAATGCAACACTGGACCGAGCACAACATCCGCGTCCACACGTTCACCTGCGTCCTCGCCCTCCAGATCGCCCATCTCATGCGACACCGAACCCGCCGAGCCCGCCTGCACTTAAGCGTGCCGGCCCTCCTCGGCGAGCTCGCCGGCATCGCGGAGACCGTCCTGCTCTACCAAGGCGACCGCGGCCGACCCAAAGCACGCCGCATGCTCACCGAAACCAACCCCACCCAGGACACCCTCACCCAGCTCTTCCACCTCGACTGGAGCATCCCCGGTTTGATGCACACCTCATTCCGTGTGACCGGTGTGCTTTCCGGCGTGGAGTCGAGCGTAGTACTCGGCCTCGGCTTCTGCGGGTGGGATTCGGCCAAGGCGGTGCATAAGCCTGCATTGGTTGTACCAGCCCACCCACGCGGAGGTCATGTTCTCCAGGTCGGCGAGGGTGTCGATAGGCCCGCTGCGAAACGGGGAACTCTCGCGGATACACTCGGTCTTATACAGCCCTATAGTCGTCTCGCACAAGGCATTATCGAGCGCGTCGCCGACAGTCCCCACCGATGGAATTAGCCCTTCAAGCATCAGTGCCTCGCCGTAATGTATTGCGGTGTACTGACTTCCGGCATCGCTGTTAAGCCGGGTCCAGCTTAACAGTGACGCCGGATCACAGTACACCGCAATACATTTCACTGAGACGCTGATGCTGGAGGGACTGGTTCCGTCGGTCGGGACCGTCGGGGATGCCCTCGATAACGCGTTGGCCGAAACGACGATCGGGCTGTACAAAACCGAGTGCGTGCGGGAAGGCTCCCCGTTCCGCAACGGACCGATCCGCACTCTGGCCGACCTGGAGAACATCACCTCGGCGTGGGTGGCCTGGTACAACGCCAGCAGGCTCATGCATCGCCTGGGCCGAATCCCACCCGCAGAAGCCGAGGCCAACTACTACGCCAGGCTGGCCAGCAAGCACATCCTCACGTAGGGCCCGCACGCTGACCGCGGTTGCGCCGCCAACCTCGCTGCGGACCGGCAGACTCGGGCTCGTGGCGGAGTTGCTGATCGTGGTCAATCCGGACGAGGATTCCCGACTGCCGTTCCTGCTGCGGGTTCCGCAGCCCGGTGGTGACCTGCTGTTTCGCACCTCGGGGAGGTGGCCGCGTGTCAAAGCGTTGTATTGCTACCCGGTCGACCTCGACGAGTGGCCCACCGATGCGGTCATCGTCGAACGCGTGCCGTTGCGGTCCTGCCGACGCCGCGGGGCGGCCATCGACGTGATCGCCAACCGGTCCCGCGAGAACCGCTCTCAGCTCGTCTTCACCACGGCGCGGGGTCGGGATGCGGTGTTCTGGCAGTCGGCGCGCACCCGTAAGCAGGCCCGCCCCAACGTGCGCACTCCGACCGCCCGCGCTCATGGCATCGACGTCCTGCAGATCGTCGTCGATACGCACGAGCAGTACGGCTACCGATTTCCCACCCAGCAAGTGACCATCGTTCGGCGGGCGTTGCCGTGCGGCGACTACGGGCTGATCGTCGATGGGCAGCTCGTCGCGTCGGTGGAGCGCAAGTCGCTGCTAGACCTCATCGCCAGCCTCACCAGCGGCAAGCTGCGCTACCAGGTGGCTGACCTCGCCGCGCTCCCAAGGGCCGCACTCGTGGTCGAGGACCGGTACTCGCAGATGTTCAAACTCGAGCGGGTGCGTCCGGCCGTCGTGGCCGACGGGCTGGCCGAACTGCAGATCCGGTGGCCCAATGTGCCGGTGGTGTTCTGCGAGACCCGCCAGCTCGCCGAGGAATGGACTTACCGGTTCCTGGCCGCCGCCCATACCTGGGCCAGCACCGAATACGCTGCGCTGCAGCACATCTCACCAACCAGCATCGACCTCACCGAGCTTCATCGAGCACCGGCCGCGCCGCAACCAAGCACCGCAGAAGTCCGCGCCTGGGCCCGCACCGTCGGCCTGCCGGTGCCCGACCGCGGCCGCCTCCGCCCCGAAATCTGGCAGGCCTGGCATGACGCCAACCGCCCGAACTGACCGCAAAGTCTCACCCAGGTACTACGCTCGCGATGAGATCGGGAAGCACACCGGTCACACAAAGCGAGGTGTGCATAAAACCAGTGAGAATAGTCAGGCAGGCGTCACGGCAGGGCCCGACCCGATAAAACCCTGACCTCCGTGCGGAGTGTCCTTGTCCCGATTTGTCGGCTTTGTTGTGGCGGCTGCGGGGTGCCCGCCGGAGGCTCGGATTGTGACTTGATAGGAG
>NZ_DATJPU010000245.1:0-2335 GCF_035506235.1 Mycobacterium sp.
TAGGACTTGACCTCGATCTTGCGGGACTGGGCCTCGATCCTTTGGGCAGGCGCACGGTGAGGATGCCGTCGGCCAGCTGGGCGTCTATCTTCTCGGCGTCGGCGTCCGAGGACAGGGTAGTGCGGTAGGCGAACTTGCCGCGCCGACGGCGGAGCATCGCGCCCGACTTCTCCCGGAGACCTCCCCAGGTGCACGGGTGAAGGCAGGCGAGTAACTGCTCGGTCATGGGGACGGTGAGCGGGATCATCTCTGACCGAGCAGATCCTGGTGATCGCGGGCCTCGCGCTGATCGCGTCGATGGCGCTGAACCTGGCCCGCGGCGAGACGTTCATCGCCGTCTTCAACGCCGCCGTCGCGTTCGCCATCGCCGCGATCCCGGTCGGGCTGCCGACGGTGGTCACGACCATCCTGGCCTGGGGGACGGAGCAGCTCGCCAAGGCCGGCGCGATCATGAAGCGGCTGGCGTCGACCCAGACGCTCGGATCCACCTCGGCGATCAACTCGGACAAGACCGGCACGCTGACGCTGAACCAGATGACCGCGATCCCGCTGGTCACCGGGCTGGAGCTGATCGCCCTGGTCGGCATGGTGGACCCGCCCCGCCCCGCCGCCAGGGCATCGATCGCCACGGCGAAGAAGGCTGGGCACGCGCCAGGATCACCGAAGCACGGCAAGGACCGTGAGCACCCACCCCAGTAGTGCCGCGACGGGACCGAGGCCTATAATCGTCTGCTTCTCAGCGGTCCTGTCGTGCCCGAATATGTCACCGTGTCCGGGAAGCACAGTCTCGTAAGAGCTGCTCGTACTCTCCCGGCGTGGAGATCCAGTCGTAGAAGCGCTTGCCGACAACGAACAGGTGTATCTGGTTTGGAGGCGAGATCCGGCGAGATGATCCCCCTTGGCCGGCCACGGCGACGGTGAGATGGCGGCGGCGCCCCGTGGTCAGCCGCCGGCCTCCCGCAGCCGCCGTCGAGACGCCTCGACTTCGGCCTCCGCCGCGGTGCGGTCAGCCCAGGCGGTGTCGCGGACGCCCTTGCCCGGTTCCAGCTCTTTGTAGACGGTGAAGAAGTGGTGGATCTCCAGCCGGTAGAACTCCGGCACATCCTCCAGCTCACGCAGGTGCTCCTGGCGCGAGTCGCCGGCCGGGACGCAGAGGATCTTGTCGTCGCCGCCCTTCTCGTCGGTCATCCGGAACATGCCGACCGCGCGGCTGCGGATCAGGCAGCCGGGGAAGGTGGGCTCCAGCACCAGGACGAGCGCGTCGAGCGGATCGCCGTCCTCGCCCAGGGTGTCCTCCACGAACCCGTAGTCGGCCGGGTACTGGGTCGCGGTGAACAGGGTCCGGTCGAGCCGGATCCGGCCGGTGTCATGGTCGGCCTCGTACTTGTTCCGGCTCCCGCGCGGGATCTCGATCACCACATCGAACTCCATGTCGCGTCTCCGTCCTCGATCGCCCGGCGCAGGTCCTATGGTGCCCGTAGCCCAGCCCGTGATCTTGACATTAAAGGGATGTGAGCGAAAGGCAAACGTCTGCCCAGCACAAGACTCCCACGGGATAGTCAGGACAATGGCATCCGAGGCAGGTCCCCGCTCTCCTGTCTCACCGAAGTTGTGTCAGGTCGCCGTATGGTCACCTTTGACATGGCGGCCGTGGCCGCCGGTTCAGCCGTCCACCGCCCGGACTTGACAGCCCGGAGGTTCTGGTCAATTTTGATAAAACTCAATATTGGTACCATCGTGGTGACTGAGCATGACTGACTTCATGACTGCCGCGCAAGCTGCTCAGCGCCTCGGCATCAAGCCCGCGACCCTGTGTGCCTACGTCAGCCCCGGCGTGCTCGGCCGGAGTAAATCTGCGGACGGACGGGGTAGCCTCTTCGACCCGGCCGAGGTCGAGCGGCTGGCCCGGCGCGGCCGCCCGGGGCGCCCGGCTGGCGTCGCGGATATCACGATCAAGTCGGCCATCACCGTGATTACCGCCGACAACCTCCGCTACCGCGGGCTCGACGCTACCAGGCTCGCGGTCAGCCACACTTTCGAGGAAGTCGCGGCGTTGCTCTGGACCGGCGAACTGCCGTCCACGCGGGCGACGGCGCGGCCTGCCGCCGGGCCCGCCTGGCGGGCGACGGCCGCCGCGATGGCGGCGGGCCGGACCGCGCAGACTGGGCTGCCGGCCGGTATCCTGCCGCTTGAACGGCTCCAGGTCATTGGCCTGCGATCGCAGCGACCGACCCGCTGCGGCTCCAGCTCGATCAGTCGGCCGTGCTCGCGGCCGGGCGGAGCATCATCGCCGGCATGGTGGATCGCCTGCCCCCGGCCGGACCCGTCCGGTCCA
>NZ_DATJPU010000246.1:0-2215 GCF_035506235.1 Mycobacterium sp.
AACACCCGATCCTCCGACCACGTTTGCCGAACCGCCAGAAACACAAACTCCCGCCCGGACCACGGGTGAAACGGGTGCGTCACCCGAACAATTCGCTGATCACCGACGGGATCGAGCGCAGTTGACAACGTGGAACAAGCCACGCGTCGAGAGGGCGGTTCAATACGTACGCGGAAACTTCTTCGCCGGAGAGGATTTCGTCGATCTGGCCGACGCTCAAGCCCGCGCCGAAGCCTGGTGTGCGCACAAGGCCGGGCTGCGCATCCACGGCACCACTTGCGCGCAACCTGCGGCGGTGTTTAACGAGCAGGAGGCGCCGGCGTTGTTGGCCGCGCCCGACCGACCCTATGCCGTGCCGGTCTATGTCGAGGTCAAAGTCCACCGCGACTACCACGTCCAGATTGATCGGGCTCTGTATTCCATTCCAGAACATCTTCTTGGGCAACAGCTTTCCGCCCGCGCCGACGAGGAGCTGGTGAAGCTGTTCTATCGCGGGCAGCTGGTCAAGACCCATCCCCGCCAGCCGGCGGGCGGGCGGTCCACCGACCCGTCTGATCTGCCCGCCGAGAAAACCGCCTACGCCATGCGGGATGTGGCCCGGCTGGTGGCCGCCGCGGCCGCACACGGCACCAACGTGGGCATCTACGCCGAGCGTCTGCTGGATCACGACCTGCCCTGGACCAAGATGCGCCAGGTGTACCGGCTGCTGTCTTTGGTCAAGCGCTACGGCGCCGGGCCGACCGACACCGCGTGCGGGCGCGCACTAGACCTCGACGTCATCTCGGTGGCCAAGATCGCCGCCATGCTGGAAAAAGCCACCGAGAACATCGCGATACCACCGCCGCGGGCGGCTAGCGGCCTGGCGCCGGCGCGGTTTGCCCGCGACGCTGCCGAATACCAGATCAAGCGGCCGGACTGGATGAGGGTCATTGACGGCGGCGCGCTACCGGGCAACCAGCAGGAGCAGCTGTGGTGACGAAAACCATTGCTAACGAACCAATCTCACCAGACCTCAAACGGGTGCTGCGCCAGCTTAAACTCTCACCCATGCTCGACACCCTTCCCGAGCGGCTCATCCTGGCCAACCAACAGCACCTATCCCACGCAGCGTTTCTTGAACTCGTCCTCGCCGACGAAGCCACCCGCCGCGACACCACCTCGGCGGCCCGGCGCGCCCGCACCGCAGGGCTGGACCCCGGCATGCGCCTGGATACCTGGGACGAGAGCGCCGGCGTGCGCTACGACCGCACCCTATGGAACGAGCTGACCAGCCTGCGGTTCCTCGACGCACCCCACGGGGCTTGTGTCCTGGGGCCGGTCGGGGTCGGCAAAACGCATCTGGCCACCGCCCTTGGGCACATCGCCGTGCGCCGCCGGGTTCCCACCCTGATGCTGCGCGCTGATGCGATGTTCAAACGGCTCAAAGCATCCCGGCTCGACAACAGCACCGAAGCCGAGATGCGCCGCCTCGCCCAAGTGCGGCTGTTGTTGATCGACGACTTCGCGCTGCAACCCATGGACGCCACCGAAACCGCCGACTTCTACGAACTGGTCGTGGCCCGCCACCACCAGGCCGCCACCGTGCTGACCTCGAACCGCAGCCCCGATGAGTGGCTGGCCATGATGAGCGACCCGCTACTGGCCCAGTCGGCGATCGACCGACTCACCTCCACCGCGCACGAGCTGGTCGTCGAAGGCCAGTCCTACCGGCGGCGTCAAAAACCATCAGTTGACAGCGCCAAAAATCCCGACCACCATGCTCGCTGAGCCCAAACAGGTGGTCCCTAGCTGGTGGCTAACCAGTGGTCCCATCACCGTGGCAAATGACAAGATACCGACAAAGTGCGGATTTTGCCCTTTCGGATGCCATCTCGATCCCACCAAGATCACAGAAATGCGTACCTGACCTGCATCGTCTCGAAGTGGTCCCGGCTGGGATCGAACCAGCGACCTTCCGCGTGTGAAGCTGAGGCGAATCCAGAACGGAGGCGTTTGTGCTGGTCAAGCTGGACGAACTGGACTCATCTTGGGGGTTCAGAGCACACGCTATGGCCGGCGTGGCGGATACGGAGCAGATGAAAACCGAAAAGATGAAAACTTAACCAGCAATTGTTGATGAGATGTTGATGGAAAAAGAGAACTGGCCAGGACTTATGGTCCTGACCAGAGGATTCTCGGCGGAGCTGCCGGGAATCGAACCCGACTGTCTACCAGT
>NZ_DATJPU010000247.1:0-2889 GCF_035506235.1 Mycobacterium sp.
AAGAACACCCGATCCTCCGACCACGTTTGCCGAACCGCCAGAAACACAAACTCCCGCCCGGACCACGGGTGAAACGGGTGCGTCACCCGAACAATTCGCTGATCACCGACGGGATCGAGCGCAGTTGACAACGTGGAACAATGGACTCTGGGAGACCACCATCGGTGTCTACAAGACCGAGTGTGTGCGCGAGGGTTCCCCGTTTCGCAGCGGGTCGATCGAAACCCTCGCCGACCTGGAGAACATCACCGCCACGTGGGTGGCGTGGTACAACGGCAGCCGGCTCATGCACCGGCTTGGGCGCCGGCCGCCCGCGGAAGCCGAGGCCGAGTACTACGCTCGACTTCACGCCGGAATGCACACCGGTCACATAGAACGAGGTGTGCATGAAACCGGGGGTGCTCCAAATCACCCGCGGGTGATTGAGTAGTGGGATACTCGTGTCTAATCGCGGCTGCCCGGTGACAGTTATTGGACGGGCGGAGTACCGGGAGTGTCGCCATGAGCGTGTTGTTCATAGTCATAGCCGTAATCGTGTTGGCCCTCGTCGCGCGTGCCGTCGCAAAAAAGCTGAAGGTACGCCAATTGACCAAGGCTCTCGTAGAGAGCGAAACGGTCCCGACCTTTCGGGTCGTCGCATTGGGCGTGGCCGGGTCGGGCAAGACTGTCTTCTTGGCGAGCATGTTCCACCGACTGCACATCAGGTCTCCCGGCGGGTCGTATTTCCTGGAGACGGCCGCTGCGGACCGGGTGGCGCTCAACAGCTTGTTCCAGCAGGTCGAGCGGACTGATCTACCCTGGCCCCGCGGAACGCGTGTCGGAGAGACGCGTGAGTACACCTTCGACTGCATGGCGGTTCGGGGTGGCGAGAAGCACAAGGTGCTCAGCCTTAACTATCTCGACTATGCCGGTGAGTTGCTCGAGGCAGAGCAAGAAGGACCGCATGCGCTGGCCGATCTGGCGCGCCGAATCAGCGAGGCGCACGCGCTCCTCGCGATCATCGACGGTTACCGCGTGCGGCAGTGTCTCCGCGGCGAGCCCGCAGGCCAGCAGTACCTTCGCAGCACCATCCAGCCGATGATCGGGTTCCTGGCGGCCGCGACGTGTCCGATCCATTTCGTTGTCACTAAGTGGGATCTGGTGAGAGATTTCGGTGAGCCGCCGCAGGCCACCGATGACGAACGCCTGCGGATGGTGCGCGACCAATTGTGGTACCAGGCCGGGATATCGCCGATCGTGGAACAGCAAACCAGCGGCTCCAAGGTGGTCCGGCTGGTTCCAGTGAGCGCGGTCGGCGAGGGATTTGTCCGCCTCGACCAGTCGGGCAATATCGTCAAAGTCGCCGACCGGACGCCGCATCCGAGCAACCTGGAAGTGCCGCTCTCGGCAGTGTTGCCAGATCTGTTTGCGCAAGCCGGCGCTACGCTCGCAGCGTCTGGGACGTCCAGCCCACGTCGGCAGGACCGCCGGGTCAGCATCGCAGAGATCGCGGCGACGGTCGCACAGCTCCTCAGCGTGCCTGCCGGGATGGTTTTGCAGACCGCGCTACAACTCGGAAACGCCGGCACGTACAGCGAGGCGATCGCGGCGACGTTCGTCGACTGGATGTGTCGGCCCGCGCAGGACGGCAAGGCTATGGAACAGAACCGCAGTCTGGTCCGCCAGCTGCGCACGGACGTGCTAAAGGAATTTGAATTCACCGTGAATCGGCTCGAATACGAGATGTCGTGTTCTCGACTCACCACGGCGGCTTAAGAAGTTATGGCGGCCGCCGTGCAATCGACGACGGGATGGGCATTCCTCGTGGCACGCGGACGCCATCGCGGATACCGGTCGATACTCGCCCCGGACTTCCTCGCTGAAAGCGGCGAACATCGCATGCTCGCGGAGTTTATAGTCGACGACGTCGATTCCGCCGGCCCACCGCGGATCATTCCACTCATGGCGCGAAGGGCTGGTCCCGTCACTGTCGTCTACCGCTCGCACAGGATGACGCCGGCTGACCTGGCAGACGCCGCGTCCGACGCATCCGACGGGCAACCGGTCACCGATCAGCACGGCAGACCGTTGGATCTGTTATACGGGTTCGTGTCTCGCGCTCCAGGAATCAGCCAGGCTCGTGAGGACGATCTGGCCACTGCAAAGTGTCAGGCGCTCGATGTGTACCGCGACTTTCTGAGCGACGAAGCCGGGTTCAGGACTGCGACCTCGCATGCGTATCCGGTCCAGATCGTGGCCGAGCCGTCCACTGCTCAACCCCGACCGGTAGCCCCGTACCCGCCTACCCCCGTGCCGGGATTGCCACGCCCCGAGGAGTCTGCCGCTGCTCCCACAAGCCCAGGCCGCCGCACAGCGGTTATTGTCGCGGTGGCTGTACTGGTCGGCCTACTCGTCATAGCGGTGGTTGCGATCTGGTTGGCGTGGCATCCCGATAAGCGTCCCGCGACGCCGATCCGGGGTGGCGGTGGATGGCAAGTTAATTCCAACAGTGCCTTTCCTGAGGACCCCGGCGAAGTGGGCACCATCGTTGTCCAGATGCGCGAATTGCAGTTTCGATCCGGTGGTGGCGAGTAGCTGGAAGAGAGGGCGCGACGTCCGTGAGTCCCTTTGCACCGCTATGAGATTCAGCTGGAGCGAAGGGGCCGATGACGGCTCATTAGCACGTCAACAAACGCAATCGTCGGTCGCCGAGCGCCAAGGTGCGCTGGCGTCGACGCGCCCGGGTTGCCGGCTGCTCCTCAATCGACCATCGCCTTGCGGGCCTTCGAAAACAATCAGTTTCGTTCGGTGCTAAGGCGACCCCGTATGGCGGGCTGCTTCTTGGACGAGTTGTACCCGCGAGGTCAGGCCGAGTTTGGTGTAAACGTGGGTGAGGTGGGTTTGCACGGT
>NZ_DATJPU010000248.1:0-197643 GCF_035506235.1 Mycobacterium sp.
GCTGACCGCGCCGCCGGAGTTGTCGTCGCCGACGTAGGCGACGACCAGGCAACCACCCGGCTCGACCCCGCGCACCCTGGCGTTGTCCAGCGCGTCCCGCAGCGCCTGGGTGAGCTGCTGGCCCTTGATGTAGAGGGTGCGCTTGCCGTCGTCGGCCGGCCCGTCGCGCTGATCAACCTGCAGCGGGATGACGAGTTGCATGCGCGGAGAGCCGTCCGACCAGGTCAGCAGCTGCTTGGTTTGAAAGTCCTTCTGCTGGGCCAGCCGGGGCGCGCCGCTGATGGTCCCCTTGTGGGTGGTGCCCGGCGTCGGGAACTTCAGGGCCGGCGCGGCGGCTCCCCCGAAAATGAAAGCCTCGATGGCGTCGTCTTGACTGGTCATAATTTCCTTCCTTCAACTACGTGATGCGTTGTGTTCGGGCCGCAGCGGGGTAGATGATGGCGTCGTCCTCGGCGCACCACGCGCGCAGGTCTTCGCGGCTGACTGCGTTGCATTCGCTGCACAAGGTGGGGTCGTCGGGTTCGCTGCTGGCGGGCGCATCGCCGCAACCCGCGCACCGGGGGCGCAGCCAGCGAGGGACGAGTCGATGGCACCGCCACGGCGGCCATGAGGCCAGCAGCCCGGCGCCGGGCGATGGCGGCTTAGACTGGCCGCAGGCTCGTTGGCGAGTTCCCAGGCCGGGCGGTCGGTAGCCGCCCGGTTCTTTTTTGTCATTTGCGTGGTCTTTTGGTGCCATCGCCACGCTCACCGCTTTGCGGGCTCGGCGTCCTCTAACCCTTGCGAGGCGAGGAACGCGAGCACGTCGGCGCGCCGCCACACCAATCGCCGGCCCAGCTTGGTGGCCGGGAGTTTGCCGGTTGTGTGCCAGAACCGCCATGTGCTTTCCGGGAGCTTGAACTCCCGCTCCAGGTCGGAGGCGAACATATAATCCATCGCGCGTGCTCCTTGTTTAGGTTGGGCTGTTACTTTGGGTAGTCTGACAGCGCGAGTTGCGAGGGTCAACCAATCTCGCTAAGCTACCTAATGTGGGTAGATCACGGGTGGTCAAAAACCGACTTGGGGACCGCCTCTTCGAGGCGCGTGACGGCCGCGGATGGTCGCGGGCCGAAATGGCTGAGAGGCTCACCGAGCGCGGGTTCCGCTGCCATGCGACCGCGGTTGCGAAGCTGGAAAACAACGAACGGGTTTTGGCGGCCGAAGAGCTGCTCGCTTACGCCGAGGTGTTCGGCTGCTCCACCGATGCCCTGATGGGCCGGCCTGCGTCTCCAGGCGCTGACCGCGATTTCGTGCTGCGCCGGCTGCAGGGGTCGCTCGATGATGCGGCCCGCACGGTGCGGGTTGCGCTGCGTGACGTCGCTGATCGCGTCGCCGAAGCCACGCAGATTGACCTCGATAGCGCCGATACGGAGGTGATCGCCGCCGTCCGGGCGGCGTGCACCACCCTCGACACCGATGCGTTGCAGTTGGCAGCGTGCGGCGGCGCTGTCGCGGAGCGCCGGGCCGGTGACCATCAAGAGTTCCGCGTGCAACGCATTGTGCGGACGGCACGGAAGGATGGCGGCGATGCGTAGAACCCGCAGCAGCGTCGAGGACAGGTGGACGAAGAGCATCCACGTAGACGGCAAGACGGTGAAGGTGCCGTCGGCCAATGCGGGCAAGGGCAAACGCTACCGAGCACGCTACGTCGACAAGCTGGGCACCGAGCACGCCAAAGGCTTCGACCTCAAACGCGACGCCCAAATCTGGCTGGAAAGCCAGGTGTCCACGGTGGTGACCGGCACCCACGTCGCCGCGCGAGACGCCCAGACAACCGTCCAGCAGTGGTGCGATACCTGGCTGGAGGGTTACGCCTCGAAGCGGCCAAACACCGTGCGGTGCGCAAAGGTGCACATCGCCCAGATCACCAAAGAGTTCGGCGGCAAGCAGCTCAACGAGATACGGGCATCGCAGATCAAATCGTGGACCGCGAGGCTCAAGGCTGACGGCCACCAGCCCAGTTACATCTACTCACTGCACAGGCGGCTCACCCAGATCCTCGCCGACGCGCAATACGACGGCCTGCTGGGCCGCAACCCCTGCAGCCGCAAAACCGCGCCGGAGCGCGGCAAGCAGAAACCCTACGTCGCCACCACCGAGCAGATCTGGGCCATCTACGACGCGATGCCCGACCGCTACCGCGCCGCCGTGTTGCTGGGCGCGTTCGCCGGGCTGCGCGTCGCCGAAGTCGCGGGCCTACGGGTAGCGGACGTCAACTTCATGGCCGGGATCGTCCACCCCAAGGTCCAATACGGGGACAAGCCGCTCAAAACGGACGGCAGTGACGCACCGATACCGGTGCCCCGGGAGCTGACGCTTATGCTGTCGGCGTCGGTGAAAAAGTACGGCACCGACCACATGGTCACCAACGCCACCGGGAAGCCGTGCAAGCCGTGGGACATTGAACACGCAATACAAAACATCCGAGGGCAGATCGACGGCCTGCCGGCGAAGTTCACCTTCCATGATTTCCGCCATTACTTCGCCTCGTTGCTGATCGCCGACGGCGCGGACATCAAGACGGTGCAGGCCCGGCTGCGGCACGCGTCGGCCAGCACCACCTTGGATACCTATTCGCATCTGTGGCCGGACGCCGACGAGAGCACGCGGACGGCGGTCGGCAAAGTCATCAAGGCGCGGAGGAAAACTGCTGCGGACGGACTGCGGACGGAAGGGTCGTCGTGAACGTGTTTGAGCAGGTCAGACCGGTTAGCTGGCGTCGTGGTTGGAGTACACCTTGAAGTCGCGGACAGCCGGAACGACTTTGCCCCCGGATGCGGCGCGTCGGGCAAGGGACGACGGGTGGCGGCGCATCGCCGCGCGACGCTCCCGCTCTTGGCGGCGAGCCGCAATCCACGCCGGATGAGATTGAAGGAAAATGACCGTGCCCCCCGATGCATCCGCCACGATTTCAACTCCTCCCGAGCAACCTGCAAAACCTATCAACAGTGGTTATCGGTTCGTGATTCCAGAATGCCCTGCGAATCCTGAGACCAAACCACGCACCAAGGTGAGAATTGGCCATGAATTAGGGCGTATTCCAAAACCACTGCCCGCCGTCGTCCGATTTCAGCCGGCGGCGATCCACACCCTAGCGACGGCCACCGACATTTCCCGTTTCGCGCCCGGACGGCGCCGGCTGCTATCGTGCCTTGCTTATGCCGGAGATCGACCGCCGCCGCGTCATGCTGACTGCCGGGATCGGAGTGCTGGCAGCCGTGCTGCCGGTTCCCGAGGCCCGGGCCTACCCGCGCCGACCGGGAGCGCCCGACGCCCCGCCGCCCGCTGCGCCCAGCGGCCAGACCGGGGGCTACATCTTCCAGGACGAATTCGACGGGCCGGCCGGCTCGGCTCCCGATGCGTCGAAGTGGGCGGTGGCGAAGGCCCGCGAGACGATCAAGGACCCGACGTACTGGGAACGTCCGGAGAACATCGGGCAGTACCGCGACGATCGCCGCAATGTGTTTCTCGACGGCAACTCCAACCTGGTCCTGCGCGCCGCGAAAGATGGTCCCACCTACTACAGCGGCAAGGTCCAGAGCCTGTGGCGTGGCGGTGTCGGCCACACGTGGGAGGCCCGGATCAAGCTCAATTGCCTGACCGCCGGCGCCTGGCCCGCGTATTGGCTGGGCAACGAGGACCAGGGCGAAATCGACGTCATGGAGTGGTACGGCAACCGCAACTGGCCCTCGGCCACCACCGTGCACGCCAAGGCGAATGGCGGCGAGTGGAAGACCCACAACACCGCGGTGGACAGCGCCTGGCACACCTGGCGCACCCAGTGGGACGAGGCCGGCATCCGGTTCTGGAAGGACTACGCCGACGGGGCTCAACCGTACTTCGACGTTCCGGCGAGTTCGCTGCCGGATTGGCCGTTCAACGGCCCCGGCTACACCGTTTTCCCGGTCTTCAACCTCGCGGTCGCCGGTTCGGGCGGCGGCGACCCCGGATCGGGAACCTATCCCGCGGACATGCTCATCGACTGGATACGAGTCTGGTAGCCGGCCGGCGCTCGGCCGAATTTCAGGCAGGGTGGCCGAATTCGAGCAGGGTGTAGGCCCCGCGGAAACGCTTTGTAGGGCCGAACTGCCAGAACGCGGGGAACAGGGTCCCGAAAAACAGGCCCCGCCCTTTCGGCATCGGTATGTCGTGCACGGCCCGCACTCCCGGCATGGTGTTCGCCAGGTCCGCCAGTTGACGCACCGACAGGCTGAAGGGCATCGGTGGCACCCGGTAGCGCCGGGACGACATCATCCCCCTCGGTGCCAGCCTTTTGACGAAGACCGGCGGCAGGTCGAAAAACATCTGCCCGCCCGGAAACCGTTTGGCGCATTCTGCGATCAGCCCCATGGCGTCGTGCGGTTGCAGGTACATCAGGAGACCCTCCGCGGTGATGAATACGCCGGTGCCGCTGTCGACCAAGGGCATCCAGCTATAGTCGAGAGCCGACTGTGCCAGCTGAGTGATCCGCGGGGAATCCGGCAACACGCGCTGCCGAAGTTGGATAACCGGAGGCAGGTCTACCGACATCCAATGGAATCGCGCCTGTGGCAGTGCGTCATTCAGACGCCAGAAGCTGGTTTGGAGGCCTTCTGCGAGGGCGACGACCGTTGCGTCGGGACGCTTGGTGAGATACCTGATTGCGCACCCGTCGACGGCCAGTGAGCGCAGCGCCATCTCTTGGCCTTTGCGCCCGAATTTTTCGAAATCGAAGTCGATCGACTCGACGAGCTTGATCGCCATCGGGTCGTCGATGATCGGGGCCGGGCGGGCCGCCTGGTGGGCGCGGCCGTAGAGGGTCAGAAGTGCGGTCTCCGAGACGCCCGTCAGCATGCCGGCGTCGACCTTGTCGTTGGCTCGGCTCATTCAGGCCAAACTACCCGCAGCAACTGCGGGCGGGCCCCGGCGTCATCGCCGAAACAGGTAGCGCACAACGGAGAGCAAGATCGTCGCCACGACCGAGATCAGCAACATCGATACCCAGGGAATGTAGATGCGCACGTTGTCGCGTTCGATCCGGATGTCACCCGGGAGGCGGCCGAACCACGACAGGCCACCGGCCCAAATCAGCGCGCCGAGAACCACGAGAATCAGGCCGGCCACTACGACGATCGGCCCTATGTTTCTTTCCATCACATCCCTTCACCGAGGAGGTCTGACCGAAGTAGCGCGGTCGCGCTCCAGACGCTGCCCCCGCCCGGGCGACGCGGGTCCGGCTGGGGCAGCCAGGTCATCGGGCGCATCCGCAGCGGCAAGCGACCGAACCGGTGCGCGGCGACGTAGAGCGCTTGCACGTCCACGGCGCGCCAGCCGAGGTCTTCGAAGAAGGCCAATCCGTTCTCGGGCGCGAACTTGAACGGCGCGTTCTGGAGCATGCCGGCCATCCTCTTGTTCATCGTCTTTTTCAGGCCGGGCCCGGGGAAGTCGAGCATCCACCAGGCGATCTCGGGTCGTGTGAACGCCGCCGACAGCGCGACGACGTCGCTTTCTTCCAGATACACCAGCAGGCCTTCGGTCAGCACCAGCGCTTTGCCGGCGCCGGCCAGCGCCTCATCGAGAAAGGCGCCTCGGGCCGCGGCGTCGGCCAGGTCGACGGCGGTCCGCGTCAACCGGCATCGCGGCGCCTGGTCGGCCAGCAGCCGCGCCTTCTCCTCGAGCAACCCGGGCAGATCCGCCTCCACCCACGTCAGTTCGGCCGGCAGCTCCAGGCGGTACGGCCGCGTGTCCAAACCCGCGGCCAGGTTCAGCACCCGGTCACAGCCGCCGGCGATCGCTTCGGCGATGGCGTCGTCGATGATCTTGGTGCGCGCGACGAGCCACCAGCCGTTGCGCGTCGACCACGGCACGTTGGCGACGATTTCGCGGCCGTGTTCGCCCGCGAGACGCTCGGCGAGCGGGTCGGTGAACAGCGCGTCGGGGCGGGCCGATTCGGTCGCCCGGTGGAGCGCCGTCCACCGGGCCGTGTCGGAAACGTGGGTGATCGTGTGCCTGGCGGCTGGCATACGTGGGTTATAGCAGGAGTCCCGTCGCGCTATTGACCGGCCTTGCCCCCGGCGAGCCACGCGGCGGTCACCCGGCGGGTCTGGGGCGGTGGAAGGGCGGCGTCGGGCGCGCCGAGCTGACCGACTTTGACCGTCCACGCCGGCGACGAGCGGTCGATGTACGTCCCGGCGCCCTGGCTGGGCAGCCACAGCACCGCGGGGTTGGCGCCGCCGTCGGGGCCGCATCCGTAAACGCCGACATACCCGTCGGCGCGGCCGCCCCACGCGCCGCCGTTGCGGAACAGGCAATGCGTGCCATCGTCGAGGGTCAGCGCGAAGGGGTCCGGCGTCGCGGCGGGCTGCACCGGCGGGAGCTGACCGCCATAGCTCACCCGATGCAGCCGCTTGGCCCACGGATCGTCCACGCACAGCAGTGATCCGGGCGTCGACGGCCAGCAAGTGCCGGCGCCGGCCGCGGTCGGCGAGCAGTAGTACACGTCGTCGGCCACCGCCGACGGCGAGGGCGTACTGCAGTCGGTGACGGTGGCGACGTTGCCCTCCGGCGGTGTCTCCCGGTAACCGTTGATCGGCTGGCCATTGGGGCCGACGGCCACGACGGTGATCTGCTGGGTGGGTGGCGGATCTGCGGCTGCCGATCCGGGCCGCGACAGGGCTGCCGCTGTCAACACTGTCAGCACCGCGATGGGGACCACGTTCATCGAGCCAATTTTGCGTCCGGCTGACCTGTTTTTGAAGGGCAGAGCCGCATGTCCCGACCGCCGGTCCAGTACCGTGCGCTTATGTCCGATCGAAACCGCCGCTTCCTGCTCCGCGAACGCCCCACCGGGCGCATCGGCCCCGACACCTTCGAGCTGAGCGAGGAGGCCGTACCCGAGATCGGCGACGGCGAGGCGCTGGTGCGTGTCGACTGGATATCGCTCGACCCCACGAACCGCATGTGGATCAACGACACGCCGACGTACCTGCCGCCGGTGGGCATCGGCGAAGTCATGCGCGCGGCCGGTCTCGGCGAGGTTGTCGCGTCGAAGAATCCGAACTTTGCGGTCGGACAGACCGTGCAGGGTCTGCTCGGCTGGCAGGAGTACGCGGTCATCTCGCCCGCGGCGTTCGTCCTCCCTCTCGAGGTCGCCGAGGGCATTTCGCCGAGCGCCTACCTGGGTGCGCTGGGGACGACCGGGCTGACCGCATGGATCGGCATCCGCGACATCGCCAAGCCGAAGCCGGGCGAGACGGTCGTGGTCTCGGCCGCGGCGGGCGCGGTCGGGTCGGTCGCCGGACAGCTCGCCAAGGCCGACGGCGCGCGCGTCGTCGGGATCGCCGGGGGGCCCGAAAAGTGCGCCCTGCTCACCGACCAGCTCGGCTTCGACGCCGCCGTCGACCATCGCGCCGACGACTGGGCCGCGCAGCTCGCCGCGGCGACCCCCGATGGCATCGACGTGGACTTCGAGAACGTCGGCGGCGACATCATGGACGCGGTCTTCGCACGGCTCAACATCCGCGCCCGCGTCGCGCTGTGCGGCCTGATCTCCGGCTACAACGCGGCCGATCCGCCGCCGGGACCGCGTGCGTTCGGGAATCTGCTCATCCAGCGCGCGACGGTGCAGGGTTTCATCGTCCTCGACCACCTCGGCCGGGCGCCGGAGGCGACCAGCGGGATCGCCGGCCTGATCGCCGAGGGCAGGCTCACGCCGCTCGAGACGGTCGTCGAGGGCTTCGAGCAGCTGCCGACGGCGATCAACATGCTGTTCGACGGCAAGAACGTCGGCAAGCTCGTGGTGAAGATCCACCACGACGCTGCTCACTGACGAGGACGTCTCACTTTTCATGGGCCCGGGGCGGACGATCTCGCACGCCTGACGCCGCCCCCGGCCGGAGTTGTTGGGATCGGTAGCCGGTCGGGCGGTCTGTACTTGCCGCAACGACGACGCCAACCAGGCGGCGCCCCGTGAAAGGAAGTCAGACAATGAAGCTCGTACCCGCCAACATCGAAGAGCAGATCAACCGCGTCGACCGTCAGCGCAGCCTGTACATCGGGATCGCCACCGGCCTGGTTGCGGCCTGGAGCCTGATCCGGCTGATCTGGGTGCTCTACCTCGGTTTGACGTTCGGCTGGTTCTTCGGGGCCATGGCCGTCCAGCTGGTGCTGTGGGGCGTGGTCGGCGCCATCGCGGGGATCGCGAGCGTCGGGTTCCTGACCCGCTACTCCAAGGGGAGTTGAACCGGGTCCGCCGGAACTGGAAAGTCCCGAATCCGCTTGGGATTCGGGACTTTTCCCGTTGCCGCGCTCAGCGCAACTGCTGGATGCGGATGAGGTTGCCCGCCGGATCGCGCACGGCGCAGTCGCGGAGCCCGTATGGCTGTTCGGTTGGCTCCTGGACGATTTCGGCGTCGGAGGCCTGCAGCCGCTCGAAGGCGCCGTCGAGGTCCTTGGTGGCCAGCAGCAGCATCGCGTAGGTGCCCTTGGCCATCATCTGGGCGATGGTGCGGCGCTCGTCGTCGGTGATGCCCGGGTTGGCGGCCGGCGGGTTCAGCACGATGGACGTGCCCGGCTGACCCGGGGGGCCGACCGTGATCCAGCGCATCTTGCCCTGCCCGACGTCGAGGCGGACCTCGAAGCCGAGGGTGTCGCGGTAGAACGCCAGGGAGGCGTCCGGGTCGTCGTGGGGAAGGAAGCTCGAGTGAATCGTGATGTCCATGAGACGTCAGGCTAGGTGCGGGCCGGTGGCGGACGCTTCTCGATTCCTGATCGGTCTGGTCACCTGCTTGGCGACGCACGGCGGGATGCCCGCGGCCGCGGGCGCCCCCTGGCGCCGGTACGCGCTGGGCGGCATGCCGACCAGCTCGGTGAACCGGGTGCTGAAGGTGCCCAGCGATGAGCAGCCGACCGCGAAGCAGACCTCGGTCACGCTGAGGTCGCCGCGACGCAGCAGCGCCATCGCCCGTTCGATGCGCCGCGTCATCAGGTAGGAGTATGGCGATTCGCCGTAGGCGCGCCGGAATTCGCGGCTGAGGTGCCCGGCGGACATGTGCACGCCGCGGGCGAGCGCCTCGACGTCGAGCGGTTGCGCGTAGTCCCGGTCGATCCGGTCGCGGACACGACGCAGCAGCGCGAGGTCACGCAGTTGCCGCTCGGCGGAGCTATCGGTCACCCCGGCTATGTTGCCACCATCACCCGGCGGGCCCCGAGACTTAAGCCGGCGCGATTCACGTCGGCGTTTTCTTCGCAACCGGTTATGTGTCGCGCGCGCCGCGACCACGGACGCCAAGGTCGTCGCCGGCCGCCGTGGAGGCCGCGGCGCGCGTCGTCAAACCCGTTGCGCCGTAATGGCTTAGCCGACCAGTTCCGGGTGGAACTTCGCCGCCATGCGGCGCAACCCGTCCTGCCAGTCGACCTTTGTGCCACCGATGAGCTCGTGCATCCGCGCCCCGTCGGTGGGATTGCCCCGCAGCGCGTGCGCGCTCTCCTCGAATACCGGCTCCTTGCCGACGAGCGAACCCAGGTAGCCGCACCAGTCCTGGAGGCTGACGGCCTCGTCGCCGCACCAGTTCACCGTGGTCGCCGGGACCGACGCGGCCTCGAGCAGCTTGGGGACGGTCGCGATGATGTCGTCCTCGTGGATCGGGTTGTAAAGGGCCGGTCCGCCCGGCGGGACCGGGATCGGGATGCCCGCCAGCATCATCTCCATGTGGTAGTACGGCCACCCGCCGTTGTTGCCGTAGGGCACGTTGAGCCGGGCGATGGTCGTCGGCACGTCGAGCATGCGCGCCATCGACCGGGCGACGACCTCCCCCGCGATCTTGGAGATCGAATAGGTGGGAAACAAGAACTTGTGGTTGTCGCCGAGGGCGGCTTGCTCGGTGCGGGCTTCGTCGTCGGGCGGGTCGTAGACGGCCGCCGAGGAGCAGTGCAGGAAGGCTTCCGCCCCGCGGCAGTGGGCCATCAGCAGGCCGACCGACTCCGCGTTGGCCCCGAGGTCCTTGTCCCAATTCCCGCTCTTGGCCACCGCCAGGTTGAGGACGTAGTCGAAATCGTCCGGGACACCGGCGAAGTCACCGGCCGCCAGGTCGACCGCCTGGCACCGAATCCCCGCCTTCTCGAGGCCTTCTCGTGCGGCGGGGTTGCTGAAGCGGGCGATGCCCCACACCTCGTTTTCGGCCGCCAGCGCCAGGGCGATGGGGGTGGCGAGTTGACCGGTCGGACCTGTGATCAAGATCTTTGAGCCGCGCATGCGCTGATAGTAGGCGTTGGCGGCCGCCGCTTCTCATTCCAGGCGAGCTCAACCCCGGTGTTCGTGCTTTCGCGGCATCCGGGCGACGATCACTGGTATCCGCGCGGAGTTGACAACTGCCCGACTGACCGAGCCCAGCTGCATGCCGGCGAATCCGCCGCGGCCGTGGCTGCCGACAACCAGAAGCTGAGCCGCCTCAGCCTGTTCCAGAAGCCGGGGTGCTGGTCGATCACTCACGACGACCCGCTGCACGGCGACGTCCGGGTAGCGCTCTTGCCAGCCCGACAAACGTTCGGCGAGAACTTCTTCCTCGCGGGTCTGGAAATTCGCCCATTCGATCGGCGCCTGCCCGGGCCGTCCGAAATCAAGGGGACCCATGTCGCTCCAGGCGTGCAGCGCCACCAGTCCTACGCCCCGGCGAGACGCTTCATCGAAGGCTATCCGGGTCGCCAATTCCGAGGTCGGTGAGCCGTCGACACCGACTACCACGGGGGCTTTGAACGATACTGCCGCCAGCACATCATCATCGTGGACGACGGCAACCGGGCAGTGCGCGTGATACACCAGACCGGAGCTGACCGAGCCCAACAGGGCCCGGGACACCGTCCCCTGACCGCGGCAGCCCACAACGACCATGTCGGCATGCTCGGAAAGGCTCACGAGGGTGGGAAGTATCGGCGCATAGATGACTTCGCTGCTCACTTCGGACGAGCGACTCGGCGAGCCGGTCTCGACGGCCGTCTTATGAGCCTCCTCGAGGAGGTGGTGCGCTTGATCCTGCTGCCGGGACGAGTAGTCCGCGGGCAGCGGGGTGGCCGGGATAAATCCGGTGAATTCCGGTACCGGCGGCGCGATGTGCACCAGTCTGAGCGGGACACTGCGCATCTCTGCGTCCCGTGCGGCCCACTCCACCGCCGCAATCGACGGCCGCGAGCCATCGACACCGACCACGATTCCAGTGTGTTCAGGTGACATCCCAGCTCTCCTTCCCGAAGGCATAGCTAGACCACAGTGCGCGCCGAGCCATGCGCGATGAGGCTTGACGCTATGCATGTCCGGGCCTCGCCACAGGAGGCGTAAGTCCCTATCCATCGGGCACTACAGCCTGCACACGACGGCAGACTTTCGCGCATTGTGCTCATTCGCGCGGTACTGTCTCTGCATGGCCGCCCGGGGTCGCATCGACTTGCGGCTCGCCACCCAGGTGATGCTGCTGCAGCTGGTCATCGTGACGCTGACGTTGATCATCGCGTTCGGGATGTTCGCGTGGTTCAATCGGCAGCGCCTGGACAGCCAATACCACGTCCACGCGTTGGATATCGCTCGTGTGGTGGCGTCGTCGCCGACCGTCATCAGCAACATCTCCCGCTACGACGATCCCGCCCTGACGGCAAGCCCCGCACTGACCGACGAGCTCGCGGCCGGTCCGATCGAGAGCGTCGCGTCGCGTGTTGAGCAGCGTACGCATGTGCGGTTCGTGGTCATCGGCAGCACGCACGGCGTCAGGCTCGCGGATCCCGACCGCAGCAGGTTGGGCGCCCATATCCAGGCGGACATCTCGCAGCCGGTTGCCGGGCACGAGGTGGTGTCGCACGACGCCACGGTTTTCGGGCGGGCGATCGTCGCCAAAGTCCCGGTGCTGGAACCCGTTTCGAACCGCGTCCTGGGCGTGGTCATCGTTGGTTTCTCCACCAAAGCGTTCGATGACCAGTTCTCGAAGAACCTGCGCGTGCTCGGCGCGATGGGTGGCGTCCTCCTGCTGATCGGTGTCGCCGGCTCGGTGGTACTGGCCCGCCGGTGGCGGGGGTTGACCCTGGGTTTGCGGCCGGCCGAGATCACCGAGCTGGTGCGCAGTCAGGCGGCTGTGCTGCAGGGCATCGGCGAGGGCGTGCTGGCGGCCGACTCGTCGTGGAAGACCACCTTCGTCAACGACGAGGCGTGCCGGCTGCTCGAAATCGATAACGAACCCGGACGCCGGGTCGACGAGCTCGGGCTGACCCCGCGCGTGCTCGACGTGTTCAAGGCCGCCGACGCGACCCTCACGCTGGCCACGGTGGGCGAGCGCATCGTCGTGGTTTCGGCGCGGCCGGTAGTGCGAGAAGGGCGCCAGCTGGGAACGGTTTTGGTGGTCCGGGACCGAACCGATGTGGAGTCGCTCACCCGGCAGCTCGACGCGGTGCAGGTGATGAGCACGGTGTTGCGCGCCCAGCGCCACGAGTTCGCCAACCGGCTGCACCTGCTGACCGGGCTGTTGCACGGCGGTCACGTCGACGAGGGGCTGCAATATCTCGAGGAGCTGCTGGGGTCGGGCCCGCTGGGCTCCGCGCTACCCGGCATCGACGCCATCCGCGACGCGTACCTGCAGGCGTTCCTGGCCGCCAAGGGCGCGGCCGCCCGCGAAGCCGGCGTGACGCTCACCATCGGTGAAAACACCTGGGTGCCCGGCCGGCTCATCCTGCCGGTCGACGTGACCACGGTCCTCGGGAACTTGCTCGACAATGCCATCGACGCGGTCCGGATGAGCGAGGGGCGCGGTCAAAATGAACTAAAAGAGGTGGAAGTCGAGCTGCTGCAAGAGGGTACGACGCTGCACATCACGGTGGCCGACAGCGGCGACGGCGTCGCGCCCGGCTTCGTCGACCAGCTCTTCACCGAGGGGACCACGACCAAGCCGGACTCCGGCATACCGGGCGGGCGGGGTATCGGGCTTGCGTTGTCGCGCCAGATCACCCGCGCGCTCGGTGGCGATCTTCTGCTGGCCAGCGCCGGCAACGCGGAGCTGCGGCTGCGCGGCGCGGAGTTCATCGCCCGGCTGCCGGGCGTGATGGTTGAGGAGGCGCAATGGGCGACGCAGACCTGACCGTGCTGGTGGTCGACGACGACTTCCGGGTCGCCAATATGCACGCCGGGGTCGTCAACACGCTTCCCGGGTTCACCGTGACCGCCACGGTGAACACGCTCGAAGGCGCGCGCAAGGCGCTCGCCGAGGCGCCCGACATCGACCTCGCCCTGGTCGACGTGTACCTGCCCGATGGTTCCGGAATCGACTTGGTCCGCGAATTGCACGGCGACAGCATGGTATTGACGGCGGCGACCGAGGCGGCCACGATTCGCGCGGCCATGTCGGCGGGGGCGCTGAGCTACCTCGTCAAGCCGTTCGCGACCACCGAGCTGGCCGCGAGGCTCGCGGGCTACGCCCGCTACCGCAAGATTCTGGCCGGCTCCGACCTGAGCTCCGGTGACGTGGACGCGGCGCTGGACGCGCTGCGTCCCAAAGTCGCTCCCCCGGCGCCCGCCACCATCGCGGCCTCCTCCACCAAACAGCTTGTGCTGCAAGCGTTGCGCACGTCGGATCAGGCGATGTCGGCGGCGGAGGTGTCCGCGGCGATCGGGATTTCGCGGGCAACCGCCCAGCGGTACCTGGCGGCGCTGGCCACCACGGGTGACGTCAGCGTCGGATTGCGCTACGGCACCACCGGACGGCCCGAACAGGAGTTCGCCGCGGCCGACAAGCGGCGACCGCGCCCACCCCGCTGAGGGGCGGACGCGGTCGCGCCGAGACCGCGCTCAGCGCGCGACCTTGCCGGCCAGCCGCGACCTGTATGCGGGCTCGACACCGCCGGCGCAGGATCGGCGACGGTTAGCGGGCGCGACGCCGTGCCGGACGAGGGTCTGCCGCCGGCGAGCCGCGGAGCGGCGGATGTTGCTGGTGACCAGGCCATGCGGCAGCTCGCCGTGGATGCATTCGTCGGTGACGGGCACCGGTGTCGTCGCGGCGTGGGCGCGGGTGCGGGTGCGGGTGGCGCGAATCGCCTTGGCGGGCCACCAGTTCGCCTTCCCGACCAACGCCGCCAGGGCCGGCACCGTGATCGTGCGGACCACGAAGGTGTCGATCAACAGACCCATGCCGATAATGAACCCGGTCTGCATCATGGTCGACAGGCTGCCGAACAGCAGGCCGAACATCGAGGCGGCGAAGATGATGCCGGCCGAGGTGATGACACCGCCCGTCGAACGGACCGCGCGGATGATGCCGGAGCGGATCCCCACCCGTGACTCCGCACGGATTCGCGTGATCAGTAGCAGGTTGTAGTCGGCGCCGACGGCGACCAGCACGATGAAGGCGGTCGCCTGCACGTTCCAGCAGATCGCCTGATGGAGCACGAACTGGAAGAAGACGACTCCCAGCCCCAGCGCCGACAGATACGAGATCACCACGGAAGCAATCAGATACAGCGGCGCGACGAGAGCGCGGAGCAAGATGACGAGGATGAAGAAAACGACGAGCAGCGTCATGACGACGATCAGCCGGAAGTCGTCGTTGTAGTAGCTGCGCAGCGTGCTGTACATCGGCGTCATGCCCACCATCGAGATCGACGCGTCCACAAGGGAGGTGTTGGGCTGCGCGCCGCGTGCCGCGGCGAGAATCGATGCCACCTGATCCATCGCGCCGGCGCTGAAGGGGTCGAATTTCGTTTCGACCAGGTAGCGCACCGAATGCCCATCGGCCGAGATGAACATCTTCGCGACGTTCTTGAAGTCGTCCGACGTGAGCACCTGGGGCGGGATGTACATGCCCGCCATGGAAGGCCCCGTGGCGTCGCGCTTCATCGACAGCAGGTACCCGGCCGCCTGGTTCATCCCGAGGCCCATCTTCTTGGTCTGGTCGACGAGCATCCGCACGCCGTCGGCCAGCCGCCGGCTGCCGTCGGCCAACTGGTCGGCGGCTGCCTGCATCTGCGCAACCTTCTGCTGCATGCCCGCGGCGCTGGTGCCCGCGGCCCGCAAACCGGTGCTGGCCGTTGCCAACAGCGCGGTCAGGTTCTGCACCCCCGCCTGTATGCCGTCGACCGAGGGGCGCGTGGTCAAACCGCCGAACATCGGGCCCGCCGCCGCGGCCACGCCGTTGACCAGCGTCGACACCGACCCGTTCGCGAGGCCGCGCATGTTGTCCAGCATGTTGGCCGCCGCGGCGAGGGGCTGCTGCGCCTGGTTGAGCGTCGCGGCGAGCTGGGTGACAGGTCCGACGGCGCCACGGATTTGGTCGCGAACCTGGGCCAGACTTGCCGCCAGCCGGTTGGCGCCGTCGGTCAGCGCGTCGAGGTCGCCGGTCCTGTCGCTGATCTGGGTCGAGGCGTCCTGCAGCTTGGATCCGACCTCTCCGGCCTGGAAGCTGAGCTTGGCCTGGTCGAGCGGCCGGCCGGTGGGCCGCGTGATGCCGCGCACCGCAGCGATATCGGGCAGCTGAGACACCCGTTGCGCCATCTGGTCGAGGTCGGCGAGGCCCCTCGAGGTCCGCAGGTCTTGCGGCGAGCGGACGTAGATGTATTGCGGCAGCAGCGCACTCGTCGAAAAGTGATCCGCCATCGTCGAAAAGCCGACGTTGCTCGGCGCCGACTGCGGCAGTTGCAGGCGGTCGTTGAACGTGGGCTGCAGGAAGAATGCGCAGCCGGCCAGCGCGACCAGGAGCGAAAGGCTGATCAGCAGATGCGTTTTGGGCCGGCGGACCAACTGAACGGCGGATCGCTGCCACATGCGGCCGGTGAGCCCGGGCCGTGGCGCCACCCAGCCGCGCCGACCGGCGAGCACGAGGATGGCCGGCAACAGGGTGACGGCGGCGAGGAACGCGATCCCGATCGAAATCGCCAGCGCCGGGCCGATACTCGTGAACGCGGGCAGGCGGGTGAAGACCATGCCGAGGAAGGTGACGGCGACGGTGGCCGCCGAGGCCGCGATGACCTCGCCGATGGAGCTCAGCGCTTGTTGCACGGCCAGGTCGGAGTCGGTGCCGGAGCGGACGTACTCGTGGTAGCGGCTGATCAAGAAGACGGCATAGTCGGTGCCGGCGCCCATGATCATGGCGGTCATCAACACGATCGTCAGCGACGACACCCCGAGCCCGACCTGAACCAGCCCGGACACCACACCCTGCGCCGAGGTGACCGAGATCCCGAGGGTGATCAACGGCACCAACACGGTCACCGGCCGCCGGTAGATCACCAGCAGGATGAGCAGCACCAGCACGATGGTGACCATCTCGATCACGTGCGCGTCACGGGTGCTCACGATCGTCAGGTCGCCGGCCAGGGCGCCCTGCCCCGTGATCTCCGCCGTGAGCGGGGAGGCGATCCCCGAGGCTAGGGTGGACCGCTTGGCGATCTCGGTGATCCGCTGGTAGGCCCGCAACGACTCGGGCGACCCGGCGGGCGCGCGCAGGTTCACCGCCATGTAGAACGCCTTGTTGTCCGCGCTGACCAGCAGGGGACGCAGAGCCGGCGTCGTGACGACGTCCTGCACGGCGGTCACATCCCCGGTGTCGCCGCGCAGGGTGGCGGCCAGCTTGCTGTAGACCTCGTTGTCGCCGGGCTGCAGACCCCGGTTGTCAGTCAGGACGACGACCAGGACGTTCTGTGCGGATTCACCGAAATCCCTCGCCATCTGCTCGGCCGCGGCCATCGCCTTGGGCGGCAGCGGCTGCAGCGGCCGACCCTCCACCACCTTCGTCAGCGGGGGGACCGCCACGGCCAACACGGCGACCAGCACGGCCCAGGCGGCGACGACGAACCAGGGCGCGCGCACGACGAATCGGCCCAGCAGCGAGAACGCACCGGCTCGCATCCCGGGGGTTGCCGAGGGGTCTGGGGCGGCGGACTTGAACATGGTGAAACCCTTCACATCTGCGGATTCGCTTCGGTTACAGGGAACTTATGGCGCCGCCCGCATCACTGTCTCCCTTGTCGGCGATAGTCGAAATTAGCGACGATTCCCCGGTTTTGCGCGTTGTGCTCGCCTCGCGACTACCCCGCCGCACCCGCCGGCTCGGGGCATGGCCAGCCGATCGTGGCGGTCAGCGCGAAGTCGCTCAGGGCACGCGAAAGAGCCTGCCGTAGAGCCTCATTCGAGTTCGGACGGCCCGGCTGGTACGCAACGACGGAGACGAAAACCTGTCCGCTCGCCCGTCCCGAGGCCAGGGACAACATTCCGCCGAACCGGTCCATGATCGCCGTGCTGACGTCGGGGTGGGGAGCCTTGATGGCGAACTCGTCGGCCCGCGTGCCGTCCGGCCGGTAGGCGTCCGGGTCGATCACGCCGATGTTGGAGGAGACGACCGCGGTGGGACTGCCGGCGGCCACCCCGACGATCCGCCTGACCAGCCGCTGCGGCATCAGCGGAACGAGGGGCAGCAATTCCCGCCGGTTGTCGGTGACGTCCCGACGCCGGATCAGCGCCTGCTTGGTCGCGCCGCGGATCTCTCGCAGGTCGGTCGCCGCGCGAGCGGGGTCGACGGTGATGTCGACGTTGGCGACGGCGTTGGCGCGGGTCTCGTCCGCGGTGCGCTCGTTCACGGGGATCCCCAGGGTGACCGAGCCGTCGGGAGTGACGCGTCCCACGCGCTGCGCGAGCCGGGCCGCCAGGCCCGCGAGGAGGCTGTTGCTTGTTCCCCCGAGCGCCTCGGCGCGGGCGTCCCACTCGCCGGCGTCGACGAAGATCGTTTCCGTTGGCAGCGCGATGGATTCGTCGGGGCCGGCGGACGACGCCGGTGGCGGGCCGGCCTGGACCGAGCCGTCGTGCTCGGGCCGCGCGAGCCGTGCGGCGGCGACTGCTGCCTTCAGGGCGCGGCCGATGTCCGGGAGGTCGCGCGCGGCTTGGCTGGCGTCCTCGCGCAGCGCTTGCCACCGCCGGCGGGACCCGGCGGCGGGCCAGTCGATCGGGTCGTGACGCCCCAGGGCGGCGTCAGCCAGGGCGTCGCACAACCCGATGCCATCGGTGAGAGTGTGCGGGACGACCAGACTCACCCCGGCGCCCCCGTCGGTGAACGGCAGCACCGCCAGGTGCCAGCCGGGCCCGCGCTCGACGTCCAGGGCCGTCGCGGCCTGCTCGCGCAGCCAGGCGTCGAATTCCTCGCGCGGCTGCGGCGTCGCGACGATCTCGAGGTCGCTCTGAGCGCCGGCCGAGACCCAGCGATGCCGGCCGAACGGCAGGGCCGAGCGCTCGATCCGGCGCGACAGCCGTCCCCGCCGCAGGTTGTGGTGAAACCGGCGCAGGCCGTCGAGGTCGATCGCGCGGTCGTACACCCAGATGCACTGCAGCTGGCCGAGGACTTTCGTCGCCCGCTCCAGCGTGGCGAAGGTCTGGTCGAAAAGGTCGAGTGTGGTGTTCATCTGCTTGAAGTTCCTTTGTCTATCGGGCCGCGAGGACGGGGGCCGCCCAGCCGCTGGTTGCGTTGAGTGAGAAGTCGTGCAATGCGCTCGAAAGGGCTTGCCGCAGAGCATCCTTGGAGTTGCGCCGCCCCGGCTGGTACGCCTGGACGGAGACGAAGACCTGCCCGTGCACACGCGCCGACAGCAGGGCCAGCACGCCGCCGGTCCGTTCCATCGTCGCCTTGGTCATGCCCGGGTACAGCGAGGTCACGGAGACGTAGTCGGCGTCGGTGCCGTCCGGTCGGTTGACCTCCGCGGGGGCGGCGCCGAGGTTGGAGGAGACGACGCCGGTCGCATTGCCGGTGGCCACGCCCACGCACCGCTTGGCGACCCGCTTGGGCAGCAGTGGAACCAGGGGCAGCAGCGCCTCCCGCTCGTCCGACGCCTCCTGGCGGTGCATCAGCGCTTGCTTGATCGCGGCGCGGATCTCGCGCAGGTCGGTCGCCGCAGGCGCGGGGTCGACCGTGACGTCCACGTTGGCGACGGCGTTGGCGCGGGTGTCGTCCGCGGTGCGCTCGCTGACGGGGATCGCCAGGGTGACCGAGCCGTCGGCGCCGACCCGTCCCACTCGCTGGGCGAGCCGGGCCGCCAGCCCCGCGAGCAGCGCGTTGCTGGTCCCGCCGAGCGCCTCGGCGCGCGCGTCCCACTCGTCGGCGTCGAGGAAGACCGTCGTCGTCGGGATGGTGACGGGCTCGTCCGCGCCGGTGGGCGGTGCGGCGGTGGGGCCGGCCTGTTCGGCGCCGCCCTCGCGCCGTGCGCGTCGTGCCTCGCCGGCCGCGGCGATTGCGGCTTTCACCGCGCGCCGGATGCCCGGCAGGTCGCGCGCGGTTTGGCGGGCGTCCTCGCGCAGGGCCTGCCACCGGCGGCGCGAACCGGCGGCGGGCCAGTCGATGGCGCTGTCGTAGCCGCAGGCCGCTTCCACCACCGCCAGGCAGCCGGCCATGCCGTCGGCGAGGCTGTGCAGGGCGACCAGGCTTACCCCGGCGCCGCCGTCGGTGAACGGGAGCACCGCGAGGTGAAACCCCGGCCCGCGCTCGGCGTCCAGGGGGGTCGCCGCCTGCTCGCGCAGCCAGGCGTCGAACTCTTCGCGCGGCCGCGGCGTCGCGACGATCTCGAGCTCGGACTCGTCGGTGGGCGCGACCCAGCGGTGGCGGCCGAACGGCAGGGCCGAGCGTTCGATGCGGCGCGCCAGCCGGCCCCGCTGCAGGTGGCGGTGGAACCGGCGCAGGCCGTCGAGGTCGATCGCGCGGTTGTACACCCAGACGCACTGCCCCACGCTGGTGACCCCGGTCGCCTCCTCGAAGCGGAAGATGGTCTGGTCGAACAGGTCGAGTACGTTGGTCATTTTCTTGGTCCTTTCCTGTCAGGGTTTGTCAGAGGGTTTTCAGCGGCGGACGGCGGGGACGCCGTGGGGCGAATTGGCGTGATGCGCAACGACATCCACCCAGTCGCGGTTCGCCTTGACGGCGTAGGAGAACGCCTGGGTCAGGGCCGCCAGGTAGCGGTGCACCGACTTGCGGGCCTGCGCGTTGTCAGGGAATGAGATCGTCGCGGTGGTCTTGTCGGTCTGACGGTTGATCCACAGGTTGATTCCGCCGTGGGACAGGTTGTCGGCGTAGGTGCCCCAGTTGGTTTCTTCGAAGAGGCTGAAGGCGGGGATCTTCCGAAAGTCCATGAAGGACACCATCATTGCCCGGTAGTCGGGTGGCTCGATGCCCAACTTCAGCGGAGCCGCCAGCTCGAGCGCGCGTTCGACGGGCACGTCGGCAAGGGCCTTGGCGGCGTTGAACGACTCCTGGGCCGCCCGGGCCGCCTCGGCGAAGGTGGCGGTGCAGATCGGCACGCTGACCGGGACCAGGTTGGCGAACCACCCCACGGTCATCGAGTCGACGCCAGGTGTGCGCGTGTCGTACGGCGTGAAACCGTGATACGTTGCGGCGCCGGTGAACTCGTGCTCGGCGAAGGCGGCGCAGGCCAGCACTCCCCCGCTGAACCGGGCGCCGGCCGCGTGGCAGGCGATCTCGAAGGACTCCGTGTCGGCGGCGTCCAGCAGGTCGACCGTCACGAAGGTGCCCTTGTTGCCGGCACCGCCGTCACCGACCGGGAGCGGGAAGGTCGGCCACTGGCCCCCAGTGTCGCACGCGAAGTCGATCCAGGCCTTGACCTCCGGCGAGGACAGCGTCAACTCCGCGAGTCCGTCGCGCTGGCGCGCGGCGTAGCTGCGGTAGCTCGCCAGCTGTGGGAGCGCGACGGCCTCGGCCCCGGTCTGCGACAGGTGCAGGTACATCATGTGGACGTCGAAGAAGATCAGGCCGGCCGACATCCCGTCGATGTGCAGGTGGTCGACGCTGGCGTAGAAGGTGAAGTAGTCGGCGTGCTGAACGATGCCGAACGTGAAGCAGTCCCACTCGAGCGTCCCCGGCGTCGTCGTCAGGGCGTGCGTGCGAACCTGCTCGGCGTCCATGTTCCCGAATTCGATGGGCACCAGGTCGATGGCCATGGGGTCCTCGATCGTGCGGCGGACGATGAGGCCGTCCTCGAACTGGAACCAGTCCTGGTAGGCGTCGTGGCGGCGGACGTGCGCGTTGATCGTCGCCGTCATCGCCGGGATGTCGCATGCGCCCGGGATGTCCCACGCCACGACCATCAGCCGGGGCAGCTGCGCGCCCCGCCCCGCGGCGTCGTGGGCGGCCCGCAGGTGGCGGGCCCGCTGGTAACTCGGCGCCAAGTCGCTGCGTGGCGCGTTGAGCGCCGCAGCGCGTGCGGCGGCTGAGGCTCGCCACGTGACGACCGGCCCCTCGCCCGGCTGCCACCCGTTGATGCTTCCCAGTGCGACCATTCTCCCCGACCCCGTTCTGTGTCATGCCGCAATGTCGTGCCGTGGCGCGAAAGAGTCTCGCGAAAGTCGTTCGTGCGAGCTTTATTTCGGTTTCGCGCGGCGATCGTGCGGGCGATGCGGTTATCTGCTGAAACCGAAGTTACGGCGCGGCGGCGGCGGTGTCGCTCTTGTGGGCGATAGTCGAAATAAGCGACGATTACCCGGTTTTGCGCATTGTGCTCAGGAGGTGTGGCGTCGCCTCATTCGCTTAACGCCGTCGGCTCCATCGGCTGGATCGCATCGCGGGGCTCGCGTCGTCAGTCGAGGAGGAGCGTGAGGAGGCCGAGGGCGAGCGCCGCGAGCCGCCACCAGGCGAGCGGCTGCTATAGCCCAGGCTGGTCGTCGATGATGCCCAGCCAGATCTGTGCCACGTCGATGGCCACCTTCTCGCTGATGAACGCGTGCTGGGTTCCCGTGTACATGTCGCGGAAGGCGCGCTCCAGGCGGCTGCCCTCGCGGATGGAGCTGGTGCCCGCCACCAGATGCGCCCACTCGGCGCAGGCCCGCGCCGTGTCGGTCGCATAGACGGCGGCCACCCGCATGTCGGCGCGCAGGGCCGGTGTCAGGTCGTCGCCGGCCGCGACGGCCGCCTCGGCGGTGGTGAACGCGTCGAGCACCAGCAGGCGCGCGGCGCGCCAGGCCGCCCGATGGTGCGCCAGCCCTTTCTGGAACGTCGGGCGGCTGGCCAGCGAGGCCATGTCGCTCATCCGGAACTTCGTCGCGGCCAGTTCCTGGACGTCGTCGAGCATGCTCTTGGCGACGCCGAGCGCCCACGACGCGTGGCCGGCGGCGGTCACGGGCATCAGCCCCATCCGGGTGGCCGGAGACGCGCCGCGGTGCGGCTCCCGGACGAACAGCTCGAAGGTGCGGCCGGCGGGCACGAACACGTCCCGGGCGCTGTAGTCGTAGGAGCCGGTTCCCTTGAGGCCCTGGACGTGCCAGCCGTCGTCGAAGCTGATCTGGTCCCGAGGAATCACGGCGACGCGCATCTCCGGGAAGCCCTCACTGATCCAACGCATTTCGCCGTTGTCCATCGGCAGGAACCCGGCCGCGATGTATTGGGAGTGGCCGATGCCGGAGCCGAAGTTCCACGCCCCGGTAACCCGATAACCGCCGTCGACCGCGCTGCCCTGACCGTTGGGAAAGAACTGGCCGCCCAGGGTGACGCGGTTGCCGTGCGCCGTGAACACCTCCGCGAACCCGTCGTCGGGCAGGTACGCCGCGGCGGCGAAGGAGGACGGCAGGTTGGCGATGCCGATCCACCCGAATGATGCGTCCTGCCAAGCCATTTCGATCCAGGTTTCGATCATCTCGGTGAACGACGGCTCGACGCCGCCGGCCGCCGCGGGGTTGAACGCGGACATCAGGCCACTGGCCCACATCTCGTCGACGATCGCCGGGGTGAGCGTGCGCGCCCGCTCGGATTCGGCGGCTTCGGCCCGAACCAGGTCCCGCATGCCGCGGGCCAGCGAAACCACCCGGTCATCCGTGTCGGCTAACGACGTCATCGGCGTTTCCCATCGTCGGTTGCGGTATCCGGCATCAGCGGGGCGTCAGGGGAGAACACTGATACCGGTGACCGTAGTTAATACCATCGCGACCGCCGTCGTCGTAGTACTCGGCCTGCACATCGTCACAAAGTTCGCCTTCTTCGCGCTGCCCTACCGTCGGCGCCGCGCGCTGCTGGACAAACAGTACGGCGGCAAGGCCTCGGCCACCACCACGTCCGACGTCGTGCTGATGGCCTTCACCATGGCGATCGCCGCGCTGTTGTTGTGGCGCGGCGTCGACCCGGTGAGCTTTCTGGGCGGGCTCTGGGTCGGCGCGACGCTGATCCAGCTGTACTTCCACCGGTTCCATCGCCCGGTGGCCCCCGAGCGCGCCGCCCCGCCGCCGACATCGCCGCTGAAGGAGGTGTCCTACGCCATCCAGGATGCGCCGTGGCGACCGTGGCCCCAATTGCTGACGCTGACCGCGCTCGTCCTGGTCAGCCTTGCCCAGTTGGCCTGGAAATGACTGCCCTCCAACCGGTCTGCCCTACCGTGTGTCTGTGCGGTGGATCGTCGACGGCATGAACGTGATCGGGAGTCGCCCCGACGGGTGGTGGAAGGACCGTGGCCGCGCCATGGTCGGGCTGGTGGAAAGTCTCGACCGATGGGCATTGAAGCAAGGAGAGCGCGTGACCGTGGTGTTCGAGCGCCCGCCGGCCACCGCCCTCGCCTCGGCGGTGGTCGAGGTGGCGTATGCCCCCAGGCCGGCCGCGAACTCGGCCGACGACGAGATCGTCCGGCTGGTGCAGGCCGACGCCCGGCCGCACGAGATTCGGGTGGTGACGTCGGACAAAGGGCTGACCGATCGGGTCGCGGCGTTGGGCGCTTCCGTCTATCCCGCAGCGGCCTTCCGCGACCTGATCGACCCGCGCGGCTGATGGCCGCAGACGCGGCAAAGCGACGGCGTCAGCCCACCGCCGCCAGCGCCGCGTCGTAGTCGGGCTCCTGCGCGATCTCGGGCACCAACTCCGTGTACGCGACGTTGCCGTCGGCGCCGACCACGACCACGGCGCGGGCCAGCAGTCCGGCCATGGGGCCGTCGACGATGCTGACGCCGTAGTCCCGGCCGAAGCTGTCGCGGAACGCCGATCCCGTCTTGACGTTCTCGATGCCCTCCGCGCCGCAGAATCGCGCCTGCGCGAACGGCAGGTCGTTCGACACGCACAACACGGACGCGCCGCTGTCGGCGGCGCGCTGGTTGAAGGTCCGCACGCTCGTCGCGCACACCGGTGTGTCGATGGACGGAAAGATGTTCAGCACCACGGGCTTACCGCTGAACTGGTCGTTGCTGACGGTGCCCAAGTCCGTGCCGACCAAGGTGAAGGCCGGGGCCGGCGATCCGACGGCAGGAAGCTCGCCGACGGTGTTGATCGGGTTTCCATGCAGGGTTATCTGTGCCATGGGCACAGTCTGCCAAGGACGCTGCGGACGCTTGGGGTCAGGTCCGCATGTCCTAATTCGTGGGGTACCAGGCGTAGACGCCATGGCGGGGTGTGACCAAGACTGGATTCATGACTCGCAGGGTTGTGATCGTCGGCTTTCCCGGCGTTCAGGCGCTCGACGTGGTGGGCCCCCACGACGTGTTCACCGGTGCATCGCTGCTGACCGGCGGTGGCTACGAGGTCGCGATGGCGTCGGTGGACGGCCGGCCCGTGACCACCGCCACCGGCCTGGCCTTCCTGACCGAGCCGCTGCCCGACCCGAGCGAAGCGATCGACACCGTCGTGCTGCCCGGCGGCGGCGGTGTCGACGAGGCGCGATCCGATCCCGAGCTGGTGGGCTGGATCAAAAGGGTCACCGGAAGCGCCCGCCGCGTGGTCAGCGTCTGCACGGGCGCTTTCCTCGCCGCCGAGGCGGGGCTGCTGGACGGCCGGCGGGTGACCACGCACTGGGCGTTCGCCGGGCGGCTGGCCCGGGAGTTCCCCGCCGTCGACGTCGACCCGGACCCGATCTTCGTGCGCAGCTCGGACACGGTGTGGACGGCCGCGGGCGTCACCGCCGGAATCGATCTGGCGCTGTCGCTGGTCGAGGACGATTACGGCACCGAAGTCGCGCAGACGGTCGCGCGCTGGCTGGTGCTCTACCTGCGCCGCCCGGGCGGGCAGACCCAATTCGCGGCGCCGGTGTGGATGCCGCGGGCCAAACGGACCTCTATTCGCCAGGTGCAGGAGGCCATCGAGAGCGAACCCGGCGGGCAGCACAGCATCGGGGACCTGGCCCGCCGCGCGGCGATGAGCCCGCGCCATTTCACGCGGGTCTTCACCGACGAGGTGGGTGAGGCGCCGGGCCATTACGTCGAACGCATCCGCACCGAAGCCGCGCGCCGTCAGCTGGAGGAGACCGACGACACCGTCGTCGCCATCGCGGCCCGGTGCGGCTTCGGGACCGCGGAAACGATGCGGCGCAACTTCATTCGGCGCGTCGGCATTTCACCGGATCAGTACCGCAAGGCTTTTGCCTGATGAGAAAGGAAACCCACCGATGACCCAAATCGCAATCGTGGCCTACCCCGGATTCACCGCGCTGGACATGATCGGCCCGTACGAGGTGCTGCGAAACCTGCCTGGCGCCGACGTGCGATTCGTGTGGCACGAATCCGGACCGATCACCGCCGATTCCGGCGTGCTGGTCATCGGCGCCACCCACTCGCTGGCCGAAACTCCCTCCCCCGACGTGATTCTGGTGCCCGGCGGCCCGTCGACTCCGGTGCACGCGCGGGACGAGGCGCTGCTCGACTGGCTGCGCCGCGCGCACCGGACCGCCGGCTGGACGACGTCGGTGTGCTCGGGCTCGGTGATCCTGGCGGCCGCCGGCCTGCTCAGGGACCGCCGCGCCACGTCGCACTGGATCGCCCTGCCCGCGCTGAAGGCGTTCGGCGTGATCCCGGTCGCCGACGAGCGGATCGTGCGCGAGGGCGACATCGTCACCTGTGCCGGCGTGTCCGCCGGGATCGACCTCGCGCTGTGGGTGGCCGGCCAGATCGGCGGCGAGGGCCGCGCCAAGGCGATCCAGCTCGCGATCGAATACGACCCGCAGCCGCCGTTCGATTCCGGCCACATGTCCAAGGCGTCGGCGACCACCAAAGCCGCCGCCACGGCGCTGCTGTCCAGGGACAGCGTCAAGCCGGCCAACCTGAAGGCCACCGCGTTGCTGGCCTGGGATCAGGCGCTGAGGGCGGTCCGCTCACGGCGGGGGCGGCTCGCAGCTGCGACGTCAGTCCCGCTCGGCGGTTGATGGGGCGAATCCGTAAAGCGATAGCGCCCGCGGTATTCCTTTAGGTTTGAGGCCGAAACGTTTTCCCCGCACCCACCGCTGAGATGAGACGCTTCAACTCCCGTAGATAGGGTTGTCGGGCCGACCCGCCATCCCCCGACCCTCTCCAGGAGGACCATCATGTGGCGACGTGTGCTATTTGACGCGCTGTATAGCATCGGTCGACCCATCTGGGACATACCCACCCCGCCCGAAGTGCGCGATGTTGTGGAGGGCACATCCGCGCTGCCACCGGGGCGCGCGCTGGATGTGGGATGCGGAACCAGCCCGAACGTGGCGTATCTGGCCCAACACGGCTGGGACGCGACCGGGGTCGACTTCTCCCCTAAGGCGATCCAGCTTGCCAAAAGGAACGCCGGCGGCATCCCGGGCGCCGCGTTCGTCGAGGCTGATGTGACCAGGCTATCCGCTTCCGGTATCGCAGGACCCTTCGACCTTGTCATTGACAACGGCTGCTATCACTCACTGTCGCCCGACGGTAGGGCCGCCTACGCGCCCGAACTGGCCGCCGTCATGAAACCCGGTGCCCTGCTGATGATGTGGGAGGGCATCATGGTCGCCGACAACGAGATCTCGAACCGATTTCAAGACGAATTCGCCATCGAGCGAATCGAGCACAAAAGCTTTCCGATCCAGCGGTTCGGGCTGAAATTCACCAAGAAGAAGGCCAACTGGTACTGGCTACGCCGACTGGGCGAACATGATGGACGCCAAACATGACAACGCCTAAGGGGTTCTTTCGCAAATCGGTGCCATCACTTGATGAAACCGTCTGGGGTGGCTGGACAGACAGCTGCCCGACGGCACGGAAAATCTTCTGAGCTACACCCTGCCGGTATCCGCTGGGGCAGCTAGGCAATGGCGAGCAGGCGTTTCCTAGCAATCCAGTAGTCGATATGGCTCATGGTCATGGCTAACGCGTCCCCAGAAAAGACGAGGTGGTCGGAGCGGGGAATTTCCACATAGGTCCGAGTTGCTGACCTGTTCGACCATGACGGTTGAGCCTTCGCTGAACAGCAGCCTCACTTCGACCTGCGCGCCTCCGACCGCCTTGAGCTGGGTGGCAAGCTCGGACTTGATCGCGTCCACACCACGCCGCACTCCTTGCGGGCCGTCTACCCACACGGCGTCGGCGTGGAAGAAACCGCCCAGTTTCTCTGGCTGGGGATCGGTCCACGCGGCAAAGAACTTGCGTACCAACGATTCCGGCGAATCGCTCATCGAGAGCACCTACTGTTGAGGACCGGTCGGCTGGGGTTGCAGGATTTCGTCCGACGCGAGCCGGCCGCCGGCCTGCAGCCACGCGGCGACGGCCCGGGGCGCGTCCCGGTTGGGGTTGTAGATGTCCTCCTCGCTGGAGAACAGGCCGTTGCCGGCGTACACGAGCCGCGTCCAGTTGGGGAACCAGAACGGCTCGCCGTTGGGGTCGGTCGGGTGGTCGAGGAGATTTTTGATCATGATGACGATGGCGTCGTTGTCGTCGTCGTAGGCGATCCAGTCGCTCGGAAAGCGCATGTGCGGGAACGGCGCCATCACCGCGACGATCCAGTCCCGCACCGCCTCGCGGCCGTGGAATACGCCGTAGTGATGCTCGGTGTAGACGACGTCCTCGGTGAAGAGATCGGCGAACGGTCGCCAGTCGCCCGAGGTGCTGCATCCCTCGACGACGGTCGTGTAGTTGTCGACGGCTCGCTCGATTTCGGCCCTGCTGAATTTGCCCATGGCGGACACACTAGAACGTGTGTCGATTCAAGGTGACTGTCTGAATGGGGATATTCGATGAGCGTGCTGAACTTGTTCGACTTGCGCGGCAAGAGGGCCCTGGTGACCGGGGCGTCCAGCGGCATCGGCAAGGAGGTGGCGCTGGCCTACGTCCAGGCGGGCGCGAAAGTGGCCATCGCGGCACGACATTCCGAGCGCTTGGAGGACGTCGCCAAAGAGCTCACGGCGGCGGGCGGCCGGGTCGTGCCCGTTTCTTGTGACGTGACGCGGCCGGACCAGGTCGACGGGATGGTGGACCGGGTGACCGCGGAGCTGGGTGGCATCGACATCGCGGTGTGCAATGCCGGGATCATCACCGTCACACCGATGCTGGACATGCCGCCGGAGGAGTTTCAGCGCATCCAAGACACCAACGTGACGGGGGTGTTCCTCACCGCCCGGGCCGCGGCGCGGGCGATGGTCCGGCAGGGGCGGGGCGGGGTCATCATCACCACCGCCTCGATGTCGGGCCACATCATCAACATCCCGCAGCAGGTCGGCCACTACTGCGCCTCCAAGGCGGCGGTCATCCACCTGACCAAGGCCATGGCCGTCGAGTTTGCGCCGCACCAGATCCGGGTCAACAGCGTCAGTCCCGGCTACATCCTCACCGAGCTCGTCGAGCCTTTGGCGGAGTACCACGCCCTGTGGGAGCCGAAGATACCGATGGGCCGCCTGGGCCGGCCCGAAGAACTCGCCGCGCTATACGTGTACCTGGCCGGCGAGGCGTCCAGCTATATGACCGGCTCCGACATCGTCATCGACGGCGGATACTCCTGCCCCTGAAGTGTGGCCATCCGCCGAACAGTCGATCGAAGAGAGCCGGGTGCCGGGATCATCGTGGCACGCCATTGCCGACACGAATGCCCGAATGCGCCAATATGAGTTTGAGAAGTACTACTGGAAACATCGCGCATTTGCGGCTTAAGGTGTCTATTACGGCGGGCGGCTTCGAATGGCCAGCCGCCCAGACAGGTAATGGAGCACAAATGAAGATCACCACGATGATAACGACAGCAGTAGCGGTCGTGGGCATGGCGACGATCGCTTTCACCGGTGCACCGATTGCGAAGTCGGCCTATCCGACCACCGGCAAACTCGGCAGCGAGTTGACGATGACCGACTCGGTTGGCCAGGTGGAACTCGGCTGGACGGTCAGCGATCTGAAATCCAGCACGGATACCATTCCGGGCTACCCCGTGGCGGGCCAGCTCTGGGAGGCCACCGCCACCGTCAAAGCCATCAGGGGTACCGTCACCCCCGCCATCTCGCAGTTCAACGCTCGCACAGCCGGCGGCGTGAACTACCGTGTCCTGTGGCAAGTCGCGAGCCCGAACACGATCAGCGGAGCCACCATCCCGCAGGGCGCGCAATCGACCGGGAAAATCTATTTCGACGTCACCGGCCCAGCGCCGACCATAGTTGCGATGAACAATGGAATGGAAGATTTGCTGGTTTGGGGTCCTTAGAACGGTAGCCCGGCGACTTACGAGCCGTTGATAATCCACTGCCGGGCTTGCTCCACTTGCCCGGCGGGAAAGTGCTGGATCTTGGCCGACACAAAGTGTGAGCCCAGACGCTCGGCCACATCCGCGAGGTGTGAATCGGTGACGACCGCGACCTTTTTGATGTGTTTTTGATGATCCCGAACGAAGCGGAAGTGGGTGACCATCGCTCCGAAACTGTCCCAGCCGGGGAATGATGGCGCGCTGATGATGAGGCCGGCAAGGTCGCCATTGGCCTCGATTTGCGGGTCGACGGCCTTGGCGAGCTCGGTGAAGTCGTTCGTGTCGAGCGCGGACTCCGGGTGCACCAGCAGGATGTTGTGCTCACGGTCCAGGTCGTAGTCGATCATGCCGTCATGATGCTCTGAGCCGCATGCACGGATAAGAGGCGAAAGTCATCCCTCCAGCTGACCGGAGATCCCCCGCTCGATGCCGGCCTGGGTCGTGGACGGCAACACGATGAGGCCGTCGAGTTCTTTACGGGCCAGGTCGAAGGCTTTCTGGCGTTCCTGTGGCGCCGCGGCGGGATCCGCCGCCACCCGCAACAGGCTCTGGGCCCGCGCGATCCGCTGCCGGCCCTCCGGAGAGAAGTCGCTGCGGCGTCTGCGCATCGCCTCGGCCTCGGCGACGTTGAACGCGGTGACGTAGTCCTCGACCGCGGATTGATACCGCGCCGCGGCCTCCCGGTCATGCAGGAGGTCTTCGGCCTTCACCGGGCGCAGGAAGTCCGCTCGGAGCTTGGCTTTGTGGAAGCCGATCGTGAGCGGATCGCGCATGTCGGTCATCAGCGGGAAGTCGAGAAGCTTGGCGACGTCGAGCTCGTACTCGAGCCATCGCGCGTCGGTGCGGCCGTGCTCGTCGATGACGCGTCGGAGCGAACGCCATTGCGCCGCTTGGTTATTGTCATTCCCGGGCGGCGCGCTCACAGCCTCGGCCGGGCGTGTCGGACCCAGACCCCGCGGCTCTTCGGTGCGTCGCTTATTGGCGGTGAACGCCCGCACCGCGGCGATCACCATGCCCGTCAGCGGCAGGATCACGATCAAGAGCTCCGCCAACCGGATGAGCAGACCCACACCGCCAGGATGCCACCCCGGAACGATCTGCCGGGCGCATCATCTGGCGAAGGGCAACGAGATGACGAACACCGCGGCGCTCACCAGAATGATCAACGGCCCGGCCGGTAACCCGGTGACCCGGAACAAGAGGATGCCGGCCACGGCTGACGCGAAACCGATGCCGGTCGCCCCGAGGGTGTACTGCCTGAGGTTGTTGCCGATGTTTCGCGCCGCGGCGGGCGGGATCGCGACGAGCGCCGAAGTCAACAGCCCGCCCACCACCTTCACCCCGAGCGCCACGATGACCGCGATCAAAAACAGGTAGAGCAAGTTGTACCGCCTGACGTTGACTCCCTCGGCGGCGGCGAGTTCCTCCGAGATGTTTCCGAGGACCAGCTTCGGATAGGCGCGATGCACGGCGACTATCACCGCGACCGACGCCACGACGGACAGTGCGGTGTCGACCACGCCGGTCTTCGTGATGTCGCCCACCAGCGCCGCCTCGGCCTGGTCGATGGGCAGAAACAGGAAGGCGACCGCGACGCCGGTGGCGAACACGACGGCGGTCAAGGCTTCCGTCGGCAGCTTCGTCCTCATCTCGAGCAGCCAGATCAACGCGACCCCCACGATGACGAAGGGAAACGCCCCCAGGGACACGTCGAAACCCCACAGCAGCGCAAGGGCGATGCCGGGCAGGGTCAGGTGCCCGAGCGGATCGGCAACCAGAGCCATCCTGCGGCTCACCATCAACGAGCCGAGATATCCCGCGGCGCCGCCGATGAACGTGCCCGACATGACGCTGAGGAACAGTGAATGCATGCGCCGCTACTCGTGCTTGTGCTCGTAGAACTTCACTTCGGCCCCGTACAGCCGCTGCAGGTTCTCCGGTGTCAGCGTCGACACGGGAGGGCCCTGGCAGATCAGCTTCTGGTTCACACACAGCACCGTCGACGAGAGGCGGTGAACCACCGCCAGGTCGTGGGTGACGATGAGCATCGTGAGGTTCCGCTCCCGATGGAGCCTGGCGAGCAAGGCGTAGACGGTCTCCTCGCCGCCGATGTCGACGCCCGTCGTGGGCTCGTCGAACAGCAGGACCTGGGGATCGCCGGCGATGGCCCACGCGATGAGGACGCGCTGGAACTGGCCCGACGACAGGTCACCGATCCGCTTCTTGCCGAGTTCGCCCGGGAGGCCGACGATGCGAAGCATTTCTTCGACGTCGGGTTCCGCGTTCGCCTTGAGGGCGAAGAAGTCCGCGACCGAGAGCGGGATGTCCTTGATGTAGGGCAGGCGCTGCGGAACGTATCCGATGCGTGTGCCCTTCGCCCAGGTGATCGAACCCTGGTGGGGCACAACGCCCAGGAGGGCCCGCAGCAGAACGGTCTTGCCCGCGCCGTTCGGCCCCAAGATGGTCAGGATCTCGCCACGCCGCACGACGAAGGACACGTGCGCGACGACCGCCCGGCCCTCGAGGGTCACCGTGAGGTCCGAGACCCGCAGCACTGGCTCTTCATCCCGCAACATGACCCGCCCAAAATACTGCGTGGAACGGTTCCGTCGCGCGTTCGGCCGGATGGCCGGGACGCTAGCGCACTCCCAGTGTGCCGGTCAGGTATTGGGCGCGGCAGGCCCGGCGGGCCAGTTTGCCGCTGGTGGTGCGCGGGATGGCGCCGGCCGGCAGGAAACGCACCTCGGAGACCGTCACACCGTGCCGGCGCGCCACCGCGTTCCCGATCGCCTCGATCGCGGGTTGGGGATCCGTGCGACTGGTGCCGGCGGCGCGCTCGGCGATGACCACCAACTGCTGGCCGCCACTGGCGGACGGAACGGAGAAGGCGGCCACATAGCCACGGCGAACCATCGGCGAGGCTTCCGCGACGGTGGCCTCGATGTCCTGCGGATAGTGATTGCGGCCCGCGATGGTGACCAGGTCGGCGATTCGGCCCGTGACGTACAGCTCACCGTCGAGGTACACGCCGAGGTCGCCGGTCCGCAGCCAGTTGCCCCCGGCGTTCGAGCCGTCGGCGTGGCCGCCCCGCTCCGGCCGCGACTGCAGCGTGGCGCCGAATGCCCGCCGCGTCTCGTCGGGCAGCCCCCAGTACCCGCGACCCACGTTGTCGCCCTGCAGCCAGATCTCGCCGATATCACCGTCGGGCAGTTCGGATCCGGTATCGGGGTCCACGATGACCGCCCACAGGCTGCGAGCGATCCGGCCGCAGGACACCTGCGGCACGGCTTTGGGGCTGTCCGCCTCGATGCGGACCGCGTGACCGGTGCTCAACTGTTCGCGGTCGAGATAGGCGACCGATGCCTCGGCCGAGGGGTCGATGGTCGCCACGAACAGGGTCGCCTCCGCGATGCCGTACGAGGGCTTGAACGCGGTACGCGGAAGCCCGTAGGGCGCGAAGGCCTTGTTGAAGGTCCGGATCGCGTCGATGCTGACCGGTTCGGAGCCGATGATCATCACCACGTTGCTGAGGTCGACGTCGTCACCGGGCGCGGGCAGGCCGCGCTGAGCCGTCCACTCGTAGGCGAAGTTCGGTGCGGCGGTCACGACCCGGCCCTGCCTCGACCCGGCGGACAGGGCGTGGATCCAGCGCAGGGGCCTGCGGACGAAGGCGGTGGGCGACATCAGGGTGGAGTGCCCGCCGTACACGGCGGGAAAGCCGATCATCGACAGTCCCATGTCGTGGTAGAGCGGTAACCAGCTGACGCCGTGGGTGTTCCGGTCTAGCAGGTCGATCGAGAGGATCATCTGCACGAGGTTGGTGCCGACGGCGCGGTGGGTGATTTCCACGCCGACCGGTGGCCGCGTGGAGCCCGAGGTGTACTGCAGGTGGGAAACGCGGTCGATGTCCAGTTCGACGGGGACGAACAGCTCCCCCGCCGAGTCGGGTATCTGGTCGATGACGATCAGGTGCGGCTTCCGCAAGTCCGGGAGGGTGACCAAGAAGTTCTCCACCGCGTCTTTCGCGGCCGCCGTGGTGAGGACCGCGGCGGGCCGGGAGTCGCGCAGCGCCGTCTCCAGGCGCTCGGCGTGACCGGGCAGTTCGGGTGCGAACAATGGCACCGCGATGGTCCCGGCCTTGATCGCGGCGTAGAAGCCGGCGACGTAGTCGATGCCCTGCGGCGCCAGGATCGCCACCCGGTCGCCGTCGCCGGCGAACTGCTGCACCTGCGCGCCGATGGCCCGCAGTCGAACCCAGAACTGGGCCCAGGTCACTTCGATGGTGTGCCCTTCGGAGCGGGCGTAGTCCAGGTAGCGATAGGCCACGGCGTCACCGACATTGGCGACGTTGCGCTCGATGAGGGAGATCAGGGTGGTGCCCGGCGGCAACGCCACGCCGCCGTCGGCGTCCAGGCAGTCCTCTATCAGCAGCAGGCCCTTTGGAGCCGCGGCGCTGTGCCGGGAACCGAAATCCATGAGCGCAGTGTAGGTGCCCGGCGCGGCCGGTCGGTGGCCCCGGGCGGCGGTCGGGACGGCGCGTCCGCGGCGACGAGGCGCACCTAGGGCCGGGCGCGTTGCCGGCCGAAGAGGGCAAGCAGCCGGTCACTCGGTGTGGCGGTCGCCGGTGCCCGCAGCGGTTCGGCGAACACATGCCCGGCCAGCCCGGCCCGGGCCAGCGGTGGTGAAACCCACAACAGGGCCGAGGCGATGTCCGGGGGAATGGGCCGATCGATTCGGCACGCCTGGGCGATATCCCACGCGTGCAGGGCCGCTTCGATGGCCCCAACGTGGACAACGGTTTTGGCGGGCAGGGTCCGGCCCTGGATCTCACACCAGCGGCCCGCCGTCGGGAGCGACGCCGACGCGAGCACGAAGTCGACGATCCCGGCCCGCAGCGCGGCGACCGGGTCGGGGGGATCCGAACCCGCCGCCTCGCCGTCGCGCATGACCAGCACGTCTGCGACGTCGGTCAGGGAGGCGCGGACGTGCCGCAGCAGGCGGCGCAGATCCCAGTCCCGGCACGGCGTCGGCGCCGACAGGTCGGTGTTCCGAACCAGCAGCAGGTTACCGAGCAGGTAGCGGGTCGCCTCGGCCAGCACGGACAGCTCGTCGGTGTCGGACACGGTCCGTGCCCTTCACATCCCGGGCGCCACGAACGTCTCGGGCAGACCGAACTTGGCGACCAGCGCCGGGTCGTTGAAGGCAACGATGCGCGAGATGCGACCGCCGGTCAGCGACAGCACGTCCAGTCCGTGGGCGTGAAGCGAACCATCCGGCGCCCGCTTGTACATGGCGAACGCCGGGGCGCCGTTGGCCCGGGTGGGCGCCAGCCGCCACTGGTCCGGTGTGTGCAGCACAACCCGCGCCAGGAATGCGCACACCGCCGCGCGACCGGTGAACCAGGTTGGAATGGGCGGCATTTCGAGCTCGACGTCGGCGCGCAGCAGTTGCGCCAATTCGTCGACGTCGGCGTGTTCGAAGGCCGACATGTAGCGGTCGAGCACGCCGCGCAGTTCGGGTTCGGTTGGTTCGCCGAGTTCGTCGAGTGCCGGGCCGGCCTCGGCCAATCGCGCACGGGCGCGTTGCAGGGCGCTGTTGACGGCCGCGGTTGACGTCTCCAGCATCTCGGCGACTTCGCCTGCCGGCCAACCCAATACGTCGCGCAGCACCAGGACCGCGCGCTGCAGGGGCGACAAATGCTGCAGGGCGGCGACGAACGCCAGGCGGACGCTGCTGCGCAGGGACACGACCACGGCGGGGTCGTCGGTGGCGCCGTACAACAGGCTGTCCGGGACGGGCTGCAACCATGGGATGTCGGACTGCGCCGGGGCAAGTGCCGCGACCGCGCTGTCGGCCGGGGCGCCCAGCCCGGACGGAAGGGGGCGCCGCTTGCGCGTCTGCAACACGTTCAGGTACGTGTTCGTCGCGATCTTGTAGAGCCACAACCGGACCGAGGATCGGCCCTCGAACCTTTCATAGGCCTGCCACGCCCGCAAGTAGGTGTCCTGCACGAGGTCCTCGCACTCGTCGACGGATCCGAGCATGCGGTAGCAGTACGCCTGCAACTCGGGTCGATATTGTTCGGCGACTAAGGCGAAGTCGTCGACGCTGGCGTCCGGCATGGCACAGAGCCTTTCACGAGTCGCGGCGCGGCGGCCGGGGATCGTCGGGGTTGCGCTCCCCCGGGCCGGGGTCGTCCCACCACTGCGGCTGCTGGTCGCCGTATGCGTCGTGCCAGTTCCACCACGCATACGCGGGGGTCTGCGGGTAGCCGTCCGGGGAGTCCTCCCAATCCTCTTGCCGTCCAAGGGCGGTCATGTCCAGGTAGCTCCAGGTGGTTCCCAGCGCCTCATCGCCGCGGTTGTTGATGAAGTATGTGCGGAACACCCGTTCGCCGTCGCGGATGAACGCGTTGGTGCCGTGCCACTCGTCGACGCCGAAGTCACGGTCGAAGTCGTCGGTGATCGTGTACCACGGCATGTGCCACCCCATCCGGGCCTTCGCGCGCGCGATGTCGGGCTGGCCGGCGCGGGAGGCGAACACCAGTGTGGTGTCGCGGGCATTCAGATGCGCCAAGTTGCCGACGTGATCGGCGATCATCGAGCAGCCGCGACAGGCATGGTCGGGCCAGCCGTCCACCCCGGGTTCCAGAAATGCCCGGTACACGATCAGCTGGCGCCGGCCACCGAAGAGGTCCAGCAGGCCGGCCCTGCCCTCGGGCCCCTCGAACTGGTACGGCTTGTCCACCGGCAGCCACGGCATGCGCCGGCGCCGAGCCGCCAGCGCGTCCCGCGCGCGGAAGAGCTCTTTTTCTCCGACCAGCAGCTGCTGGCGTGCGGCCTCCCAGTCCGGCGCCGATACGATGGGGGGTGTCTGCATGTTCATCTCTGCCCTTTCGATTGTGGTGCAATACATTTCAGGCAAGCTTCTGCAGGCCTGCGCCGGTCAGCAGGTAGCCGGGAGCAACGCCGGCGCTGTCCGCCTGCTCCAGCTCCACGATGGCCGCCCCCGCCGACTCCGGGCTGAGCAGTTCGCCGAGCTGCCGGACATATTCCTCCTCTGTTTGGCCCCCGCGGGCCGCGTACGCGCGCACGGCGGGGCGGCCGAGCTCGGTCAGCGGCGTGATTCGGGGCATCAGGGCCGTGAACCTGAGGCCGAGGCCGGCGCGGTCCGCCTCCTCTTGTGCGTAGCCGGCGATGAAGCGTTGGGTGGCTTTGGCGCCGGCGTACCCGCCGCTGAGCGGTGAGCCGGCCAGCGCCGCCCCGCTGCTGACCACCACCACCGTGCTGCCGGGCCGCAGCGGTTTGAGCAGGGCCTCCCGCAGCCAATGAAAGGCCATGCGCACGTCGGTGTTCCAGTTGGCCGAGAACGTCTCCCAGGTGTGGTGCTGCAGCGGGCGGATCAACGGGGTCGCCCCGGCCACCAGGACCAGCAGGTGCGGATCGTATCGGTCCAGCAGGCTGCCGGGCACCGACGGGTCGGCCGCATCGGCGGCGACCGCTTGGATGCTGCCCGCGCCGCCGGGCTCGGGAAACGTTGTCGCACTGCGGGACACCGCGATCACGGAGGCGCCGGCGTTGGATGTAGCCGCCGCGATGCCCCGGCCCAGTCCCCGGCTTGCTCCGACGACGAGTGCGGTTTTGCCGGATAGGTTGTTCATCTTGTGCTCCTGTTAGCCGCGAGCCGTCGCGAGCAGCTGGGCGTACTGGCGCTCCAGCTCCTTGGCCGGGCTGCCGCGCCAGCTATGGGCAATCGATTGCGACACGGGATCGGGGAAGATGTCCTCTTCGCCGCGTTGCAGCGCGTCGAAGACGGCGGCGGCCACGGACCGCGGGGTTGCTTTCGGTATGTCGAGTTCCCGGGTCGTGACCAGGACTGCTTTGTCTGCGACTGTGTCCATGACAAGCCTCTCTCAACTGAAAAGCCCCCGCACCGGGGTGCGGGGGCTTCGGCGATGTGTCGACCGAGTCCGATCGAACTACACATATAGACAAGTTTCGCGACCGAAACTCATCGCGATGTCGCGCCCCGGTTCTCTCGCACAGGGCGGCGGCGACTGGCAACCTTGGTTGTCATCGTTCGTGAGTCCCGCACAATTCACCTGGTCGCAACAAAATTGGGGTTGCCTTGGGCCGGGTTTCGAGAACGGACGGATAGAGGAGTCAATGACCACAACACAGGCTCGACCGGTCGAACGATGCGGGCTGATTCAGCGGTTCACCGGGCTGTGCGTCCGGTATGTCGAACGCCTCATGCCCGATCCCTATTTGTTCGCGGTCATCCTCACCCTCCTCGTGGTCGCGCTGGTTGCGTTGCTCGTGCGGGGCGCCACGCCCCCGTCGAGCGGGTAATCGCCGCGTACCGGCGAATCGACGAAGTCGACCGGCCGAAAATCTGGATCACGCTGCGCGACCGGGCCGACGTGCTGGCCGAGGCCGGTGTCGTCGAACAACGGCTCGCCGCGGGCGAGGGCTTGCCGTTGGCGGGCCTGGTGCTCGCGGTGAAGGACAACGTCGACGTCGCGGGCCTGCCCACCACCGCGGGATGCCCCGAGTTCACCCGCGTGCCGGCGACCACCGCCGCCGCGGTGCAACGGCTTCGCGCCGCGGGGGCGATCGTCCTCGGCAAGACGAACCTCGACCAATTCGGCGCCGGCCTCGTCGGTACCCGCAGTCCCTGTGGCGCCGTTCGCAATTCGCGCCATCCCGAGCTGGTGGCCGGCGGCTCCAGCTCCGGCTCCGCCGTGGCCGTCGCGCTGGGCATCGCCGACATCGGCATCGGCACCGACACCGCGGGATCCGTCCGGGTCCCCGCCGCACTCAACGGCATCGTCGGGATCAAACCCACGCTCGGGATCATCCCCACCCACGGGGTGGTGCCCGCGAGCGCCAGCTTCGACGCCGTCTCCGTGCTGGCGCCCGACCTCGGCCTCGCCACCGCCGCCGCGGCGGTCATGGCCGGCCCCGACCCTCGCGATCCCCGCAGCCGCCGCTGGCCCGCCGACGCTCGCCTCGCCGCACCCCGCGCGCCGCGGCTGGCGATCCCGGACGCCGCGAACCTCACCGCGCTCAGCGACGCCTACCGACAAGCGTTCGAGCGCAGCGTCGCCCGCGCCGCCGAGGCCGGATTGCGCGTCGAACCGATCGACATCTCGGTGCTGCTGGACGCGGCGCGGCTGCTCTACGACGGCGCCCTGGTCGCCGAACGATACGCGGCCGTCGGCGAGTTCCTCGACAGCGCACCGGCCGGCGCGGATCCCGTCGTGGCGTCGATCATCACGGCGGCGCGCGCTATCACCGGCTCCGCCTTCGCCGCCGATCCGGACGCGTTGGCACGCGCGCGGGCCGACGCCACCGATCTCCTGGCCGGGTTCGACGCGGCGCTGCTCCCGACCACCACCGAACACCCCAGCTTGGCCGAGGTACGGGCCGATCCCTATTCGATCAACCGCCGCATGGGCACCTACACCAATTTCTGCAATCCGCTCGATATGGCCGCGGTCGCCGTTCCCGCGGAGCCGACGGCCACCGGCGGTCCGTTCGGCGTGATGGTCGTCGTACCGGCGTTTCATGACCAGGTCGCCGTCGACATCGCCGCACGGCTCAGCGGGGCGGGGTCGGCGCTTCTCGTCGAAACCGGCTGCGACATAGCACTATTCGGTATGGAATCCGTGCGCCGGCGGCTCGAACGACTCGGCGCCCGCTACGCCGGCCAGGCCAACGCCAAGCAGGCGCGTGGGGAACTGTTCCGGATCTCGGAGGCCGGGCTGGGCCGGGCTGCTGGCCGACCTTCCCGCGCCCGCGACGCTGAGCAACATCGAACTCGAGGATGGTCGCACGGTCACCGGGCTCGCCGAACGTGGGTCCTAGGCACGGAAACCGTCGCTCCGCGAAGGCCCACGATAGCCGCCTCTGGCGGTAGGGTTACGCCCCATGTCGGGTCGTAAGTTCTCGTTCGAAATCAATCGGACTAGTAGCGCGCCTGCGGCGACGTTGTTCCGCCTGGTGGCCGACGGCGCCAACTGGTCGAAGTGGGCCAAGCCGATCGTTCTGCAGTCGAGTTGGGCGCGTCAGGGGGATCCCGCGCCGGGCGGCGTCGGGGCGGTCCGCAAGGTCGGCGTCTGGCCCCTGCTGGTGCAGGAGGAAACCGTCGCCTACGAGCAGGATCGCCGGCACGCCTACAAGCTGATCGGGCCGCCCAGCCCCGCCAGGGATTACTTCGGCGAGGTGGTCTTCACCCCGAATCCGGCCGGCGGCACCGACATCCGCTGGACCGGCGAGTTCGTCGAAGGGCCCCGCGGGACGGGTCCGGTGATGCGGGCCGCGTTGGGTGGGGCGGTCCGGTTCTTCTCGGGCCGGCTGGTGCAGGCGGCCGAGCGCGAGTCGGCCGGCGGACGGTAGCAGACTGCCTTGCGGCCCAAGGCCTTTCGGCCGCGCGAGGCTATGGATCGTTGGCCTGCTGCTCGTCGATCTGAGCCTGCTGGATGTCCTGTTCGAATTGCTGCTGGGCCTGTTCGTTCTGCTCCTCGGCCTGTTGCATGGACTGCTGCAGCTGCTGCTGAGCCAGTTGTTGCTGCAACTGCGCCTGCTGTTGGGCCTGGTCGTCGTCGTCATCGGCGGCAAAGCCGCCGAACGGAGCGGATAGCGCCACGTCGGTCACGCGCACCGGTTCGCCGGGACGTCCTGCATTGACGAGCGCGAGCATCGCGAGGGCCGCGGCGCCGGCAACAATCAGCGGCATCAGCCGACGGCTGTAAGGGTGGGTGGTCATGCCTCAGGTTCGCGCCCGCGACTAGCCGCACGCTGGGAAGCGGCTGTCGCTGCCATATGAGATCGCGCGCTGTCACCCGGTCGCGCGGTTGTCCGGCCCACCCCCGACTCCTAAGCTGGACTAAGTGATTGATGTCGTCATCGCGGGCGCCGGCCCGAACGGGCTGATGCTGGCCGGCGAACTGGGATTGGCCGGGATCCGGCCGGTCGTGCTCGACCCCATGCCCGGGCCCAATCCGCAACCGCGGGCCAACGGCATTATCGGCCAAGGGGTTCGGCTCCTGGACCATCGCGGCCTGTACGCCACGCTGGCGGGCGCGCACGAGCCGCCCCGGCTCAACCCGCGCGCGATGTTCGCCGCGTTCCCGCTCGACCTCGCGCTGGCGCCGGATGCGCAGTTGTTCTTGCTCCCCGTCCAGCAGCCCAGGCTTGTCCGGGTGTTCGCGGAGCGGGCCGCCGGGCTCGGTGCGGATATTCGCTGGGGCCACAAGTCGATCGGCTTCGACCAGCACGACGGCGGCGTCACCGTCCACGTCTCCGGTCCCGACGGGCCTTACGAGCTGAGGGCCCGTTATCTCATCGGCGCCGACGGGGGCACCAGCATGACCCGCAAGCTGGCCGGCATCGACTTCCCCGGAATGTCTTCCTATGACTTGGTCGCCCGGATGGGCTTCGACGTGCTCCCGCCGGACGAATGGATCGACGCCGACGGCGGGCTCGACATACCGGGGTTCGGCCGCGTTCCACCGCTGCAGTTTCATCGGACCGACCAGGGCGTGTTCGCGTTCGGCGCGCTCGGCGGCAGGGCGGCCATGATCGTCTTCGAATTGGACAGGACGGCTCGCGAGGAACCCCGCGACGACGACGCCGACGGCCCGCCGATGAGCCTGTCCGAGCTGGAGGCCAGTGCCAAGCGCGTGCTCGGCGCGGACGTCCCGCTGCGGCCCGTTTCCCCCGGCGCGCCGCTGGATCTGCGTCGGTTCTCCGGCATCAACTCCCGGATCGCATCCAAATACCAAGTGGGACAGGTGATCCTGGTCGGTGACGCCGCGCATGTCCACTCGCCGATGGGCGGACCGGGGCTCAATCTGGGACTGCAGGACGCGGCGAACCTCGGCTGGAAGCTGGCCACCGTGCTCAACGGACGCGCCGGGCCGGCCCTGCTCGAAACCTACGAGGCCGAGCGCCGGCCCGCCGCCGAGCGGGTCATCATGCACAGCCGGGCCCAGCTGGCTCTCGTGCGGCCCGGGCCCGAGGTCACCGCGCTGCGCCAGCTGTTCTCCGAGCTGGTCACCGATCCGGGGATCGTGCGCCGCCTCACCGACCTGATCTCCGGGGCCGAAAATCGTTACGTCATGGGCCCCGGCGCGCATCCCCTGGCCGGCCGCTGGGTGCCGGACTTCGGCGTCGCCGACGCGAGCGGGACGAGGCGCGTCGCGGAACTCGCCCGCGACGGGCGGCCGCTCCTCGTCGACCTCACCGAACGCGGCGCTGTGGCGGCCGCCGCGGCCGAGATCGCCGACCGGATCACCGTGGCCGCCGGCCGCCCCGTCGGCGAGCTGCCCGCCACCGCCGTGCTGGTGCGTCCGGATGGTTATGTGGCGTGGGCGTCGTCGGCTCTCGCACCCGATGCCGACGAATTGGCTGAACTGCGTAGGACTCTTACGCGCTGGTTCGGCATCTGAGCCGCTATTTCGATCCGACCTCGTCCTGGTACTTCTTGGCCATGTGCTCGACGGCCTGCAGCTGAGACTGCGCCAGGTCGTCGCGCACCTGACCGGCCCGTGCCGCGGCGTCCAGCGTCGGCTGCGCCTGGCCCTGGAAGTGCGGCATCACCTCGGCGGCGAACAGCTCGGCCGACCGCTTGGTGGCCGCCGGGTTCGCCCACTCGTGGCCCATCTGCAGGAAGCAGCCGAAGCCGCCGGACTGATCCCAGACCCGCTGCACCTGGGCCCGCGCCTGTTCCGGCGTGCCGATGACCCCCGCCCCGTTGTCGTTGATGACGTCGATCATCTCGTCGAGCTGCTTGCCCGGCATGGTCATCTGGGGGAAGGCCGCCACGTTCTGGAAGTAGTTGAACCACGACTCGATGCCGAATTTCACGTCGGCGCGGGCCTGTTCGTCGGTCTCGGCGATGTGCATGGGCCCGACCAGGCTCCAGTCCTTGCGGTCGGCCCGCGTGCCGAACGCCGCGGCGCGCTCCTCGACGATTCCCCAGTGATACGAAAGGGCGTCGAAGCCCTCGACGATCAGCGTCGCCCCGATGGACAGCAGGCCGATGCCGTGCTTTCCGGCCAGCCGGGCACCGGTCGGCGAGGCGACCGCCGCGACCGCCAGCGGGATCCCGCCGTCGCTGTACGGGGCCAACTGCAATTTCGCGTCGAACAGCTGGTGTGTGGGGGTCTTTGCGCTCACCGTCTCCCCCGCCAGCAACCGAACGACGATGTCGAGGTTGGTTTCCAGCAGCTCGCGCGTGTCGGTGGGGTTCAGCCCGATCATCGCCGAATCGGTCGGCAACGAACCCGGTCCCACCCCACCGATCACGCGCCCGTGGGTGAGGTGATCCAGCAGCATCAACCGGTCGGCGACCCAGAGCGGGTTGTGGTAGGCGAGCGAAATGACCCCGGTGCCAAAGCGAATCCGCTTGGCGCGTTCGGCGGCCGCTGCGATGAAGACTTCCGGCGAGCTGATGATCTCGCTGCCGGCGGAGTGATGCTCCCCGATCCAGGCTTCGTCGAAGCCGAGGGCGTCCAGATGTTCGACGAACTCGAGGTCACGTTGCAGGGCAAGAGTCGGATTGGTGCCAGCCCGGTGGAACGGGGCGATGAAGTATCCGAACCTGAGCTTGGCCATGGGGATCCCCTTGCAGTCCAGTTGCGGAGAACCATAACTCAACGTGCCCTGGGTCAGGCCAAAAGGGAGGGCCCTCGACATTGCTCAGCCGGCGGGGCCAGGTGTCCATGGCCCCACCGGCTATCGGAGCAAGTCCCCGCAGAGAGCAGCCGTCAATAGCCGCCGCAGAGGTTGCCGACGCAACCGCCGCCGCCACCCGGTCCACCGCCGCCGCCGCCAACGCCGGGGATGCTGCCGCCCCCGCCGCCGGGGCCACCGCCGCCGGTCGGGCCGCCCGGGACGCTACCGCCTCCGCCGCCCGGACCCCCGCCGCCGGTCGGGCCACCCGGCGCGCCGCCGCCCCCGCCGGGTGTCGTCGACGGCGCGGGCGCCACGCTGGACGTGGGTGTGGTGGTGGTCGATGGTGTCGTGCTGCTGCTCGGCCCCTTATTGCCGCCGCCGCATCCGACCGCCAGCACGAGCATGGCCGTACCGCCGAAAAGCGCGACGGCATTCCTGGCTCCAGATCTCATCAGCTTCCCCACTCTCCACTCGCGCCACTCTTCTGCGGTCCACTTCTCCGTACCCCGGCACGCGCGGGCGCAAACGGTGGCCGCCGCAACGATGGGAATCGCCGGTGGCCTGCGGAAATGGCCCGAGAGCACGAGGTCGCCGGATCATGGGCGATCCAGCGGCCGGGTCGACCGGGGACTTAGCAGTTGGCGCCGGGAATGCAGCCGGTCAGGATGGCCGCGTGGACGCCTGCGGGACTTGCGGGAGCCGAGGCGGTCGTCGTCGACGCGCTGCCCGCCGGCATGACGCCGACCCCGCCGACCCCGACCGTCAAAGCAAGCGCCGCCGTACCGCCATAAATCGCAATCCTCGTCTTGGTTGGTGCCTTCATCAGCCGCTCCTCACCTCGCGGGCGCTTATACGGCTAATCCTACGCCTATGCAACTATTGCTGGCGGGCATGCTTATGAGGATCTTGTGCCCTTAGTCTTCCTTGGTGATCAGCTTCCGCAGCGCCACGCGGTCCGGCTTCAGCAGCTCGTCGATGCGCGGGTGGTTGACCTCGGCCACGATGATCTCGCCGACCTCCTGATTGACCTCGCTGAAGATGCCGTGCGACTTCATCTTCGACGTCTGGTACAGGTTGTCCTCGGTCGGCGTGACGTAGTACACCGCGTCGGCCTTGAAGCGGTGGACGAGCCACAGGTGGATCAGCGTCATCAGCCGCTTTTGACGCAGCTTCTCGGCGAAGGTGTTCTGATCGCGGACGGTAAGGATGCTGCGGCCGTGGCGATCCTTGATCGGGTCGAAGACGACGTTTGCCAGCTGCTCGTCGCCGTTGCCGTAGATGCCCAGCACCAGCACGTCCGAGCCGGCGCGCCGGGGCCGCAGCTGCACGCGCAGCTTCTCGCCGAGCTGATAGTGGTCGCTCCACAGCGCCAGCCACTCCTCGAGCAGCTTCTTCGGCACCTCCGTCTGCACGAGGTGCTGATGCTGGGTCGAGCCCTTGCCCATCGCCTTGGTGGTGGCCGTGCGGCCCGAGGAGGCGGTCAGCGCGGCGTCGCTGCGTGGGCCACCCACCAGGGTTTGCGGTGTGCGGTAAGGAGACTCGACCAGGCGCATCTTGCGCTGCAAGCGAGCCAGCGCCAGCATGCCGTCTTGCCTGAGGGCGGTGGCGAACTCCTCGGCGGCGACGCCGTCGATCTGGTGTCCGCCGTAGGTGATGAAGTTGAAGACGAAGCCCATCTTGCCGAGCTCTTCGGGGAAACGCTTCATCTCCTCGTCGGTCATGCCGGTGGTGTCCCAGTTGAACGACGGCGAAAGGTTGTAGGCCAGCATCTGGTCGGGGAACTCGGCGTGGATGGCCTCGGCGAACTGCCGGGCGTCGGCGAGATCCGCGGTCTTGGTCTCCATCCAGAGGATGTCGGCGAACGGGGCCGCCGCCAGCGACTTGGCGATCGCATACGGAATGCCGCCCCGAATCTGGTAGTAGCCTTCCGGGGTCTTGGCCAGCTCGCAGTCCCAACCGGGATTGACGCCCAATTCCCTGGCCTTCTCCCGGGCGGCGTAGAGTGACGCACGCTGGGAGAACCGCCGCCACTCCTCGGGGCTCATGTCGACCGGCTCGCCCTCCCTCTCGCCGAATGCGAGCACCTCCGCGACGGCCTCGCCGTAGGTCATCAGCCCGGCGTCGTCCTCCCAGGCGGCCACGAACCGCGACTCGACCTGGTCGAAAAGGTCGTCGATCGATGCCCTCCCGTTCTCCCGCCAGGCGTTGACGGCGTCGGAGATCAGGCCCTGGATGCCCTGGCGCTCAAGCCATGCCGTGGCGGTGGCGTACTCCGAGTCGGCCATCGCGTAGAGGAGATGGCCGTTGAGCTCCTTGACGCCCAACTCGTAGAAGCGCCGAACGAGCGCCAAGAAGCAGGCCTTGTACGACGGAATGGTCAGGTTCGTGGCGCCCAGCAGGAACGGCTGGTCGCGCTCGTCGGCGCGGCTGTCGATCAGGTTGGCCGCCTCGGCGTCGGTGCGCGCGACGATGATGCCGGGGACCCGCATGACGTCGAGCTGGAAGCGCGCCGCGTTGAGGCGCTTGATCTGCTCGTCCGACGGCACCAGAACCTTGCCGCCCTGATGGCCGCACTTCTTGGTGCCGGGGCGCTGGTCCTCGATGTGATAACCGGGCACGCCGACCTCGACGAAGCGGCGGATCAGGTTGCGCACGTGCGGGTCACCGCCGTGGCCGGTGTCGGCGTCGGCGATGATGAACGGGCGGAAGTCGTAGGCCGGCGTGGTGGCGCGCTGCTGTTCGGTCATGTGCAGACGCATGTACTCCTGATTGCGGTCGGCCGTGAGGAGGGCTCGCACCAGCACCGCCGCGTCGTCGGGCACCTGGCTCAGCGGGTAGCTGGCGAGGTCGGGCCCGGGATCCTCCGTCGTCGAGCCCTTGGCCGAGGTTGCCCAACCGCCCAGGTAGATGCCCTCGATGCCCATCCGCTTCATGCTCACTGCCTGGCCGGGCGAATAGGGACCGAACGTCGTGATGCTCTTCTTCGCCGCGAAGAGTTCGCGCAGCCGGTCGTAGAACGCCGCCGCGGCCTCTCGCGCCACGATGTAGTCGGTCGGAATCGTGCCGCGCTGCTCAGCGACCTGGCGCGCCGTGTACAGGCGGGTGATCCCGGCAAAGCGCGAACCCTCGAAGTATCGCTGCGTAGCCTCGACGTCCTGCTCGAACGGCGTCCGGATCGCTGTGTCCGTTTCGATGATGGCCATGGGATTACGCTCCTCTTCCAGCACGATTCCGCTGCAGGTGAGTTTATCCCCGCAGCTGGCGGTTCAATCAGGGGTCAATGGTCCCGAGCCAAAACTGTTGCCATGCCGTACTCCGGCGTTGGGGCCACCGGAATCCGCCGGGCCGGCGGCGTCTCCAGCAACGCTTTTGGTCGACGGTGCGACGCTCGCCGCCGAGCCGACGGCCTCATCGCGGCCCGCGGTAGGCGCTCAGCCAATCCCGCTGCCGGCCGATGAAGTCCGCGTCGACGGCCTTCCCGTGCCCGGGGACGTAGATGGCGTGCGGTCCGCCCATGGCGAGCACGCGATCCAGCGTTGCCGGCCAGGCCGCCACGTCGGAATCGGCGTCGATGGCGGGGTCGCCGGATTCCTCGACGAGATCACCGGTGAAGACCACGACCGGGCCGCCGTCGCCCCCGGGCGCCATGACCACGAGATCCGACGTGGTGTGGCCTCGGCCCGGATGGGCGACCGTCGCGGCGCGGTCCCCGAGGTCGATGACGGCGTCGTAAATCCCGTGCTGGGGAGGGCGCAGGGCCGCGATCGCACGGTCGATCTCGGTCGGGTCCGCGCCGTAACTCAGCGCGTCGGCGCGGACCCGGTCGGTCGCCGACGACAGGTATTCGACCACCTCGGGCGCGCAGTACACCTCCGCGTGGGCGAACGCCGAGGAACCCAGGACATGGTCGAAGTGCTTGTGCGTCAACACAACATGCGTCACCGGGCGTCCCGCGATCCGGCGGACATCGGCGTCGACGGCCGCCGCCTCGACGAGGGTGGTCCCGGTGTCGACGAGCAACGCCCCGGCACGCCCGCACACCAGCCCGATCGTGACGTCGCAGAACGGCAGGCGACAGCGATGCACGCCGGCGGTCAGCCGCTCCCAAGCGAAATGCATAAGGAGGACCGTAGCCGCGGAGCCGGGAAATGTCGGGACGAGTTGACATGTCGGAAACTCCCGACGTATCTTGGCGCGGTGGCCGCGCCCGATCGCGTCTTTCTCGCCCTGGCGAACCCCGTGCGCCGGGAATTGCTGGAGATCCTGGCCGGACGGCCCCTGTCCGCCGGCGAACTCAGCGCCCGGTTCGAGCTCAGCCGCCCGGCCGTCGCCGAGCATCTCAAGGTGCTGCGCGACGCCGGGCTGGTGGCCGACGAGCCGCAAGGCCGCCGGCGCATCTACCGTCTGACCGCGGAACCTCTGGCCCAACTCGGTGAGTGGCTGCATCCGTTCGAGAAGTTCTGGCGCGCTCGGCTGGCCGGGCTCGCCGAGACAGCTAAGGAGCTGGAATGACCGAGCCGCGCTTGGCGGGAAAGGCGCCCGCCGCCATTCGGGTGGATCAATTCGTTGCCGCACCACCGGCGAAGGTGTGGCGGCTGCTGACCGAACCGGAGCTGGTGCGACTGTGGTGGGCCGAGGGTGAAGTGGCCGCGGTGGTCGGCCACCGGTTCACCCTGGACATGCCGGGCTACGGCAAGCAACCATGCAAGGTGCTCGAGGTGGATCCCCCGCACCGCTTCGTCTATACCTTCACCGCGGCCTGGACGCTGACCTGGCGCCTGGAGCCGGAAGGTACCGGCACTCGAGTGTTCTTGGAGCACAGCGGTTTTGACCTCAGTGACACGAGGATGGCCGAGGCCTTCGACCGGATGGGCCCCGGCTGGCGCGACGTCGTCCTCCCCCGCCTTGCCGACGCCGCCGCGCGGGCCTGAGCGGTCGAGGAGGAACACGATGCGCGCAGTCGTCATCACCAAGCACGGCGACCCGTCGGTCTTGCAGGTCCAGCAGCGCCCCGACCCGCCGCCACCGGGCCCGGGGCAGCTGCGGGTTGCGGTGCGCGCGGCCGGGGTGAACTTCGCCGACCACCTCGCCCGCGTCGGCATGTATCCCGACGCGCCGAAACTGCCCGCGGTGGTCGGCTACGAAGTCGCCGGGACGGTCGAGGCCGTCGGCGACGGTGTCGATGCCGGCCGCGTCGGCGAGCGGGTCCTGGCGGGCACGCGATTCGGCGGCTACGCCGAGATCGTCAACGTCGCGGCCAGCGATTCCGTGCGGCTCCCCGACGCGCTGACCTTCGAAGAGGGGGCGGCCGTCCCCGTCAACTACGCGACCGCCTGGGCCGCGCTGCACGGTTACGGATCGCTGCGCGCCGGCGAGCGCGTCCTGGTGCACGCCGCCGCCGGCGGTGTCGGCATCGCCGCGGTCCAGTTCGCGAAGGCAGCCGGGGCCGAGGTGCACGGCACCGCCTCGCCCGGCAAGCACGCGAAGCTGGCGGAGTTGGGCGTGGACCGGGCGATCGACTACCGCCGCGACGGCTGGTGGAAGGGCCTGAAAACTTCGAGCCCCTACGACCTGGTGCTCGACGCGCTGGGCGGCACGTCGCTGCGGCGGTCCTACGCCCTGCTGCGCCCGGGCGGAAGGCTTGTGGGATATGGGGTTTCGGCGATGCAGCACGGCGAGAAGCGCTCGCTGCGCGCGGCGGCGCCGCACGCGCTGGCGATGCTGCGCGGGTTCAACCTGCTCGACCAGCTCTCGGAGTCGAAGGCCGTGATCGGCCTCAACATGCTGCGGCTGTGGGATGACCGCGGCACGCTGGAACCCTGGATCACTCCCCTGGCCAAGGGTCTCGAGGACGGCACCATCGCTCCCGTCGTGCACGCGGCGGTGCCGTTCGCCGAGGCGCCCGAGGCCCACCGCATCCTGGCGGCCCGGGAGAACGTCGGCAAGGTCGTCCTGGTGCCCTGAGTTTCCTGCACCGCGACAGGGGTTATCTAATCTAGCCATGGCCATCACCGAGACCCGCGAAGTCGTCATCGACGCGACGCCCGACGAAATCATGGACGTTCTGTTCGACCTCGAGTCGCTACCCGAGTGGTCCTCGATCCATAAGAAGGTCGAAATCCTGGAGCGGGACAAGGACGGCCATCCGAGCAGATCCCGGCAAAAGGTCAAAATCGTCGGCGTCACCGACGAGCAGGTGCTCGACTATTCCGTGCACGACGACGGCGTGGGCTGGACGCTGGAGAGCTCCAAGCAGCAACGTGCGCAGGAGGGCCGCTACACGCTGACGCCCGAAGGCGATTCGACCAGGGTCCGTTTCGAACTCACCGTGGACCTTTCCGCGCCGGTGCCCGGTTTCCTGGTCAAGCGCGGGGCCAAGGGGCTGATGGAAACGGCGACGGACGGCCTGCGCAAGCGGGTGCTCGAAGTGAAGGGCGGCAGGTAGTCTCGCTGGAATGAGGAGCGGTCGAGCGCGCCGATGCGCTCGGGCGGTGCCGGCTATCGCGGTGGTCGCGGCGATCGTGCGGCGAGCACGCATCGCGGCCGGCATGCGCCGCGGCGACCAGGCGGTGATCGACGCCAAGCGGCATCGCAACAAGCGGATGGCCAACAAGCTGGTGACCAGCGTGGGCCGCGCCGGCCGACCACACAGCATCTTCGCCGTGCTGGAGCACACCGGCCGGCGGTCCGGCCGGCGCTATGCGACACCCATCCGCGTGGTGGAGCAGCCCGGTGGCTTCATCGTCCCACTCACCTATGGGCCGAAAACCAATTGGTATGTCAACCTGCAGGCTCGACCCGGCCAACTGCATTGGCAGGGACGCACCATCCCGGTTGGCGACCCGAACCTCGTGCCCACCAGCCTCGCGGCCGGACTGTTTCCGCTGCCCTCACGGTTTCTGCTCTGGCTCGACGGCACCGAGCAGTGCGTCGCCCTCCGCGACCTGTCCTAGCCAAAGCGCACTGTCTGCGTGCGAACGAGTCCTTCCGGACCAACCGTCGGCGAGCGACACTGTCCTTTATGAAATCGACACAGGCGAGCACGTTTCACCGCATCGCATCGGTCACGGCCGGGCTGGCGCTCCTCGTGGCGCTGCCCGGCTGCGGCGGCAACGGCGGCAGCCGCATGACGGCTCCGCTGACGCCGAAGGTGACGACACTCGGCCGGATCGTCGCGCAAGCGCCCGCCGACGGACCGTTGACGATCAGCAGCCCGGCGATTCCGGACGGCGCGCCGATTCCCGTGCAGTACACCTGCAAGGGGGCCGATGTGGCGCCTCCGCTGACGTGGTCGGCGCCGCTGGGGGCGGCGCTCGTCGTCGACGATCCCGACGCCCCGCGCGGGCCCTACGTCCACTGGCTCGTGGTCGGAATCCCTCCCGGCCCCGGCAGCACCGCGGATGGTCAGACTCCCGCCGCGGGCACCAGTCTGCCGAACTCGGCCGGCCAGGCGGGGTACAGCGGGCCGTGCCCGCCCGCGGGCACCGGGGTGCACCACTACCGGTTCACCCTCTACCAGCTCCCGGCCACGTATGAGCTCCCCCCGGGGCTCGTTGGGCCACAAGCGGCGCAGGCCATAGCGCAGGCCGCATCCGGACAGGCGCAGTTCACCGGTACGTTCGGGTCCTGATGCCTTCGACGCAGCCGACGTTCGATGTTGAAGAGGCAATCGGATTCGGCCAGCTCGTCAACGCCGCCTATGCGACATCGCCGGGCGATTTGACGAACAGGGCCGGTGAGGCTCTGAGCGCCGGCGGTGTCGACTACACCGTGGTCACGACGATCTACGCCAACGACCTGGCGACCGACATGAATCCGGGGCGCGTCGACGACGACGTGTCCATCGGGCTGATCTGCCAGGACGAGAAGACGGGCGACGTGGCAATCGCGATCCGCGGTACCGAGGGGATGCTGGAATGGATGCACGACGCCGAGTTTCTCCAGGTGCCGTGCCCGTTCCTGGCCGGCGCCGGCCATACGGAAGACGGCTTCACCGACATGTACGTGTCCCTGCGGACCGGCGCCGCGTCGGGTGCGCCGACGGTGATCAACACATTCGCGAAGCTTCCGTTCCGGCAACCCGTCGGCTCGGTCACGCTCTGCGGGCACAGCCTGGGCGGGGCGCTTGCGACGCTGCTTGCCCTCGACATGGCGGCGAACACGAAGTTCACCGTCGCGGCCGTTTACACCTATGGCAGCCCACGCACCGGGGATTCACTGTTTGCGAGGAGCTATGACCAGGCGGTCAAGAATTCGTGGCGCATCGCGAACCGCCTGGACGTCATCACCGCGTTGCCGCCCCCCATCGACTATGAGCATGTGCTGAACCCGCACGACCTGAACCCGATTCGGTTGGTGCCACTTCCGCCGAAGGTGCTGGTGAAATATTCGGTGCTGTGCGAACATTCGCTCGCGACCTATCTGTATCTGCTGTCCCTGCAATCCGGCGGCCCGGTCCTTGCCCTCGAACCCGCCTGCAAACCCTGAACCGGCGCTCGCGGTCGCCGGTCGAGCGTGTGCCCACGGCGACGACACGCCGAGGGACCCCGCCGTGGGTGCACAACGGGAGTCGTGAGCGCTCAGGGAGCGCTCTTGAGGGCCGCCTCGACGAAGCGGCGTAGCACGGCGTTGCGGGCGCGCGGCAGAAACGCAAGCGAGACCGGGCTTTCGGGCGCTCGCCGCAGGGCGATGAACCGCACCCCGGGGTGAATGTTGCGCCTGACGGCGACGTCGGGGATCACGCCGATGCCGCGATCGGCCGCGACCGACTCGATCCATTCGTCGAAATTCCTTGTCTCCACAACGGTTTCCGGGCCTTCTCCCGCGGGCCAGGACCACGGGCCGGTGGTGCCGCTGGCGGTGTTGACGACCAACGGCCACCGCGGCACCTCGGCCCAGTCCAGCTCCGACCGTCCGGCGAGGGCCGAGTGAACCGAACAGACCGCGACCCTCGATTCGTTGAACAGGTGGACGACGCGCACCGCGGTCGACGTGACCTGTCCGCGCACCACCGCGACGTCGACCTTCCCCTGCTGCACCGCACCCAGCGCGTCGTCGGCGCGGATCAACGTGACCGCCGTCCCGGTGGCGCGTTCGAAGCGGGCGACGGTGTCCTGCGCCCACGGGTCGGGCAGCAACCAACTGAAGCCCAGGCGGATGCTGGCCTGCCGCCGCACGGCGCCGAATCCGCGCTCCAGCTCCGCGAGCGCTCGTTCGACGTGATCGAGGAACGTCCGTCCGGCCTGCGTCGTCTCCACGTGCCGCGAACTGCGGTCGAGCAGCGTGACTCCCAGCGCGTCTTCGAGCTGCTGGACGGTGCGGCTCAACGCCGGCTGGGTGATGCTGAGCTCGTCCGCGGCCTGGGTGAATGACTTGAGCCGCGCCACCGCCTCGAACACCCGCAGGTGACGCAACTCGACCCGGCCACTGTCCAGCGTGCCCATGCCTGAGAAGCATAGATCGATGACAACAGGCATTTCACAGCCGATCTCCCCGGACCTACCGTCGAAAGCAGGACACCGACCGAAGGAGAGAAAATGCCGTTGCTCTACATCGACCTCATCGAGGGCCGCGTGCCGTCGGAGGTTCGGGCGCTGCTGGACGCCGTTCACGAGGCGGTGGTCGAAGCGTTCGGGGTGCCGCCGCGCGACCGCTATCAGGTGGTGCACACCCATCCCGCCCACGAGATCGTCGCGTGGGACACCGGTCTCGGCATCACCCGCTCGGCCCAGCAGGTGATCGTGCACGTGGTCAGCCGGCGCCGCACGCGTGCCATGAAGGAGAAGTTCTATGAGCTGCTGGCGCTCACGCTGGCTGAGCGGTGCGGGATCGACCCGGCGGACTTGATCGTCTCGATCACCGAAAACGGCGACGACGACTGGTCTTTCGGTCACGGCCGGGCGCAGTTCCTGACCGGAGAGCTGACATGAGCCTGAAAACCCGCCTCACCGAGTTCCTCGGAATCGAACATCCCATCATGCTCGCGCCGATGGCGGGAGTCTCCGGCGGCCGGCTCGCGGCGGCGGTGACCTCGGCCGGCGGCCTCGGCCTCATCGGCGGCGGTTACGGCGACAAGGACTGGCTGGAGCTGGAATTCGACCGGGCCCGGCCGACGAGGGTCGGATGCGGGTTCATCACCTGGAGCCTTTCGCGGACGCCCGAGTTGCTCGATGCGGCCCTGGCGCGGCAGCCGGCCACGATCATGCTGTCGTTCGGCGAGCTACAGCCGTTCGCCGGCCGCATCCGCGCCGCCGGCGTTCCACTCACCGCCCAGGTGCAGAACCTCGACCACGCCCGCCAGGCCCTGGACGCCGGCGCGGAGATCATCGTGGCTCAGGGCGGCGAGGCGGGCGGGCACGGAATGACCGCCCGTTCGACTTTCACGCTGGTGCCCGACGTCGTCGACCTTGTCGCCGAACTCGCGCCCCGAACCATCGTGGTGGCCGCGGGCGGTATCGCCGACGGCCGGGGCCTGGCCGCGGCGCTGGCGCTCGGCGCCGACGGCGCGCTCGTGGGGACCGGGTTCTGGGCGACCCCGGAGGCGTCGGTGTCGCCGCGTGCACAGCAGCGTGCCCTTCTTGCCAGCGGGGATGAAACCGTTCGCACCCGGGTCTATGACGTTGTGCGGCGGCTGGATTGGCCCGCCGAATACACCGTGCGGGCGCTGGGCAACTCCTTCCTCGACTCCTGGCACGGCAACGAACACGAGCTGTCGGCTGCGCTGCCCGACGCGGTGAACGCCTTCGAAAATGCGACCGCTGCAGAGGATTTCGACACCGCGGCCATCATCATCGGCGAGGCGGTCGGGCGTATTCGCCAAGTACGTCCCGCCGCAGAGGTGGTCGCCGACATGGTCGCGGAGGCCAACGAGATCCTGAACCGGGCGCACGCGCCCGGCTCAGTACAGGGGTGACCAGTCCGACGTCCGCAACAGCCGGCTCTGCCACTGGTCGCGGAACTTCAGGGCCTCGAACATGTAGCTGCCGGGCGCCCGGTGCTCGGCCGGAACCTCCTCGGTGAGCAGGTGGACCAGGGCCGCGTAGTTGTCGGAGTCGTCAATCTTCTGCCACAGCATGGCTTCTCGGCGCCGATAGCTGCCGTGGGCGACCTGGAAGCACGCCTGGATGTCGAGGATCCGCATCCTGGCGGGCGCTTGGGACAGCGGCCGGTAGTAGATCTCGTCCCAGGAGCGGATGTAGTCGTCCAACGCCGCGTAGGGCCAGCCGGTGTCCTCCATGAACATGGTCAGCGGGTGGGTCTGGCCGTTGGTGGGCACGCTTGCCAAATCGACGGCCTGCAGCGGTGACCACGCGACCGGCAGCAGCAGCTTGCCCGTCACCTCGTGGCGCAGGTTGTCCAGCTCGCGCATCCAGGGCCGAAGGTCCCCGCCCTGGGCCCGGCGGGCCAGGCTCTCCCAGGCCGCGCCGTCGCTGATCCCGGTGATGGTGACGACGGTATAGGACGCCCCGCTGCCGTGGGCGTGGTTGGTGTACCAGAGCAGCCGGGCGTTGTCTTCGCGGGCCAGCATGGGCATCCAGCCGTCGCGGTAGGCGGCTTCGAATTCGTCCTGCCGCGCGCCGACCACCTTGTGGGTCTCGTGAAGAAACAGCACTGGCTCTCCTCTTTCAGGCGTTGGCTCAGGTCTCGTCCACGATGAGCGCGGCGATCTGACGGCGGCTGACCTTGCCGGTCGCGTTGTAGGGAATCTGATCGACGATCGCCAGCCGCTCGGGCAGCTTGAAGTAGGCGATCAATTCCCGGCAATGCGATCGCAACTGCTCGAGTGTCACTGGCGCGCAAGCGACTACGGCGGCCCCGACCCGCTGGCCGAGCTCCTCGTCGGCGACACCCGCGACCGCCACGTCGCTCACTGCCGGATGCGAACGCAACGCCTCCTCGACCTCGACCGGCCCGAACTTCTCTCCACCGCGGTTGATCGTGTCACTCAGCCGGCCGGACGGGAAGATGTAGCCGTCGGGATCTTGGCGGGCAAGGTCACCGGTGCGCAGCCAACCTTCGGTCACGTTCTGGGTGGTGTTCACCCACAGCTCGCCCACCGTTCCGGGCGCGACGTCGTTGCCGGTGGCGGGATCGACCACCCGCACCTCGACCCCGGGCAGCGGCCGGCCGACCGAACCGGCCCGCGCCGGATCGCGGTGATCGTCGGGCAGCAGGGTCGTGTATGCCCCGAGCGTCTCGGTCTGGCCGAACACGTTGGCGAACGCGACGTGCGGCAGCGCGGCCATCGCCCTGCGCACCAAAGCGACTGGCGCGGCGGCGGCCCCATAGGCGATGGCGACCAACGACGTCAGATCGGTGCCGGCGAAGTCCGGATGGTCGAGGATGCGCTGCAGCATCGTGGGCACCATGAAGGTGGTCGCCACCCGGTGCTCCGACACCAGCCGTAGCCACTCGCCGGCGTCGAAGCGCGGCTGCACCACCGAGGTGGTGCCCGAATACAAACCGCCGAGCGTGCCCAGCGCGCCGCCGACATGGAAGAAGGGGACGCACATCATCCCCACCGCCGGTCGGGCCCCGGCCCGGAATGGCACCGCCATCCCCCTGATCCGCGCGGTGAGCTGCCGGGCGGTGATGCCAACGGCCTTGGGCAGTCCCGTCGTGCCGCTGGTGAACAGGACCAGGGCGTCCCCGGCGGCGTGGTCATCGGCGGGTGGTGGCGGCTCGGGCGATTCGCCGGTGAGGTCGGACACCGTCAGCACCGTCGGAGCGCCCGCGTCGCGGACGCGCTCGACGTACGGCTCCCCCGCGACCGCCACGTCGGTGCAGCCGGCATTCGCCAGGAGCCCCCGCAGCTCGGGCGGCGTCAGCGCGGGATTCATCAAGGCGGCGGCGGCGCCGACGCGCGCCGCGCCGAGCACCGTCGCGACCGAGAGCAGGCTTCCGTTGTCGACGACCGCGACGCGCCGGCCGGCCACCACCCCATGAGCGGCCAGGGCGGCGGCGCAGCGCCGCACCGTCGTCGCCAGGTCGCCGTAACTGATGAAGCGGCCGTCGATGATGAGCGCGGTCCGGGCCGGTTCGCCGGTGGCGGCGGCATCGAGGAGGGTCCCGATGTTCATCCGTGGGCCTAATACAGGGGTGACCACGCGGACGTGCGCAGTAGCCGGCTGGTCCACTGGTCGCGTAGGTCCAGGGCGTCGTGCATCCACGTGCCCGGGGCGCGGTATTCGGAGGGAATGTGGCTTCGGAGCAGTTCGAGCAGTTGCTCCGGCCGTTTGATCCGCTGCATCAGGATGACCTCGCGGCGCACGTGGCTGCCCAGCGCGGGCTGAAGGGCCGCCTGGATCGTCAGCATCGAAGACGGCCGCTCCAGGCTGCGGGCATAGACGTCGCCGCAGCGGTCGATGTATTGCTCGAACTTGTCCTGGTAGGGCCACATGGTGTCTTCCATGTAGAGCGTCAGCTCATGCTCCCGGCCGTCGGTGGGCACCTCGTCGAACGAGACGTCCTGTCGGGGCGACCACGGCAGCGGCACCAGCAGCTTGGCCTCGACCTCATGGCGGAGTTCGTCGAGGCCGCGGATCCACTTCTGCAGGTCGCCGTGCTGCACCCGCAGCGCGAGGCGCTCCCAGGCCGCGCCGTCCTTGACCGCGGTGATGGTGACGACGGTGTAGGCGGGCCCGCTGCCTTGCGCGTGATCGGCGTACCACAGTAGCCGGGCGTCGTCATGGGCGGCGAGCGTGGGCATCCAGCCCTGTCGGAACGCGGCCTCGAAGTCATCTTCGGCGCGGCCGCGCACCCTGTGTACCTCGTGCATGAACAGCACGCCGAGACCTCCAAACACGGGACGTTCGCCCGATGAACGCCCTCGATCAACGGACCGTAACCCGACCAAATTCTCGCGTCAGCGCCGGGTCTGCATCCGCACGATTGCGCGTAGGCCGACCTAGACAGCCGAGTTGAGAATCTGGTTTGCTCAACACGGTAACGACCTTCACCGGGCAGGAGTTCACGCATGGCCCGACTCGATGTACCGGATGGGCCCGGCGGCGAAGCCGCCATGCTCTGGACGCTGCGGCCGCAGCTCGGCGGCATGGTCGAGCGGATGATTCGGGGCGCGTACGAGCAGAGCATTCTGCCGGCCGAGGAGCGGGAGCTGGCGCGGATGCGAATCGCGCAGATCAACGACTGCGTCGCCTGCTCGGATTTCCGCGCCCGGTCCGTGCTGGACGCCGGTGTTGCCCCGGAGCTGTACGAGAACGTCGCCGCCTACGCCAGCTACCCCGGCTACACGCCGCGTCAGCGCCTGGCCATCGAGTTCGCGGAGCGCTTCGCCAACGACCACGCGTCGATGGACGACGCGTTCTTCGAGCGGCTGGGCGGGGCGTTCTCCGACGAGGAGATCCTCGATCTGACGCTCTGCGTCGCGGTGTTCCTCGGCCTGGGGCGCTCGTTGGCGGTGCTCGGTGTCGACCAGTCCTGCGCAATCGACCTTTGATCGGCCTCGCCCAACACAGTAAGGATCCGATGGACATCGCCTCGGTCGATGAGTTGCTGACCACTACCCGAGCGGTGCGCAAACGCCTCGACCTGAACCGGCCCGTCGGCCGCGAGGTGATTCTCGAGTGCATACGACTGGCCATGCAGGCGCCCACGGCGAGCAACGCACAGGACTGGCGCTGGCTGGTGATCACCGACGCCGACAAGCGCGCCGCGATCGCCGACATCTATCGCAGCGTCGGCGCTGAATATCTCGGGCATGCGGCCAGGGAGGCGTCAAATCCGCAGACCCGGCGCGTGTACTCCGGCGCGCTGGCCCTGACCGAGACGCTGGCCCGGGTCCCCGTGCACGTCATCCCCTGCCTGGACAACCGGATCGACAACTCGAACCTGCTGACCGCGGCGTCGGCCTGGGCGTCGATCATCCCGGCCGGCTGGAGCTTCCTGCTTGCCCTGCGGTCCCGCGGCCTGGGGTCGGTGTGGACGACGATGCACCTGGCCAAAGAGCAAGAGGTGGCCGAATTGCTCGGGATCCCCGACACGGCCACCCAGGCCGCGCTCTTTCCGGTCGCCTACACGATCGGCACCGACTTCCGACCGGCCAAGCGGCCGCCCGCGGAAACCATCACCTATTGGGATACCTGGGGACACCTGGTTGGAGAACGCTGATGCAGTCCTACACCGTGCGATTCCACGTCGACGCGCCGCCGAGGAAGGTGTGGCGGGTGCTGCATCCGCCGGTTCCGCCGAACGCGCCGCGGCCGCGAGTGCTCACGTGGCCGAACGGCAGCATGGAAATCCTCAACGAGGGCAACGAGGCCGGTGAGGGCTTGGTCCGCACCTGCGTCTTCGAAGTGCCCAAGTACCTGTTGACCGGTGGCCGGGCACGCTCCTGGGAGACCGTGACCGAGGCGGAGCTCAACAAGCTGTCGCGATACGTGGCGGTCGGCGCGCCGTTGTGGTCGCGCGCCGAGGGCTATCACCAACTCGAGGAGCAGCCCGACGGCACCACGGTGCTGACGTTCCACGAGACTTACCACGCCTACAACCCCGTGCTGCGCTTCTTCCTCGAGCGTCCGGTGCACGCGAAGATCTCTCGCGACAACCTCAAGACCTACGAACATGCGCTGGGCTACGCCGGCAAAGTGCGCCGGCTGACGTAACGTATTCCCTTCTGCCGCAATACTTTCGCTATGTGCAGGGTGTGCCGCGCCCCGGCCGCAGTGCCAAACATGTCAGACCCCGCGTGCATCGTGTCGGCAAGCACGATGAAAGGGGACTTGCGATGTGCTGGATGTGCGACCACCCGGGGAGCACCGTAGACGACTACCTCGATGTGATCCGCGGAAAGATTCGCGGACGAGGCTGGACGGTGCAGTACGTCGAGGACCGGGTTCCGTACGCGTACACCATCGGCCTGGCCGGCCACGGGTTGCCCGAGTTCTTGATGACCGGCGTCTCACCGCTGCGGGCGCTCGAAGTGTTGGGCGGCCTCGCCGAGTCGGCAGCGGAGGTGGTCTGGGATGTCGATGCGCCCAAGCCGGGTGCCCGACTCGCCCTGCCTGGCCCGACCCTCATCGAAGTCGTCGAGGTCGAACATCCCGACGCGCATATGAACGTCGCGATCGCGATCCACGGCAGCGAGGTAAGGGCGCTCCAGCTGGTGTGGGCCGACGCGCGTGGACGCTGGCCGTGGTCCCCGACCTTCGACAACGGTCGAGGTACACAACCCGTGCTCGGTGTGCGGGCCGCGCACCGTGGCGCGGACTCGAAAGGCGGTCCCCACCCTTGACCAAAACCGGACGGCGCTAGCACCCGTATAAAGAATACCTTTCGACTGAAATAAATCGTTATTGCAGACCCAAGTCATAGCAGCTGAAGGTTTGGTCAATTATTGCCGTTGCGCGTCGCCGAGACCTGATTCGATTTGAGCGAAAACGCACCATAAGATATCCAAGGACCCTAACCTTGGCTGCGCCGTGAAAATACTGTCGGCCGTAGGGTTCTCATAGGTGTCGGGCGCCCGTGGGTTTCACCATCCAAGGGAAGGGGTTGAGAGCTTGATCAATTCCAGAAAAGGCTTGCATTTCGTTGAGGTGTCCTTGGCAGCGAATTTCATCGATCGGCTGCGTACGGCCGAGCTACGAGTTACCCGCCCGCGAATTGCGGTGTTGTACGCCGTGCACACGAATCCGCATTCTGACACGGAAACGATCATTTTCGCGGTGCGTAATTGTGTGTCGGATGTATCCCGACAGGCGGTCTACGACATCCTGCATACGCTGACTGACGCCGGTCTGCTGCGGCGGGTTCAGCCCCCGGGTTTAGTAGCGCGCTACGAGTCCCGGGTGGGCGACAACCACCATCACATGGTCTGCCGGGTTTGTGGGGTCATTGCAGACGTGGACTGTGCCGTCAGTGACACACTTTGCTTGGCCCCGTCAGACGCCAACGGCTTCCAGCTCGACCAGACCGAGGTCATCTACTGGGGCCGATGTTCCGGCTGCTCGGTACCACACGTGTCTCAACCTATCGGGGATCACAGTCCCATAGAACAACTCCCCGACGACATGCCCAGCTCGGACGATATCGACAACCTGCCACCGAGCAATGGCCAACCGTTGTCGACGCCAACGCCGAGGCCGGGGGAATGGCTTGCCCCCGGCCCGCTTACGCCCATTACTTTGTTGAAGGCGACCGGAATTGGGACAGGCGGCCTGGGAGCCAACGCCGGGTGGGCTCGCTACGACGTCTCCGATGCCACGGTGGCTAGTAACGGGCCTCGCGTCGAGCCTTCCGTTCCGCGCTCGTCAACGTCGATGTGAAATGAGTTGCTCGCACCGGTAGGCTGCTAGCTCGTGGGGCTCGAGGTGAAAGCATCCGTGGCGACACGATGTGCGGCTGCCGGGCTGTTGCTTGCGGGCTGGGCCGTGACGGCGGCGTCTACGGGCATCGCCGGGGCCGATCCGGAGCCGACACCGCCGCCCGGGCCGAAGACGGCGATCGACCACGACGGCACGTACGCGGTGGGGACCGACATCGCGCCGGGCATCTACAGCTCGGCGGGGCCCGTCGGTGACGGGACTTGCTACTGGAAGCGGCTGGGTAACCCCGACGGCAATCTCGTCGACAACGCCCTGAGCAAAAAGCCACAGGTCGTGCAGATCGATCCGACCGACAAATCGTTCAAGACATCGGGCTGCCAGCCCTGGCAGCTGACGCCCGACGCCACACCGCCTCCCACCACAGTGCCTCCCGGCGTGCAAGGCACTCTCGGCATCCTCAACGGGCTGCTCGGCGGCCAGAACGGCCAGCAACCCCCCCATTCCTGACGAGAGCTTGCTGCCATTGGCCAGTCACGCGGGCGACCCGCAGCAGATTGTCGTCATCGGTGCCGGCGTCAGCGGTTTGACGTCGGCCGTGTGCCTGGCCGAAGCGGGCCGGCCGGTGCGGGTGTGGGCGGCCGCGATGCCGCAAGAGACGACATCGGTGGTCGCCGGTGCGGTATGGGCACCCCCTCGCCCGGCCGAACGCGCCGCGGCGACCCTGGATTGGACCGCGCATTCCCTGCGGGTGTTTCGTCAACTGGCCGACGACCCGGGCGCCGGAGTTCGCCTGGCACCGGCGCTGGCCGTCGGGGAGTTCATCGCGGCCGCGGCTGCCTCGCCCGCGGCCAGGCTGATCCCCGACCTGCGGCCGGCCGATCCGGCCGATGTCCCGGACGGCTACGGGGCCGGATTCCGCGCCAGCATGCCGATGATCGACATGCCGCGCTACCTCGACTACCTGACCCGCCGGCTGGCCGCGGCCGGCTGCGAGATCGAGCGGCGCCCGGTCCGGTCGCTGGCCGAGGCCGCCGACTCCGCACCGGTAGTCGTCAACTGTGCCGGGCTCGGCGCGGCAGCGCTCGCGGGCGACGACACCGTGCGGCCGCTGTTCGGTCAGCACGTCGTGCTGGCCAATCCCGGTGTGCGGCAACTGTTTATCGAGTTGAGCGGGGGGCCGGAATGGACCTGCTTCTTCCCCCACCCGCAGCGCGTGGTGTGCGGCGGCATCAGCATTCCCGACCGCTGGGACACCACCCCGGATCCCGAAGTGACCGACCGCATCGTTCGGCGCTGCCGCCGGGTCGAGCCGCGGCTGCGCGGGGCCGAGGTGATCGAGACGATCACCGGGCTGCGTCCGGACCGGCCGGCGGTGCGGGTGGAGGCCGAACCGCTCGGGCGGGCCCGGTGCATTCACAACTACGGGCACAGCAGCAACGGCGTGACGCTGTCGTGGGGTTGCGCGCGTGACGTGGTGCGCCTGGTTGATCACCCGGAGGCGCGGTGAGCATCGACTACGCCCTGCGGGCCCACATCGCCACCATCACGATCAACCGTCCCGAGACGCGCAACTCGCTGGACATGGAACACTTCCGCGATCTGGCCCATGCCTGGGCGGCGTTCCGCGACGACGAGCGCGCCTGGGTCGCGGTGATCACCGGCGCCGGCCGGGACTTCTGCACCGGGGCCGACCTGAAGAAATTCATCCCGGAGCTCACCGGGGACCTGCCCAGGCCCGAGGGCTGGAACAAGGACGACGCCATCCACGCCGTCTTGCATCGGTTCCCGGTGTACAAGCCGATCGTCGCGGCCGTCAACGGCACCTGCGTCGCGGGCGGCTTCGAGATGCTGACCTCGACCGACGTTCGCGTCGCCGTGCCCGAGGCGCGCTTCGCGGTCATGGAGCCGAAGCGCGGCCTGTTCGCCGGCGGCGGGAGCACCGTCCGGCTGCCCCGGCAGATGCCCTACCCGCTCGCGATGGAGCTGCTGCTGACGGCCGACATGGTGGACGCGGAGCGGGCCCTGGCCATGGGCTTGATCAACAGGGTGGTTCCCGCGGACCGGCTGATGGACACCGCGTACGACTACGCCGAGCGCATCGCGGCCAACGCGCCGCTCGCGGTCTTCGCGACCAAGCAGTCAGCCGTCGAGGGCTTGGCGCTCGACCTCGAGTCGGCCTACGCCAACGAAACACGGCACAGCGACCGCGTTTTCGAGACCGAGGACGCCAAGGAAGGTCCGCGCGCCTTCGCCGAGAAGCGACCACCGCGCTGGCGGGGCCGCTGAACCTCAGGCGCGAGCGCGGCCGACGTCGCGAATGACCAGTGACAGCACCCAGCTCACGATCGACAGCGCGATCGCGGCCCAGATCGCCGTCCACCAGAAATGGTCGATCGCCAGGCCCCAGTGCGTGGTGTGCTGGGTGATCCAGGCGGTGATCCACAACATCAACGCGTTGATCACGATATGGATGAGCCCCATCGTCAGGATGTAGAGCGGGATCGACAGGATCTGGACGACCGGCTTGATGAACGCGTTGACCAGGCCGAAGATCACGGCGACCACAAAGATGATGCCGACCCTCTCCAGCTTGGTGTCACCGCCCACGAACCGCATCCCCGGCACGATCAGCGTGACGATCCACAATGCAAGTCCGGTCAGCGCGGCGCGCAGCAGAAAAGGGCCCATAGCAGTGAATCCTGCCACCCGGCTCAGTTCAGGTTGTAGAAGCGCTGCGCGTTGAGCCCGCCGATCTTTTCGCGCGCCTCCTCGCTGATGTCGGCGCGGGTGCGCAGGTGCTTGGTGCTCTCCGGCCATTCGCCGTCCCAGTGGGGGTAATCGCTGGCGAACATGATGAAGTCGGCGCCGAGCACGTCGATCACGCCGGGCAGGATCGGCTCTTCCGGCTCGCAGGTCACAAAGATGTTGCCCGCGGCCAGGTACTCGTGCGGATCGCGCCGCCAGCCGCGCTCGACCCAATCCCCCCGCTTCTCGTAATGCTCGTGCAGGCGGTCGATGAAGAACGGGACCCAGCCCGCGCCGGCCTCGAGAAAGGCGACGCGCAACTGCGGATGGCGCTCGAAGACACCGCCGGAGACCATCGCGGTCATCGCCGTCATCTGGTCGAACGGGAAGCTGATGCAGTGCACCTGGATGTAGTTGGTGAAGCGGTCCACGCCGATCTTCGGCAGGTGAATGCCGGGGGCGCCGTGGACGCCCAGGGGCATCTGCAGGTCGACGGCGGCGGCGTAGAACGGATCGAGGTCCGGGTGGTCGAGGTTGCGGGTCTTGAGTGCGGGCGGCACCAAAGTCGCCACCAGCCCGAGGTCCTTGGCCTCGGTCATGACGTCGATGGCCGCCTGACCGTGCTCGATCGGGGTCACGGCGACCCCGCGCAACCGGCCCCCGGACGAGGCGCAGTAATCCGCGATCCACTGGTTGTAGAGGCGCGAGAATCCCGCGGCGAATTCGGGGTCCTCGAGGCTCGGCGCGCACAGCCCCATGCTCGGATACAGCACCATCGTGTCGATGTGGTCGCGGTCGGCGTCGCCCAGCACGCCTTCGGGTGAGCGGCAATTGATATCGGGTGCCTTGCTGATCCCGTGCTCGGGCGGACAACCCGCTCCCGGGCCCCGGTCCTCAGGGTAATTGCGGCCTTCCAGCGTCAACCGCAGCCGCCCGTCGGTGCTGGGCTTGACGTGGTCGGGCCAGCGCTTGATCGCTTCGATCGCCAGCGAGGAGTTCTCGGCAACGTGTCCATCGGCGTCGATGATTCGCATGTATCCGGAACTTACTCTCGCGCTTTGCCAACCGGTACTGCACGATGCTCAAGTGACCACACAAAGTCCTCGAATGAAGCTGACCGCCGACCAGCGAAACTCCTTCATCGCGGCATTGCTCGGCTGGACAATGGACGCCTTCGACTACTTCATCGTTGTGCTCGTCTATGCCGACATCGCAAAGACTTTTCATCACAGCAAGGCCGAGGTCGCCTTCGTCACGACGGCCACCCTGGTCATGCGCCCCGTCGGGGCGCTGTTGTTCGGGCTGTGGGCCGACCGCGTCGGCCGCCGGCTGCCCCTGATGGTCGACGTGATGTTCTACTCCGTCGTCGGGTTCCTGTGCGCCTTCGCGCCCAATTTCACCGTGCTGGTGATCCTGCGGCTGCTGTACGGCATCGGCATGGGCGGTGAGTGGGGATTGGGCGCGGCGCTCGCGATGGAGAAGGTTCCCGTCGAGCGACGCGGGTTCTTCTCGGGGCTGCTGCAGGAGGGTTACGCCTTCGGCTACCTGCTGGCCAGTGTTGCCTCGCTGGTGGTGATGAACTGGCTGGGCCTGTCGTGGCGCTGGCTGTTCGGGTTGAGCATCATCCCGGCGCTGATCAGCCTGATGATCCGCTACCGTGTGGAGGAATCCGAGGTATGGGAGGCCGCGCAGGACCGAATGCGGCTCACCAGCACCAGGATTCGCGACGTGCTGCGTGACGCCGCGATAGTCCGCCGGTTCGTCTATCTGGTGCTGCTGATGACCGCGTTCAACTGGATGAGCCACGGGACACAGGACGTCTACCCGACGTTCCTGACGGCGACCACCAACCAGGGCGCGGGGCTGGCCAGCGCGACGGTCAAGTGGATCGTGATCGTCTACAACCTCGGCGCCATCATCGGCGGGCTGGTCTTCGGCACGCTGTCACAGCGTTTCGGCCGCCGCCACACCATCATCTTCTGCGCCTTGCTGGGCTTGCCGATCGTGCCCATGTTCGCCTACTCGCACGGCGCGGCGATGCTGTGCCTCGGCTCGTTCCTGATGCAGGTGTGCGTGCAGGGCGCCTGGGGCGTGATCCCCGCTCATCTGACCGAGATGTCGCCCGACGCCATCCGCGGCCTCTACCCCGGCGTGACCTACCAGCTCGGAAACCTGCTGGCCGCGTTCAACCTGCCCATTCAGGAGCGGCTGGCCGAGACGCACGGCTATCCCTTCGCGCTGGCGGCGACGATCGTGCCGGTGCTGATCGCCGTCGCCTTCCTCACGTTCATCGGCAAGGACGCCACGGGGGTCCGCTTCGGTACCACCGAAAGCGCTTTCCTGCCAACGGAAGTGACCTGAATTCATTCGGGGCCGGTGAGCACGCGCCGCAGCAGGTGCATCGCCACGGTCGTCGACCGCTCCCGGACGTCGGACCGGTTGCCGGGTAGCCGCAGCGTCCGGGTGACTTGGCGGCCCTCCGCCAGCTTCACGGTGAAACAGACTGTGCCGACCGGCTTTTCCGGCGTGCCGCCGCCCGGGCCGGCGATCCCGGTGATCGCGACCGCGGTGTCGGCCCCGAAGCGTTTCAACGCACCGGCCGCCATCGCCTCGGCCACCGGCTCGGACACCGCGCCGTGCGCCTCGATCAGCGCCGGGTCGACGCCGAGAAGTTGCGCTTTGGCCTCGTTGGAATACGACACCACGCCCCCCGCCACATACTCCGACGAGCCGGGCCGGTCGGTCAGCCGGGCCGCCAACAGCCCGGCGGTGCAGGACTCCGCCGTCGCGATCCAGCGGCCGGTGAGCAACTTCGCGACCAGATCGTCCACCCTCGAGCCGTCTTCGGAGTAGATCTGCTGGCCGTGCTTGTCGCGCAGCAACCGGGTCAGCTGCGCGTAGACGTCGGCGGCGTCCGGCTCGTAGCGCGTGACCATTTCGACCTCGCCGCGCCGCAGGCAAGTGGTGATTTCGAGGCTGTTGAAACCGGGGATGGACGCCTCGGCGTCGCGCAGCGTCTCGGCCAGCCCGGACTCGGGCAGCCCGAACATCCGAATCGTCTTCTGTCGGTAGGTTGTTCGGCCCGCGATCGCTTCCTGCGCGGCCGGGGTTTCGATGGCCCTGCGCCACATCGGCTGCAGCTCGCGCGGCGGACCCGGAAGCACGATCACCGCCGGCTTACCGGGCACCACCACGCCCGGCGCGGTGCCCACCGGGTCGAGCACCTGCGCACCGGCGGGGATCATCGCCTGCTTGCGGTTGGCGGCGCGCACCGCATCGAAATTTCCTTGATCGAAGTGTGTCATAAGCCTTTTGAGGATGTTCGCGATCTTGTTCTCGGCCTCGGGGTCGAGCACGAGGTCGCGGCCGGAGAACCGCGCCACCACCTCCACGGTCATGTCGTCGGCCGTCGGCCCCAGGCCGCCGCTGGTGACGATCAGGTCCACGCCCTCGTCGGCCATGAATCGCAGCTGCGCCTCGATGTCGGCCGGGCGGTCGCCGCAGATGGTGATGTGCGCCAGCTCCACGCCCAGTTCCAGCAGGCGATCGGCGATCCAGGGGCCGTTGGCGTCTTGGACGCGTCCGGTGAGGACCTCGGTTCCGGTGACAACGATGCCTGCGCGTGCGCTCACCGGCACGAGCCTACTGAACTGGCCTCAGCCCGCGGCGAGGCTCCGCAGCGCCGCTACGCCGAACGCGCCGGGCCTGTCTACCGGCCCGGCCGACCGGGTTGACCGGGTTGACCGGGCTGGCCCGGTTGACCGCCGGGGCCCGGGGCTCCGCCGGCGCCGCCCTCGCCGGGCTGACCGCCGGGGCCTCCGCCCGCACCTCCGTCGCCGCCTCGGCCGCCATCACCGCCACGGCCGCCGGCTCCACCAGCGCCCCCGGCACCTCCGGCTCCGCCCGCCCCACCGGCTCCACCTGCTCCGCCGCGGCCGCCGGGCCCGCCGGCACCCCCTGCCCCGCCGTGGCCACCAGCACCGCCGGGTCCGCCGGGCTCGCCGGGTCCGGCGCTCATGGGCGTCTCGCTCGTCATACGGCACCTGCCTCTCTGAGCGCCAGACCAGCCTATTCTCCTCCGTTCGCGTGAAGCTAGCCCGAGCTGCGGAAATGGACCAGATCCAATGCGCCCTGGTCGGGTTTGTGCGCGAGCGCCCAGCATCGCGCGACAATGAACCGATGATCGAGTTAGAGGTAGTGCAGGCCGACATCACCAAGCTCGACCTCGATGCGATCACCAACGCCGCCAATACCCAATTGCGGCACGCGGGCGGTGTCGCCGCGGCAATCGCACGCGCCGGCGGGCCGGACGTGCAGCGCGAATCGACCGAAAAGGCACCGATCGGGCTCGGGGAAGCGGTGGAAACCACCGCGGGCAACATGCCGGCGCGCTACGTCATCCACGCCGCGACGATGGAGCTCGGTGGCCCGACCTCGGCCGAGGTGATCGAGCGGGCGACCCGTTCAACCCTGCTCAAGGCCGACGAACTCGGTTGCCGCTCGCTGGCTCTGGTGGCGTTCGGCACCGGCGTGGGTGGCTTCCCGCTGGAAGATGCGGCGCGGCTGATGGCCGATACGGTCCGGCAACACCGGCCGAGATCGCTGGCCAAGGTTGTGTTCGCGGTGCGCGGCGACGCCGCCGAGCGGGCGTTCCGCGACGCGGTGCAGGGCTAGTCGTCGGACAGATAGCGCTCGACGGTAGCGACCTTCTGCGTCATCGCATCGCTGACCCCACGGCGCCAGTCCACCTTGATGACCGTGCTGACCCTGGGAGCGCGGGCGGCCACCGCCTCGACCGCGCGCTGCACGACGGCCATCACTTCCGCCCAGGTATCGCCCTCGATCACGGTGAACATCGAATCGGTCTCGTTCGGCAGGCCGGATTCGCGGACCACCCGAACCGCTTCGGCAACGATCTCTCCGACGCCCTCGCCCACGCCCAGCGGGGTGACGGAAAACGCGACGAGCACGGACACGTGACGAGCCTACCCACCCTTTTCGGGACCCGCCTGGCAGCATCGAGGGCCATGCGGGTTCTGGTGCAACGGGTCTCGTCGGCGTCGGTGGCGGTCGACGGCCAGGTGGTGGGCGCGATCCGCCCGGACGGCCAGGGGTTGCTGGCTTTCGTCGGGGTCACCCACAGCGACGATCCCGACAAAGCGCGGCGGCTGGCCGAAAAGTTATGGTATCTGCGCATTCTCGCCGATGAACGATCGGCGGCCGATGTCAGCGCGCCGATCTTGGTGGTCAGCCAGTTCACGTTGTATGCCGACACCGCGAAGGGCCGGCGGCCGTCCTGGAACGCGGCCGCCCCGGGGGCGGTCGCCGAACCGCTGGTCGCGGCGTTCGCGGAGGCGTTGCGCGAGCTGGGTGCCGACGTGCGGACCGGCGTCTTCGGGGCGAACATGCAGGTCGAATTGGTGAACGACGGTCCGGTTACGGTGTTTTTGGAGATTTGACGGCGCATCCGCGGGTACCGTTTATTGATGTCGGCTTGGTGGCCGATTTCGACATGAGGGGGCGAGCATGAGCACTTCGCCTGAATTCGGGTCGCTTCGTTCCGACGACGACCAGTGGGACATCGTCAGTGGCGTGGGCTACACCGCGCTGTTGGTGGCGGGATGGCGTGCGCTGCACGCCATGAGCCCGCGGCCGCTGGTCCGCGACGAATACGCGAAGGTCTTCATCGCCGCCGCGCGGGACCCGTATCTGGCGGGTGTGCTCGCCAACCCGGGAACCTCCGACGACGAGACGGCCTTTCCCCGCCTCTACGGTGTGCAGACCCGGTTCTTCGACGACTTCTTCGCCGCCGCCGGCGACGCGGGCATCCGACAGGCGGTGATCGTCGCGGCGGGCTTGGATTCCCGCGCGTACCGCCTTGACTGGCCGCACGGCACAACGGTTTTCGAGGTTGACCTGCCCAAGGTCCTGGAATTCAAGGCGCGCGTGCTCGGCGAGCACGGCGCTACGCCCAAAGCCCGCAGGGTCGAGGTCGGGGCCGATCTGCGCACCGACTGGTCGAGGCGGTTGGAAGAAGCGGGCTTCGACACGGAAACCCCCAGCGCCTGGTCGGTCGAGGGGGTGCTTCCCTACCTGACCGACGAAGCCCAGAACGCGCTCTTCACCCGCATCAGCGGGCTTAGTGCGCCCGGCAGCCGAATCGCCATCGGCGCGCTGGGATCCCGGTTGGACCGCACTCAGCTCGCCGCCCTGGAAACGGACCATCCCGGAGTCAACGTGTCCGGTGATGTGGACTTCTCCGCCCTCACCTACGACCCCAAGGGCGACCCTGCGGAATGGCTCGCCGCGCACGGGTGGGCCGTCGAACCGGTCCGCAACACGCTCGACCTGCAGGCCGGCTACGGGATGACCCCGCCGGAGGTGGACGTCAAGATCGACGCGTTCATGCACTCCCAATACATCACGGCGACGCGGTCGGGGTGAGCCGCGATGGTGCCGCTCACGAGGCTCTCGCCCGCCGACGCCATCGCGGAGATCGGCGCCAGCACACCGGGGCCCGGGATCGGTGCGTTCTTCGACCTCGACGGGACGTTGGTCGACGGCTTCACGGCGGCGGTTCACGTCGGTGATCGGATCCGTCGTCGCCAGGCCGGGCTCGGCGAGCTGCTCGGAGTGTTCGAAGCCGCGCTGCGATACCGCTTGGGTCGCCTGGAGTTCGAACGCCTCATCGCGCGGGCGGCCGGCTACCTGCGTGGCGAATCGCTTGCCGAGCTCGACGAGCTGGGCCAGCGCCTGTTCGTCGAACGCGTTGCCTCGCGCCTGTATTCGCACATGCACGAGATCGTGCAGGCGCACCAGCAGCGCGGGCACACCGTCGTGCTGAGCTCGTCGGCGCTGTCCATCCAGGCGCTGCCCGTCGCGCGCTTCCTCGGGATTTCTAACGTGCAGTGCAACCATTTCGAACTCGACGAGCACGGACGACTGACCGGCGGGATCGTCAAACCGATCGTGTGGGGGGCCACCAAGGCCGCCGCGGTACAGCAGTTCTGTTCAGCCAACGACGTTGCGGTCCAACGCAGTTACTTCTATGCCGACGGTGACGAGGATGCGGTGTCGATGTCGCTCGTCGGGTTTCCGCGGCCGGTGAACCCCCGCTCGGGGCTCGCCGCGGCGGCCGCCGCGCACGGCTGGCCGGTGATGTGCATCGCCTCGGGCCGCCGCGGGCCCGTGCGCAAGTTGCGTTATGTCGCCAAGCATGTCCGCCGCGACCGGGACTAGGGCGTCAGCAGGACCTTCACCTCGTCACCGGACCGCGACTCCGCGGTCGCGTAGCCTTTTGCCGCCTCGTCCAACGGCAGGGTCGTGGTGAAGATGCCGTCGACGTCGAGCCGGCCGGACTGCAGCAGCGGGATCAACTCCGGCCAGGTTCGCTGCACCGGCGCCGTGGTCATCCGCAGCGTGATGCTGCGAATCAGGCAGCCCAGCGCGTTGAGCGGAAAGGGATTCATATCGTGGACACCGACGACCGAAACGGTGCCTCCCGGCCGCACCGCGTTCAGTGCGTCGGTCAGGGACGCGTCCGTCGCGACGGCGTCGATCACCGCGTCGGCGCCGCGCCCACCGGTGGCCGCCAGGATGGCTTCCACGGCGGGCGCCTTGATCGGCGTCGCTCCCCACCCGGCGGCGCGGTCCAGCCGGCCATCGACGCGATCGACAGCGAAAACGGTTGCAGCGCCGTGGAATAGCGCGCAGCGCAGCGCGCACAGCCCCACCGCCCCCAGGCCCATCACCGCCACCGTCCCGGCGAACGGGATATCGGCTCGCTGGGCCGCCGCCCAGCCGGTGGCCAGGTTATCGGTGAGCAGCAGCGCCTGCTCGGTGCTGATCCCGTCGGGAGTCTTGAGCAGCTGGAAGTCGGCCGCCGGCACGGCGAGCAGATCGGCTTGCGCCCCGGGAAGCACGCCGCCGCCGAAGATCTGAAACCCGGAATGGCACATCACCGGGTCGCGGGTGGCGCACCCCGGGCAGGCGCCGCAGCCGGTCACCGAGGACACCATGACCCGGTCGCCGGTTCGGACCGTGCGGACCTCGGGCCCGACCTCGACGACGGTGCCCACCGCTTCGTGGCCGAGCGCCGTCGGCTCGACGAGCGGGAAGTCGGCCTCGTAGAAATGCAGGTCGGATCCGCAGATGCCGGCGGCGCTCACCTCGACGATCGCCCCGTCCGGGCCGGGCAGGATCGGGTCGGGACGGGTTTCGACCCTGATGCTGCGGGGACCATCGACAACTACGGTGCGCATGCTTGGGTGCTCACTTTCTCTTTCGCGCTCACTCTTTTTGGCGCTCGACGAATTGGGACCAATCGGGCTGGCGCACCGCGGCCCAATACTCGTTGAGGCGCCACGGGCTGACCGTGTGGATCTCCCCGTCGGCGTTCTTGAGGTAGGAGTGCTTGACGGCGGGGTGCGACCACACCATCTTCTTGATCTGGGTCTGGGTCCGTCGATGCCACTCGGTGGCGGCTTCGGCCCTCGGTTCAATCGAGTGCAGGTTCTCCTCGGCCAGCCGTTGGAGGCACTGGTCGATGTAGCGCATCTGCAGTTCGGACTGAAAGATCAGGCTGCCCCCGTGGGCGAGATGAGTTCCGGGCCCATAGATGATGAAGAAGTTCGGGAATCCCGGCACGGTGACCCCGAGGTAGGCGTAGGGGCGGCTCCCCCACATCTGGTGTAGGTCAATCCCGTTGCGGCCGGTCACTTTTAGCGGCCACAACACATCGGTGTGGCGAAACCCGGTTGCATAGACGATGACATCGGCGTCGTGCGTCACGCCATCCCCGGTGACGACGCCCTGCGGCGTTATCCGCTGGATCGGCGTGCGCACCAACTCGACGTTGTCCCGCTGCAGTGTCCGCAACCAGCTGCCGTTGTCCTGCAGCGTCCGTTTTCCGGTGGCGGGATAGTCGGGCAACACCTTGTCCAACAGCTCTTGGGAGTTCGAGCCTTCGCCGACCTGGCTGGTGATCCACTGGGAGAACATCATTCGGGCGGCGGCGTTGATGTCGCTGACGGCGTAGTCCTGATCGCCGTAGTTCGGATCGCCCTCTGCGGCGTCGAGTCCCTTGTCGGCGCCGGGCCACAGCACGAGGAACCGGTACCACCGGCCGTAGAACGGCAGGTGGCGCATCGCCCAGCGCACGCCGTCGCCGACCTCGTCGTGGTACATGGTGTTCGGGAACATCCACTGGGCCGTGCGCTGGAACACGGTGAGCTTCTTGACCCCGCCGGCAATCGCGGGCGCGATTTGGAAGCCGCTGGCGCCGGCGCCGACGAGCGCGACCCGCTTGCCCGTCAGATCCACCGAGTGATCCCAGGCCGCGGAGTGAAATGACGGTCCCCCGAAGGTGTCGGCGCCGTCGAATTCGGGAATGTTGGGCCGGTTCAGCTGACCGACCGCGGTCAGGACGGCCCGCGCGCTGAGCGTGCTCGTCCGGCCGTCGGCGCTGCGCACCGAGACGCTCCACATCCCGTCGTCATCGGCCCACTCTGCCGCGATAACCTCGGTGTTCCACCGTATGTGCTCGGCCAGGCCGTGCTTGTTCATCACCCCGGTGAAATAGTCCTGCAACTCGTATTGCTCGGCGAAGAAGTGGGTCCAATCGTTGTTGGGTTCGAAGCTGTAGCAATAGAAATGGTTTGCGACGTCGACGCGGGCGCCGGGATAGCTGTTCTCCCACCAGGTTCCGCCGGGCCCCGCGTTTTTCTCGACGATGGTGAAGGGGATGTCGGCTTGTTTGAGACGGATGCCCGCCAGCAGGCCGGATTCGCCGCATCCGACCACCAGGACCGGGAGGTCGGCCGCGGACTCCGCCGGCAGGGCCTCCGGACGGCGTGGGTCGACGCCGTCGAGATCCATCTCTTCCAGGATCAGCGGCAGGTAGTCGTCGGTGACGTGTTCGCAGGCCGCCCAGTCCATCATCTCCCGGATGAGGTCGAGGCTCAGCGGCTCGGGTTCGGGGCAACCGCGGTCCCGATAGCCGGTGAGCACCGGTAGCGCCGCCGCGCGGGCCCGGGCCCTGTCCTCCTCGGACATGAAGCCCTGGACCTCGTTGAGGAAGATGCCCATGGGCTTGAAGTCGCGGATGAACCGGGGGTCGCCGGTGATGTGGACGAGCGAGAGCAGCAGGGTCGGGATGCTGACATCCTCGAGCGCGGCCGCGATCTCGGCCGTTGAGGCGGTGAAGGGGCGGCCGGCGTAACGGCTGCGCATCAGGCCGATCCTTCCGGTCAAGGGTGCTGCCAATTACGCTACCCGCCGTGTCGTAATTGGCAGCACTACGCTACCCCGTGGCGCCGGGGCGGATCAAGAGAGCCCGCCGCGGGTCGTCCCCGTCCATTTTGAGTTGCCGCAGAGCGCCCCTCCGGCAGTCGGAGTTTGCCAAGTCGCCGCAGGCCCCGAACTGTGATACACCATCAACCAAGCCTGACGTAGTGATTGACCTCAGGGGAGGGTAACAACATGGCTATCGTGCGGGGCTTCGCCGCGACTTCTGTGTTTGCCGGTTTGGCTGTCGGAGCAGCTGGCGCAGCATGGGCCGACACACCGACAATGAACGGCAGTTACAACGCGACGTCGACGTCGCCGGCCGGCCGGGCCGTTGTCACGTCATGGACCGTCAGTCCCTGCGGTGACGGATGCGTGTACGTGAAAGCCGGGGCGGGGGGTGGTCAGGCGCGGTTGGTCGATGGCCAATGGGTGCTGGACGGGATCAATGACTTGATGTGCCCGGACGGTACCTATCTTCAATTGGCTACCCGCTCCCACATGACATGGGATCCCAATACCCTTGTGGGCACGTCTCAAATCTCCTACATCTACCCCGCCTGCGGCCAACCGGCCGGATATACGCAAACGAACAAGCTCGAAATCAAACAGGCATCCTGAGGTGGGCCCGCGCCGTCCCGGCGCCCAGAGCCGGACGGCGTCGCCGCTGAACGTAAGCGGCGCAAGTGGCTTCAGCCGCTACGGCTTGCCGTTCGTGCCAGGGGCGCCAATCACGCCGCCGAGGCCACCGGTGCCGCCGGTCCCGCCGTTGACTCCATTGCCGCCGTTGCCGCCGATACCGAGTATCGACGGGGTGTAGGAGCCCATGTCTACTGTCCCGGCATTGCCGCCGTTGCCGCCGGTGGCAGGGCCGCTGCCGGTGCCGGCGTCGCCGCCGGTGCCGCCGTACCCGAAGAACCCGAGCCCGTCGCCGCCGGCGCCGCCGTTGTTGGCGCCGTTGCCGGTGGGAGCGGCGCCGCCGTGCCCGCCGTTACCGCCCACGGCGGCCTGAAGCCCGGCGGCCATGCCGCCGGCCCCGCCGACGCCACCGTTGCCGAGGGCCGAGGCGCCGCCGGCCCCGCCCGCGCCGCCGCCGGCGATGCCAACCACCGTGCCGGCTGTCCCGCCGGCGCCGCCGTTGCCGCCTGTCCCGCCGGCGCCGCTGGCGGCGCCGCCGGCCCCGCCGTTGCCGCCGACGGAAGCGCCCCACCCGACGAAGTCGGGGGCAGCGGCGATGCCACCGGCGCCGCCGGTCCCCGCGGTTCCGGTGGTGGCGGCGCCGCCCACGCCGCCGGCGCCGCCCTGGGCCAGGTCGATTCCGAAGAAGCCGGAGGAGGCGCCGGCGCCCCCCGCGCCGCCGGTGCCGCCGGTACCCCCGGCGGCGGTGGCGTCGCCCCCGTGCCCGCCGACCCCGCCGAGGCTCAAGTCGATCCCCAAGGGGCTGCGGGCGAAGCCCTGGCCGCCGGCGCCACCGGCCCCGGCGATTCCAGTGGTGACGTTGCCGCCGTGCCCGCCCTCCCCGCCGAAGCCAAGGAAGAGGCCGGTCCCGTTGCCGCCGGCCCCGCCGTCCCCCGCGGTGCCGGTGGTGGCGTCGCCGCCGGCCCCGCCGGCCCCGCCGATGCCCGAGAAGAAGCCCGCGCGGCCGCCGGTGCCACCGGCCCCGCCGTTCCCGGCGCCGCTGGCGGCCGCACCGGCCCCGCCGAGGCCGCCGGAGCCGAACAGCAGGGCGCTGCCGCCGGCCCCACCGGCACCGCCGCCGGTCCCGCCCATCCCGCCGGCGCCGCCACTGCCCCACAGCCAGCCGCCGGTGCCGCCGTGGCCCCCCGCCAAGCCGGGATCCCCGGTCCCACCCATACCGCCGACGCCGATGAGGCCTGCCGCCCCGCCGGCGCCGCCGGCCTGCCCGGCCCCACCCGAGCCGCCGTTGCCCCCGCGGCCCCACAAGATCCCGCCCGCACCGCCGTTCTCCCCGGTCCCCGCGGCGCCATCGGTGCCAGGGCCGATCAGCGGGCGCCCCAACAGGGCGTTGGTCGGCGCGTTGATGATCCCCAGCACGTCTCGCTCCAGGGTCTGCAACGGCGACGCGTTCGCGGCCTCGGCGGCCGCATAGCTGCCAGCCGCGGTGCTCATCGCCTGCACGAAGTGCGCGTGGAAGGCCGCCGCCCGCGCGCCGAGCACTTGATATTGCGCGCCGTGGCTGGAGAACAACGAAGCGATCGCCGCCGACACCTCATCGTCGGCGGCGGCCGGCAACACGGTCGTCGGGACCGCCGCCGCCGAATTGGCTGCGCTCAGTGACGACGCGATACCCGCCACGTTCTCTGCCGCCGTCGCCACTGCGTCCGGCGCTGCAACCAAAAACGACATGTGTCAACCTCCAATAGGGGGCACGACCTCCAATAAGGGGCACGACGGGGATCATCACGCGATCAGGGATTAGGCGGATGCTAGGCGCTCCGGCGGATTTATTTGACACCTTTACAACAATTGGCACCAGTTTCTCAGAAGACGCCCGGCTCACCCCGGGGTTAGATGAGCGTCGTGGCCCCGTTGCTCACGGCCTGCAGTGGCTTCCTGCTCGCCGTCTTGTGGATGGATTTGATCTTCGACGTCCAGGTCCTCCAATACCGAAGTGCGGGTGAGGAATTGCCCGAGCCCGTGCTCGCTTCCATCGCGGACTACTACCACCGCGCGACGACCACGTCGAGACCGATGAGCCACCTCATCGCCCTCGTCATGCTGATCTTGTTGGCGGCGTTGGGGTTTCAGGCCGCTCGGGGTCACGACCCGGCATGGGTGCCGGCGATATCGGCCGCGCTTGCCGGGGTGCCTATGGTCCTTGCCCTGACGCACACGGTCCCGAGCGCCGTTCGGCTCGGGCATCGGGCGGACGGTCGAGCCGAACAAACCCGTCTGGCGCGAGCCATCTGCCGCGATCATCTCGTCTGCTTCGCAGGAATGCTCTCGTTCCTCATCGTGTGGACGGCGCGCGCGTCGAGCTGACACCCTGTAGTGCCGCCGCGCCGGCCCGGGGCGGCTTTCCACGTCAATGACGGCCGTACTAAACTAGAACACGTTTCAGTTCGGCGAGCGCCCCAGGAGTAGGCATGCACACCGCGATTTGCGACGAGCTTGGCATCGAGTTCCCGATCTTCGCCTTCACCCACTGCCGCGATGTCGTGGTCGCTGTCAGCAAGGCCGGTGGTTTCGGCGTGCTCGGCGCCGTCGGCTTCACGCCCGAGCAGCTGGAGATCGAGCTCAACTGGATCGACGAGAACATCGGCGACCACCCCTACGGCGTCGACATCGTGATCCCCAACAAGTACGAGGGCATGGACTCCCACCTGTCCGCGGAGGAGCTGGCCGAGACGCTGCGCAAGATGGTGCCGCAGGAACACCTGGACTTCGCCAAGAAGATCCTGGCGGATCACGGTGTTCCCGTGGAAAACGCCGACGAGGACACCTTGCAGTTGCTCGGCTGGACCGAGGCGACCGCCACCCCGCAGGTCGAGATGGCGCTGAAGCACCCGAAGGTGCGGATGATCGCCAACGCGCTGGGCACTCCCCCCGCCGACATGATCAAGCACATCCACGAAACCGGTCGCAAGGTGGCGGCCTTGTGCGGCTCGCCGTCGCAGGCGCGGAAGCACGCCGACGCGGGTGTCGACATCGTCATCGCCCAAGGCGGCGAGGCCGGCGGCCACTGCGGCGAGGTGGGGTCAATCGTGTTGTGGCCGCAGGTCGTCAAGGAGATCGCGCCGGTGCCGGTGCTGGCGGCGGGCGGCATCGGCAGCGGTCAGCAGATCGCGGCCGCGCTGGCTCTGGGGGCCCAGGGGGCGTGGACCGGCTCCCAGTGGCTGATGGTCGAGGAAGCCTCCAACACCCCGGTGCAGCAACAGGCGTACGCCAAGGCGTCCAGCCGTGACACCGTGCGCAGCCGCTCGTTCACCGGCAAGCCGGCCCGGATGCTGCGCAACGACTGGACCGAGGCATGGGAGCAGCCGGACAATCCCAAGCCGCTCGGTATGCCGTTGCAGTACATGGTTTCCGGCATGGCCGTGCGCGCCACCAACAGGTACCCGAACGAGACCGTGGACGTCGCGTTCAACCCGGTCGGTCAGGTGGTCGGGCAATTCAGCAAGGTGGAGAAGACGGCGACCGTCATCGAGCGGTGGGTGCAGGAGTACCTGGAGGCGACCAACAGGCTGGACGAGCTGAACGAGGCCGCCTCCGTCTGACGACTACTCGTCATCGACTTCGTCCACGTCCTCCCTGCCGGTGAAGACCTCTTTGGTGCGGTCCACCGCGTAGGTGCCGATGTCGATCGAGTTCTGCACGATGCCACTGGCGCCGCCGGCGATGTCACCCCGGATGATGTCGCTGGCGTGTTCGACGATGTCCGAAGCCTTTTCGACGGCGTTCGTCGCGATGTCCCTGGCCGCGTCCACCGCATCCCTGGGGTTGAAGCCCATCGGAGTCCCCTTTCGTTGCAACGCCTTTGATACGACTCTAGTGGCGATTGCAAGCGCAGCGTAGCCGGGCGCTGCGGGTCGCCACGATCGGCTTGGTGGCGATCGCAAGCGCGCGTTGGGGGCACCTCCCGCTTGCGGGGGACCGGGCGCTGCGGGTCGCCACCATCGACCCAGACGGGCAGCGCGGGCGTCAGTAGTTGACCAGGGTGCGCCAGTAGTCCTCGGGAATCTCGGCGCCGGACCGCAATACCCGCGCCAGTCCGACGGCCATCGCGACGCCGAGCAGGCCGAGCCACAGCCCGGCCAGGCCGATGACACCCCAGAGTACGGCGGTGACCGCCGGCCACGGCGACAGCACCGCGAGCACCGGCGCGAAGAAGAAGCTGGCCCCGACGTACCAGGCCGAGCCGGCCCGGTCGGACGCCAGGACGAAGCGCAGCCAGCGCGGAACCGGCGCTTTTGCAGGCTGAGCCTGGTTCACGGCGTCAGCCGGTCATCCCGACGGGGGGAAGAACCCCGCCCCGGTGAACCATCCCTCCTGCCAGCCTTGATCGCCCAGGCAGAGCATCGGGAGCCCGGCCTGTGACTGGGCGGCCGCCTGTGGGCCCGGGCACTTGGCGCCGGCCTGCTGCACCCCGTACAGCGGATAGGAGATGACCCAGTAGCCGGTGGTGGCCGCGGGGAACTGGTTGGGCGGCGGGAAGTGACAGGCCTCGGCCTGGCCGCTGGGTCCGCGCCCGAAGATGAAGCGCTCGTAGTTGTCGCACGGCGCGCCCAGCGAGGCCTGGTAGTTCATGTTCGGCACGTCGCCGTCGTAATGCTGATCGGCGGCCGCGCACGGCGCCACGCCGATCATGATGCCCGCTATGGAAGCGGCGCTGAGCAGTTCGCGAATCATGTTCCACCCCGCCTGTCGCCTTTGACCTGCATCAAAGCATATCCATTGCGCCGGGAGCCACAAGCTCGTTTGCCCCCGACGGTCAACGGCGCCGGTAGGTGCAGATCAGCACCCCGCTACGTCGCGCAGTTGTTGGTCGCGCCACCCGCAGAATGTTTGAGCAAATGGTGTTATCGATTGTCTGAAGTGTGTTCTTACGCCGTGGGTGCGGCAGCGGGAAAAACTCAAGCGGTAACGCTGCTGGACTGCGAGGGCACGTGACAAAGCGCGCCCACCGCGATCCTGTCTGCGTGGCGCGTCACGTGTGACGTATCCCACACGCGACAACGCACCCACGACGGTAGCGAATCGCTGAACGTGTGGCGCCTTGGCTGTCATCCTCTAGCGTCATGGCCGAAACCAAACACGTCGTCTTGATTCACGGCTCCTGGTGCCGTGGGGAGCTGTGGACTTCAGCGCGCGCCGCGTTCGAACAGCGCGGCTACACCGCGCACACCCCGACGTTGCGTCATCACGAGCTGCCCTTGAACGAGGGTGCGATGAAAATCGCGTCACTGAGCCTTCGCGACTACACCGACGACCTAGTGAGATTCGTGAATTCGCTGGATTCACCACCGCTTCTGGTAGGTCACCCGATGGGCGGGCTGCTGGCGCAGTTGGTCGCCGCGCGCACACGCCCAGCTGGCGTAGTGGCTGCATGCCCCGGCGCGGCAGCGGGCATCGCCGGTGCGACGCCCACAAGCGTGCGCATGTCCCTGCGGCACTTGTTATGGCCACGCCCCTGGACTAAGTCGTCGCGCCCCCCGACGTTCGAGCAATTTCGACGCTACTTCGCCCACACCCAGACCGAGGACATCGCCCGCGAGATACATGATGGTTTGGTCTGCGAATCCGGGCGCTTTATCTGGGAAACGGCCCTTAGCGTGGCCAAGCTTTCGAAGGCCACCGTTGTCGACTTCGCGGCGGTCACCGCCCCGGTGCTGGTGATAGGGGCCGAGTGCGACCACATCGTGCCATCCGGAGTCGTGCGCCAGACCGCAGCCCGATATCAGCACTGCACCCACGTCGAGATTCCGCGTTCCGACCACATGGTGTTTTCAGGGGAGGCACTACGCGTGACCATGGGCCACATCGACGACTGGATTGCTAGGAATCACGTGCTCGCCCTTGCCTAGCTGCCCCCGGCGGATACAAGCAGGGGTGTACCCCAGAAGATTTCCCGTGCCCGGTAATCTTCGCCGACACCAGCTCCAGCGCGCGGGCCCTGCCGTCGCTGGGGAACAGCCGCTTGCCGCCGCCGAGCAGGATCGGCTCGAGCATCAACCGTTATTGGTCGACGAGGTCGTGCTCGATCAATTGTGAAACTCATCGGTGCTGAACGTGTTGCAATTCGGGCCGGCGATCTTGCTTCGGTGCTTCCCAACCGTGGCCTAGCAATGGTTTCCTTGCACAAGGACGCCCAGAGGACGCCTAGAGGACTTCGTATCGAGGAGTGCGCCATGTCGACCGCAGAGCCGACCACCCAGCCGAATCTGCCGCCCGGATTCGACTTCACCGACCCGGACGTGCACGCCGAGCGGCTGCCGGTGGAAGAGCTGGCCGAGCTGCGCCGAACCGCGCCGATCTGGTGGAACGAGCAGCCGATGGGGGCGGGCGGATTCGACGACGGCGGCTTCTGGGTGGTGTCCAAGCACAAGGACGTCAAAGAGGTTTCGCTGCGCAGCGACGTCTTCTCCAGCCTGCAGAAGACCGCGCTGCCGCGCTATAAGGACGGCACCGTCGGCGAGCAGGTCGAACGCGGCAAGTTCGTCCTGCTCAATATGGATGCACCGCAACACACCCGGCTGCGCAAGATCATCTCGCGGGCCTTCACTCCCCGGGCCATCGAGCGCCTGCGCGGCGACCTCGCCGAGCGCGCCCGGCGCATCGTCGAGGAAGCGGCCACCGAGGGTCGCGGTGACTTCGTCGAGCAGGTGTCGTGCGAGCTGCCGTTGCAGGCGATCGCCGGGCTGATGGGCGTGCCACAGGAAGACCGCAAGAAACTCTTCCACTGGTCCAACGAGATGGTCGGCGACCAGGACCCCGAGTTCGCCAACAACGACGCCATCACCGCGTCCGTCGAACTCATCATGTACGGCATGCAGATGGCCGCCGAGCGGACGAAGAATCCGGGCGAAGACCTCGTCACCAAGCTGGTCCAGGCCGACATCGACGGCCACAAGCTGTCCGACGACGAGTTCGGCTTCTTCGTCATCCTGTTGGCGGTCGCCGGCAACGAGACGACCCGCAACTCCATCACCCAGGGCATGATGGCGTTCACCGACTTTCCCGACCAGTGGGAGCTGTTCAAGAGGGAACGCCCCGCCACCGCCGCCGACGAGATCGTCCGGTGGGCCACCCCGGTCACGTCGTTCCAGCGCACCGCGCTGGAGGACTACGAACTGTCGGGCGTCCAGATCAAGAAGGGGCAGCGGGTCGTGATGGTCTACCGCTCCGCCAATTTCGACGAGGACGTGTTCGACGACCCGTTCACGTTCAACATCCTGCGCGACCCCAACCCGCACGTGGGATTCGGTGGCACCGGTGCGCATTACTGCATCGGGGCCAACCTGGCGCGGATGACCATCGACCTGATGTTCAACGCGATCGCCGACGGCATCCCGAACCTGGAATCGATCGGAAAACCCGAGCGGCTACGGTCGGGCTGGCTCAACGGGATCAAGCACTGGCAGGTCGACTACCACACCGACGGGGCGACGAAATGACCTGTCGCGCACTAGGCTAAGCCGATGCCGACACATCAAGCCGTCCGGATCCAGTCCGTGGGCGGCCCTTTAGAGCTGGCCGAAGCAGAAACGCGCCCACCCGGTCGCGACGAGGTGCGGATAGCCGTGACCGCATGCGGCATGTGCGGAACCGACCGTGAGTTCGTCAACGGAGGTTTCCCGAACATGTCGTGGCCCCTGACGCCGGGACACGAAATCGCCGGTACCGTAGCCGAACTCGGCGAGGGCGTCGACGACTTCGCGGTCGGCGATCGCGTCGCCGTCGGCTGGTTCGGCGGGTGCTGCTACCACTGCGACCCCTGCCGCAAAGGCCTTTTCATCAACTGCGTGAACGGCAAGGTTCCGAGCTGGCACTATCCCGGCGGCTATGCGGAATCGGTGACGGTGCCTTCGAGCGCCCTGGCCCGAATCCCTTCGGGGCTCACGGATGTGGAAGCCGCGCCCCTGGGCTGCGCCGGGGTCACGACCTACAACGCGCTGCGCCACACCAAGGCGTTGCCCGGTGACCGGGTGGCGATCCTCGGCGTCGGCGCGCTCGGCCACCTCGGCGTGCAGTTCGCCCGCGCGATGGGATTCGAGACCATCGCGATCGCGCGCGGCACCGGAAAGGCCGAGGATGCAAAGAAATCGGGTGCTCATCACTACGTCGACTCCTCCAGCGGTGACGTCTCCGAAGCCCTGCGGGCCTTGGGCGGGGCGACGGTCGTTCTCGGCACCGCCGGCAACTCCCGCGCCATGGCCGACACGGTCGGCGGGTTGGCGCCGCAAGGCGAGTTGGTGACCATCGGCGTGACCGCTGAGCCGCTGCCCAGCAGTCCCGTACAGCTGATAACGCCGGGGAACAGCATCGTCGGCCATGCCTCCGGCACGGCCAAAGACGTCGAGGACACCATGCATTTCGCGGTCCTGTCCGGTGTTCGGGCCTAGATCGAGGAGCTGCCGCTGGCGCGGGCGGCCGAGGGCTATGCGGCGCTGGAGCAGGGGCGAGCGCACTACCGCACCGTGTTGACGATGTGACTACAGTCGATCTGTGACCGAGCTATGGACCCTCACCCCATCCGACGGCGAGTTGTTGATCCGCACCGGTGTCACCGGCAGGGCGGCGCGGATGGGCCATCGGCTCACCATCGCGATGACGCGCTGGGAGGCCACGGTGGCGTGGGCAGGCGCCGAACCGGTCACCGCGGAGTTGACCGTCGAGGTCGATTCCTTCGAGGTGCTGCGCGGCGAGGGCGGGGTCAAGGGCTTGTCCGGCCCGGAGAAGGCCATGGTGAAATCGAACGCGTTGAAGTCGCTGGACGCCGACCGCTATCCCGAGATCCGATTTGCCGCAGACACCATCGAGAAGGCCGGTGACGGGTACCGCCTGACGGGCAAGCTGCACATCCGCGGCAAGTCCCGAACGCACGTAATCGATTTGCGCACAGAGGATCTCGGCGACAAGTGGCGGATGTCGGTCGAAACCACGGTGCGGCAAACCGATTACGGCGTCAAACCCTACTCGCTGCTGATGGGCTCGGTGAAGGTCACCGACGAGGTGTCGCTGTCCTTCACCGCGGTGCACCCCAAGGGCGATCCCGACGGGGGTTAAGGCTGCGTCGGCGCGGGCGGCGCCGGATCACCGGCGTCGCCGGGGATGTGCTCGAGCACGCGGGTCAAGTAGGGCTGGCGCACGTCGGCGTCCGGTTGCTGGTCGGCGGGAGCGCTTTCCTGCCGCCCCTGGGCGCCCGACTCCGGGGCGGGTTCGCCGGCGGGCGCCTTCGACTGCGGTGCGGGCGGGACCGCCTCCGGAGGTGGTGCGACGGAGGGCGCGACGGCCTCGGCGATCTGCGGGGGCGGCGCGTGCACGACGCGCTTCGCCGGAGCGGATTCGCCGGCCGGGGCAAGGTGAATACCCAAAGCGAGCGACAGCGAGGACACGAAAGTGATTGCGCCGGCCGCCAAAGCCGTCGCAGCGCCGGTGTAGGACAACCGCCGGGGCCGAACCGCGGGGGCGGCGGCGGGCTCACTGACCTGCGCCACCAGCCGTTCGTCGGTGAATTCGGTGCTTTTGGCCGCGGCCAGCGCGGCGCCCCGCGCGATGGTCGCCTGGGCCATGGTCTGCGCGAAAACCGGTACGGGCAAAGCCTTTTCGAGCTGCAACGAGAATCCGTTGATGTCGCTGTCGGCGCCGACGACCACCACCGCCCCGGGGCGCCATCCACTCGGTCGCTCGAACATGCCGCTCAGCCAGGACGTCAGCCCGTCGAATCCGCCGCGCACGTGCTTGACGGCCGTTTGCGTCTCGCCGTCATGGGTGTCGACCATGACGACCGTCGCCCACTCATGCTCGAGGATGCAGACGGCGGACTGCTCGTAGCCGATGACCGGCGCGATCGCGCGGGCGAGGGTCTCGACCGCCTCGAGCAACCGGACCGGCACCACGTTGTCCAAGCCGGCGTCGGTCAGCGCCTCCACCAGCAGTGCCGCCTGAGCCGACGCTTCGTCGCTCCAGCTCAGCCCGATGACACGCACCCGGCGATCGCTCGCGGCGGCCAGCTCGTCGACCCGCAACACCTCGTCTGCCACCAGCTCCGCGGTAGTCAGGGCGCGCACCCCACGGTCGGCGCGCAGACCCAACTCCTGATGGTCGAGGATCGTGCCGTCTGCGCCGTGTCCCTCGGCGAGGACCCAACCGACGGTGGTCGGCGTCAGTGATAGCCCCAGTACCGTGTCCAAACTCGCACCTCAATCGGTCCGGACCTCCGTCGCCCTCACCCGCGTTTGCGCACCAAAAGCTCGCTGGCACGGCAGTTCGTGAGAACCGGAACGGACCGGAATGTGTGGTCTCCATCGGCTTGCTCCGTGAGAGCCTACGCGGTCCGCGCAAGTTCGGCTGCCCCGGTATTGAATTCGCGTTGAACTCGCAGGCCACGCGCCTGCGAGCAGGCGGATCGGGCAACGGCCGCCCGCGCCGGCCGCGGAAATCGCCTTTTGCGGCGGCGGAAATGGAACACATGACGACCGGCCACCACGCCACTGGATCCACCGGCGGGCGTCCCGCAGCGCATGCCGGGGAAATCGGCTCGGCCATTCGTGGAGAAGTGCTCCGCACCGGACGCGGTCGCGGTTGCTGCACCGGCTTGCGTTCGTCGCCGCGGAGCCGCTGCCTGGCGCTTTTCGGCCCGGTATGGCGCCACGAGGGGGCCGGTGCGTTAGCCGGTGCCGGCCGCGTGATTCCCGTGTCCACAATGCGAAATTCGGTCGGAAACCGATATGAAACCGAGACAACACCGCGTCCTAATCGACATTTGGCCGAATAACCCGGTAAATTCCAGCTGAGACCGCCAGCACATACAGACAAGGGGCAGGTATGACAGACGTGAGCGAGAAGATGCGGGCCTGGGGGCGCCGGCTTGTGGTCGGTGCAGCCGCGGCTGTGACCCTGCCGGGCCTGATCGGTCTTGCCGGCGGCGCGGCGACCGCGGGGGCCTTCTCGCGCCCGGGTTTGCCGGTCGAGTACCTGCAGGTGCCGTCCGGGGCGATGGGCCGCAACATCAAGGTCCAGTTCCAAAGCGGCGGAAGCGGCTCCCCGGCGGTGTACTTGCTCGACGGATTGCGGGCCCAGGACGACTACAACGGCTGGGACATCAATACGCCCGCGTTCGAGTGGTACTACAAGTCGGGTCTGTCGATCGTCATGCCGGTCGGTGGGCAATCGAGTTTCTACACCGACTGGTACGGGCCGGCCTGCGGCAAGGCCGGCTGTTCGACCTACAAGTGGGAGACCTTCCTGACGAGCGAACTGCCCGGGTATCTGGCCTCCAACAAGAGCGTCAAGTCCAACGGCAGCGCCGCGGTCGGCATCTCGATGTCCGGATCCTCGTCGCTGATCCTGGCCGCCTACCACCCCGGGCAGTTCATCTACGCGGCCTCGCTGTCGGCCCTGATGGACCCGTCTTCGGGGATGGGGCCCTCGTTGATCGGCCTGGCAATGGGGGACGCCGGCGGCTACAAGCCCGACGCCATGTGGGGTCCGTCGAGCGACCCCGCCTGGCAGCGCAACGACCCCACGGTTCAAATCCCGAAGCTGGTGGGCAACAACACCCGCCTGTGGATCTACTGCGGTAATGGCACGCCGTCGGAGCTGGGTGGGGCCAACATGCCCGCCGAGTTCCTGGAGAACTTCGTGCGCAGCAGCAACCTGAAGTTCCGGGACGCCTACAACGGGGCCGGCGGCCACAACGCCGTGTTCAACTTCGATGCCAATGGCACCCACAGCTGGGAGTATTGGGGTGCGCAGGTCAACGCCATGAAGCCCGACTTGCAGGGCAGCCTGGGCGCCACTCCCGGCGGCGGCGGATAACCACCCACCCAAAACCTGAGGTCGCTACTGCGCCCGACGACGACGTCGGGCGCAGTAGCGCGTTACGGGGTCCTGAGTCGGTCGGTGACGTCGACCCACGCCGTGGAGTCGCTGCGGTGGTCGTTCATGTTCCGGCACTGACCGTAGACGCGGAGGATGCCCAGGCCCGGCTCCTCGCTCTGCAGGTAGACGATCATCGTGACGTCGTCCTTGGAGAGGGACTCGGCGAATTCCTGATCGTTCGGCGGCAGGCCGTGTGTCCAACCGTGGGTGGCGAGCGTCGCGGCAATCGTCGGGAAATAGACGTCGGGCCGGGCGGCGGGGGGCAGCGCGAAGGTCAGATAGATCGCCCCCTGATACGGTGGGTCGTCCCGGTTTTTGCACGACATCAGCGTGTAGCCCGCCGACGCCGTCTGTAGCCCGGTCAGGGCGACGATCTGTCGGGCCGACTCGACCACCTGCGCCCGGGACTGCTCGTCGGTGACCGGGTGGGCGGGATGGTCCAGGATGTCGGCCGGTGTCGTGTGCAGCCTGTCCACCGCCAGGAAAACCCCGCCCAGGAGTAGCGAGGCCGCGAGCGCGGCCGCGATCAGCGCGCGAACCTGCGTCGAGCGCAACCATGCAGACGTCAGTGGCATCAGCGGCCAGGCTAACTCCGGAAAAAGCCGGCGTCAGGTCACAATCATGGTCATGGGTTGGGCGCGAGCCGGCGTGATCGGCTGCTTGGTGGCCGCGATCCTGTCGACGACGCAGGCGCGAGCCGACACCACCGGCGCGCTGATGGCCCTAGTCGACGCGGCCGCGCAACGGCTACAGGTCGCCGAGCCGGTGGCGGCGTTCAAGTGGAATACGCACGGCGCCATCGAGGACCCCGGCCGCGTCCGGCAAGAGCTCGCGGATGAGCGCTCCGAGGCTGACGCCGCACGCATCGATGCCGATTACGTCGTCCGGATCTTCGGCGATCAGATCAACGCCACGGAGGCAATCGAATACAGCCGGTTCGCGGGATGGAAGCTGAATCCGGCCGATGCGCCATCCGCGCCGCCGGACCTGTCGGCGTCGCGGTCGACCATCGACGGCTTCAACCGGACGATGCTGGCTCAGATCGTGGCCGACTGGGGCCTGTTGCACTCGCCCGCCTGCGCCCCGGAACTGGACGCCGCCAGGGGCAACGTCATTCGCGCCCGACACCTGGATGACCTTTATCGACAAGCGCTTTCGCTGGCGACTCAGTCGTATTGCCAGGGCTGACTTACTTAATTCTCACCATTTTCTAAAGCTGCGAATCCGCTGCTCAGAGAGCCGATTTCGCTGCTAGTGGGCCTATCTCGCGACATTTTCGAATCGGTAACGCTTCGGACACGCTCCGCGAAATGCCTGACATGAGAAAACTCTGCAAGCCTCTCGCCAAGTCCGCGATGGTCGGCGGGTTAGTTGCAGTGGCGCTGACTTCCTCCACCGGCGTTGCCAACGCCGTCCCCTCGGCCCCCAACTGGGACGCGGTCGCGCAATGCGAGTCCGGTGGCAACTGGCAGGCCAACACCGGAAACGGCGAATACGGTGGGCTGCAATTCAAGCCGGGCACCTGGACCCAATACGGCGGTGTCGGCAACCCGGCGGCCGCGTCCAGGGATCAGCAGATCGCCGTGGCCAACCGGGTCTTCGCCGAAGAGGGGCTGGAGCCATGGCCGAAATGCGGCACCGCCTCGGGCCTTCCCATCGCGTGGTATTCGCATCCCGCGCAGGGCATCAAGCAGATCATCAACGGCCTCATCCAGGCGGCGGTGCCGCACTGATACGTTCGGGCCCGCGCCCTATGACCCGGCGGCAAGCTGTGTTTGGATCAGGCCATGGAAGGTTCGGCGACTGTTCACATGGCCGCGCCCGCGGGCAAGATCTGGGATCTCATTGCGGACGTTCGCAACACCGGACGGTTCTCCCCCGAGGTGTTTGAGGCGGAGTGGCTGGGCGGCGCGACCGGCCCCGCACTCGGCGCGAAATTTCGCGGCCACGTCCGGCGAAACGAATTAGGACCGGTGTACTGGACCACGTGCGAGGTCACCGCGTGCGAGCCCGGCCGCGAGTTCGGGTTCGCGGTGATGCTCGGCGACAGGCCGGTCAACAACTGGCACTACCGGTTGGCGCCCAGCGGTGGCGGCGGCACCGACGTGACGGAGTCTTTCCGGCTCACCCCCGCGCCGTGGCTGGGCATCTATTGGTTGTTCGGGGGCTTCCTGCGCAGGCGACGCAACGTCCGTGACATGACCAAGACCTTGAACCGCATCAAAGACGTGGTCGAGGCGGGCTGACGCGTCGTGAAATCGGTCTTCATCACGGGCGCGGGCAGCGGCATGGGCCGCGAGGGTGCGAAGCTCTTCCATGCCAGGGGCTGGCGGGTCGGCGCGGTGGACCGCAACGAAGACGGCCTGGCGGCGCTGCGGGCGGAGCTGGGTGACGATCAACTCTGGACGCGAACGGTCGACGTGACTGATAAGGCCGCCCTGGACGGTGCCCTGGCGGACTTCTGCGCCGGCAACGCCGGCGGCGGGCTCGACATGATGTGGAACAACGCCGGCATCGGCGAATCGGGCTGGTTCGAGGACGTGCCGTACGACGCCGCGATGCGCGTCGTCGAGGTCAACTTCAAGGCGGTGCTGACGGGCGCCTACGCCTCGCTGCCCTACCTGAAAAAGACTCCGGGCAGCCTGATGTTCTCGACGTCGTCGTCCTCGGGCACCTACGGGATGCCGCGCATCGCCGTCTACTCGTCGACCAAGCACGCGGTCAAGGGGTTGACCGAGGCGCTGAGCGTGGAATGGCAGCGACACGGTGTGCGCGTCGCCGACGTGCTGCCGGGTCTGATCGACACCGCCATCCTCACCACCACCGCCAACCACTCCGACGACGGCGGTCGGGCGATGTCCGGGGAGGAGCTTCGTGCGCTTGCGCCCAAGAAGGGCATGATGCGACTGATGCCGGCGAGCAGCGTGGCGGCGGCGGCGTGGCAGGCCTACCACAACCCGAAGCGATTGCATTGGTATGTGCCCAAGAGCATTCGGATGATTGACTTGCTCAAGGGCCTGAGCCCGGAGTTCGTGCGGGGTCGCATCGCCAAGTCCCTGCCGGCGCTCATGCCGAAGCCGCAGTAAAGGAGATCGCCTGGTGCACAACCGGTTGCTCGCAGTCGCTTTCATCCTGATCGCCGCGGCCGGCGTCGCGGGATGCGGGCAGGCGCAGACGACGCCCCGGAAAGCCGCCCGCGTCACCATCGACGGCACCACACGCACGGCGCGTCCGGCGGCGTGCAGCCAGATCCAGGCGTATCGGACCATCGACATCCGCGACGAGAACGGCCACGTCGAAGCGGTCGTCGTGCTCAGCGGTTACCGCGTCATCCCGCAGTGGGTCAAGATCCGCAACGTCGACGGGTTCACGGGCAGCTACTGGCAGGGCGGGGTGGGAGACGCGCACGCCGACGTCACCAACAGCGCCTACACCATCACCGGCAGCGCCTACGGCATCAACAGCAGCAATCCCAACAAGACGGTGAACACCGACTTCAAGATCATCGCCGAGTGCTGAGTCGTCGCGGCTTACCCTGGGTGAAGGCCCGAGGTGAGGGAGGCGCGGTGAAAGAGCAGTTGCACTGGCTTGCGATGCACGGCTTCATCCGAGGCGTCGCGGCGTTTGGGGCGCGGCGCGGCGAACCCCAGGCGAGGCTGATCGCCGACCCTACGGTGGCCGCCGATCCGGTGCCGTTCTACGAGCAGCTGAGGGCCCTCGGTCCATTGGTGAAAGGGCGCATCAACTACCTGACGACCGATCACGCGCTGGCCCACGAGTTGCTGCGATCCGACGACTTCCGCGTGGTGAACATGGGCTCGAATCTGCCGGCGCCGCTGCGCTGGCTCGAGCGCCGCAGCCGCGACGACTTTCTGTACCCGCTGCGCGCGCCGTCGCTGCTGGCCGTCGAGCCACCGGACCACACCCGCTACCGCAAGACGGTATCCGCCGTGTTCACGCCCAGGGCGGTCACGGCGCTGCGGGACGGCGTCGAGCAGACCGCGACGAAGCTCTTGGACGAACTGGCCGGCCGGCCCTGCGTGGTCGACGTCGTCGGGCGGTACTGCTCGCAACTTCCGGTCGCGATCATCAGCGACATCCTGGGCGTACCCGAGCGCGACCGGCCGCGCGTGCTGGAGTTCGGCGAACTCGCCGCGCCGAGCCTGGACATCGGATTGCCGTGGTGGCAATACCGAAGGGTGCAGGAAGGGATCGCCGGGTTCAACTTCTGGCTCGCCGACCACCTGGACGGATTGCGGCGGGCGCCGGGCGACGACCTGATGAGCCAGTTGATCCAGACGGCCGAAAGCGGCTCCGCCGAAACGCATCTCGACCGGGCCGAACTGCAGGGGATCGCCGGTTTGGTGTTGGCCGCCGGCTTCGAGACCACGGTGAACCTGCTGGGCAACGGGATTCGCATGTTGCTCGATGCGCCCCAGCATGTGGACACGTTGGGCCGACGTCCAGAGTTGTGGCCCAATGCCGTCGAAGAGATCCTGCGGCTCGACTCTCCGGTGCAGCTCACCGCGCGGGCGGCGCGCAAGGACGTGGCGGTGGCGGGCATGCGGATCAAAGCGGGCGAGTTGGTGGTGATCTATCTGGCCGCGGCCAACCGCGATCCATCGGTGTTTCCCGATCCGCACCGCTTCGACATCGAAAGGGCGAATGCGGGAAGGCATCTCGCTTTCTCCGGGGGCCGTCACTTCTGCCTGGGGGCCGCGCTCGCGCGTGCCGAGGGAGAGGTCGGGTTGCGAACGTTCTTCGATCATTTTCCGCAGGCGCGGGCGGCCGGCACCGGAAGCAGGCGCGACACCCGGGTGCTGCGGGGTTGGTCGACGCTGCCGGTGACCCTGGGGCCGGCACGGTCGATGGCCCCGGTCGACGCTTAGCTCTCTGCCTTCAGCGGCGGCGCCGCCGTCGCCGGCTCGGCCAGTTCCCCCTGCCCGAACAGGCCGCGATGAGCGCGGTGGGGGTCGCGGTCAGGCCGACGAGCGCCAGTCGTCGGAAGGCCTCGCGCCGGGTCAGCAGGCGGTCGACCTGCTCGTCCCGGGTCTCCTCGGAGGCATCGCGCTGCAAGGTCACGTCGCCAAGTATGCGGCAAAGTCGTGAGCGGCACCGAGATTTCCGCACCCGTGGTGGAGGATGTCGCCGGTTGCGCCGTTCATTGCCCGGCGAGGTAGCGGCCGAACCAATCCAGCAGCCGCCGCCACGCGTCGGCCGACGCGTCCGCGTTGTAGCGCGGGCCGGTTTCGTTGAAGAACGCATGGTCGGCGTCGGGCTCGACGACGATCTCGTTGACCAGCCCCGTGCGGTCGAGGGCCGCTTTGGCGGCGGCCTGCGAGCCGGTGACCCGCGAGTCCTGGGCGGCATAGATCGCCAGGACGGCGGCCTTGGATCCGGCAAAGTCAGGGTTGGCCGGCAAGGGACCGTAGAACGGCACCGCCGCCGAGACGCCCAGCGCCCCGGAGGCCAGCAGTTGCCACACCAGTCCCCCGCCGAAGCAGAAGCCGACCACGCCGACCTTCTGCCCGGGCGCGCGCAACTTCAGCTCCGCGACACCGGAATTCAGGTCATGGGTGAACCGTTCGGGCGGAACCTTCGCCAAGGCGGCGGTGGCCTGCGCCGGGTCCTGAAAGGCGCCGGTCCCGCCTTCCTCGGACAGCAGGTCGATGGCCAGCGCCGAATGGCCGGCGCCGGCCAGCCGGCCGGCCACCGACCGCACCCAGTCGTTCAATCCCTTGTTCTCGTGAATGACCAGCACGCACCCCTTGGAATCGGATGCTTGGGCCCATGTACCCTGCAGCGGGCCCTGTGGCCCGGCCCAGGTGATCGGGGCGGTGGGCAGCGTGTTCGCCGCCCCCGGCGGTTGCGTTGAGCCCGCTGGGCTTTCGGCTGCGGTGGGCTGGGGGGAATCGGCTGCCTCGTCGCGCTGGGCGCAGGCCGCAATGAGCTCGCTGGCGGCCGCGGCGCCCATGCCGAGCAGGGCGAGCCGCCTTAAGGTTTCGCGCCGGGTCAGCAGACCGTCGGCGTGGTCGGTGGCAATTTCCTCGGCGATGTAGCGGTTGAGCGCGGTCACCCTCAGCAGTATCCGCCGCTTAACTGTGGTTGACACGCGTTCAGCAACCGGGTTTATTGGCCGCTATGGCTGAAGTCTCTGCGGTTTCTCCGGTCGCGGTCGAGGACGTCGTCGTCGGGATGTGGCAGGCACTATCGCGTCGGGACTGGGATGCGGTCAAGACGTTCCTGGCCGAGGACTGCCTCTACGTCGACATGCCGGTCCCCGCGTTAGCGGCGCGCGGTCCCGAAGACATCGTGAAGCGGCTCAAGATGGGGCTCGAACCGCTGGCCGGCTATGAAAACCACGACGGCGTGCTGGTGTCCAACGGGTCCGACGTCATCTACGAGCACTCGGAGACTTGGACTTTCGCGTCGGGCGAGCAGGGCGTGCTGAGGTTCGTCACGGTCCACAAGGTCGTCTTGCGAGACGGGGAGGCGAAAATCACTGTCTGGAAAGACTATTGGGACTTCAACAGCCTCGTCAGCTTCGCGCCCCCGAACCATTTCGAGAACCTTGCGAAAGCCGACACCAGCTGGGTTTTTGACGCGACAGCCTTGGTCTGACGCGGCCCGTTACAGGCCGTCGGCATCAGATTCGAGACTCGAGCCGTCATGGGAGGCAGTCGCAGTCGCCGCTGGATCGGCCACCATGACAAGCCGGTCAGGGTCGCGCACGAGGGAAAGGAAGACAGCTACTACCGGCAGGGATGTCGATCTCGTAGGAGCTCACTTAATAGCTTGCGGTGGGTTTGTTATAGGCGGCTGCCACTCCCGCAATGGTGTAGGACTTCCTGCATGTGGCTGCCGAGACTGCCCAGCAGTATGCATCACGGTGCCTTCGTGAGTTGGACGCTCACGGTATATGACTGGGGCGCATGGTCGCAGACGGCCCGATTTTGGATGACTTGGACCGTGCCGGCAAGGGTGTTCGGATCCCACGTGTAATGGGTGTTCGCCGCGAGGCCCTCCGTCGTACCGTCGTTACACACGACGTCGCTGACGCTATCAATTGTCCATTGACCATTCACCAGCCTCGCCCGGGCGCCGCCGCCTGCCGCCGGACTCGACATGTCAGCGCATCCATCACCGCAGGGAGTGAAGAACCAATCCTCGGTAAAAGTATGGCCGCCTCGTGTGGGACCGGTAGTGGTCATGATGTAGTGGCCGCTCATCACGGGAGCAGCAGAGGCGGGGCTAGCTGGCTCCAAGGCGACGGCGGCGAAGATGGCGGCTAGGGCAAAACTCCGTGTGACATTCATCGTCTCTAAAGCTCTGGGTTATCCATGTTACCCACGCGGGGTTAAATAGTCGGCCCGGTGAACCGGCCCCCAGCGCGACTACGGGGTCGGCCCACCCTCGGCGGTCCTGCGGCGATACCGATGATGTTGTCGTATGGGTTTACGGCGGGGATGGTACGCCCGAAAGTGCCTGTGCCGCTCGATTATTAACCCGGGTAACAGTCTGGTACGGCGGCTAGAGCGGTCATTACAACACCTTTGCCATGTCGCAGAAGCCGGCAACGCCGGCTCAATAGCCCTGGCCGTCGTCGGCCAAGTAGGTGACTTCGTACCACCGCCTGGGGGATCGAACACCGGTTTCATGCGCCTCGGTCGCGGTTGCCCGCTCCAGGCGAACGTCCGTCAAATGCGGATTCTGCAGGCGGACATAGTCTTCCAGCTCCGCAAGCAGCGCTGCGCCGGTACGAGTCGTGTCCGCGAGCGCCTTTCCCTCATACCTCGTCCAACTCACGCCTTACATCTTGCCCCCGGCCACCAGGCCGCAAGACGCAGGTCTGCAGCTGGATACGGCGACGCGAGCCTGAAGGCCTGCCGCCCCGGAGGGCTCACGGATACAGTGTTGCCGTCGTCGCGGATGGCGGCGGCAAAACGGCTAATGGAGGGCAGCGATGCCGCGGGCGGCGTACGAGCGGATGCGGGCGGCGCACCTGAATGCCGTGCGGGCCGGCCTCGAAGACCACGTCGGACGGCTGGATTGGTCCCGCCAGCAAATCGAGCGTTACCAGACTTGGCGGCTGCGATCCCTGCTCGCCTTCGCACGCGAGCGGTCAGCGTTTCACGCCCGGCGGCTGCGGGGCCTCGACCCCTCCCGCGCCACGGTCGCCGAACTGGCGTCGCTTCCGATGATGACCAAGCAGGACGCCCGGGAGCAGTGGGACGACATCGTCACCTCACCCGGCCTCCACCGCGCCCGCGCCGAGCGGATTCTCGCTGAGCAGCAATGGTTTTCGTACACCGCGGAAGGTCAGCAGATCTTCAGCTCGGGCGGCTCCAGCGGGGTGCGCGGCGTCTATGTGTGGGATTGGCAGTTCTTCGTCTCGGCGGCGTGCCTGGCGTGGCGAACTCAGGCGCGAGAGGAGCTGCACGGGGGCAAGGCTTCGCCTCCCGCGCGGCTCGCCGTGCTGGAGGCCGGCGTTCCGCCGCACGCCAGCACGCCGTTGTTCGACGTGCCGACCGCCCCGGGCATGGAGACGGTGGGGATCGCCGCGGGTGGGCCGTTCGGGCAGGTGCTTGCCGCGGTGGCGGCCGCCCAACCCACGCATCTGGTGGGCTATCCGTCGGTGATCGGGCGGCTTGCCCGCGCCGCCGCGGCCGGCGAACTTCGGATCGCGCCGGTGCGCGTGAGCACCAACTCCGAGCCGCTGCTCGACGAGGACCGGCGGGCGATCCGCGAGGCGTGGGACGCCCCGATCCACAACCTGTGGGGTTCCACCGAAATCGGCGTCCAGGCGGTGGGCTGCGGGTGCGGCCAGGGACTGCACGTCTGCGAGGACGAAGTGGTCCTCGAGCGCGTCGACGATGGCGGCAACCCGGTCGGGCCCGACGAGCCGGCGGCGCGCACGCTGGCCACCGGGCTGGCCAACCGGACCTTCCCGTTCATCCGCTACGACCTCGGCGATCAGGTCACGCCGCTGCCGGGCGACTGCGCCTGCGGCAGCGCCTTCGCACGCGTCGCCGACATCGGTGGGCGCCGCGACGACGACTTCCGTTACGGCGCAACGACGGTGCCGGCGATCGCGTTTCGTCACCTCCTGGGCACCGATCCCCGCATCTCCGAATACCAGGTCGTCCAGACCGGCACGGGCGCCGACATCGTCGTCGTCGGCGATCCGAACCTCGAGAACCTGGCCGCGTCGCTGGTCGCCGCGCTGCGCCGGCACGGGTTACCCGAGCCGTCGATCCGAATCCGGGTGGCCGACCGCCTGCAGCGCCATCAGGCCAGCGGGAAACTGCGGAGGTTCGTGCCGCTCTAATGCGGGCGGTTGCTACTCGGCGAGCCGGTGGTCGAGGGCCTCTTCCCTGGCGCAGCAGAGCATCCGCTCGCTCAGGTGGATCAGCGGGTCCTCATGCCCGCCGGGCATGGTATAGGCCAACCGGCGTAACTCTACGGCGAACTCATACAAATTCCGGCTCAGCGACGCGACGGTCATAAGGCGGCTACTACAAGTGATGTTGCACGGGACAACACGTCCCCCAAATCTCCCCGGTTGGTGACGGTCGTGCGTGGTGACGTGGCCCGATTCGTCAAGATGAGCGTAAACGCTGCCGCCGCTTACTCACAATAGAAGTTGTGAAGACCGTCGTGACAACTTTGCGGCCCGGGCGCTAGTACCCATAGCCCCCGCGCGAGCAGACGTAAAGGTCCCCGCACGCACGGCGTGTCGGGGCTTTCGCGTGTGCTCGCGCAGGCTTGGCTACGACTCGGCCAGCCGCTTGAGGCACTTCAGGGTCTGCGACAGGTTGCGGCCCACCTGACGCACGGCGATGCGGTCGGCGATGTAGCCGACCAAGCCGCCGGGCGCCTGGTACGACAGCCGGAACGTCACCTTCGTCCTGCCCTCCGTGGTGTCGCGCAGCCGCATCCGCCCACGCAGGGTCACACCGGTGATGCCCACCCACGCCAGGTCGCGGCGGTCGTCGAATTCGACCACCTCGATCAGGCCGCCGACCGGCACCGAGCCGATCTTCCAGTGCACCGTGTAGCGCGCGCCCACGCCGGGGGGCTCGTCGTTCGACGACTCCCACCGCTCGAGGCTCGTCATGAACGACGGGTAGCAGTCGGGGTCGCTGACGATCTTCCAGACCGCGTCGCGGTCGGCTTTGATCATGCAGCGGCGTTCGACGCGCATCAGCCGATCACCGGGAATCGGCGTTCGGCGGCCAGCCGGTCGACGCCGCCCTGCAGGCTGCCGATCACCTTGTCGTGCACGGCCTGGTCGTCACCGTCGACCTCGATCGGGTCCTGCACCTCGATGACGATCTTCGTCGGCAGCGGAATGTGCCCCGCCAGGTCGCTGATGTTGAGGCCCCAGGGCAGCGCGAGCGATATCGGGATGCTCTTGAGCCGAAGCAACTTGTCCGCCATCAGCAGCTTGGCCAACCACTGCCCGCGGTTGAGGAACAGCGCGCTTTCCTGGCCGCCGACGCTGGCGACGGGGACGATCGGCACGCCCGCCTCGCGGGCCAGCCGCACGTAGCCCATGCGGCCGCCGAAGTCGACCTTGTGGCGTTCCCACGATGGTCGGAAGACCTCGTAGTCACCGCCCGGATAGACCAGCAGCGCCGCCCCGGAATCCAGTGCCAGCCGGGCGTTTTCGGGGTTGGCGGCGACGGTGCCGAACTTGCGCAACCAGCCCAGCGGTGGCGCCGAGACCACGAGGTTGTGGGCCAACTGGTAGAAGGGCCGCTCGACACCGAAGTAGGAGCAGAACGCGAGCGTGAAGACGAAGGTGTCCGGGGGCACGTTGCCGCCGCTGTGGTTGCCGACCAGGAGCACCGGTCCCTCCGGGGGGATCCGGTCCAGGCCCCGCACGTCGGCCCGGAAGTACAGCGACGCCAGCAGCCAGGTCCCGGGCAGCTGGTCGCGGATGTAGTCGGGATCGCGTTGATCGAGGTCGGCTTTGGGAACCCGCGACACCACCTGGTTGCGGGCCCACTCCACGACGTCCCCCACGGTCGCCATAATCGCGGGTATACCCCGGTGTCACCCGGTGTCAAACGCCGTAGATGCGGGCGGCGTTGCGGTGGGTGATCAGGTCGACCACCCGGATGGCGTCGTCCTCGCTCCAGTCCCCGGCGGCGACGAATTCGCGCAGCACGCGGTGAATACCCTTGCGCCACAGCGCAGCGCCGAGAAAGTGCAATTCCGCGGGGCCATACCCGTCCGACGAATAGAGGAGCTTGCCGAAGGGTGCCAGCTCGAGGAGCCGGGCGATGAACGCCGGGGCGCGCGCACCCAGATGGTTCACGCTCAATCCGCCGTCGAGGTAGACGTTGTTGAAGGCCTGCGCCAGATATCCGGCCTCGCGCTCGTAGGGATAACAGTGCAGCAGCACGACGGGCGTGTCGCCGGACTGCCGCAGGAAGTCGAGCAGCAACAGCGGGTTGGCCTGGTGCAGGTCGCAGTCGCGGTCACCGAAGCCGACGTGGAACTGCAGTGGCTTGCCGAGCCGCAACGCCTGGTGCAGCCCGAAGCGCAGCAGCACCCGATCCCGCAACCGGGTGCCGCCGCGGTCGCGCCACCGGGCGGCGGCCTCGGCGATCTGCGGCGCCGACGGCTCGCTCAGGTCTCCGTCGAACCCGCCGCGGTAGGCCAGGATGGACTTGGTGCCCACCGCGGTGGCCGCGCGCCGGTGCAGGATCTCCTCGAACGCCGAGGCGTAGTCGCCCGGCGCCCGCGCGGCCTGCTCGGCCACCTGCTCGAGGCGGACGACCTCGCGGGCGCGGTTGCCGGACAGCTCCGCCATTTCGGCGGTGCCGGCCGTGTGTTCGCCGATTCCCGTGTCGACCAGCCAGTCGCTCACCTTCGCGGCCGGCAGGAACAGCCGCGCCAGCTCGGTCTCGCCGAGTTGCCGCCGTCGTTCCCAGTAGTCCTGTGGCTCAACGTGTTTCGGTAGTCCCAGGATCGGCGCGCAATGCGCGCGCACGGCGAAACCCAGCTGGGAGTCGAAACCCGAGTCCACCAGCGGTTCGGTGTTGGCCTCGTTGAGGGCATTCTCGAATCGTCGCCGGTCCCCCGCCGTCAACCAGCAGCCGTGGGCGTGCTGGTCGATCAGGGCCACGCCGTCGATGTGCTGTGCCAACGCGGACGGGCCGGACACCATGGCGGGCCCCGTCACAGGCTCCATGCCATGCGAAACTTGTCCGCCAGTTGCTCCGGACCCAGGGCGCCATAGCGTTCCTGCTCCAGGCGGCGGACCGCGACCACCATGTCGACCACGGCGTCGCCCAGGATGCCGCGCAGCAGCGCGGAACGATCAAGCGCGGCAAGGGCTTCCGATTGAAACTCGGACAGGCGCACGACGCCGGCGTCATCGCGGTCCGAATTCGACAGCTTCGCCGGGTCCACCGTGATCTCAGGCGGTAGCGCCGCCCGGCGCTTGATCCCGTCCAGTGCGAGGCCGAGGATCGCCGCCGTCGCCAGGTAGGGGTTGGCCGACGGGTCGACGATTTTGACTTCGACGTTGCCGCCGCGCGGCGCGCCGGGACCCCCCTTGACGAATCGCACCGCCGCCTCACGGTTCTCGGTGCCCCAGCACGCATAGGCACCGGCCCAGTTGCCGGGCAGCATGCGCAGGCCGGACACGATAGATCCGCACAGGACGCCCTGGGCTTCGGGCAGCCCGCCGATGACCCCCGCGACGGCGCTCTCCCCTTCCGGTGTCATGCCCGCCCGGCCGGTGCCGTCGGAGAACAGCGGCCCCTCTTCCGTCACAAGCGAAAAGTGTTGGTGCGCACCGGATCCGACGCTGCCCGCGAATGGTGCAGGTGACAGGCTGACGCGCAGCCCGTGCCGGCGGGCGGCCCGCCCGATGATGAGCCGGGTCAAGGCCAGCTGATCGGCGGCGGCCACCGGCGGCAGCGGCGACAGCGAGATCTCGAACTGGTTGGCCCCGTACTCCGGGTGGAACTGCTCGATCCCGACGCCGGCGGCCGTGGCCGCGGCGTTGACGTCGCGCACGAACGCCTCGTGTTCGAGCACGCCCACCAGGCCGTACTGCGCCCACAGCACGGCGGGCAGCCCGCCACCGTCGGGGCCGACCAGAAGAAATTCGATCTCGTGGCCGATCGCCGCGTCGAGCCCGGCATCCTCGAGCGCGACCTCGATCCGGCCCAGCGTCCCCCGGGCGCAGGCCGCAACCGGGGTGCCGTCCTGCTCGAAAAACGATGCGGGCGCCCAGGCCAGCCCGTCGCCGATCATCCGCAGGGCCGCCAGGTCGAGGCGCAGGCGCTGATCGCCGACGACCCCGACGCCGTCGGTGAACGCGATGCCGCTCTGGTCGATGGCGAAGGCATGCCACGACGGGCTGGCGCCCAGGCCGGGATCGGCGAACGTGTTGGTTTTCCGGATGGGGACCGTCTTGGCTTGCGTGAGGCCGGCGGCGTTCACGACCGTGCCGATGACCGTGTCGACGCCTTCGGCCTCCAGTTGGGCGATCGCGGCGGCGGCGAGCGGGGTGGCTGTCATGGAGTCATTCTGCAGCCTGGGCAAGCCCGATCAGTTCTGGCGGCCGACCAACTCGGCGACGAACCGATCGATGAAGCCGTCCAGCGGCGCCCTACCCGCCGGGCGGATGACGAACTTCGTCAGCCCCGCCTCGATGTAGGCGTCGAGCTGCCGGTGCAGCTGATCCCAGCCGGCGGCGATCAGCGCGCCGGGATCGACCCCCGGACGACGCCGGCGGGCCGCCGCGGCCAGCTCCGGGGGCAACTCGCCGTCCGCGACCGCGAGCGAAATGCCGAAGTGATCCGGCTCGATCCGGCGTCCCGCGTGCGCGGCGGCCCGCTCGATCGCCTCGCGCCCCGCGCGCGCCTCGGCCGGGGTGAGGAAGCTGCCCAGCCAGCCGTCGGCCAGCGCGCCGATGCGCCGAAACGCCGCGGGCGCCGAGCCGCCCAGCCAGATGTCCAGTGGGGGCACGGGCCGCGGAGCGACCGCCGCCCCGCTGACGGTGAAATACCGGCCACGGTAGGTGGCCGCGTCGTCGACGAGAGCCGAGCGCAGCACTCGCAGCGACTCGTCGAACACCGCCGCGCGCTCCCCGTCGGGGACCACGAACACCTCGCGTTCCGCCGGTATCGCCGAGCGCAACCCGAACACCGGCAGGACCCGCTTGGGCGCGACGGCCGCCAGCGACGCCAGCTGTTTGGCCACCAGCACCGGATGCCGACCCGGCAGCACGGCCACCGACGTGCCCGCCTTCAACCGGGTCGTCCGCGCCAAGGTGTAGGCCATGCCGACGACCGGATCGACCGCCGGGGAGTAGACCAGCTCGGAAAACCACAGCGAGTCGACCCCGTTGCTCTCCAGGTGATCGACGATGCCGGCGAGCTGATCGGGAGCGGTGTCGGCGCCGAGCCCGACGCCGAAGCGAATCTTCACGGGTAGCGCAACGCGGCGGTGCTGCCGTTTGTGCCCGCGCCGAGCCTAGGCGCGGCTGGGCAGGGTGAGCTTGCAGGCCTGGCCGATGTCGAGGGTCCGGAGCATCCGTCCCATGCCGACCCACAGCGCGCAGGACATGGCGAGGTCGGCGAGCAGCTCCTCGGAGAAGTGCTCGTTGCAGCGGCTCCAGAAGTCCTCGTCGTCACGCAGCTTGGTGTGCTCGGTGCCGAAGCGGTGCGCGAATTCGGCGGCCAGGCGCTCCTGTTCGCTGTACCCCGGCCAGGTGCGCCATTCGAGCGCGTGCTCGTAGAGCTCTTCGTCCACCCCGGCGGCGGGGCCGTCGGCGTCGCGGGTGTTCATGCACACGGTGCATTCGTTGTCGTGGGCGATCACGGCCCGGGCCAGCTCGCGGGTGCGCATCGCCAGCCGGTTCTTGGTGTAGACGGCCTGGCTGAAGTTGGCGATCGCGCCGCCGAGGTCGGGCGACTTGGCGGCCCACCCGTAGATGTCGTCGTCAGCGAACGTTCCGATTCGGCTCATGGCGAGATGGTACGCCCGGCCCCCGCGCCCGCCGTCTTGATGGCCACGGTCGGGTGTTCGTCGTGCCAATCGCGTTGGTGCAGCACTCGATGCGCGACGCGTTCGAGGGCGGCCTGTACCTGACGCAGGTCGGGCCGGCCCTGGAAGCTGGGTGACCGGGCCAGCTTGTCGGCAAGCCAGGCCAGCAGCAGCGAATGCACGTATTCGACCTGCTGCGTTCCGGCGGGGGTCAGCCACAACTCGTCGCCGTCGCCCTGCGCGTACCCGGCGGCAATCAGCCGGGAGAAGGTGGGCTCCAGCACCTCGAACGGGATCCGCAAGTGTTCGCCCATGTCGGTGAGCCGCGCCGCCCCGTACATCTGGCGGTAGCGGTTGATGCGCAGGACACCCCACAACCCGGCGACGTCGAGCCGGCAGTCGGGTCGCATCGCGATGCTGCGCAGGCGCATGCCGGGCTCGCTGCGCAGCATGCGTGCGATGGCCGCCTCCAGCATCTGGTCGGGTGTCTCGCTGTTGGGCATCCCGAACGCATCGCCGAGATCGACTGTGCTGTCGTGGATGTCGCGGAGTGGGACCTCCCGCAGGAACAGCGCCAAGACGAACCCGACCAGCGCGACCGGGACCGCCCAGAGGAAGACCTGGGTGAGCGAGTCGGCGTAGGCGGCCACGATCGGGGCCGCCGCCGTATGCGGCAGCCGGTGCAAGGCCTCCGGTGAGGCGGCGGCCGCCGCCGGCGCGCGGCTCGCCGCCATGGCCGGACCGATCCGGCTGAGCAGGAAGTTGGTGAACAGCGACCCGAAAATCGCCGCGCCGAACGAACTTCCGATCGTCCGGAAAAAAGTGACCCCCGAGGTGGCGACGCCCAGGTCGTCGAAGCTCGAGGTGTTCTGCACGATCAGGACCAGGGTCTGCATGCACATCCCGATCCCCGCGCCGAGGATGACCAGGAACAGCGACTGCGGTCAGCTCGGTGGCCGCGATACGCATTGCGCCGAGTACAGCTCCTCGCCCAGCTTTTCCATCAACTCCAACTGGGTCTCTAGGTAGTCGACGTGCTTTTCCTCGTCGGCGACGATCTTCTCCAGAATGATCGCGCTGGTGCTGTCCTGCTTCTCCCGGCACATGATGATTCCCGGCTTGAGCCGGTCCAGCACCTCGTATTCGATGGCCAGGTCGGCCTCGAACTGCTCGCGCAGCGTCTGGCCGATGCGCACCGAGAAGAGGCGCTGGTAGTTGGGCAAGCCGTCGAGCAGCAAGATGCGATCGGTGATCTCCTCGGCGTGCCGCATCTCGTCGAAGGACTCTTCGCGGGTCTTCTGGGCCAGCTCGGTAAAGCCCCAGTTGTCCTGCATCTTCGAATGCAGGAAGTACTGGTTGATCGCGGTGAGCTCGCTGGTCAGCTGCTCGTTGAGCAGGCGTAGAACGTCCGGATCACCTTGCATGCTCGCTCCTACGATGTGAAGGCTGCTGGGCTTTCTGGCACTTTGCCATGCCGATTTCGAATCTGCCAGCAAGGTATGGCTGTGCTCAGTGTGTGTCGCGGGAATGAGCTACATCACTCGCGGTTAGGTTAGACTTCACTAATCTACTTAGGTTAGACTCCACTAACATGCGGGTTGCTCGCTCGGCCTACGTCTGCCCCCCGGGGGTGTGCTGATGTACGTATGCCTCTGTGTCGGGGCGACTAACCAGACCGTGTCCGACGCCGTCGCGCGGGGCGCGTCGACGTCGAAAGAGGTGGCCGAAGCGTGCGGGGCCGGCGGCGACTGCGGACGCTGCAGGCGCACGCTGCGCGCGATCATCGCGGCCTCGCGCCAGTTCGAGCCCGCTCAATAGCGTCTGGGCGCGGGGTCAGCGCCGGTTGGTGAAATCGGCCAGGGCTGCGGCGTTGGCCTGGGCGCCCATCAGTTCGGCGAAGTGAGCGTTCTCGCGCGCGCTCGCCGCGGCGATCTCGGGGCGTATCGGCTCCATCATCGCGTGCTTGACGGCCATCAGGCTCGAAATCGGCCGGGCGGCAAGGACTTCGGCGTGCCGACGGGCCTCGGGCAGCAGATCCTCCGGATCACAGACCCGCCAGACCAAACCCATCCGCAACGCCTCGTCGGCGTCGACCCATTCCGACGACATCAACAGCCACGCGGCGTTTTGTCGGCCCACCAGCTGCGGCAGCAGGTATGACGAGGCGGCCTCGGGGGCCACGCCCAGGCTGGTGAACGGGCACTTCAGGCGGGCCGCCGAGGACATGAACGTCAGGTCGGCGTAGCCGAGGATGGTGGCGCCGATCCCCACGCCGACGCCGTTGACGGCGCAGATCAGCGGCTTGGGGAGGGCGCTGAGCGCGTCGATCAGGCCGGTGAAGCCGTGCCTTCCCGGGGCGAAGTTCGGGTCGGTGATGCGGGCCTGCATCTCGGCGAGATCGGTGCCGGCGCTGAAGCCGCGGCCCGCGCCCGTCAGCAGGACGACGGCGACCTCCGGATCGTCGGCGGCCGCGAGCAACGCGTCGGCCGTCGCGTCATAGAGGGCTTCGTTGAATGCGTTGAGCGCCTCGGGCCGGTTCAGCGTGAGGGTGCGCACCCGGTTCTCGTCGTCGATCTGCAGCGTCACGGCTGCCAACCTACCGGCGAGCAGACGCAAAAGCCCCCCAAAATGGGCCAATTTGGGGGCTTTTGCGTCTGCTCGCCGCTCACCCGTTGCTGTAGACGCGGGTCGGGGCGATCAGCACCACCGCGCGGCGCTCCTTGGCCATGACGCGGTCGTATTCGTCCCAGTCGTCGTGGCTGCCGCCCGCGGCGGTGAAGACCTCGCGCAGCAGGAGCCGCAACTGGTCGGCGTCCTTCAGCCAGGGCTGCGCGTCGTCCGGGCCGGCCAGCTCCGCGCGGCCCTCGACCGTCGCCCACTGCCATCCGTTGCGGAAGGTGACGGCCAGCTGGGGCCTGGCCCGCAGGTTGGCCAGCTTGACCTTGCCGTAAGTGGTGAACCCCAGGGCCGGCTCACCCGTCGCCGGGTGCGGCAGCAGGCCGACGTTGACCAGTGAGGCCTGCACCGTCGCGTCGGCGCGAACGGTGGAGACCACGGCCAGGCCGTTGTCCGCGGCGGCCAGCGCCACGGCGTCGCGCAGTGTGGTCATGCGGGTCCCTCAATCCTTGAACGGCGTCCTGAAGACGTAACGGCTGGTGGGCACGGTGTCGATGTTCTGGTTGGCACCGAACGCCGCTGTGCTGGCGACCATCCGGCTTATCCGGTTTTGCAGATCGTTGTCGTCGGCGGCACCGAAGAACGCCTTCAGATCGGTGATCGCCTCCGCGGGGAACAACTCCTCGACGATCCCGGCGATTCCCGGCGCGTCCGGGGTGAGGGTGCGTACCACACAGTTCTGGGTGTAGCCGAACGTCGACTGCGTCTCGATGGCGACCGACGTGTGGTCACGCTGCCAGCGGGTCAGCCACGTCGCCAGGTCCAGCTCGGCGGGCCGGCGCAGCAACGCGACGTTAGCCAGACCCGTTGTGCGACAACCCGATTCGGTTGCCGGCGCGACGAGCGGGACCGACTCGGTCACCAGGTAGGCGGCAAGCCGTTCGCATTCGGCCTCCAGCAACCTCAGCGCGGCCGCCGTTTGGTCGCCGTAGCACTGTTGGGTCCACAGGCTCACCACCGCGGCCACCGGCGGGTCCAGCGTCGTGAGCGTCATCAGCGAGTGGCGCACCGCGTCGTCGCGGACGTTGACGGACAGCCCGGGCACGCCCAGCTCCAACAGCGCGTCGGCGACCGGACCGCGTTGCCGGGCGCACCAGTCGTCGTTCGAATCGGCACGCATCAGCACCGCGATGACTTTTTCCATGCGCCGAACTTACCGCCGGAGCGCGGCTATTTAACGGGCCGTACCTGGTGTTCCCGGCCGATCACGGTGCCGATCGTCGCGGCCAGCCGGCGATAGGACTCGTCGCGACCGCTCGAGGAACGAAACACCAGGCCGATCCGTCGTCCCGGGCGGGGCGTCGCGAACTGCGCGAGCCCGAGCCGGCTCCTGGCGGCCTCCACCTTCACCGCGCTCTGCGGAATGAGGGTCGCCCCCAATCCGCCCGTCACGCACTGCACCGCCGTCGCCAGCGACGCCGCACGGGTGTCGGCGAGCTCCTCGCGCACGCCGGCCTTGTGGCAGACGTCGAGCGCCTGGTCGCGCAGGCAGTGGCCTTCGTCCAGCAACAGCAGCGGCAGCTCGGCGAGCGCCGTCGCCGGCACCCCGCGCTTGCCCGACAGCGGGTGCCCGGGTGGCAGCGCGAGCACGAAATCCTCGTCATAGATCGGGATCGCGGTCATCCCGGCGGCCTCCGGGGCGGGCAACGCGATCAGCGCGGCATCCACCGACCCCTCGCGCAGCAGCCGCAGCAGCCGGTCGGTTTGGTCCTCGATCACCCGCAGCGTCAGCGACGGCAGTTGCTCGGCCAGGCCGGCCAGCACCGTCGGCAGGATATAGGGCGCCACGGTGGGAATCAGCCCCAGCCGCACGCCGGCCTGCAAAGGGTCGGACGCGCCCGCGGCGGCGGCGGTGAACGCGTCGACGGCCTCGACGACAGCCTGCGCCCGCGGCAGGAGCTGCGCGCCCTCCGCCGTCAAGAAGACACGCCGTGTCGACCTCTCGATCAGCTGGGTGCCGAGGCCGGCCTCGAGCGCCGCCAGCGCCTGGGACAACGTCGACTGGCTCACACCGAGAGTTGTTGCGGCGCTGCTGAAATGCTGCTTTTCGGCCACCGCGACGAACGCGCGAAGCCCCGCGAGGGTGGGCTGATAGGTCTTATCGGACATAGCTATAAGTATAGTGCGATATATCACCTTTACTTCAAATCAACCGCGCGGCATCATGGGTGACAGGCAGCTAATCTTGAGTGATTCCAGATAAGGAGCGACATGTCCCTGCTGACCATCGGCGACCAGTTCCCCGCCTACCAACTCACCGCGTTGATCGGCGGCGACCTGTCGAAGGTCGACGCCAAGCAGCCCGGCGCCTACTTCACCACCATCAACAACGAGGACCACCCCGGCAGGTGGCGCGTGGTTTTCTTCTGGCCCAAGGACTTTACCTTCGTGTGCCCGACGGAGATCGCGGCGTTCGGCAAGCTCAACGACGAGTTCGAGGACCGCGACGCGCAGATCCTCGGTGTCTCGATCGACAGCGAGTTCGTGCACTTCCAGTGGCGCGCCCAGCACGAGGACCTGAAGAAGTTGCCGTTTCCGATGCTGTCGGACATCAAGCGCGAGCTCGCGCTGGCCACCGGCGTGCTCAACGACGAGGGCGTGGCGGACCGGGTGACCTTCATCGTCGATCCGCATAACGAAATCCAATTCGTCTCGGCGACCGCCGGATCCGTGGGGCGTAATGTCGACGAGGTGCTGCGGGTCCTCGACGCGCTGCAATCCGACGAGCTGTGCGCCTGCAACTGGCGCAAGGGCGACCCGACCATCGACGCCGGCGAGTTGCTCAAGGCTTCCGCTTAGGAGGGGGATATGAGCGTAGAAAACCTCAAGGCCGCACTGCCCGAGTTCGCCAAGGACCTCAAGCTCAACCTGGGATCGATCACCCGCAGCGGCGAGCTGAACGAGGAGCAGCTCTGGGGCACGCTGCTCGCCGGCGCCGCGGCCACGCGGAATGCCCAGGTGCTGGCCGAGATCGGCGCGGAGGCGGCCGACCACTTGTCGGCCGAGGCGTACCAGGCGGCACTGGGAGCCGCGTCCATCATGGCCATGAACAACGTGTTCTACCGTGGCCGAGGCTTCCTCAACGGCGCCTACGACGACCTGCGGGCCGGGCTGCGGATGAACTTCATCGCCAATCCGGGCGTGGCGAAGGCGAACTTCGAGCTGTGGTGCTTCGCGGTGTCGTCGATCAACGGGTGCCCCGATTGCGTGGCCTCTCACGAGCGCACGCTGCGCGAGGCGGGGGTGAGCCGGGAGACCCTCCTCGAGGCGCTGAAGGCCGCCGCGATCGTCTCCGGTGTGGCGCAAGCGATGATCGCCGCCCAGACGCCGGCCGCCGTCGGGTGATCGCGGCGCCGTGACCGCACCAGCATGGATCGAACACGCCATTTGGTGGCAGGTCTACCCGCTCGGATTCGTGGGCGCGTATCCGCAGGCATCGGGGTCGGAGCCGCCGCGGCCGGATGAACACCGGCTGCGGCGGCTCGTCGACTGGTTCGACCACGCCATCGCGCTGGGGGCCTCCGGGGTCGCCCTGGGACCGATCTTCGCCTCGCGCACTCACGGTTACGACACCACCGACCACTACCGTATCGATCCCCGGCTCGGCGACGACGCCGACTTCGACTACCTCGTCACCGAGGCCCACCGCCGCGGCCTGCGCGTCCTGCTCGACGGCGTGTTCAACCACGTCGGCGTGGACTTCGCGCGTTACCGGGAGGCGCCCGACGATAAGGCATCGGCGCGCTGGTTTCGGGGACGCCCCGGTCACTTCCACACGTTCGAGGGCCACTCGGAGCTCATCACCCTCAACCACGACAACCCCGAGGTCATCGACTACACCGTGGACGTGATGGCGCACTGGCTGGGGCGGGGGGCCAACGGCTGGCGCTTGGACGCGGCCTACGTTGTGCCGCAACAATTCTGGGCGTCGACGCTGCCAAGGGTGCGCGAGCGGTCCCCGGATGCCTGGTTCGTCGGCGAGCTCATCCATGGCGACTACGCCGCGGTGGTGAAGGCGGCGAGGTTCGACTCGGCCACCCAATACGAGCTGTGGAAGGCGATCTGGAGCGGCCTCAACGACGGCAACTTCTTCGAGCTGGACTGGGCGCTGCAGCGGCACAACGCGTTTCTGGCCAGCTTCGCCCCCATGACGTTCATCGGCAATCACGACGTCACCCGCATCGCCAGCCGGCTGGAGCGGCCCGAACACGTGGCCCACGCGCTGGTGATCCTGCTGACGGTCGGCGGTGTGCCCAGCGTGTATGCCGGCGACGAACTCGGGTTCCGCGGCGTCAAGGAGGAGCGGTACGGCGGCGACGACGCGGTGCGCCCCGAGTTCTGCTCTCCCCCACTGGAACTGGATGCGTTCGGCACAGAGATGTGGGCGTTGCACCAGTTCCTCGTTGGGCTGCGTCGCCGCCACCCATGGCTGCATGCGGCATCGACCACCGCGTTGCGGCTAGAAAATCGCCACTACCTCTACGAGACCCGCAACGGCGACGACGCGCTGCTGGTCGCGCTCAACATCGACGACGAGCCGCTGCGCCTGGTGCTGTCGGAGTTCGGCACGGCACGCGGGCAGGTCGTCGGCGGATCGGCGGCCCCGCCATCGGAGGTGGTGGACACCGTGGTCGTGGAACCGCACGGCTGGCGGATCCTAACCCCGGTCTAAGCGCGCCAGCGTCAGCTCGTCCTGACGGCCGCCGTAGTACCGGTCGAGCAGCGCGACGAAGTCCTCGTTGTCCTCGGTGGCGCGGGAGAACAGCGTCATCGACGAACAGAGCTTGAGGTCATCGGGCGAGCCGAAGACCTCCGCGATCGAACGGCCCTGCACCCGGTTGACCAGCCGAGTGCATTCTCGCAGCCGCGGCCCGAGCACGTCATGCCGGAGGTAGGCGCGCGCTTCCTCGAGCGAGGAGATGCCGTAGTGGACGGCCGCCGGGCTGCTGCCCAGGCCGCGAAGTTGCGGGAAGACGAACCACATCCAGTGACTGCGCTTTCGCCCGCCGCGCAACTCCTCGACCACGGTGCGGTAGGCCGGGGCCTGCGCGTCCACGAAGCGCTGCAAGTCGAAGGGGTCGCTCGCCATGCGACTACGGTTGCACACTATGGAATCCAAAAGGCGGGAGGCCGTCAAACGACGAGTGCCCAAGGTGCGTGACCTCGCGCCGCTGATCCAGTTCAAACGACCGCAGTTCGACGCGACCAAGCGCCGCCTCGACGCCGCGTTCACCATCGAAGACCTGCGGCGCATCGCCAAGCGCCGCACGCCCAGGGCGGCGTTCGACTACACCGACGGCGCCGCCGAGGACGAGCTGTCCATCGAGCGGGCCCGACAAGCGTTCCGCGACATCGAGTTTCACCCGACGATCCTGCGCGACGTCACCAACGTGACCGCCGGCTGGAGCGTCCTGGGTCAGCCGGTCGCCCTGCCGTTCGGGATAGCGCCGACGGGATTCACCCGGTTGATGCATACCGAGGGCGAGATCGCCGGCGCGGCGGCGGCGGCCAGGGCCGGGATCCCGTTCTCGCTTTCCACCCTGGGCACCACCGCGATCGAAGACCTGGTCACCGCTGTCCCCCAGGGCCGCAAATGGTTTCAGCTGTACATGTGGCGAGACCGCGACCGGTCGATGGCGCTGGTGCAGCGCGCGGCCGACGCGGGCTTCGACACGCTGCTCGCCACGGTCGACGTCCCGGTCGCCGGCGCGCGGCTGCGCGACAACCGCAACGGGATGACGATCCCGCCGACGCTGACCCTGCGCACCGTCCTGGACGCGCTGCCCCACCCGAAGTGGTGGTTCGACCTGTTGACCACCGAGCCGCTGGCCTTCGCGTCGCTGGATCGCTGGCCGGGCACCGTCGGCGAATACCTCAGCACGATGTTCGACCCCAGCCTCACCTTCGATGACTTGGAGTGGATCAAGGCGCAATGGTCCGGCAAGCTGGTCGTCAAGGGGATCCAGACGCTCGACGACGCCCGCGCCGTCGTCGATCGCGGCGTCGACGGCATCGTGTTGTCCAATCACGGTGGGCGCCAGCTGGATCGGGCCCCGGTGCCCTTCCACCTGTTGCCCACGGTCGCGCGTGAGCTGGGCAAGCACACCGAGATCCTGGTGGACACCGGGATCATGTCGGGCGCCGACATCGTGGCGGCGATCGCGTTGGGGGCCCGGTGCACGCTGATCGGGCGGGCCTACCTCTATGGGCTGATGGCCGGTGGTGAGGCGGGCGTGACCCGCGCGATCGAAATCCTGCAGGGCGGGGTGATGCGGACGATGGCGCTGCTCGGCGTCACCTGCCTACAGGAGCTTTCGCCCAGGCACGTGACGCAACTGCGGCGTGCGGAGCCCGTTGGGTAGGCCGCCGGGCGGGACTACTGCAGACGCGCGACCTGTTCGGTGCGGTTGCGCACCAGGTCGTTGAAGGCCTGCCCCGGTCCGATGTTGTCGAAGAGCCGCGGCGGGTAGTGGGTGACATACATGGTGCGGCGGCCGCCGGCGCCCGTCGGGCGCGGTGAGGCGTGCATGAGGTCCTGGATGTGGACGGTGACGTCGCCCGGTGCGGTGTCGATGCTCACCACCGGCACCTGCTGCAGCCGCTGTTCCCACCGGTAATGGATGGCTTGACCGTGGCTTCCGGGAACGACCTGCAGGTTGCCGGTCGACGGGTCCGAGCCCGTGAGTTGAATGCCGACGCTGGCCGCGGGGCACATGATGGCGTGTCCGCCCATGCCACAGTCCTGATGCCAGGGGATGTTGGACAGCCCGCTGGTGTTCCCCGGCGCTTTGAGCAACACCGCGCTGCCCTCCATCCGGTCGGGGGCCGCGCGCAGCGCGGGGTCGATGAGGGTGCCGAGCCGCCGCACCCGGGGATCGTTTTCCAGGGCGGCCAGAACCGGCGAGCGCAACGTCGCGTAGACCAGTCGGCACAGCACACCCGTGCCGTCTTCGGCGGTGGCCCACCAGGACTGGTCGTCGCCGGGGCGGGCTTGCGCCGCAAGGCGGTCGACCTCGCGGTTGGCGGCCTGCATCTCGTCGGGGCCGAAGACTCCCCTGACGTGCAGGTAGCCCATCGTCCGTAGCTGGGCCGCCAATTCGTCGTCGCCGGCTGCGAGCGTGAAGACCGCGCGTGGGTCGCGCCCCTGCAGGTCGGCGCGGGCCGGATCGTACGGCGGGATGCCGGCATGCAGATACCGCAGGATCGGATCCCAGTCGGCCAGCTGCTCGAATCCGCCCCGCTCGAAGAGGAGGTCGTTGCTGAGCAACAGGTTGATGACCGTGCGGACCTGGTTCACCATGTCGTCCCAGGCCTGGCGGGAGAGGCGCACGACGGCGGGGCCGTCGTCCCGGCCCTCGTCGACGCGGATCGTCGGCCCGTCGACGGCGTAGGTGATGGCGTCGTCGCCGACGCGGAACGTGATCGCACCGGCGCGTGCGACATCCCGGGCCCCGGATTCGAGGATGTCCGGGTCGAGAAAGTGCGGGGCCGGGCGCGTCAGCGGCACGTGCCGATTGTCGCAGAACGCCGATGCGGCGATGTGATAGCCACCACAATCCGCCGCGGAACCGCTGGGGGTGGGGCCCCGCCGGGGAACAAACCGGCGCCGGGCTGGGTTAAGCGCATCAGACTCAACTTTTGGAGGATTGATGGCTGAAGCCAAGTCGGTGCCTGTGTTGTTCACGGACACCATCGTGCTGCCCGGCATGGTCGTGCCGATCGCGCTCGACGACGCCGCGCGGGCGGCGATCGACGCCGCGAAGGCCAGCGAATCGGGGCAGCTGCTGATCGCGCCGCGACTCGAGGACCGCTACCCCTCGCACGGTGTGATCGCGAAGATCCTGCAGGTAGGACGGATCGCCGGCGGTGGCACCGCCGCCGTCGTGCGCGGCGAGCGCAGGGCGCAGATCGGGGCGGGCGCGTCCGGTCCCGGCGCGGCGCTGTGGGTGGAGGTGACCGACGTCCCGGCGCCCGAGGTGACCGACGAGGTCAAGGCGCTGGCGGCCGAGTACAAGAAGCTGCTGCTGGCCATGCTGCAGCGGCGTGAGGCGTGGGAGATCGTCGACTACGTCAACGGGCTGACCGATCCCTCGGCGCTGGCGGACACCTCCGGCTACGCGTCGTACCTGACGAACGTGCAGAAGCGGCAGCTGCTCGAGACTGTTGACGTCGCCGAGCGGCTGCGCGTGCTGGTCGACTGGACCAGCAGCCACCTGGCCGAGGTCGAGGTCAACGACAAGATCGCCGAGGACGTCCGCGAGGGCATGGAGAAGACGCAGAAGGAGTTCCTGCTGCGCCAGCAGCTCGCGGCCATCCGCAAGGAGCTGGGCGAGGGCGAACCGGACGGGTCCGACGATTACCGCGCCCGCGTCGAGGCCGCCGACCTGCCCGAAAAGGTGCGCGAGGCCGCGCTGCGCGAGGTCGGCAAGCTGGAACGCGCCAGCGACCAGAGCCCGGAAAGCGGCTGGATCCGCACCTGGCTCGACACCGTGCTCGACCTGCCCTGGAACGTGCGCACCGAGGACTCCACGGACCTGAAGGCCGCGCGGGAAATCCTGGACGCCGACCACCACGGGCTGGACGACGTCAAAGACCGCATCGTCGAATACCTGGCCGTGCGCACCCGTCGGGCCCAGCGCGGGCTGCAGGTCGTCGGCGGGCGCGGTTCCGGCGCCGTGATGGTGCTGGCCGGCCCCCCCGGGGTCGGCAAGACGTCGCTGGGCGAGAGCGTGGCCCGGGCGCTGGGCCGCAAGTTCGTGCGCGTCGCTTTGGGCGGTGTGCGCGACGAGGCCGAGATCCGCGGGCACCGGCGCACCTACGTGGGCGCGCTGCCGGGCCGGATCGTGCGGGCCATCGGCGAGGCGGGGTCGATGAACCCCGTCGTGCTGCTCGACGAGATCGACAAGGTTGGTTCCGACTACCGTGGCGATCCCTCGGCTGCCCTGCTCGAGGTGCTGGACCCGGCGCAGAACCACACGTTCCGCGACCACTACCTGGACCTGGATCTCGACCTGTCCGATGTGGTGTTCCTGGCCACCGCGAACGTGATCGAGAACATCCCGTCGGCGTTGCTGGACCGCATGGAGCTGGTGCAGATCGACGGCTACACCGAGGACGACAAGGTCGCCATCGCCCGCGACTACCTGCTGCCGCGGCAGCGGGAGCGGGCGGCGCTGACCGACGACGAGGTCGTCGTCACCGACGCCGCGCTGCGCAAGGTCGCCGCCGACTACACCCGCGAGCCGGGGGTGCGGCAGTTCGAGCGGCTGCTGGCCAAAGCGCTGCGCAAGGTGACCACCAAGCTGGCCGAGAGCCCCGAGCCGATCACCGTCGACGAGCCGGACCTGGTTGACTACCTTGGCCGTCCGAGGTTCACGCCGGAATCGGCCGAACGCACCGCGGTGCCCGGCGTGGCCACCGGCCTGGCCGTCACCGGCCTGGGTGGCGACGTGCTCTACATCGAGGCCGGAGCCACCGACGGCGAGCCCGGTCTGCAATTGACCGGTCAGCTGGGTGACGTGATGAAGGAGTCGGCGCAGATCGCGCTGTCCTACGTCCGCTCGCACGCCGACGCGTTGGGCGTCGACCCCAAGGCGCTGGACCGGCGCATCCACGTGCACGTGCCCGCCGGCGCGGTGCCCAAGGACGGCCCGTCGGCCGGCGTCACGATGGTGACCGCGCTGGTGTCGATGGCGACCGGGCGCCAGGTGCGCTCCGACGTCGGCATGACCGGCGAGGTCACGCTGAACGGCCGGGTGCTGCCGATCGGCGGCGTCAAGCAGAAGCTGCTGGCGGCCCAACGTGCGGGCCTGTCAACGGTTTTCATCCCGTCGCGCAACGAGCCCGATCTCGACGACGTTCCTGCCGAGGTGCTCGGCGCGCTGGAGGTGAAGCCGATGACCGACGTCGCCGACATCGTCGCGCAGGCGCTGGAACCGGTGCCGCAGGCCGCGACCGTCGCGGCCTAGGAGCCTGCTGATCGCTGGTCGACTGGCCGGGACGGCTGGGAATAAATCGTCGCGATCGCGTTTTCGGTTCGGCCGGCCCGGGTAGCCGGGAGGTCGGGGGTGATCCCTCGCAGCCCGAAAATGGGAGCTGCGATAACTGAACAACGACGTCAACGCTGTTGCGCTGCCTGCGTGGCAGCCAACCCGCTCGACGAGGGAGTTCACATGAAGCTCAACAAGATGGCGGCAACCGCTGCGATGGCAGGCGCTCTCGGATCCGCGGCGCTCGGGATCGGGGCCGGTTTCGCGCAAGCCGATCCGAACGGTCCGAACATGCCGGGGCCGGGCCCGAATGTGCCGGGTCCGAACGTGCCGGGCGCGAACGTGCCGGGCCCGAATGGGCCGGGGCAGGGGCCGGTGCCGGGGCAGCCCATTTGTAACGGTGGGCCGGGCGTCAACTGCAACCAGCCGGGCAGTCCGCTTCCGCCCGGACAGGGCGGCGCGCCGCCGCCGGGACACTACAACGACCCGGGCAGCTACGGGCTCCCGGCAACCTGGGTGCCGCCGGTTGGTGACCCCGACGGGACCCAACTTCCGGTCGTATTCAACCCGCAGGTGGGCCAGTGGGGCGTCAACACGTCTGCCGGTTTCCAGGCGTACACGCCTGCGGGCGGGGCCGGAGGCCAGGTGAACGGCGGCGCCGGAACGCCCGGAACCCCCCGCTAAAACCGGGACCCAAAGCCGCAATGCGACAGCCGCCCCCGACATTGGGGGCGGCTGTTGCCGTTGCGCGTGACATCGGCAGAAGGGTCGGCGTTGAATAACAGCATGAGTCTGAAACGGCGATTCGTGCACAGAGTTCAACGGCTTGTAGTCAACCCGGTGGGCCGGAAGTTGCCGGTGACCATGCTCGAAACCACGGGCCGCAAGAGCGGGCAGCCGCGGCGCACGGCGGTCGGCGGAAGCGTGGTGGACAACCAATTCTGGATGGTCTCCGAGCACGGCGACCACTCGGACTACGTCTACAACATCAAGGCCAACCCAGCGGTGCGGGTACGCGTCAATGGTCAGTGGCGCAATGGCACTGCGCATCTGCTGCCTGACGATGACCCGCGGCAACGGCTGCGGAGCTTACCCCGACTCAACAGCGCAGGAGTGCGGACGATGGGCAGCGACCTGCTGACCATCCGGGTCGACCTGGACTGACATGGCCTACGACGAAGACCTGGCCAACCGCGTCCGCGAACTGCTCGGCTCCGAGCGGGGCGTCGAGGAGAAGCGCATGTTCGGCGGCCTGGCTTTCCTGGTCAACGGCAACATGTCGGTGGCGGCCAGCGGCCGGGGCGGCCTGCTGGTGCGGGTACCGCCGGACGACACCGACAAGCTGCTCGAACGGGACCACGTCAGCCCGATGGTGATGGCGGGCCGGGAAGCCCGTGGCTGGTTGTGTGTTCACGTCGACGGCCTGCAAACCAAACGCCTGCTGCAGGGCTGGGTCACCCGCGGAATCGGGTACGCCCGCAGCCTGCCCCCAAAATGACCGTGCGGTTAACCCCGACCTGGCCCGGGTAAGCGGTGCCGTATGGACGAGCGCCAACTGGTGCGACGGCTGCTCAAGGTCGCCGGGACAACCTACGCAGCCGAAGCCGGCATCACGATCAGGGACAAGCCGATGCCGCTGTTCCAGTTGCTGGTGCTGTGCATGCTGGCCAGCAAGCCGATCGATGCCGCCATCGCCGTGCGCGCCGCACACGAACTCTTCAAGGCGGGCCTGCGGACACCGAAAGCCGTGCTGGCGGCTGACAGGCAGACGATGATCAGCGCGTTCGGCCGCGCCCATTACGTGCGCTACGACGAAAGCTCGGCCACCCGCCTGACCGACATGGCCGAGCGCGTCCGTGACGACTACGGCGGCGATCTGCGCAAAATCGCCGAACGCAGCCGGCACGACGTCGCTGCGACCAAACGTATGCTGAAGGAATTCAACGGAATTGGCGATACCGGCGCCGACATCTACCTCCGCGAAGTGCAGGACGTCTGGACCTGGGTGCGGCCGTACTTCGACGACCGCGCCACCACGGCCGCGAAGCGATTGGGTCTGCCCGCCGAGCCGGAGAAGCTGGGAGCCCTTGCGCCGCACGACAATGCGCGGCTGGCCGCCGCGCTCGTCCGGGCATCGCTCGACGACGACGTGCGCCGCCGGGTGGCCGGGTGACCGGGCATTGACCGTACGGATCGGCACATCCGGATGGTCCTACAACCATTGGGCGGATGTGCTGTACCCGACGGGACTGCCGTCGGCGCGCCGGTTGGCCCGCTACGTCGAGGTTTTCGACACCGTCGAGCTGAACGCCAGTTTCTATCGGTGGCCGAAGGATTCGACGTTCGCCGGGTGGCGCGACCAGCTGCCCGACGGTTTCAAAATGTCGGTCAAGGCGCATCGGGGACTGACCCACTACCGTCGGCTGTCCTCCCCCGAGCCCTGGATCGAGCGGTTCGAGCGCTGCTGGCAGCTGCTGGGCGATCGCCACGGGGTGCTGCTGGTTCAGTTGCACCCCGAGCAACAGCGCGACGATGCGCGCCTGGATGCTTTCCTGGCCCTCGTGCCCGACTCGATCCGGGTGGCCGTCGAGCTGCGGCATCCGTCCTGGAACGACCCCGCCGTGTATGCGTTGCTGGAACGGCGCCGCGCCGCATACGTGGTGATGAGCGGCGCCGGGCTGGCGTGCGTGCCGCGCGCCACCACCGACCTGGTGTACGTCCGGATGCACGGTCCGGATCAGGATGCGATCTATGCCGGCTGCTACTCGCACGGCGAGCTGCGGCGCTGGGCCGACCGGATAAGGGGATGGGACGGCGACGGCAAGGACGTGTGGATGTATTTCAACAACGACCTCGGCGGCCACGCCGTGCGCAACGCGCTATATCTGCGTGGGCTTCTGGGCTGATCCGGGTCAGGTATCGGCGACCTGCTCAACGGGGGTCCACGCCCCGTCGATCACGTCGGGTGGGCGCTGCGCCTGCAAGCGGTCCCGTTCGGCGCGTCGGCGCTTGATCCGCAGCCGCGCGTCGGCCGGAATGGTGACCAGTTCGTCACAGGTCAGGTAATAGACATCGTCGACCACGTCGAACAGGTCCGCCGCGACCCGTCGGGAGCCCAACTCCCGCAAGGTCATCCGCAGTTCGTGGGTGAACCGGATGGTGCTGTCGTGGGCCAGCTCGCGCGATTCTCGGGCATTGGCCGCCATTCGCCGTGCCACCGTCCTCGCCTGCGCGGGCTCGGTCGGCGTGGCGGCGGCCACTGTGGCTTCAGCGGCTTCAGCGGCTTCAGCGGCTTCGGCGGCTTCGGCCGCCTCAGCGGCTTGAGCGGCGGCCACGAGCAACATCGCCGGATTGTCGCTGAACACCTGGCTGGCCAGCTCGGCCTCACCGGGCCCACGGTGCCCGATCCGGGCGACGGCGGCGTCGAGAGCGCCGGCAGTGTCGGGGGACAACGCGCGGATGCTGCCGACGTTGCCTTCGGCGGCCAGCGCGCGTAGCGGCGGGTCAGCGCGCAACGCCGCCGCCAGTTGGGCGGTTTCGGCCGCGACGCGGGTGCTTTCCATGATCATGCCGAGCCCCGACACCCTCGACGCCGCCCGGGTGTGCTCCAGCGCCGCCGCGGTGACCCCGGAGTCGATCAACCACAGCGCCGTGAGAATCCAGCCCTGGTTGATGCGGTCCCTCAACAGCCGCACCCGGACCTGGAGCGCCGCGTCCGGCAGCGCGGCCAGCTGGGCGGAGTCGAGGTGTTCGGCCTCGGCGGCCGCGCGATAGGCCCGCGTGTCGGGCTTGAGGCGGCGCATCAGCGCCAGCGAACGCGCCGCGACGACCGCCTTGGCCATCGACCCGACCGCCCCCTCGGCGAGCCTCGGCTCACCGAACGGCAGGACGTCTCCCACCTGCGGCTGGTCAACCAGGGCCTGGCGGGTGACGGCGTCCCGGTCCCAGCCGGGCAGCTGCGCCGCGGCCACGACGTTGGCCGACACCCCGACGTAGGCGCGGTGGCCGAAGACCGCGATGGCCCTGCTGCCCCACTCGTCGTCGACCACGCCACCAAGGGCGAGCACGTGACCCACCACCCGGCTGGCCGTGCGCAGACCGCCCAGCTGGACGTCGAGCGTCATCGGGGTCAGCGGCCCGGGCAGCGCCTCGGCGAGCCTGGCCGCGCTGAAGACCGGGAACCGGGGATCGATCCGGTCGTCGAACTCCCCCTCCATCCCGTCGGGGGCCGCCCTGCGCACCTCCTCGGACGGTCGGGGGCGCGGGAGGATCTCGACCGGCAGGGCCAGCTGGCGGTCGTGGCTGATGGCGCCCGCGACATGCAGCCGGCGCCCGACGAGTCCACGCGCGGTGTCGGCAACCGCGTCGAGGGCCTGCCAGCCGAATTCGAAGTCCCAATCCTCTTGCGCGGCAGCAATATCCATTGCGGGAGTCAACTGCGGCCAGCTGAGGACACCATGCAGCCGCGCGCGGGGGTCGACGGATCGCAGCAGCCGCCACGCGGTGACCACGTTGATGGTGTCCGGAGTCGCCAGATCCACCGAGCCGGTGCGGTCGCTGTGCACCGACGCCACCAGGAAGCGCACCAGGTCGTCGAGGTGCAGGACCCGCACCTGCCGGGTGGAAACCTTGCTGCGCAGCAGGGTGGCCACCGTGCGGCACACCATCCAGTCGAGCCGGCGGCCGACCGGCGGGGCGATCCGGATGACCAGGCTGGGTGCCCAGCTGGTGGACACCAGCTCCTCGGCCGGTCGATACAGGTCGGGCCTACCCGCGGCCTGCGACACGAACAGCAGCCGCGCCCCCGCGCGGGCGGCGGCGTCGGTGACGTGGGCGACCCCGTCGATATCCGCGCTGCCGGGTGCGCTGGTGTCGACCGGGGCCAGGTGGATCACCGCGTCGGCTTCGTCGGCCAGGTCTTGCAGAACGGGGTGGCGCAGCGGCGCGCAAACGAGCTCGACGCCGGGGTCCAGGTAGGGGTGGCGCCGCTCGGCAATCCCGATGACCGCGTGCCCGGCGGCCAGCAACTGGCGTGCGACCAGCCGCCCGACCGCGCCGGTGGCGTCGGTAACCAGGATCTGCACCCGGGTCCACCTCTCCCAACGTCCAGACTCGACAATAGGCAAGTCGCGAGCACTTACGCGACCGTTGCCCAACCAACTGCCCTCTGTCCAGGGCCTAATGGCCCTGACCGGCTACTGCAGCACTGCGGCGCCGTCCGCGGTGACGGCAACCTTGGCCCCACCGATATCTTCGCGCACGGTGGCTTCGGCTGCGGCGGGCTCGCCGATGACGGCCAGCGTGCGCGAACCGTCGGGCGTGCGCACCGAGACGAAGGCCTTCTCGGGTTCGCCCTCGCGGTCGAACGGTGTGGTCCACGATTCGACGGTCCCGACGCCCTCCCAGGAGACCAGGCCCTTGCGGGTGGGCTCGCGGTCGACCGCCGGTTGGGCGTCCTCCCAACGGAATTCCGCCGGCGGCTCGGTGCCGTAGACACCGAAGCTGTGTTTGGTGAGGTAGCCGCCGTTGGCGGTGATGAGGGCGCGGTGCCCGGGATTGGCCACCAGCAGCTCGGCCATGGTGGCAATGGAATGCATCACGTAGTTGCTCCACGGGCCGCCGGCGAAGGTCAACCCGCCGGTGACGGTGAGCGGGCGGGCGGGGTCGTCGGTGCTCAGTCCGAGTTCGGCCGCCGCGACCTGAACGGCGGAGGGGAAGCAGGAGTACAGGTCGACGTGGTCGACGTCGTCGATGCCCAGGCCGGCCAGCTCCAGCGCCCGCGCGCCGCCGATCCGGATGGCGGCCGAGCGGTGCAGCTCGTCGCGCTCGGCGACGGCCGGGGTGTCGTGGGCGTCGGTGCCCGCATGCGGGTAAACCCACTGTTCGGAGGGGATGCGCAGGCGCTCGGCCTGCTCGACCGAGGTCAGGATCAGCGCGGCGCCCTGGTCGACCATGTTGTTGGAGTTCATCAGCTTGGTGTAGGGCCAGCTGATCATGCGGTTCTGCGGTCCGGGCCGCCGGATCTCCTCGGCGGTTATCGGTGTGCGGATCCATGCGTGCGGATTGCCGACCGCGACGGCGTTGAACCGCGCCCACAGCTCGCCGACGCGCTCGATGTGGTCCTCGACGGACTCGCCGTTGGCGATGCGAAGCGCCTGCTCGAACAGCGGATAGACGTAGGCGGGCCGGTCGAGCCCGATCCTGAGCTCGGCGTCGCCGGCCATCGGGACGTCGTCGCCGGCGACCGGGGCCGTCGGAACGGACTCGTCCTGCACGGTCCACTCGAGTCTGCCGTCCTTGGCCTTGAGCCCCCTTCTGGTGCGCCAGGTTTCGGCGCCGGCCAACAGCACGACGCCGGCCCGGCCCCGCTGGATGTCCAGGCAGGCCTGGTTGAGCAGCGACTGTGGCACGTTGCCGCCGACGGGGCTGTACAGGGTGGTGAAGTCACCGGCGCCGATCCGCCGGCCGAGCAACAGCCCGGGATCGCGGTAGTGCGCCGACAGCACGTTGACCACGCGGATGGAATCCACGGCCTCGATCACCCGGGAATCCGCGGCCCGGCGGGCCGCGTCGGCCATCAGGTCGACCGGCTCGATCGACCGCGTCGCCGGGTCGATGTCGTCGCGGCAATTGACCTGGCCGTAGCCGATCAACACCGGTGTCCTGGGATCGACGGTCATACGACGAATTTAGCGTGGCTATGAATCGGGCCGGCGCCGGGCATTCACCGCTTGCGGGGTGCCGCCCGCTCACGGGGGACACGCCAGCGTGACGCTGGACCGCCGCTGCCACCCCAGCGTGACGCTCGGCGCAAGCGGCGTCGGGCATTAGTCGCTTGCGAACAGCACGCCTTCGTCGATCAGCCGCTCGGTGTCGTCGGCGCCCATGCCGAGCAAACGTCGGCAGATCTCCCGCGTGTCCTGGCCGGGCAGGGGCGCCGGGCGCTGTGGGGCGGGCGGAATGTGCTGAAACGGCGCGGGACCCGTCTCCGCCGGCAGCGGCCGCTCGATCAGCGGATGCGCCATGTCGCTGAAGAGTTTTCGCTCGGTCAGCTGCGGGTCCTCCAGGATGTCGGGCGGGCGGTTCATCGGCCCGGCCGCAACCCCGGCCGACTGCAACAGTTCGGCGACGCGCACCGGGGTGCGGGTGCGGGTCAGGGCCGACACCAGCTCCACCAGCTCGCGCCGGTTGGCCAGGCGCGACTCGCCGGTGGCGAAGCGCGGGTCGTCCGCCCATTGCGGGTGGTCGAAAAGGGTTGCCATGCAGCGCCATTCCTCGTCCGAGCCGATCGAGATGACGCACCATTCGTCGTCACCGGCGCACGGGTACACCGCGTGCAGGCTGGTGTCGTCGCGGATCGGGCCGAGCCCCGCGGCCCGCGCGGCCTCGGCGACATACAGCGTGTCGAGCTGGTTGATCACGACCTCGGCCTGCGAGACGTGCACGTGGGCGCCCCGGCCGGTCCGATTGCGGCGGATCAGCGCGGCCAGCGCGGCGATCGCGGTCACCCGCCCGACCACATGGTCGGGAAAGATCGTCGTCGCGTCGTAGAAGGAATGCCGCGCGCCGTTGTCCGCGTCGTCGTCCGGGGCGTCGGACGTCCACAGCCGCGTGACGCCGGTGGCGGCGCGGACCAGCGGGCCGTAGCCCATCCGGGTGCTCCACGGACCGGTGTTGCCGAAGGCGCTGCTGCCGGCGAGCACGATCCGCGGGTTGAGCCGGCGCAGCGTGTCGTAGGAAAAGCCAAGGGCGGTAAGGGTTCCCGGCTTGAAGTTGGCGAACACCGCGTCGGCCTCCGCGACCAGCCGCCCGAAGACGTCCTTGCCCCGCTCGCTGCGCAGGTCCAGGCCGAGCCCGAGCTGATTGCGGTGGGTCCACGCGAACGACTCGCTCATGCCGTCGCCGGCGCGGGCCTGCCGCAGTCCGTCGGGGTAGTCGGCGCTTTCGACCTTGATGACCTCGGCGCCCAGGTCGCCGAACAGCCGGCCCAGCTCGCCTCCGGCGACGATGATGCCCAGGTCCAGAATCCGCAGCCCCGCCAACGGCCGCTCGCCCACCCTGCCCGACGGCGCCGGCACCACCACCGGATTGCCGCGCCAGTACGGTTCGTCCTCCCCCGCGGCGGGGGCCGGCGTGCGAAAACCCGACCGCTGTCCGTCGACGACGAAATAGCCGGTGGGCACGCTGGTGCGCACCCCGGGGACGAGCTCGGCCTCCGTGATCGCGCCCACCGCCTGGAAGTGCTCGGAGCCGAGGACCCAGGACGGTGGCAGCACCGCCGCGATGGGCACCCCGTGCGCCTGGCCGGCGGCCACCAGGTCCTTCATGGTCTGCTCGGCGAACAGGGCCCGCACCGGCAAACTGATCTCGGGCCAGGCCGCAAAGCGGGCGCCGATCGCGTCGTACTCGGGATCTTGGAAGTCTTCCGGCTCCCCCAGCCAGCGCCGCAGGCCGCGCCACTGCCGCGGCGCCATCACACACAACCGGACGTAGCCGTCCTTGCACGGAAGGATCGGGTAGGCGTCCTGGTTTCTCGGGCGTCCCCGCCACCGGCCGCTGCGGCGGACGCCGGCAGCGGCCTGCCCGTGCGCGCCGAACGCCGGGTCGAGCGCCATCACGACCGCGTCGAACCGCGAGAAGTCGATGTAATCGCCTGTGCCGCAACGGAGTCGGTTGTAGTAGGCGACAAGCGCGGCCCACGCCGCCTGGACGGCGGCGGTGGCGGAAGCGATGCCGTCCGGCGGCAACACGGGGGTGCCGGTGGTGGGACCGGACCGCGACAGCGAGCCGCACATCGCGTACAGAACCGGGTCCGTGGCCCGCCACGACGACCGCGGGCCCGTCGCGCCGAAGTCGGTGATCGACAGCACCACCAGGTGCGGGTATCGGGCGGCCAGGTCGGGGCCCGGCGCGCCGAACGCGCCGCCCAGCCCGTCCAGGCCGCTGTCCACGACGATGTCGGCCTCGGCGGCGAGGTCGAGCAACCGGTAGCAGTCGTCCTCCTCGAGCGGGTCCAGCACGGCGCTGCGCTTGTTGGCGTTGTGCACAGCGAACGGGATGCTCGCGCCGGCCAGCGTCGGCAATTCCTCGCGCTCCAGGTCTCCCCCGGGAGGCTCGACCTTGAGCACGTCGGCACCCAGGTCGGCGAACAGCCGGGTCACCGCGTCGGCGTCGCCGCTCGCCAAGTCGAGGACGCGCACGGCGTCGAGCAACCCGTCGGCCATCCGCCCACCGTACCCGGAGCATCCGCAGCTAACCGCGCATGTTCGCGTGGAGACCAAATGCCCAGCCGCCCAAGCCGGTTCGAACGGAAATCCGGACCCGCTACGCTCGGTAGTCCTGTCGACGATCCCCCGGATGGAGGCCCTCAGCCCATGACCGCCCACCTGAGCTACGTCGAGGCCGTGATCGTCGGCGCGTTCCAGGGCGTCACCGAGCTGTTCCCGGTCTCCAGCCTGGGGCACGCGGTGTTGGTGCCCGCGCTGGTGGGCGGACAATGGGCCCGGGACCTCAACGTCTCCGCCCCCGAATCGCCCTACCTGGCGTTCATCGTCGGCCTGCACGTCGCCACCGCCGCCGCCCTGCTGGTGTTCTTCTGGCGGGACTGGTTGCGCATCGTCGCCGGCTTCGTCTCGTCGCTGCGGTATCGCCGGATCCAGACGCCCGACGAGCGGCTCGCCTGGCTGATCGTGGTCGGGACGATCCCCGTGGGGCTGGCCGGGGTGGCCCTCGAGCACCTGTTCCGGACCACACTGGGCAAGCCGATACCCGCGGCGGCGTTCCTCATGGTCAACGGGTTTGTCCTTTACGCGGGTGAGGTTTTGCGCCGCCGCGTCTCGCCGGTGGGCGCCATGGACGAGCGCGACGAGCCGCACAGCGGTGAGGCCATCGACAACCGGCTGGCCCAACTGCCGATGCGCCGCGGGCTGCTGATCGGGGCGTCCCAGATCCTGGCGCTGCTGCCCGGGATCAGCCGCTCGGGCATCGCCATGGTGGCCGGGCTGTGGCGCGGCCTGTCCCACGAAGACGCCGCGCGGTTTTCCTTCCTGCTGGCCACGCCGATCATCCTGGCCGCCGGGGTGTACAAGATCCCCGATCTCTTCGGGCCGGTCGGGGCGGGCATCCACGGCCAGGTGCTGGCCGGCAGTGTGGCCTCCTTCGTCGCGGCCTACCTGGCCGTCCGCTACCTCACGCGATACTTCCAGACCCGGACCCTGACACCGTTCGCCGTCTACTGCGTCCTGGCCGGGGCCGCCAGCCTGGTGTGGCTTTCTCTGCGCTGAGGCGCAACCCCGATTCGCTTAACCTGGGATCACCTTCGGTCGCATAGGCGACCGAAACTCGATCGATGAGTCCGGAGGCTGCCCGCGTGAGCCGAGCCGACAGCCCAGGGGCCGCCCCCGAGCGGGAATCGGTGTGGGATTACCCGCGACCGCCGCGCGTGGAGTCGTTCAACGGGCCCATCACCGTGGAGCTGGGCGGCGAAGTGATCGCGTCCACCCAACGGGCCTGGCGGGTGCTCGAGACCAGTCATCCGCCGACCTATTACCTTCCGAGGGAAGCTTTTGCGGCCGCAACGTTGCGTGAGGCGCCGGGAAGCTCGTGGTGCGAGTGGAAAGGTCAGGCGACCTATTACGACCTGGTCACCACGACCGTCGTCGCATCGAGGGCCGCGTGGAGCTACCTCAACCCATCGCCCGGGTATGCCTCGATACGCGGCGCGGTCGCGGTGCTGGTGTCGAAAGTCGACCGCTGCACGGTCAACGGCGAGGTCGTGGCGCCGCAACCGGGCGGTTTCTACGGGGGCTGGATCACGAGCTGGGTCACCGGTCCGTTCAAGGGCGTCCCAGGATCCATGGGGTGGTGACGATACGCGCGGCCCCGAAGGGGTCAACCCCTCACGCCGGCATGGTCTGCGTTGCGCATCCGGCGGATCACGCCCGCAAGGATCGCGCTGCGAAGGCCTCGGGGCAGCGCCATGAGCGACGCCGTCAGAAACTTCGCCTGCAGCCCGGGCACGACGGTCGTGCGGCGCCCCAGAGCCGAGAGGGCGGCTTTGGCGACCACCTCGGGTGTGGTGGCGAAGTTCATGGTCATCCCGGCCCGCGCGCCGAAGCCGGTGCGGACGGGACCCGGTGCCACCGATAGCACGTCGATCCCGTGTGGGCGCAGATCGCCGTGCAGCGCTTCGGCGAAGCTCTGGACATAGGCCTTCGTTGCCGAGTAGGTGGCCTGCCCGGGAACGCCCTGCCACCCGGCGATCGACCCGAACAACACAATGCCGCCGCTTCCACGGCGGATCAGGCGGGGGCTGAACGCGTGCGCCAGCGCGGTCACCGCGCTGACGTTGACCGCGATCATCTCCAGCTCCGGAGCCAGCGCCAAGTCGGTGAAGGGGCCCGTGGTCCCGAAACCCGCGGCCAGGACGACGAGGCCGACGTCGAGGCGGCTCGTCGCATCGGCAAGCGCTGAGGTTCCCGCGGCGTCGGCGAGATCGGCTGCGACGACCAGGGTTTCGACGCCGGTGGCATCGCGCATTTCCCGCGCGATCGCGTCGAGCCGCGCCCGGCTGCGGGCCGCCAGCACCACGTTGACACCGCGACGGGCGAGCTCGCCGGCGATCGCGCGACCGATGCCGTCGCTGGCCCCGGTGACCACGGCCCACGGCCCGTAGCGACTGCGAAATCGGTTGGCGCTCATCGGGCGCGCGCTGTCGACGGCGTTCACGGCGCAAGCGTAACCCTTACATGTTAGCGGCGTCAACATCTGAGATGCGCCGCTAGCCGACGCCTCGCTCGAAGGCGTCCAGCAGGCGGCCGGTGATTTGCTGCTTCTCGGCCGTCCCCAGGCCGCTCAGCGCTCCGTCCAAGTACAAGGTGGCCAGGCCGTGGACGGCGGCCCATGCCGCTTCGTCCAGTCCGGCTCGTCGGCGAGGCGAGATCACCCCGGTCGCGACCAGGTCATCGACGCAGCGTCGCAGGAGATGAAACGGATGTTCTTCCCCCGCAGCGTCTTCGGCGGCCTCGACGGCCTTGCGGCTGGCCGGGTGAGCCGCGAAAGCGGTGCGGAACAATCCGGGTTCGGCGAGCGCGAAGTCCACGTACGCCTGGCCGGTCGCGCGGAATCGCGCCAGTGCCCTGCGCTCTCGATTGCCGCGCGCCGGCACCGCGTCCACGGCTTCGTGCATCGTGGCGGCCAGCCGTTCCAGGGCATAGGCGATGACCCCGGCGAGCAATTCATCGCGGTCCGCATAGTGGCGGTAGGCGGCCGCGTTGCTCACGCCCGCCCGGCGCTGCACGTCGCGCATGACCACCGCGTCGGGGCCACCGGCGCGGGCCAGTTCCACGGCGTTGTCCAGCAGGGCCCTTCGAAGGTCCCCGTGGTGGTACGTGTCGGTGCGATGCGCGGTTGGCCGTCGTGGCATAGCGTTATGGTGACATCGCCGCCCAGCGGTTCCGCCGAGACTCACCGCAGCGCCCGGGAAGGTCCGCCACTTCATTTGGCGTGCGTTGTCGGGTCTTTGGCGAAGCGCGAGTGGGGTATCTCGTCCCAGGTGGCCGGCAGAGCCGTCACGGGCAGGGTGCCGTAGTTGACGGAGACCTCGCCGAGCCGGCCGCGGAGGCGTCGGTAGACCACCCCGTGCGCGCCGTCGGTGATGTAGGCCTGCAGCGAGGTTCGGGTGTCGAACGCGCCGAACGTCCGAAACCTGCCCCGTTCCCAATCGATGTCGAACCCGAAGCGAACCATGCCGGGAAAGGCCTTGGCGTGCGCGATCACCGACGGTATCGCGGCGGCAAAGGTGGGCAGATGGTTCAGCCGCCGCACCTGAAGTTGCAACCACACCGACGGATAACCGTCCGCACACGGCTGCGCCGCCGGGATCGAATTCTCGCCGTCGAACATCGCTTTCACCGCTGCGCACCTCCCTGCGATGTTATCGCCGTCAACATATCAGCTCGAACGCGACGCGAGCAAGGGCGCCGACTAGACCGGCTCGCACCGGTAGCGCACCTGGCGCACCGGTGAGTCGCCGAAAGTCGTTGTTCGGCGGGCGCCGTCGAACCTCCACCCGTCGCGTTCGTAGAACCGCCGGGCGGGGGCGTTGCCGTCCAACACCCACAACACGGCGCCCGCCACGCCGACCAGGCGAAGCCGCCCCCGGGCGGCGGCCATCAGCAACCGCCCGACTCCGCGGCGCGCATACGCGGGATCGACGTAAATCGCCATCAGCTCACCAAAATTCGGGAAGTTCCCATCACGGCACAGGCCCGTCGTCACCAGGCCGCGGATCGCGAAACCGTCGACCGCGACCATGGTTGACGGCATCCGAAGTCCCACCCGGCCGAAGGTGTAGCGGTCGGCAAAGAATTCGGGCGTGAGGCCGTCGAGGTAGTCCGGGGCGATCAGGCCCCGGTAGGCAGACTGCCACGACCGCACCTGCACCCGGGCCACCTCGTCGGCGTCCGCGGGGACGGCCGCCCGCACCTCGGTCATCGTTGCAGTATCGGCCGCGACGGCCTTATTTGCGCGACGCGACGCCGAGTGCTGTGCTTACCCCAGCACGAACCTGACACGCGTCAACCTCGGTGGGAGGACCACAATGGCAGACACGGCATCGATCGGTCTCAAGGTCCGCGACAAGGTGGTTGTGATCACCGGCGGGGCGCGGGGAATCGGGCTGGCCACCGCGACCGCGCTGCACAACCTGGGCGCCAGGGTCGCAATAGGCGACATCGACGAAGTGCGGGTGAAGGAGTCGGGCGCTGCGCTGGGCCTGGACGTCTACGGCAGGCTCGACGTCACCGACGCGCACTCGTTCGCGGAGTTCCTCGACGACGTCGAGCGCCAACTCGGCCCCATCGACGTGCTGATCAACAACGCCGGCATCATGCCGGTCGGCCGCATCATCGACGAGCCGGACCCGGTCACCCGCCGCATCCTGGACATCAACGTCTACGGCGTGATCCTGGGCAGCAAGCTGGCGGCGCAGCGCATGGTCCCCCGCGGATCCGGCCACGTCATCAACGTCGCCTCGCTGGCCGGGGAGCTCAACGTCGTCGGCCTGGCCACCTACTGCGCCAGCAAGCACGCGGTCGTCGGGTTCACCGACTCGGCCCGGCTGGAGTACCACTCGACCGGCGTGAAGTTCTCGATGGTGTTGCCGACGTTCGTCAACACCGAGCTCGCCGCCGGGACTCCCGGCATGAAGGGTTTCCGGAACGCCGAGCCGGCGGAGATTGCCGACGCGATCGTCGGGCTGATCGCCCACCCGAAGCCGCGGGTGCGGATCACGAAGGCCGCGGGCGCGATGGTGGTGTCCCAGAAATTCTGGCCGCGCCGCCTCGCCGAGGGGCTCAACCGCATGCTCGGCGGCGACCACGTCTTCACCGATGACGTCGACGTGGAAAAGCGCCGCGCCTACGAGGCGCGCGCCCGCGGCGCGGAGTAGACGCGCGCCGTTCACCTGAGGCGCGGACAATCGGCCGGGTGACCGCAGAAACCGCAGCAACCCGGACGACCACGTCCCTGGCCGACGACGAGCTCGACCTCATCAATGCGTACTGGCGCGCCGCCAATTACCTGTCGGTCGGGCAGATCTATCTGCTCGACAACCCGCTGCTGACCCAGCCGCTGTCGCCCGAGCACATCAAACCCCGGCTGTTGGGGCACTGGGGCACCACGCCCGGGCTCAACCTCATCTACGCCCACCTGAACCGGGTCATCCGCAACCGCGACGGCAACGTCATCTACGTCACGGGCCCCGGGCACGGCGGGCCCGGGCTGGTCGCCAACGCCTACCTCGAGGGCACCTACAGCGAGGTGTACACCGGCATCGAGGAGGACGCCGAAGGGCTGCGAAAGCTGTTCCGGCAGTTCTCCTTTCCCGGCGGCATCCCAAGCCACGTCGCGGCCCAGACGCCCGGGTCGATCCACGAGGGCGGCGAGCTGGGCTACGCGCTGGTGCACGCCTACGGCGCGGCCTTCGACAACCCGGACCTGGTGGTGGCCTGCGTGGTCGGCGACGGCGAGGCGGAGACCGGCCCGCTGGCGGCCAGCTGGCACTCCAACAAGTTCCTCAACCCGGTCACCGACGGCGCGGTGCTGCCCGTCCTGCACCTCAACGGCTACAAGATCGCCAACCCGACCGTGCTGGCCCGCATCCCCCACCCCGAACTGGAAGCGCTGCTGCGCGGGTACGGCTACCGGCCCATCACGGTCGCCGGTGATGATCCCGCCGACGTGCACCGGCAACTGGCCGCGGCGCTCGACGACGCCTTCGACGAGATCGCGGCCATCCAAAGCGCCGCGCGCGGCGGCAACAGTGTCGAGCGGCCCGTCTGGCCGATGATCGTGCTGCGCACGCCCAAAGGCTGGACCGGCCCGAAGGTTGTCGACGGCAAGAAGGTCGAGGGCACCTGGCGGGCCCACCAGGTGCCGCTTGCCGAAACCCACGACAATCCCACCCACCGCGCACAGCTCGAGGAATGGCTGCGCAGCTACCGGCCCGAGGAACTGTTCGACAGCAGCGGCGCGCTGCGCCCCGAGCTGCGGGCGCTGGCGCCCCGCGGCGACCGCCGGATGAGCGCCAACCCGCACGCCAACGGCGGCCTGCTGCTGCACGACCTCGACCTGCCCGACTTCCGCGACTACGCGGTTCAGGTGTCGCGGCCGGCCACCCAGACGCACGAGGCAACCCGGATCCTGGGCACCTTCCTGCGCGACGTGATCGCCCGCAACTCCGACCGGTTCCGCCTGATGGGTCCCGACGAGACCGCCTCCAACCGGCTCGACGCGGTCTACGGCTCGACGGCCAAGGTGTGGCTGTCGGAGATCGGGCCCGACGACGAGCACCTCGCGCCGGACGGCCGGGTGATGGAGGTGCTCTCCGAGCACCTGTGCCAGGGCTGGCTGGAGGGCTACCTGCTGACCGGGCGGCACGGCCTGTTCAACTGCTACGAGGCGTTCGTCCACATCGTCGACTCGATGCTCAACCAGCACGCGAAGTGGCTTGCCACCAGCCGCGAGCTGCCGTGGCGGCGGCCGATCGCCTCGCTGAACTACCTGCTGACCTCACACGTCTGGCGCCAGGACCACAACGGCGCGTCGCACCAGGATCCCGGGTTCATCGACCTGGTCGCCAACAAGCGGGCCGAGTTGACGCGGGTGTACCTGCCGCCGGACGGCAACACCTTGCTGTCGGTCGCGGACCACTGCCTGCGCAGCCGCAACTACGTCAACGTGATCGTCGCCGGCAAGCAGCCCGCGCTCGCCTATTTGGACATGGATCAGGCCATCGCCCACTGCGCGCGCGGCCTGGGCATCTGGCCGTGGGCGAGCACGGCTGGATCTTTAGGCGCGGAACCCGACGTGGTGCTGGCCTGCGCCGGGGACGTCCCGACGCTGGAGACCCTGGCCGCCGCCGACATCCTGCGTCGCGAACTGCCCGGCCTGGCCGTCCGGGTCGTCAACGTCGTCGACCTCATGCGCCTGCAGCCGGAGTCCGAGCACCCACATGGCTTGCCGGACAGGGAGTTTGACGCGCTGTTCACCCGCGACAAGCCGGTCATCTTCGCCTACCACGGCTACCCGTGGCTGATCCACCGGCTCACCTACCGGCGCACCGACCACCCGCACATCCATGTGCGCGGCTTCAAGGAGCGCGGCACCACCACCACGCCGTTCGACATGGTGATGCTCAACGACCTCGACCGGTTCCACTTGGTGATGGACGTCATCGACCGGGTGGACGGGCTGGCCAGCCAGGCCGCGATGCTGCGTCAGCGCATGGTCGACGCCCGGCTGGCCGCCCGCGGCTACACCCGCGAGCACGGCGAGGACGACCCGGCGATCGCAGGATGGACCTGGGAGTCGAGCGAGCGGATTTAGCGCCGCCTGATCCGCACGGGCACCGACGCCGGACCCTGCAACGACGGCGTCGTACCCCATCGGACGGGCCCGGCCAGTTCGAGGTCGTCGACTTCGTCGAGCAGGTAGTCGAGGGCCGTGATCGCCTCGAGCCGCGCGAGATGAGCCCCCAGACAGAAATGAAGTCCGTGGCCGAAGGCCAGATGCCCCGTGGTGTCGCGGTGGATATCGAAGCGGTCCGGGTCGGTGAACTTGGCGGGGTCGCGGTTGGCCGATGCGTAGAACAGCACTGTCTTCGCGCCCTTGGGGATCACGGTGTCGCCGATCCGATATGGGGCGGTTGCGGTTCTGGTCACCCATTGAACCGGCGAGCCCCACCGAGCAGTCTCCTCCACCGCGGCGGGAAGCAGGCTGCGGTCGGCTTTCAGTTCCGCGAACAGTTCGCGGTCTTCGGCCAGCCTGATCAAGAGCATCCCCAGCAGGTTGGTTGTCGTCTCGTTGCCGGCCACCAACAGGATCAGTGCGTACATGAACGCTTCGTCATCGGTTAGCTCGCCCGTCGCTGTCGCGGCCCGCAACCGGCTCAGCAGGTCGTCGGCCGGCTCGCTGGCGCGGCGGCGCATTTCGGTGTCGAGGAAGCTTCGCATTTGCACGTAGGCCTGCAGGATCGACCCCATGAAACGCGCGACCTCTGGCATTGATCGAGGAGCGAACATCTGCGCGAATTTGTCCGACACCGCCCGGAACGCCGGCCATTGATCGTGCGGAACACCGAGAATTCTGGCGATCACGTTGATCGGCATCGGGATTGTCAACGCCGCCACAAGGTCGACGACGTCGCCATCGGACAGCTTCGCGATCGACTCGGCGGCCAGTTCACGGATGTCCGTCGTGAACGTCTGAACCGCTCGTTTGCTGAACATCGGCGCGGTGATGTGGCGCAACCGGGTGTGTTCGGGCGGGTCGGCGAGGAGAACGACGCTGGACACGAACGATCGCAGCATAACGCCGTCTTTGGACGAGAACACCACGTTGTTGCGGACCGCGGCGTGCACGGCGTCGTATCGCCCGATCATCCAGACGCCGAGTCGTTCGTTGATGACGACGGGATGCTCGCGGATTCGCTCGTAGTCGGGATATGGGTTGGCGATGTGCGGCGCGAGCGTGGGGTCGAGCGTCGTGCGCGGCACGGAGGCCGGCGCTGAGCTCGGCCGCGGACGACGCAGGTCGCGGTATGCGCCGGTCGCGACGGGCCGCAAAAGGCTGGGCACGGAGCTGCGGGCCGCCGAGAAGAGAGCCCGCGGTGGGGGCCTGAGGAGTTCGGTGGGCATACGGATGACGCTAGGGATGCCGCGCCACCACCGGAATGATGGATTCGGACAGGCATTTGATATTTTCAGACACATGCGCGGCGTCGCGTCATCGGTCTGGGACGTGGCACAGTCCTCGGCAACTGCGCGGCACGTCCTGGAAACCGCCCGGCAGCATGGGCTCGATGCCGCGTCCTGCCTGTCCGGAACCGGTTTGACGCCCGACGAGCTCGCCGATCCCGCCATCGAGGTCTACGGCGGCCAAGAGCTGACCATCATCCGAAACCTGATCGGGCTACTCGGCGACCAACCCGGGCTCGGCATGGAAACCGGTTCGCGTTACAGCATCGCCGATATTGGCATCCTGGCTTTCGCCTTGATGGCCAGTCCGACGTTCGGTGACGCCATCGACGTAGCGTGCCGGTACGCCGCGCTCACGGCCTCGTATTTGAGCCTGGCCGGCCCGGAGGTGAGCCATACCGAGGCGGTCGTGGCTTTCGACGATGCGCAGGTTCCGCGGGATGTGCGGCGATTCCTGCTCGAGCGTGACTTCGCGATCATGCTGCGAACCCTGCCCCTGCTCCTCGGCGCCGGCCACCCGCCGATAACCGTGCGAGTCGAGTTCGCCGATCTGCCGTTGCCGACCGACATGGTGGAGATCGAAAACTTGACCGTCATCGTGCAGGAAACCTCGCGCAACGCGCTGGCGATCCCAGCCGGCCTGGTCAATCAGCCGATGCCCGCGGCCGATCCCCAGACTGCGGCGATCTGCATCCGGCAGTGCGAGGAGCTGCTGAATCGGCGGCGCGCCCGGCGTGGGATCTCGGCGGCGATACGCACCCGGTTGATTCAAGACTCGACAGAGATTCCCACGATGGCCGCCGTCGCCAAAGAACTCTGTATCACCGAACGCACCCTGCACCGCCGACTGGCAGCCGAGGGCACCAGCTACCGCGCGCTACTGGAGGAGGTCCGCGCGACATTGGCCGCCGAACTGCTGAACGCGGGTCTCAGTGTCGAGGAAACCGCACGCCGGCTCGGGTACTCGGAGACCGCCGCATTCACACGAGCGCATGTTCGATGGAACGGGCATGCGCCCAGCAGGCGACATTGAACTGGGGAAACGGGGTTCGCGGGTAAGCTTGCCCAATGCTTGACGCGCCGGCTGCCACCGACACCCATCCGTTGGTACGGCAGCCCTCGGCGCTGCAGCGGTTCCACATCCACCTCGACATCGCCGTGGTCGTCGTGGTGCTGGTGCTGACGAACCTGATCGCGCACTTCACCACGCCGTGGGCGAGCGTCGCCACCGTCCCGGCCGCCGCCGTCGGCCTGGCGATTCTGATGCGCACCAGGGGTCTGGACTGGGCCGATCTCGGTTTGGGCCGCGAGCACTGGCGGTCCGGTCTGGGCTACGCGCTGGCCGCCGTGGGCGTCGTGGCGGCGGTGATCGCCCTGGGGATCCTGTTGCCGATGACCCGGCCGATGTTCCTGAACAACCACTACGCCACGGTCTCCGGCGCCCTGATCGCCTCCATGGTGATCATCCCGCTGCAGACCGTGATCCCCGAGGAGCTGGCGTTTCGGGGTGTGCTGCACGGCGCGCTGAACCGGGCCTGGGGCTTCCGGGGCGTGGCGCTGGGCGGGTCGCTGCTGTTCGGCCTCTGGCACGTCGCCACGTCGCTGGGGCTCACCAGCAACAACGTCGGCTTCACCCGGCTGTTCGGCGGTGGGTTCGCTGGGATGCTGGCCGGGGTGACGTTGGCGGTGTTGGCCACCGGGGCGGCGGGCTTCGTCTTCAGCTGGCTGCGGCGGCGAAGCGGCAGCCTGATCGCGCCGATCGCGCTGCACTGGTCGCTGAACGGGCTCGGTGCCCTGGCCGCGGCGCTGGTCTGGCACCTGTCGACCTGAGGCCCGCTCAGACGAGCAGCACCGCCGCGCCGGCGATGCGGCCGGCGCTGAGATCGGTCAGGGCCTCGTCGGCCCGGTCGAGGGGGTATTCCGGCGTGGTCACCTCGATGTGGTGCTGACCGGCGAAATCGAGGAAAGCCCGCGCGTCGGCGCGGGTGTTCGACGTGACCGACCGGACCTGGCGCTCCTGAAAAAGATGGCGCTGGTAGTTCAGGGGCGGGATGTCGGTGAGGTGAATTCCCGCGATCGCCAGCGTGCCGCCGCGGTCCAGCGCCTCCAGCGCGGGCAGCACCAACTCTCCCACGGGAGCAAAGAGAATCGCGGCGTCCAGCGGCACGGGCGGCGGGTCGGCGGCGCCTTGAGCCGACGCCGCGCCGAGGTCGAGGGCCAGCTTGCGGGCCTCGGCTCCGCGGGTCATCACGTGCACCTCGGCGCCCTGAGCCAGCGCCACCTGCGCGGTGATGTGGGCGCTGCCGCCGAAGCCGTAGAGGCCCAGCCGTCCACCCGGCGGTAGCTCGGCGCGCAGCAGGGAGCGGTATCCGATGATGCCGGCGCACAATAGCGGGGCAAGCTCGGTGTCGCTGTAACCGCTCGGCAGGTGGTGCGCGAAAGCGGCTGGGACGGTGGCGTATTCGGCATACCCGCCGTCGGCGTCCCAGCCGGTGTAGCGGGATTCCGGGCAGAGGTTCTCGTTGCCCCGCCGGCAGTACTTGCACACGCCGCAGGTGTGGCGCAGCCAGGCGATGCCGACCCGGTCCCCCGGTTTGAACCCGTCGCCGGCCTCAGGGCCGACTTCGATGACTTCCCCCACCACCTCGTGGCCGGGCGTCACCCCCACGCGGTGCACCGGGAGGTCGCCCTCGGTGACGTGCAGGTCGGTGCGGCACACCCCGCACGCGCGGACCGCGACCAGCAGCTCCGACGGTTGGGGCCGCGGCACCTCGGCGGTGACCTGCTCGAGCGGGCCGGTCTCCATGGGTCCCGGGTGGCGCACCCGCCACGCGCGCATAGTGGTGGTCGCCGCCGAGGCCATCACTACATCATGCCGCTAATGGGCACGGCCGCAACGGGTTACCGTGATCAGGTCCGGTGGCGCACCATGCCCACGACCCAGAGCAGGATCAACGAGCCGAGCAGCGCGGTGAAGAAGGTGAAGATGTAGCCGCCGCCGGCGGTGTTGAGAAAGAAGCTCAGGATGAAGCCACCGATCAACGCGCCGACGATGCCGATCACGATGTCCATCAGGATGCCGGCTCCGCTGCCTCTCATGATCCTGCTGGCGAGCGCCCCCGCCAGGCCGCCGATGATGATGTAGCCGAGCCAGCCGACGCTGGTCAGGGTGGATGATCGGGCAAGAAATTCGGTTGCTGCGATGACGTCCATGCGGCTCTCCTTGCAATCGTCGGCAAAGCCCAGCGGGACCGCTGGGCCGTCCTCTGGGAATACCCGATTTCTCCTTATGAAACATGTGCCGAATTGGCGGAAGAGAGGACCGCCGGATCAGCTTGCCGCGGGCCGTTGCTGCGGCGTCGGCGCGGCGCCGGGAGTGACCTCGCCCGCGGGCGCCTGGCCCGGGGCCGGTGCGGGGGCGGGAGCACCAGGAGCCGGAGCCGGTGCCGGTGCCCCCGGGGCCGGCGCGGGGGCACCCGGCTCGGGCGCCGGGGCGGCCGGGGGTGCCCAGGGCTGGATCGACTCGGCCAGCGCCTTCGCCGCACCCTGGTCCACCGGGTCGTTCGAGGTCCCCAGCCACACCACGAACCAGCGCTGCGGGGGTGCGCTACCGGCCGAGGGCGAGCCGACCACGCCCGTCCAGATCTGGCCGTTCGGCTTGGACGGGTCGCTGAATTTGACCTCGTAGTACGACGCGCTTCCGGTGATCCCGTTGGCGGCGGTCAGCGGGGTGCTGGTTTGGTTGATCCGGGTGCCGGGGTAAGGCATGAAGAACTCACCCATGTCCGAGCCCAACCGGACCGCGGCTTTGGCGTTGGTGGCTTCGGCGCTGGCGTAGAGCTTTTGATCCAGCCGGCCCATCACGATGCGGGTGTCGTTGGCGACGGGCGGCGCTTGCCCGGGAGCCGGGGGTTGGCCGGTGGTCTTGCTGAGCAACTCCGAACCGTAATCCAGGTGGGACGCGTCAGACTCCACCCAGGCGGGCGGAAGGACGAAGCTGAACCCGCCGACGGCGTTGCCGATCCGGCCCGCGTTGGGGTCGACGGGCGGTGGCGGCGGCGCGTTCGGGTCAACTGGCGGTGGCGGCGGTGCCGGGTTTTGATCGCCCGGCTGGGCCTGCGGCGCTCCCGGGGCGCCCGGCGGGGGCGGTGGCGTGGTGGTGCCCGGTGCGGGGGCGGGTGCGGGCGCCGTCGTCGTACTCGGCGGCACCGGGGTCGGGGTCTCCGGATCGGCGCTGGAGGTCGCCGGCAATGCGATGGCGACCGCGCTGGCGCCGGTCACCGTGGCGACCGCCAGCGTCGCCCAGAATCCTTTGCGACGTGTCGAGTTCGCGTCCACCTGCTCCATGGCGACGAACCTACCGTGTTACCGCTGTGACGCAAGGGCGCCTTGCGGCAGTTTTGCCGATGTTGCCGACGTGCAACCTTGCGGGCGTCCACGCAGGTCATCGCGGTGCCGGATACAGCGTGACTTCGTGGGCCTTCACGGAGAACCACACCCGCTCCCCGGGTGTCAGCCGCAACTCGGTGGCGGCGTCCACGGTGATCTCGGCGGCCAGTCCCGGGGCGCCATCCGACTGTTCCCGGCCCCGCACCACGACCGCGGACCCGCGGACATCGAGCTCGGCCACCGTCACCTCGACCGTATTGCGCGGGCTGCCGTGTGGATGGTCCCGATACACGGCCACCGCCGTGGGCGCGAACACCGCGACCGCGTTGACGATGTTTTCAGTGTGGGGGTCCCGCTGCTGGGCCGGGGTCGCATGCCAATGAGCGCCGGAGCGATCGTGCAGCGACCCGTCGGCGCCCACGGTGCCGTTGACGATGTTGATGCCCGCGATGCGGGCACCGAAATGACTGCGCGGCGCCGTGAGAACTTCTGCCACCGGCCCGATTTCGGCGATCTTCCCCGACTCGAGGATCAGCACGCGATCGGCCAGCGTGAACACGTCGAGCAGTTCGTGGGTGACCACGACGACCGCGCAGCCGGTTCGGGTGACCACGTTGCGCAGCACCGCGCGGATGCCCGCGGCCGCGGCGACGTCGAGCCCGGCCAGCGGCTCGTCGAGCAGCAACACATCGGGTTCGGCCGCCAGCGCGCGGGCGATCGCCACCCGCTGGGCCTGGCCCCCGGAGAGCTGCCGCGGTTTCCGGTCGGCGAAGCGCTCGGCGTCCACCTCGCGCAGCCAGCGCAGCGCCGTCGCCCGCCGTCCGGCCCGGGCCGGGCGGACCGACCCGCGGCGGCTGTGCGGCCCGAACGCGACGTTGGCGGCGACGCTCAGGTGCGGGAACAGCAGCGGGTTTTGCAGCAGCAACCCGACCCGACGATCGTGCGTTGCCACGTTCACCCCGGCCGCGGTGTCGGTCAGCACCCGATCCCCCAGCCGCACCACCCCCTCGTCGGGACGAACCAGGCCGGCGATGACGTGCAGGGCGGTGGACTTGCCGGCGCCGTTGGGCCCCAGGACGGCCAGCACCTCGCCGGGGGATACCGAGAACTCCACATCCAGGCGGCGGTCGGCGACGACGGCGCGCAGCTGCAGCTCGCTCATCGCGGCTACCCCGCGTCCGTCCCGGTCAGCCGGCGGGCCCCCAAACCCAGCACCACCAGCGCCGCGACCGCCACCAGCAGGATCGACAGCGCCACGGCCGCGTTCGCGTCGGTCACCCTTTGCAGGTAGATCTCGAGCGGCAGCGTCCGGGTGACGCCCTGCCGGGAACCGGCGAACGTGAGCGTCGCCCCGAACTCCCCGAGCGAGCGGGCGAACGCCAGCACCGCTCCCGACGTCATCCCCGGCAGCAGCAACGGCAGGGTCACCCGCCACCAGACCGTGCTGGGCCGCGCGCCCAGCGTCGCGGCCACCACCTCGTAGTCGGCTCCGGCGGTGCGCGCGGCGCCCTCGAGGGAGATCACCAGAAACGGCAGCGAGACGAACGTCTGCGCCAACACCACCGCGCTGGTGGTGAAGGCGATGCTCACGCCGGCGGCCTCCAGGTAGTGCCCGATCAGGCCCAGCCGGCCGAACGCGTAGAGCAACGCGATGCCGCCCACCACCGGCGGCAGCACCAACGGCAACAGGATCAGCGGTCGCAGCATCCGCACCGGGCGCGCCCTGCTGCGGGCCAGCACCAGCGCCATCGGCACTCCCAGCAGCAGGCACAGGACTGTGCTGGCGGCGGCGGTCTTCAGGCTCAGCATCAGCGCCGTCCTGGACGAGTCGCTCGTGATCAGCGACCAGAAGTTCGGCCAGTCGACCTTGATCGCGATCGCGACCAGCGGCAGGACCACGAACGCGGTCCCCACGGCGGCGGGAATGTATACCCACCGCGGCAGATCCGTGCGACGCTCGCTAATACGTACACCCCTAGCCATGGTCGGGAGATCTAAACCGCCTCAACTTAGCGCTGGGTGTGTTGCGAATCGGCTAGCGTCGTGCGCTCGGCGCGGTAGTTTCCGCCGATGTGCGAGCTCGGAGCCCTTGCCTTGCTCAGCTCCGGGCGAACCGACGACCCGGTCCGGGTGCAGGTCGACCCGCCGCATATTGGTCAACCGAACGTCTGCCTGCATCGGCGCGGCGCGGAGTGGTGCAGCGTCCGCCCCGAAGTGCGCGCAGCAAAAGCCCGCTGCTGCGACAATTGCCTCCATGCGGAACCGGCAGTTGTGCTGGGCAATCGCGATCGCGCTGACCGCAATTCTCGCTGGCTGCTGGCTCAATAGGACGCCGCCACAACCCCTAAGAATGTCCCAGCCCGCAACCTTGTCCCCAACTGGCCCGCCGCCGCTGACGACCGCCATAGCGTTGCCATTTGAGCCTATGTCTGTGACGTTTAGTGCCTCGGCCAACAAGTTGTATGCAAGTGGCATCGAGGGTGGAACAGCACGGGGTTCACCGCCGCCACGATGGAGAGAGTATGTCGTCTCGCTGTCGGCAGCACCGACGGGGCCAATTGAGCGGTTCGACACGTCGATCGAGGGCTTGCAGCAAAACATCGTGGTCAATGACCACCTCAGGCGTGGGTACGCGCTCATGATGTCGGGGGATATCAAGGTGTTCAGCACGGACTCGGACACGCTCATGTCCACAGCCCAGAAGCCGTCCTGCTCCTTAGAGGGGCTCGCGATCAACCAGGCCACCAACGTGGTGTACGCCGGCGGAGCCACCGACGAGGGCGCGTGCCTCGTCGAGTTCGATGCCGACGGCCACATCCTCCGCGAAAATGTCGTCGGGCCAAACGTGAAGGGCAAGAGCCCGATGGTCGGACAGATCGCGGTGGACTCGGCGAGTGGTGACCTTCTGTACTTGAACGCGTTCGGTCTCGCGCGTGCGGACAAGATGTTGAAGGAGAAATGGCGCACGCCAGTCAACGGCCCAGGCGAACCAATGACCATGGGCTTCGAGCCGAAGACGAATACTGCCTACGTCGAAGTCGGGGCTGACCCGGTCATCTCGCCCTCAAGGATTTCCGTCTTTGACGGTGGCACCGGCACGAAAACAGGGGAATTCAGCGGACCGGGACGGTGTCAGGGGTTTGCGGCTACCGGTGACGGGCGCTTGTTTGTCATATTTTTCAACTCGAACGATCTGTATGTGCTCTCCGGCGGAGCGAGCACCCTGACGAAATTTGTGGCACTCCCCGATATTCCCGGGTCGGCGCCCAGCGACACCAGGTGGCTGGAGGTCGACAAGGCGGGACGCCGGGTGTTCGTTTCACCGGGCGGTGATCGGCAGAAAATCCTCATCTATCAGTACTGACTCGCGCTGGTCGATCTGTGCTCCCACGCCGAGCGCTTTGAGCAGGCTTGAACGTCCCGGCTGGGCGTGTTGCGAATCGGCTAGCGTCCTGTGCTCGGCGCGTTAGTTTCCGCCAATGTGCGAGTTCGGAGCGGGTCTGTTGTGAGATTCTGCAGAGGTGCCCGCTCCTTCGGGTGTCGTGACGTTCCTGTTCACGGTTCTTCCCGAGATCACCACTGCGATCGCCAATCTCCGCGACGTTCTCGGCGAGGAACGCTACGAATCGCTCGCCCGCAAGGGCGAAACGATGACGATTACCGCCATGGCGACGTACGCCTATGACCGAATCGACCAGGCCCGAACAGAACTCGAGCACCCCCAGCTGAACGCCCCCTCAGGAGCGGAGGTGGTTCAGCGGTGAGCGGTGGTGCACCGGTGCACGGTTCAAGGTTTGGCGAAGCCGTACTGGGACAGGATGTTTTGACCGGTGTCACCGGTCACCATGGCCACGAACTTTTTCGCCAACGTCGGTTGCGGGGCGTTCTTCAGCGCCGCGATCGGATAGACGTTCACCGCGCCGGCGGCCTCCGGAAAGTTCACGGTCGCCACTTTGTTCCCGGCGCTGCGGGCGTCGGTGACGTACACCAACCCGGCGTCGGTCTGTCCGGTGGTGACCTTGTTCAGGACATCGGTCACGCTGAGTTCCTCGCTGACCGGGTTGAGGTGCACCCCCGTGTTGTCCTCGATGCGCCGGGTCGCCGCCCCGCACGGCACCGGCTTCTGGCAGATCACCACGACCAGCCCGGGCTGGGCGAGGTCGGCGAAGGATCCGAGCTTCTTCGGGTTGCCCGGGGCGGTGACGATGACCAGCGTGTTCGACGCGAAGTTGGTCGGGCCGCTCGCCAGCAGTCCCGCTCTGGCGACGGTGTCCATCTGCGCGGTGTCGGCCGACGCGAAGACGTCGGCCGTCGCGCCCTGCGTCAACTGGGTGGCGAGCTCGGAGGAACCCGCGAACTCGAAATCGACAGTGCTGCCGGGGTTTTCGCCCGTGAACTGCTGACTGATCCGAGTGAACGCCGGCTTCAGCGAGGCCGCGCCGAACACGACAACCTTCCCGGACGCCGGCGAGGGCGGTTTCGAACCGCACCCGACCAGGCCCGCGATCAGCACCGTCGAAACCACACCGGCCAGGATCCCGATCCGCCGCATGGGTGAACCCTATCCCGCCGAGGATGCGGTCGGCTCGCGGGCCGAATCGTCGCAAAAAAGGAACGGCTGAAGCGTTATGCAATTGATCCGCGCGTCGCGGCGTCCGGAATTTCGCCGACTAGCTACCGTCCAGTAACATAAACCGCGGTCGATGCCATAGCGGGCCGAGACGAGGAGGTCATGGCAGTGGAGGTGCTGGTCACTGGCGGGGACACGGAGCTGGGGCGCACGGTAGCCGAGGGTTTCCGCGATGACGGTCACAAGGTCACCCTGGTGGGCGCGCGCCGCGACGACCTCGAGATCGCCGCGAAGGAGCTCGACGCGGACGCGATCGTCTGCGACACCACCGACCCGGCCAGCCTGGAGTCGGTTCGCGGTTTGTTCCCGCATCACCTGGACACCATCGTCAACGTGCCGGCGCCGACCCGGGACGCGGGCGACCCGCGCGCGTACTCGCTGTCCGACACGGCCGCGGCGTGGCGCCATGCCCTCGACGCGACGGTGTTGTCGGCGGTGCTGACCGTGCAGGCCGTCGGCGATCACCTCCGCTCCGGTGGCTCGATCGTCAGCGTGGTGGCCGAGAACCCGCCCGCCGGAAGCATCGATGCCGCAATCAAAGCGACGCTGTCGAATTGGATCACCGGACAGGCGGGCCTCTTCGGCACTCGCGGGATCACGGTCAACGCCGTGGCCAGTGGCCGCAGCGTCCAGCCGGGTTACGACGGCCTGTCCCGCACCGCGCCGCCGGCGGCCGCGGAGCTGGCTCGCCTGGCGCTGTTCCTCACCACCCCGGCGGCTCGCCACATCACCGGACAGACGCTGCACGTGAGCCACGGCGCGCTGGCGCATTTCGCCTGAGGCTGAATCGAATCGGTTTCACGCTCTGGTTCGGACGCCGGGCCGGTGGCTACGGTAACTAGCGTGGCTATTCGACTCGGTTTGCAGATTCCCAACTTTTCCTACGGCACCGGGGTGGACAAGCTCTTCCCCACTGTTCTGGCTCAAGCTCGCGAGGCCGAAGCGGCCGGCTTCGATTCGGTCTTCGTGATGGACCACTTCTACCAACTGCCCATGCTGGGCGATCCCGACCAGCCGATGCTGGAGGCCTACACCGCGCTGGGCGCGCTGGCCACCGGGACCGAGCGGGTGCAGCTGGGCACCCTGGTGACCGGCAACACGTACCGCAATCCGACCCTGCTCGCCAAGATCATCACCACCCTGGACGTGGTGAGCCAGGGGCGGGCGATCCTGGGCATCGGGACCGGCTGGTTCGAGCTCGAGCACGACCAGCTGGGCTTCGAATTCGGCACCTTCACCGACAGGTTCAACCGGCTCGACGAGGCGCTGCAGATCATCCTGCCGATGCTCAAGGGTGAGCGGCCGACGTTCGCCGGCAAGTGGTACCACGTCGACCAGGCGATGGCCAATCCCCGCTTCCGCGATCACATTCCGTTGATGATCGGCGGCAGCGGCGAGAAGAAGACGATCCCGCTCGCCGCGCGCCACTTCGATCACCTCAACGTCATCGCCGGGTTCGACGAGCTGCCGGCGAAGCTGAAGGTCGTGCAGCAGCGCTGCGAGGAAATCGGCCGCGACCCGGCCACGCTGGAGACCAGCACGCTGACCACCGCGGTCGTCGACGAGAACTTCAAGGCCGACCAGATCCCCGCCGAGATGGCCCAGCGCATGGTGGTAGGTAGCGCCGAGTCGGTCGCCGAACAAATCAAGACCAAGGTCCTCGACGCCGGGGTCGACGGGGTGATCATCAACATGCCCTTCTACACGCCCGGCGTCATCAGCGCGGCCGGCGAAGCGCTGCGCCCGGTCGTCGGGCTTTAACGCACAACGCATTTCGCGTCGGGCATGACGAGTATCACGTTCACTCGACCAGGCCCGATGCGCAATGTGCTTGATTACACATGCTTACGATTTTGGTATGGGGGCATCGCCTTGACTAGCGTGGTAGCTAACTGAACTCGCGCGTCCAGCAGCCCCCGATCAGGAGCAGCCCGAACATGAGCACGCAGGCAGAAACCACTGCCGCACCGGAGCGTCGTCATCAAGTCGTCATCATCGGATCGGGATTCGGGGGGCTCAACGCGGCAAAGAAGCTGAAGCACGCCAACGTGGACATCAAGCTGATCGCCCGCACCACCCACCACCTGTTCCAGCCGCTGCTCTATCAGGTGGCCACCGGGATCGTGTCCGAGGGCGACATCGCCCCGCCGACCCGGGTCGTCCTGCGCAGGCAGCGCAATGTCCAGGTGCTGCTCGGCGACGTCACGCACATCGATCTGGACGGGCGTTTCGTCGTCTCGGACTTGCTCGGCCACACCTACGAAACCCCCTATGACAGCCTGATCGTCGCCGCCGGCGCCGGCCAGTCGTACTTCGGCAACGACCACTTCGCCGAGTTCGCCCCGGGCATGAAATCGATCGACGACGCGCTCGAGGTCCGGGGACGGATCTTGAGCGCCTTCGAGCAGGCCGAGCGGTCCCGCGACCCGGAACGACAGGCCAAGCTGCTGACGTTCACGGTCATCGGTGCCGGCCCCACCGGCGTCGAAATGGCCGGTCAGATAGCCGAATTGGCCACGCACACCCTGAAGGGCTCGTTTCGGCACATCGACTCCACCAGGGCGCGGGTGATCCTGCTCGACGCCGCCCCCGCGGTGCTGCCGCCGTTCGGCGAAAAGCTCGGCGAGCGGGCGGCCGCGCGGCTGGAGAAGATGGGTGTGGAGATCCAACTGGGCGCGATGGTCACCGATGTCGACCGCAACGGCGTCACGGTCAAGGACTCCGACGGCACCACCCGGCGCATCGAGTCCGCGTGCAAGGTGTGGTCCGCCGGGGTTCAGGCCAGCGGGCTGGGCAGAGACCTCGCCGAGCAGTCATCGGTCGAAGTCGACCGGGCCGGGCGGGTCAAGGTGCTGCCGGACCTGTCGATCCCCGGGCATCCGAACGTGTTCGTCATCGGTGACATGGCCGCCGTCGAGGGCGTGCCGGGCGTGGCGCAGGGCGCCATCCAGGGCGCCAAGTATGCCGCCGCCGCGATCAAGGCCGAACTCGGCGGCGCCGATCCCGCCGAGCGCGAGCCGTTCCAGTACTTCGACAAGGGCTCCATGGCCACGGTGTCGCGGTTTTCCGCGGTGGCCAAGATCGGCCCGCTGGAGTTCAGCGGTTTCATCGCCTGGTTGATGTGGCTGGTGCTGCACCTGGTCTACCTGGTCGGGTTCAAAACCAAGGTCAGCACGCTGCTGTCGTGGACGGTGACCTTCTTGAGCACCCGCCGCGGCCAGCTCACCATCACCGAGCAGCAGGCGTTTGCCCGCACCCGCCTCGAACAATTGGCGGTGGCAGCGGCCGAGGCCAAGCGTCCGGCGGCCAGGCGGGCCAGCTAACCCGCCAGCCGCTCGGCCTGCCAGGTGCTCAGCGTCCCACCGCCGGCCAACGCCAGCACGGTCGATCCTTCGTCCATGGCGGCGGCTTCGAAACTCGTTGCCGGATAGCGTAATTCGTTGACGGCGGCGCGGGGCGACGCGATGTGGTCGTCGGCCAGCCATCCCGCGCCCAGTTCCACCCGATGGCGCAGCAGCGGCAGGCCGTTCCGGTCGGCGTGCAGGGAGCCGAACCAAAACCCTTCGCGCTCAGTGTATCTGCCGATCTGCACCCGCTCGCGAAACCGGACCATCCCCTCGTCGTGCAGGGACAGGGCCACGCCGGACAGGTGCCGGGCAGCGCCGGCGACGACGGTCGGCTCGAGGTCGACGTCGAGGCTCCCGCTCACCTCGAGCACCCAGCGGGCGCGCGACGTCGGCGTTGTTGCGCCCGGCAGCGCCACTGTGGCCGCGGCGCTGCGCAGCCTGAGCCGGGCACCGTATTCGACGATGACCCGAATGTCGATGGTGTCGCCGCCCAGCGGCATGGCGGCCGCCGACACCAGGTGCACCGCGTCGGCCGCGGGTGCAGCGCGCCTGGATGCCGCCGCCGCGGCACCGGATGCGAGGCACCCGGCCGGCCGACGCGACCAGCACAACCTCGGAGTGCATCAGGGCGAAGCGGCCAACTGGGCGCGCACCCAGGCCAGCACCTCGGTGGCCGCCGGGTCATTGGTCAACGGCTGCATGATCTTGGATGGCCCTCGCGCACGGCGTCCGCGTCGCGGGCCATCACCTGCAGGTCGGCGCCGACCAATGGCGCGAGGTCGATCTTGTTGACCACCAACAGATCCGAGTAGGTCACCCCGCCGGCCACGTCGATGACGAAGATCTGCACGCCCACCAGGCCCGACGAGAAGGTGGCGGTCAGGTTGTCGCCGCCGGACTCGACCAGGATCAGGTCCAGCGCGTCGTGGGCGGCGGTCAGGTCGTCGATGGCGTCCAGGTTGGCGGTGATGTCGTCGCGGATCGCGGTGTGCGGGCAGCCCCCGGTCTGCACGGCCGCGATCCGGTCGTCGGGCAGCACGGCGTTCTTGCGCAGGAAGTCGGCGTCCTCGGTGGTGTAGATGTCGTTGGTCAGCACCGCCAGCGACAGCTCGCCGCGCAACTGCCGGCACAGGGCCGCGACCAGTGCGGTCTTGCCGGAGCCGGGCCGGTCACCATGCCGCCGGTGACGGCCTCTTCGACGCCACCGGAGTGCACGTGCGCGCCGGTGGGCAGCCGCGAGTCGGCCAGCGCGAGCAGGGTTGCCAGTGGCGTCTGAACCATCAGCGCACCATCAGAACAGGAAATATCGTTGTGCCATGGGAAGTTCCGTCGCCGGTTGCTCTTCCCAGACTTCGCCGTCGATGCACACGGTGAAGGTGTCGGGATCGATCTCGATGGCCGGCATGGCGTCGTTGAGCGGCAGGTCGGCCTTGCCGACGGAGCCGACGTCCTTGACGGGGACCAATCGCCGGTTGAGGGCGAGCCTTTCGGCCAGGCCCGCCTCGATGGCCTGCGGTGCCACGAAGTGCACCGAGGTGGCGGGAGCCGCCGCGGCCCCGAACATCGGCCGCGGGAGCACGGGGGCGTCGTGATTTCCCTTGCGGAACAGGCATTTTCGGAAGGCCCACGCCGCCGTGGCTGGCAGCCTCCGTAATGACTGGCCGGCTGCTGGGAACTTGCTGGGAATTACGCCTCGAGGTTCTGCAGCCGCACCTGACCGCGGGCCACCACCCGATCGCCGTCGTCGGTGATCGTGACGAGCCACAGCTGCTGGCGCCGGCCGCGATGAATCGGTTCGGCGTCGCCGTACACCATCCCGGAGCCGATCGAGCGCAGGAAGTCCGTGTTGTTGTTGACGCCCACCACGTTGCCGCCGTCGCCCTTCGCGTTGAGCCAGGTGTAGGCGGCCACGCTGGCCATGCTCTCGATGATCGAGCAGTAGACGCCGCCGTGCACGAGGCCCATCGGCTGCAAGAGTTTCGGCGTGACCTCGAGCTCGGCGCGGGCGCCGTCGGGGCCGAGTTCGGTGAACCGCAGCCCCAGCTCGGCATCGAACGGCGCGGTGGCATTCGGCGGCAAGTTCGCGTCGGGCGGCGGTGGCACGTTATGTGTCTACACCATTGGCGACACGGGGCCGTCGGAGCGGAACGCCTGCCCGTGAAACGGGCGAGCCCCGCGCCGGGCGCGGGGCTCGCCGATCGAGTAGACCGGGGGTCGCTGCAGCCCTCAGGACTCCGCCGCGGTCATTGTCGCTCGACCGCCATTAGCATAGGCAAGGCTGCCCTAAGCTCGCAAGGTATGTTCTCGCTGAAACACGGCGCACGCGGACCTTGTTGGTACGACCGTCGGTAGTAAGCGGAGTACCCTGGTTTCGACGCTCAGGAGATGAACGCACTATGGCCAAGCTGACCCGGCTCGGGGATCTGGAACGCGCGGTGATGGATCATTTGTGGTCCACCGCCGAACCCCAGACCGTTCGCCAAGTCCACGAGGCGTTGTCGGCGCAACGCGACCTCGCCTACACGACGATCATGACCGTCCTGCAGCGGCTGGCCAAGAAGAACCTGGTCTCCCAGATCCGCGACGACCGCGCCCACCGGTACGCACCGGTGCACGGTCGCGACGAGCTGGTCGCCGGGCTCATGGTCGATGCGCTGGCGCAGGCGGAGGACTCCGGGGGACGGCAGGCGGCGCTGGTGCACTTCGTCGAGCGGGTCGGCGCCGACGAGGCCGAGGCGCTGCGGCGCGCGCTCGCCGAGCTGGAAGCCAGTCAACGCAATGACACGCCGTCGGCTGGCGCAGCGGCGGAGGACTGAGGGAGACTAGCAGCGTGTCAGCGCTGGCCTTCACCATCCTCGCGGTGCTGTTGGTCGGCCCGGCGCCGGCCATACTGGCACGAGCGAGTTGGCCGTTGCGCGCGCCCCGCGCCGCTATGGTGCTCTGGCAGTCCGTCGCGCTGGCCGCGGTCCTGTCGGCGTTCAGCGCCGGGATCGCGATCGCCAGCCGGCTGCTCGTCCCCGGTCCCGACGGGCGGCCCACGGCCGGCATCGTCGGCTCCGCCGGCCGGCTCGGATGGCCGCTGTGGACCGCATACATTGCCGTCTTCGCGTTGACCGTCGTGGTCGGCGCCCGGTTGATGGTCGCTGTCGTGCGGGTGGCCATCGCCAACCGGCGCCGGCGGGCCCATCACCGCATGCTCGTCGACCTCGTCGGGGTCGGGCACGACGCGGCCGCCGGCCAGCCGCGTGCCCGCCGTCGCGACCTGCGCATCCTGGACGTTCGGCAGCCGCTCGCCTACTGCCTGCCCGGCGTGCGCAGCCGCGTCGTCGTCAGCGAAGGAGCGCTGAGCACGCTCGCCGACGAGGAGGTCACGGCGATCCTCACCCACGAGCGCGCCCACCTGCGGGCCCGCCACGATTTGGTGCTGGAAGCGTTCACCGCCGTGCACGCCGCCTTCCCGCGGCTCGTGCGCAGCACCAACGCGCTGCGCGCGGTGCAGCTGCTCGTCGAGCTGTTGGCCGACGACGCCGCGGTACGCGCCACCGGTCGCACTCCCCTGGCCCGCGCTCTGGTGGCCTGCGCGTCGGGACGGGCGCCCTCGGGCGCGCTCGCCGTCGGCGGCCCCAGCACGGTGTTGCGGGTGCGCCGGTTGTCCGGGCGCGGCAACAGCCTGAGGCTCGCGGCAGCCGCATATCTGGCCGCGGCGGCCGTCATGGTGGTGCCCACCATCGCGCTCGTCGTTCCGTGGCTCACCGAGCTGCGACGGCTGTTCAACCTCTGATTCCCGGGCGGCGGTCACCGCGGGCGGACGCAGGCCCGCTGTGACACAGTGTCACCGAAGGATATTCGGAAGAGTTCCCCAACGGAGAGGGCAGCCATGAGTTCGTCGGACGCGAAAACCGCTACCGCGCAGATCGGCGTCACCGGCCTCGCGGTCATGGGTTCGAACATCGCCCGCAATTTCGCCCACCATGGATACACCGTGGCCCTGCACAACCGATCCGTCGCCAAGACCGACGCGCTGCTCTCCGAGCACGGCGACGAGGGCAAGTTCGTGCGCTCGGAGACCATCGAGGAGTTCCTCGACGCGCTGGAGAAGCCGCGGCGGGTGCTGATCATGGTCAAGGCCGGCGACCCCACCGACGCGGTCATCAACGAGCTCGCCGACGCCATGGAAGAAGGCGACATCATCATCGACGGCGGCAACGCCCTCTACACCGACACCATCCGCCGCGAGAAGGCGATGCGCGAGCGCGGCCTGCACTTCGTCGGTGCCGGCATCTCCGGCGGCGAGGAGGGCGCGCTCAACGGGCCATCGATCATGCCGGGCGGCCCGGCCGAGTCCTACACGTCGCTGGGCCCGCTGCTCGAGGAGATCTCCGCCCACGTCGACGGGGTGCCCTGCTGCACGCACATCGGCCCCGACGGCGCCGGCCACTTCGTCAAGATGGTGCACAACGGCATCGAGTACTCCGACATGCAGCTGATCGGCGAGGCCTACCAGCTGCTGCGCGACGGGCTCGGCAAGACCGCCGACGAGATCGCCGACGTGTTCGACGACTGGAACTCCGGCGACCTGGACAGCTTCCTGGTCGAGATCACCGCGCAGGTGCTGCGCCAGAAGGACGCCAAGACGGGCAAGCCGCTCGTCGACGTCATCCTCGACGAGGCCGAGCAGAAGGGCACCGGCCGGTGGACGGTCAAGTCGGCCCTCGACCTCGGCGTGCCGGTGACCGGCATCGCCGAGGCCGTGTTCGCCCGGGCGCTGTCGGGCTCGGTCACCCAGCGCAGGGCCACCACCGGGCTGGCCTCGGGCCGGCTGGGCCAAAAGCCAAGCGACGCAGCCCAATTCATCGAAGACGTCCGGCAGGCCCTGTACGCGTCGAAGATCATCGCCTACGCCCAGGGATTCAACCAGATTCAGGCCGGCAGCGCCGAATACGACTGGGGCATCACGCCGGGCGACCTGGCCACCATCTGGCGCGGCGGCTGCATCATCCGGGCGAAGTTCCTCAACCGCATCAAGGAGGCGTTCGACGAGGACCGAGACCTGCCGACGCTGATCGTCGCGCCGTACTTCCGCAGCGCGATCGAGGCCGCGATCGACGGCTGGCGCCGCGTCGTGGTGACCGCCACCAAGCTGGGCATCCCGATCCCGGGGTTCTCCTCGGCGCTGTCCTACTACGACGCGCTGCGCACCGAGCGGCTGCCCGCGGCGCTAACCCAGGGACTGCGCGACTTCTTCGGCGCGCACACCTACGGCCGCGTCGACGACGAACCGGACAAGCGCTTCCATACGCTGTGGAGCGGTGACCGCAGCGAAGTGCCCGCCTGACGGCGGCCGGCGTGTAAGAGGGCGCAAAGGGGGCAGTCGAGTCACATGAGGTTCTTGGACGGGCACCGGCCGGGGTATGACCTGACCTACAACGACGTGTTCATCGTGCCGAACCGGTCGGAGGTCGCGTCGCGCTTCGACGTCGACTTGTCCAGCACCGACGGCTCCGGCACCACCATTCCCGTCGTGGTCGCCAACATGACCGCGGTGGCCGGGCGGCGGATGGCCGAGACCGTGTCGCGGCGGGGCGGCATCGTGATCCTGCCCCAGGACCTGCCCATCACCGCGGTGCAGCAGACGGTGCAGTTCGTCAAGAGCCGCGACCTGGTTCTCGACACCCCGGTGGTGCTGGAGCCCGACGACTCGGTGTCCGACGCCATGGCGCTGATCCACAAGCGCGCGCACGGCGTGGCCGTCGTGCTGTTCGAGGGCCGTCCCATCGGCGTGGTCAGCGAATCCTCCTGCCTGGGCGTGGACCGCTTCACCAGGGTGCGCGATGTCGTCGCGACCGACTTCGTCACCGCCCCGGTGGGCACCGAACCGCGCAAGATCTTCGACCTGCTCGAGCACTCGGCGATCGGCGTCGCGGTGGTGACCAACGCCGACGGCACCCTGGCCGGGGTGCTCACCCGCACCGGGGCGATCCGTGCCGGCCTGTACACCCCGGCGACCGACGCCCGCGGGCGGCTGCGGGTCGGCGCGGCCGTCGGCATCAGCGGCGGCGTGGGCGCCAAGGCCCGGTCGCTGGCGGAGGCCGGTGTCGACGTGCTCGTGATCGACACCGCACACGGGCATCAGGTCAAGACGCTGGACGCGATCAAGATGGTGGCAGAGCTGGACCTCGGCCTGCCGCTGGCGGCGGGGAACGTGGTGTCGGCGGAGGGCACCCGGGATCTGCTGGGCGCCGGGGCGACCATCGTCAAGGTCGGCGTCGGGCCGGGCGCGATGTGCACCACCCGGATGATGACCGGCGTGGGTCGCCCGCAGTTCTCCGCGGTGCTCGAATGTGCTTCCGCGGCAAGGGAAGCCGGCGGCCACGTGTGGGCCGACGGCGGCATCCGGCATCCGCGGGACGTCGCGCTGGCGCTGGCGGCCGGGGCGTCGAACGTCATGATCGGGTCGTGGTTTGCCGGCACTTACGAGTCGCCCGGGGACCTGATGCGCGACCGCGACGACCAGCCCTACAAGGAGAGCTACGGCATGGCGTCCAAGCGGGCGGTGGTCGCCCGCACCGGCGACGACACCGCGTTCGATCGCGCCCGCAAGGCGCTATTCGAGGAGGGCATCTCGACGGCGCGGATGGGGCTGGACCCCATCCGGGGCGGCGTCGAGGACCTGATCGACCACGTCACCTCTGGAGTGCGCAGCACCTGCACCTATGTCGGTGCCTCCACCCTGGCCGAGCTGCACGAGCGCGCCGTCGTGGGTGTCCAGTCGGCCGCGGGTTTCGCCGAGGGCCATCCGCTGCCGTTGGGCTGGTGAGCGCTAAGCCGGCGACGGCGGTTCTGTCCGCTGGACGTCTTGGCTACCATGTGAATTCACGTGAGTTTTCGGCTGGCAGCAAAGCGCTGCGCCGCATCGAGGAAAGGGATGACGTGCCGCAGGCACGCGCCGGGGCCCCACCGCCGACCCGGGCCTTCCGCAGGACGCGGTCGTGAACGTCGCCCTCACCCTGGGCAGCGTGCTCGCCATCGCGCTGCTCATCTTCGGTAACGGGGTCTTCGTCGCGGCCGAGTTCTCCCTGACCGCGCTGGACCGCAGCGTGGTGGACGCCAACGCCCGCGCCGGCGGCCGCCGCGACCGCCTCATCCAGCGCGCCCAGCGGCAGCTGTCGTTTCAGCTGTCGGGCGCCCAACTGGGCATCTCCACCACCACGCTGGCGACCGGGTACCTGACCGACCCGTTGGTGGCGGACTTGCCGCATCCGGCGCTGAGCTCGCTCGGCATCCCGAACCGGCTGGCCGACGCGATCATCGCGTTCCTGGCGCTGGTGATCGTGACGTCGGTGTCGATGGTGTTCGGTGAGCTCGTTCCGAAATACCTCGCCGTCGCGCGCCCGCTGTCCAGCGCCCGCGCCGTCGTGGGCTTTCAGTCGCTCTTCTCGCTGCTCTTCACCCCGGCCATCCGGCTGACCAACGGCGCGGCCAACTGGATCGTGCGCAAGCTGGGGATCGAGCCGGCCGAGGAGCTGCGCTCGGCCCGCTCGCCGCAGGAGCTGGCGTCGCTGGTGCGCAGCTCGGCCCGCAGCGGCACCATGGACGCGGCCACCGCCGCCCTGGTGCGGCGATCGCTGCAGTTCGGCGCCCTGACCGCCGAGGAACTGATGACGCCGAGGTCGAAGATCGTGGCGCTGCAGACCGACGACACCGTCGCCGACCTGATCGCCGCGGCCGCCGAATCCGGGTTCTCCCGGTTCCCCATCGTCGACGGCGACCTCGACGAGACCGTCGGCATAGTGCACGTCAAGCAGGTGTTCGCGGTGCCGCCGGCCGATCGTCCGCACACCCCGCTGACGACGCTCGCGCAGCACGTTCCGGTGGTGCCCTCGACGCTGGACGGCGATGCGGTGATGGCCGAGATCCGTGCCAACCCCTTGCAAACCGCGATGGTCGTCGACGAGTATGGCGGCACGGCCGGCATGGTGACCGTCGAGGACCTGATCGAAGAGATCGTGGGCGACGTCCGCGACGAACACGACGATGCCACCCCCGATGTGGTCGCGGCCGGCAACGGCTGGCGGGTGAACGGGCTGCTGCGCATCGACGAGGTGGCCGCCGCCACCGGATTTCGGGCCCCCGAAGGGCCATACGAGACGATCGGCGGCCTGGTGCTGCGCGAAATCGGCCACATCCCGGTGGCCGGGGAAACGGTGGAACTGACCGCCCTGGACGCCGACGGCCTGCTGGACACCTCGGTGCGCTGGCAGGCGACGGTGGTTCGGATGGACGGGCGCCGGATCGACCTGCTCGAGTTGCAACAACTGGACAGCCGCGCCCAAACCGCCGCCGGACGGGACCGGCGATGAACGACGCCCTCGGAGTGCTGCTTGCCATCCTGCTGATCGGGGTGAACGCGTTCTTCGTCGGCGCCGAATTCGCGTTGATCTCGGCCCGGCGCGACCGCCTCGAGGCGTTGGCGGAGCAGGGCAAGGCGCGCGCCGTCACGGTGATCCGCGCCAGTCAGAATCTGCCGGCCATGCTGGCCGGCGTGCAGTTAGGGGTGACGGTCGCCTCCCTGTTGCTGGGGCGGATCGGCGAGGCCACGGTCGCCGACCTGCTGCGCAGGGCGTTCGAGCTGACCGGCATGCATCCGGCGGTGCTGCACACCGTGTCGCTGGTGATCGCGCTGGGCATCGTGGTGACCCTGCATGTGCTGCTGGGTGAGATGGTGCCGAAGAACATCGCGCTCGCCGGCCCGGAGCGCACGGCGATGCTGCTGGTTCCGCCCTACCTCGCCTACGTCCGCGTCGCGCGGCCGTTCATCACGTTCTACGACAAGTGCGCCAACGTGGTGCTTCGCGCGCTGCGTGTGGAGCCCAAGTCACAGCTCGACGCCGCGGTGTCCACCACGGAGTTGAGGATGATGATCACCGAATCGGTGTCCGAGGGCCTGTTGGACGCCGAGGAGCACGGCAGGCTGACGCGGGCGCTGCAGCTTCGTACCCGAATGGTCGGCGATGTCGCGCGGCCGCTCGCCGAGATCCGCGCGGTGCGGGTGGCCGCGCCCGGCTCCGGGCCGACGGTCGGCGCGGTCCAGGAGGCCCTGGCGCAAACCGGCTATTCGCGGTTCCCCGTCGCCGACCTCGACGGCAAGTTCATCGGCTACCTGCACATCAAGGACGTGCTGACGCTCGACGACGACCCGAAGACCGTGATCGACCTGGCGCTGGTGCGGCCGCTGCCGCGGGTTCCCAGGTCGCTGCCGCTGGCCGACGCGCTGTCGCGGATGCGCCGCAGCAACAGCCACCTGGCATTGGTGACCGCTGATAGCGGGACCACCGGGGCCACCGAGACCGTGGTCGCGATGGTGGCGATGGAGGATCTGGTGGAGGACCTCGTCGGCGCCATGCGCGACGCATAGCTCAGCCGGGGCCTGGCAGGCGGGCGGCGCCGCGCGGAGGCCGTATGATCTGCAGCGGTTACCAGTCAAGGAAATGCTGGAGAAGCAGAGGGTCCCGGCCCGCGGAACATGCGTTGCCAGACGCGACCCTCCGGGCCCGCCGCGGCACCATCGTTGTGGCTGGAGCCCGGCGTGACCTGCTGTTGCGGGTCGGCCGGGTAACTGTCGCCAGGCTGCCGGTCGGTAGGCTGACGACGATGCCTGTCGAGGCCGGTGAGGTTCCGCCTGGCCCCCGAGGAGCCATTATGGAGGAGAAACATGACTGATCGTGTGTCGGTGGGGAACTTGCGCGTCGCCAAGGTGCTCTACGACTTCGTGAACAACGAGGCCCTGCCCGGCACCGACATCGACCCGGACAGCTTCTGGGCCGGCGTCGACAAAGTCGTCACCGACCTCACGCCGCGGAACCAGGATTTGCTGAACCGCCGCGACGAGCTGCAGGCCCAGATCGACAGGTGGCACCGGCAGCGGGTCATCGAGCCGATCGACACGGAGGCCTACCGCGAGTTCCTGACCGAGATCGGCTATCTGCTGCCCGAGCCCGACGACTTCGGCATCACCACCTCCGGCGTCGACCCCGAGATCACCACGACGGCCGGCCCCCAGCTGGTGGTGCCGGTGACCAACGCCCGCTTCGCGCTCAACGCCGCGAACGCCCGGTGGGGCTCACTGTACGACGCCCTCTACGGCACCGATGTGATCCCGGAAACCGACGGCGCCGAACAGGGCAGCAGCTACAACAAGGTGCGCGGCGACAAGGTGATCGCCTATGCCCGCCGGTTCCTCGACGAGGCCGTGCCGCTGTCGTCGGGTTCATGGGCGGACGTGACGGGCCTGAGCATCGCCGACGGCCGGCTGGAGCTCGCCGTCGGTGCGGATGCGGAGGCCGTCGGGTTGGCCGAGCCCGACAAGTTCGTCGGATACAGCGGCGAGCTCGGCTCCCCCGACTGGTCGGTGTTGCTGGTCAACCACGGCCTGCACATCGAGATCCTGATCGATCCCGACTCGCCCATCGGCAAGACCGATCGCGCCGGCATCAAGGACGTCGTGCTGGAGTCGGCGGTGACCACGATCATCGACTTCGAGGACGCGGTGGCCGCCGTCGACGCCGACGACAAGACCCGCGCCTACCGCAACTGGCTGGGCCTGATGCGGGGCGATCTTGCCGCGGAGGTGGACAAGGACGGCAAGACGTTCACCCGGGTGCTCAACCAGGACCGCCACTACACCACCCCCGACGGCGGCGAGCTGGTGCTGCCCGGGCGCGCGCTGCTGTTCGTGCGCAATGTCGGGCACCTGATGACCAACGACGCAATCGTGTTGAGCGGCGACGGCGGCGAGGAGAAAGAGATCTTCGAGGGCATCCAGGACGCGCTCTTCACCGGCCTGTGCGCCGTCCACGGGCTGAAGGGCGCCTCGGACAACGACGGGGCGAACGGCCCGCTGGTCAACAGTCGCACCGGTTCCATCTACATCGTCAAGCCCAAGATGCACGGCCCCGACGAGGTGGCGTTCACCACCGAGCTGTTCAGCAGGGTCGAGGACGTGCTCGGCCTGCCGCAGACCACGCTCAAGGTGGGCGTCATGGACGAGGAGCGGCGCACGACCGTCAACCTGAAGGCGTGCATCAAGGCCGCCGCCGACCGGATCGTGTTCATCAACACCGGCTTCCTGGACCGCACCGGAGACGAGATCCACACCTCGATGGAGGCCGGTCCGATGGTCCGCAAGGGCGCCATGAAGACCCAGCCGTGGATCCTGGCCTACGAGGACAACAACGTCGACACCGGCCTGGCCGCCGGCTTCGCCGGTCACGCGCAGATCGGCAAGGGCATGTGGACCATGACCGAGCTGATGGCGGACATGGTCCAGCAGAAGATCAGCCAGCCCAAGCAGGGCGCCAGCACTGCCTGGGTGCCGTCGCCGACGGCTGCCACCCTGCACGCCATGCACTACCACCAGGTCGACGTCATCGCGGTGCAGAAGGAACTGGCCGGCAAGAAGCGGACGACCATCGATCAGCTGCTGACCATTCCGCTGGCCAAGGAGCTGGCCTGGGCCCCCGAGGAGATCCGCGAGGAGGTCGACAACAACTGCCAGTCCATCCTCGGTTACGTGGTGCGCTGGATCGACCAGGGCGTCGGATCCTCCAAGGTGCCCGACATCCACAACGTGGCCCTCATGGAGGACCGCGCCACCCTGCGGATCTCCAGCCAGCTGCTGGCCAACTGGCTGCGGCACGGCGTCATCACCAGCGAGGACGTCCGCGCCAGCCTGGAACGGATGGCCCCGATGGTCGATCAGCAGAACGCCGGTGACGCCAAGTACCTGCCGATGGCGCCCAACTTCGACGACAGCGTCGCCTTCCTGGCCGCCCAGGAGCTGATCTTGTCCGGAACACAGCAGCCCAACGGCTACACCGAGCCGATCCTGCATCGGCGCCGGCGCGAATTCAAGGCCCGCGCCGCCGGTGGGTGAACGCGGCTCGACAATGCGGTAGGTAGTGCGGCCGATGACTAGAATCTGCGCCGAGTCCACCTCACGTGATGGGAAAGCCCACGTGATGAATGAAGCCCACGTGACGAGTCGACGGAAAGGCGGCGGGCACCGGTATGGGTAGGCACAGCATGCCCGAGCCGGAGGATTCCGTCGACCAGCCCGCTGACGAACACCTCGCCGACGAGCCGTACCCCGCCGACGACACGGGTCACCACCACCGCGGCGCCGCGACCGATGAATATCGGGGTGAGGACGACTACGCAGACGAAGGCTTTCCCGCCCACACCGCCGACGACTATCCGGAATTCCCCCCGCGCAAGCCGGGCGCCGAGCCGCCGGCCTCCCCACCGTCGCTGTCGTCGCGGTTCCGTGGCGGGCGCCGGGGGCTCGGCGAGCGGCTCGGCGGCCACCGCAGCGAGGGCGGGCGCCGCGGCGTCAGCATCGGGGTGATCGTCGCGCTCGTCGCCGTGGTCGTCGTCGTGGGCACCGTGATCCTGTGGAGCTTCTTCGGTGACGCGCTGTCCCACCGCTCGCACAACGCCGCCGCCCGCTGCATCGGGGGCAAGGAGTCGGTCGCCGTCATTGCCGACCCGTCGATCTCCGATCCCGTGCAGCAGCTCGCCGAGAGCTACAACTCCACGGCCGGCCCCGTCGGCGATCACTGCATGGTGGTGGGTGTCAAACCGGCCGGCTCCGATGCGGTGCTCAACGGATTCGCCGGCAAGTGGCCGGCCGAGTTGGGCGGCCAGCCGGCCTTGTGGATTCCGGGCAGCTCAGTTTCCGCCGCGCGGCTCGCCGCCACCGCGGGCCAGAAAACGATCACGGAAAGCCATTCGCTGGTGACGTCGCCGGTCGTGCTCGCCGTCCGGCCCGAACTCGGGCAGGCCCTGGCGACCCAGAACTGGGCCGCGCTGCCCGGCCTGCAAACCAACCCGACCTCGCTGGCCGGCCTGAACATGCCGGCGTGGGGATCGCTGCGGCTGGCGCTGCCCATGAACGGCAACGGCGACGCGTCGTTTCTGGCCGGCGAGGCCGTCGCGGCCGCGTCGGTTCCGGCGGGTGCGCCGCCGACCCAGGGCACCGGCGCCGTGCGCACGTTGTTGAACGCCCAACCCAAGCTGGCCGACAACTCCCTGACCGAGGCGATGAACACGCTGCTCAAGTCCGGCGACGCGGCGACCGCACCGGTGCACGCGGTGATCACCACCGAGGAGCAACTGTTCCAGCGCGGCCAGTCGTTGTCCGACGCCAAGGGCGCGCTGGCCTCCTGGCTGCCGGCTGGGCCCGCGCCGGTCGCCGACTATCCCGCGGTGCAGCTCAGCGGCTCGTGGCTGACACCGGAGCAGACCTCCGCGGCCAGCGGGTTCGCCCGCTTCCTGCAAAAACCCGAGCAACTCGCGAAGCTGGCGAAGGCCGGCTTCCGGGTGAACGGGGTCAAACCGCCGAGCAGCCCGGTCACCAGTTTCCCGGCGCTGCCGGCCACCCTGTCGGTGGGTGACGACGCGATGCGCGTCACGCTGGCCGAAGCCATGGCCGCCCCGTCGAGCGGAATGGCCGCGACCATCATGCTCGACCAGTCGATGCCCACCGACGAAGGCGGAAAGACCCGGCTTGCCAACGTGATCGGGGCGCTTCGGGACAAGATCAAGTCGTTGCCGCCCACCGCCAGCGTGGGTCTGTGGACCTTCGACGGCCACGAGGGCCGCTCGGAGGTGCCGGGTGGACCGCTGGGTGACCCCGTCGGCGGCCAGCCGCGCTCGGCGGCGCTGGCGGCGGCGCTGGACAAGCAGTATTCGTCGGCGGGCGGCGCGGTGTCGTTCACCACCCTGCGCATCATCTACCAGGAGCTCCAGGCCAATTACCATGTGGGGCAGGCGAATTCGATATTGGTGATCACGTCCGGGCCGCACACCGACCAAAGCCTGGATGGCGCCGGACTGCAGGATTTCATCCGTAGGAGCGCCGACCCGGCCAAACCGATCGCCGTCAACGTCATCGACTTCGGCGGCGACCCGGACCGATCGACATGGGAGGCCGTCGCCCAACTCAGCGGCGGCGGATACCAGAACCTGGCCACGTCGGCGTCACCGGATTTGGCCACAGCCGTCAACATGTTTTTGAGCTGAGAGCGCTAATCGACGCGCGACCCGCCGCGAGCGTGACCGCACTGCGAGTTTAGGCCGAGTTTTTCGTAGTCCCGTTACGCTCGCGACCAGGGTTGGCGTGGCTGTCGGGGGTCAGCCTATGGTGATCGACTCCCGTTGACACTCCGGCGATCACCCCTCCCGCATAGCATCGTGTGCGTTGCCGAAGGGAGCGTCATGAAGGTCGATTTCACTCCGGATCCGCTGCTTTATCCTTTCCAGTCGCGCTGGTTCGACAGCTCGCGCGGACGTCTCCACTATGTCGACGAGGGTGACGGCCCGCCGCTTCTGTTGTGCCACGGCAACCCGACGTGGAGCTTCCTGTACCGGAACATCATCGTCGCGCTGCGCGACCGGTTCCGTTGCATCGCACCGGATTACCTCGGGTTCGGGCTCTCGGAGCGCCCCGCGGGGTTCGGCTACAAGATCGACGAGCACGCCCGGGTGGTCGGCGAATTCGTCGACCACCTCGGGCTCGACGGCTACCTGACGATGGGCCAGGACTGGGGCGGGCCCATCGGCATGGCGGTCGCCGTCGAGCGCGCCGACCGGGTGCGCGGCATCACGCTGGGCAACACCTGGTTCTGGCCGGCGGACACGCTGTCGACGAAGGCCTTCAGCCGGGTCATGTCCAGCCCGCCCATGCAGTACGCCATCCTGCACCGCAATTTCTTTGTCGAACGGTTGATCCCGGCGGGCACCCAGCACCGGCCCAGCGCAGCGGTGATGGAGCACTACCGGGCCGTGCAGCCCAGCGCGGAGGCGCGGAAGGGCGTGGCCGAGATGCCCAAGCAGATCCTGGCCGCCCATCCGCTGCTGGCCCGGCTGGCCGCGGAAGTGCCGGCCAAATTGGGCGGCAAGCCCGCGCTGTTCGTCTGGGGGATGAAGGACTTCGCCTTCAGGCCCGGCCCGGCGCTCCCGCGCATGCGCGCGGCGTTTCCCGATCATGTCGTCGTCGAACTGCCCGACGCCAAGCACTTCATCCAGGAGGACGCGCCGGACCGGATCGCCGCGGCGATCATCGAGCGCTTCGGCTGACCTGCGTGCCTCGACCAGCCGCGAGCGTAACGCCACTGTGAAAAATCCGGCCGCATTTCACAGTGCGGTTACGTTCGCGAGCGTGTTGCGCTAGGCGAACGCCTCCACCGGCGGGCAGGAGCAGACCAGGTTGCGGTCGCCGTAGGCGCCGTCGATGCGCCGCACCGGCGGCCACACCTTGGGCCGGAAGCCCTTGCCCAGCGGGTAGGCGGCCTCCTCCCGGGTGTAGGGGTGATTCCAGTCGGAGACCAGCAGGCACTCCGCGGTGTGCGGCGCGCCCCGCAGGGGGTTGTCGTCGGCGGTCCACTCCCCGGCGCCCACGCGGTCGATCTCGCGGCGGATGGCGATCATGGCCTCGCAGAACGCATCGACTTCGGTCAGCGTCTCGCTTTCGGTGGGCTCGACCATGAGCGTGCCGGCCACCGGGAAGCTCATGGTGGGCGCGTGGAATCCGTAGTCCGCCAGCCGTTTTGCGACATCGTCGACGGTCACGCCGGTCGACTTGGTGATGCCGCGCAAGTCGAGGATGCACTCGTGGGCGACCATGCCGTTCTCGCCGGCGTACAGCACCGGGAAGTACTCGTCGAGCCGCCGGGCGATGTAGTTGGCCGACGCGATCGCGGTCAGCGAGGCCGCCCGCAGGCCCTCGGCGCCCATCATCCTGATGTAGGCCCAGGTGATCGGCAGGATCGAGGCCGACCCGTAGGGCGCCGACGACACCGGATGGCCCCCGGGCAACTCCGGGGCGTAGGGGTGACCCGGCAGGAACGGGGCCAGGTGCGCGCGCGCCACGACGGGGCCGACGCCCGGCCCGCCGCCGCCGTGCGGGATGCAGAACGTCTTGTGCAGGTTCAGGTGGCTGACGTCGCCGCCGAACTTCCCCGGCCGGGCCAGACCGACCAGCGCGTTGAGATTGGCGCCGTCGATGTAGACCTGACCGCCGGCCTCGTGCACGGCCGCGCAGATCTCGGCGATGTCATGCTCGTAGACGCCGTGTGTGGACGGGTAGGTGATCATCAACGCCGCCAGCCGGTCGCCGTGTTCGGCCACCTTGGCCCGTAGATCGTCGAGGTCGACGTCGCCGTTGTCGCGGCAGGCGACCACGGCCACCCGCAGCCCGGCCAACGCGGCCGATGCGGCGTTGGTGCCGTGCGCGCTGGACGGGATGAGGCAGATGTCGCGGTGCGGTTCGCCCCGGCTGGCGTGGTAGGCGTGGATCGCCAACAGGCCGGCGTACTCGCCCTGCGACCCGGCGTTGGGCTGCAGCGACACGGCATCGTAACCGGTGATCTGCACCAGCCAGTTCTCCAGATCGGCGATCAGCCGGCGCACTCCTGCCGTGTCGGAGGCCGGCGCGAACGGATGCAAGCGGGCGAATTCTGGCCAGGTGATCGGTTCCATCTCGGCGGCGGCGTTGAGTTTCATCGTGCAGGAGCCGAGTGGAATCATGCTGCGGTCCAAGGCAATGTCCTTGTCCGCCAGCGTGCGCAGGTACCGCATCATCGCCGTTTCGGTGCGGTGTTGCGTGAACGCGGGATGGGTGAGGAACTCCGAGGTGCGGGTGACGATGCCGGCGGATGCCGGCTCGGCGGCTTGGACCCCGAAGGCCTCGAGCACCGCGGCCACGTGCTCGTCGGTGGTGACCTCGTCGCAGGCCAACGAGACGTGGTCGGCGTCGACGCGCCACAAGTTGACCCCGCGCGCCTTCGCCTCGGCCAGCACCTCGTCGGCGCGCCCGGGGACATGCGCCAGGACGGTGTCGAAGAACGTGTCGTGCACCAGCGCATCGCCCAGCGCGGCGCCGATCTTCCGGGCCTGGGCATGTACCCGACGCGCGATCGCGGTCAGCCCGTCGGCTCCGTGGTAGCTGGCGTACATCGCGGCCATCACGGCCAGCAGCACCTGCGCGGTGCAGATGTTGCTGGTCGCCTTGTCGCGACGGATGTGCTGCTCCCGCGTCTGCAGCGCCAGCCGGTAGGCCGGTGACCCGTCCGCGTCCAGCGACACACCAACCAGCCGCCCCGGCAGCTGGCGGGCGTGCTTGGCGTGGACCGCCAGGTAGCCGGCGTGCGGCCCACCGAATCCCATTGGGACACCGAACCTTTGGGTCGTGCCGAACGCCACGTCGGCGCCGATCTCCCCCGGCGGTGTGATCAGCGTCAACGCCAGCAGGTCGGCGCCGACGGCAACCAGCGCGCCCCGGCCGTGGGCCTCGGAAACCAACGCCGACCAGTCCGTGATCCGCCCGCTGGCGCCGGGCAGCTGGGTGATGACTCCGAAGAAGTCACCGTCCGGCAGCCCGTCGCGCAGGTCGGCGGTGACGATCTCGATGCCCAACGGCTCGGCCCGCGTGGCCAGCACGGCCGCGGTCTGCGCGAAGACATCGGTGTCCACCGCGAGCCGGTTCGAGCCGCCGCGGGCCGCGCGGTGCATCAGGGTCATCGACTCGGCCGCGGCGGTGCCCTCGTCGAGCATCGACGCGTTGGCCACCTCGAGGCCGGTCAGGTCGGCCACCATCGTCTGGAAGTTCAGCAGCGCCTCCAGCCGGCCCTGGCTGATCTCCGGCTGATAGGGCGTGTAGGCGGTGTACCAGGCCGGGTTCTCCACGACGTTGCGCAACAGCACCGGCGGCGTGAGGGTGTCGTAGTAGCCCTGCCCGATCATCGACACGGCGACGGTGTTGGCGTCGGCCAGCCGCCGCAGTTCGGCCAGCGCTTCGGCCTCGCTCGCGGGCGGCGGCAACTTCTCCAGACCGGGCGCGGCACCGCCGTCGACGAGTTGGTCGAGGATGCCCGCGGGAACGGCCTTGGATGCCAGCTCGTCTAGCGACTCGACGCCGATGACGGCGAGCATGGCCGCGACGGCCTGGCTGTCGGGGCCGATGTGCCGGTCTGCGAACGTTGATCGGTCGGGCCTGACGATTCCGGAATACTCAGCCAACGCGAACTCCTGAGGTCGAGGGACTAGCGGCCCTCTCCCTCTGTCTTCACCCGTTCGCCGGGCGCCTGAGAGATTCGGCGCCGGTGCTGTCCCCCAGCGCCTTTCCCCATCGGCGGGCGGGGACCGTTCCCGATCTCCACCGCTTTCCAGAGGCATCGTCAACTCGCGCGGTCCGGGTGCCTGAGAGGTTGACGGAGAGGTGTTGCTCCTTCGGCGTCCGTGACTGGCAGCCACGGAACTCTCCCGCCCAAGTGCGACGCGTGCGCCAGTTTACCCGGGCGCGCGACACACTGGCGAGCAGACGCGAAAGCACCCATTTCATGCCGAAGTGGGGTGCTTTCGCGTCTGCTCGCGGAGGGAGGCGGCTAGCCGATCTTGCGGTCGCGGTGCTTGCGCCGGGAGGCCAGCTCGTCTTCGGGGGTGGCTATGGATTCGCCGCCGTCGGCGCGCTCGCCGGGGAAGTCGGCGATGACGCCGGTCAGCTCGCGCATGGCCCCCGAGACGGCGATGCCGAAGACGCCCTGCCCGCCCTGCAGCAGGTCGACAACCTCTTCGGCCGAGGTGCACTCGTACACCGTGGTGCCGTCCGAGAACAGGGTGATGTTGGCCAGGTCCTGCACGCCGCGCTGGCGCAGATGGTCGACCGCGACGCGGATGTTGTGCAGCGAGATGCCGGTGTCGAGCAACCGCTTGACGATCTTGAGAACGAGGATGTCCTTGAACGAGTACAGCCGCTGGCTGCCGGAGCCGGCCGCGCTGCGGATCGACGGGACCACCAGCGACGTACGCGCCCAGTAGTCCAGCTGCCGGTAGGTGATACCGGCGATCTGGCAAGCGCTCGGCCCGCGGTAACCCACGAGCTCGTCGGGCACGGAATCGTCGGGAAACAGCCCTGGTTGCACGGGTGCGCTCGCTGCGGTGCCGGTCTGGGCGCTGCTCGCGGCGTTCGCATTGTCAGCTAGGTCCAGCTGCTCTTGACGTGGCTGCTCGCTCACGGTGGTTCCTCTCGCCGATCGCGCTGTCGTTATTGGCCGCACCGCAGCCACGTTTGCTCAGGCCCGAGTGCTAGAGAGCTTACGCTTTTCGATAGCCGCCGCGCCCTTAAAGTCGTGATCAAAGTATGGCCGCTGCGGAGCTTTGTGGCCGCACCATCGGCCAGCGTGTCGACATCGCGGTGCCAGATGAGATAGATCCGTGATTCGACATCCAGCGTAGCGGTGCGCAGCGCGGGCCCGCCGCATGCGGCGTCCCGGCCCCATCGTCGGCGGGCTGGGCCGGATGGCCCGCCTCCTCAACACCCCGTCGCGCGGGCTGCATCGTCGGCGGGCTAGGTGGCCTTGAAGTCGTCCGGAGAGACGCTGTCGAGGAACTCCTTGAACTTCTCCACCTCGTCCTCCCGGACGGCGGTGTTGGCCTCTTCGTCGCTCTCGTCGGGGATGAGCAGGCCGGCCTGGGCGAGCACGGCTTCCTCGACGTAGATCGGAACGCCGACCCGCAGAGCGATCGCCACCGAATCCGAGGGACGCGCCGAAACGGTGATGTTGCGGTCGAAGACCAGGTCAGCGTAGAAAGTGCCTTCCTGGAGATCGACGATCCGCACCTCTTTCAGCGAATGACCAAGGGCAGCAATGAGATCCCTGATCAGGTCGTGCGTCAGCGGGCGAGGCGGCTCGACGCCTTGCTGCTCCAGCGCGATCGCGGCGGCTTCAGACTGACCGATCCAAATTGGCAGGTATCGGTCACCGTTGGCTTCGCGCAACAACAGCACCGGTTGGTTCTGCGGCTGCTCGACGCGAATGCCGACAACACGAACTTCAGCCATTTGTGTCTGCCCTCCGCATAGGCCGCTGTGGTCTCACGACAACTCGGTGCGACGGTGTCGCCCCGCCGAGCACCTAGCTGTCCAACGAAGTCTAATCCTCAGCGATGCAGAACGTCGCGAACGGCGGACTTGATCAGCGAGGTATGCAGTGTGATAGCGAGCGCAGCCACCTCACGCGCCAGGTCGTCGGCACGATCGCGGGCCCCCGTCTTGCCGGCTTTGACTACCGGCCCGGCGATTTGGGCGATCAGGTCGGACTGCCTGTCGGCGGCGTTACGGAAGGCGCGCAGATGCCGCGGCTCGACGCCGTACTCGGACAGCGCCCGCGCGCATTGAAGGATTACGACGGTGTGTTCGTCAAAGAAGCCGCCCGGACCGGTGGTGATCACCCCGGCCTTGAGCAGCGCCGTGAGCAGGCCGTCGTCCACCCCGGAGCGTTCCAGCAGGTCTTCCCGGCTCAGCCGGATGCGGGGCGGCGCCACCGCCGCCGCGTCGGGCCTGGCCTCGCCCCCGGCGCCCACTTCCCCGCGATCCGGCACCGACACCAATCGCGGTACACCGTAAGGCGATCCGATGGGGGGCAGCTCACCGTCGCGCTGGGCGTCCAGCTGCGCCCTGATCACCTTCAGCGGCAGGTAGTGGTCCCGCTGGGCGGTGAGGATGAACCGCAGCCGGGCGCAGTCGTAGGCGGTGAACCTCCGATATCCCGACGCGGCGCGCTGCGGTGTCACCAGCCCCTCGGCCTCCAAGAAGCGGATCTTGGAGATGGTGACATCGGGGAAATCCGGCCTCAACAGATCCAGGACCGCCCCAATCGACATCCCGGCGAGCGCCGGGCTATCGGGTGCGCTCACTACCCTCCGGAACCTCCATCGTCGTCACCCTGCTTGGGTCCGGTCAAAAACACCAACCGGAACTTGCCGATCTGCACTTCGTCGCCGTTTGCGAGCACCGCCGAATCGACGGGCTCACGGTTGACGTACGTGCCGTTCAGGCTACCGACATCTACGACGTGGAATTCGTTGTTTTCCAACCTGAATTCGGCGTGGCGACGGCTGACGGTGACGTCGTCGAGGAAGATGTCGCTGTCGGGGTGCCGGCCGGCGGACGTGATGGGCTGGTCGAGCAGGAACCGCGATCCGGCATTCGGTCCCCGTTTGACGACCAGCAGCGCCGAGCCGGCCGGGAGCCCTTCGACCCCGGACACCGCGCTCTCGGTCCCCGCTTGCGCGGGGGCGTCCAGTTCGTTGAGGAAGTCGGCACGGAAAACTGAAGTCGTCTCCACCGTGACTTCCTCAGAGGTCTGGTCTTTCCCCATATCCGAGTCCATGTCCGTCACGCGCTGCTCCTCACTGGCCGCTGTGGCGTTATCCGGCCGGGCGGCGTGCCCGGCTCTCCTCTAGGTTTCTCGAGGTTCCCGAGTCGTTCTCGGCCCCCCGTATTGCCTATTACTCGACCGTCTGGTGCCTTCTAGTGTCTATCAAGTGTCGATCCGTCGACCGTACCGCGCGCCGGTCGGCGATGCGCCCACCACCTGAGGATCGTCGAGCCCGATTGTGGGGCTGCCCGCCGCACGCGTCGGCGGGCGGGCTGGCAGGGACATTAGCAATCGTCATTCGGTCAGTGTCCCCCGGTAGGCCTCGGCGTCGAGCAGCGCCGATATGGCCGACTGGAGCTCGGCGCCGTCGGCAACCTGGACATCCACCAGCCAGCCGGCCCCGTACGGGTCGGAGTTGACCAGCTGCGGACTGCCCTCCAGGTCGCCGTTGACCGCCGACACCGTCCCGGAAACGGGGGCGAACAGATCCGACACCGATTTCGTCGACTCCACCTCGCCAAACGATTCGCCCGCGGCCACCTGGCTGCCCACATCGGGCAGCTGGACGAAAACGACGTCGCCCAGGGCCGACTGCGCAAAGTCGGTGATCCCCACCCTGACGGTGTCCTCACCGCTTCGTCGAACCCACTCGTGTTCGGCGGTGTAGTGCAGGTCGGACGGAATATCGCTCACGGGTGATCCTGTTCTGTCGCTTCTCACAAGGCGAGTTCACTTGACGGGCTGAGCGTATTGGTGCGGTTTTGGTTGCCGCAAGGTGGTCACGTCCACTCGGTCGGCCTGCTGCACGGACATCCGCGCGCCGACCCGCTTGATGCTGTCCTCCGCGCCACCCGGGATGTTCATGGCCGCGGCCAGTGTGGGTGGATCGCCAATCGCCAGAATCGAATACGAGGGCGACAGGTTCTTGGCGTCGACGGTCAACGCGCCTGGCGTACCCACAATCCAGGTATCGACACCTACCCGCACGGACTGGTGTGCGTCGTTGACCTCGATCGCTTCGGCGCCGGCGGCGCGCAACTCGTTGACCACGTCGAGCATCGCCTCCGGTGACACCCCGGGCCCGGGGTCATCGATCGTGATGGTGACGCCCGGCCCGGTGGCGCCCACGGCGCCGACCAGGATGGACAGCGCGGCCAGCCTGGCCTGCGCGCTCCGGATTGCGGCCTGGTCGGTGTTGCCGGAGGCCTGCAGGGAATTCAGCGTGTTCTGCAATTCGCCGACTTCGGTGTTCAGGGTGGCTTCGCGCTGCCGCAGCGAATCCAGCAGCACCAACAGGTCGGCGGGGCGGGCGGTGTCCAGCGAATCGCCCGACTTGGTCTGGCGCACCTGGGTGACGATCGCGATCCCCAGGACGAGGCACAGCACGGTCGCCAGCGTTCCGAAGACCAGACGGGAGCGACCGCTCCGCAGCAGGCCGGACAGCCCGGTGCGGTGAACCGGCCCGATCTCGGGGCGCGGGCGTTTGGCGGGTAGTTCGTGGCGGCCACGCTGCGCGGCTTCACCCGCTTTGGGCCCGGCGTCGGGCCGGCGGGTCGACGCGTCAGGGCTTTCGTCATGGGCGCGATCGGGCGGGTCCTGGCTCACGTTGCCCTCACCTCCATCATGGCGCCGCTCCTCCTCATCGCTTCACTCTGCGTCGTCGCCGGCGCGCGTCATGGCGCCGCTCCTCCTCATCGCTTCACTCTGCATCGTCGCCGGCGCGCGTCATGCCCCGAACAGCCGGCGGCGCAGCGCGGCGGCGTTGCCGAAGATCCGGATGCCCAGGACGACGATGATGGCCGTGGAAAGCTGCGTGCCGACGCCCAGCTGGTCGCCGACGTAGACGATCAGGGCGGCCACGCAGACGTTGAACACGAACGACACCACGAAGACCTTGGGGTCGAAGATGCGTTCGAGGTAGGCGCGCAGCCCGCCGAACACCGCGTCGAGCGCGGCCACCACCGCGATCGGCAAATAGGGCTGGATGGCCTCGGGGACGGCGGGGTGGAAGATCAAGCCGAGCACGATGCCAACGGCGAGCGCCGCGATGCCGATCATGCACGCCACCCCGGGTCGGCCGGGGGGATCCGTCTCAAGAGGACTGTTGTCACGAGGGCCCAATCTGTTTGGCGAACTTGACGTCCCGGATGGATCCGGCGGGCAGCGACAGACCGTCGGCGAGGTTCACGGTGACGACGACACCGTAGGAGGCCTCCAGCAGCCTCAGGCGCTGCAGGCCGGGGCTGTTGTCGAAGACGTCGCGCATCGCGTGCGGGGGCCCGACCGCGAGGATCTGGTAGGGGCTGCTGGTGGGGGTGTTGTCGACCAGGATCGCCCCGCCGGCCTGCCGGATGGTCACGTTGGGCCCGATCCGGACGCCACCGACGGAAATGGCCTCGGCGCCGCTGGCCCACAGCGAGTTGACGACCAGCTGCAGATCGCGGTCCAGGATGATCTGCCTGCTGCCGTTGACGCGCTGCTTGGACACGTCGGAAAGGTTCGGGCCGGCACCGGGATCCGTCACGGTCACCGTCAGCCCGGGACCGATCACCGCCGTGCTGGCCGCCGCCAGGCTGAGCGCGTCGAGGCGGGTCAGCAGCCGCTGGCCCTGGGCGTCGTTCGCCAGCGCTCGTCGCTGCACGTCGTCGACTTTCGCCGACAGCGCGCTGCGCTCCGTGCCCAATCTGGCGGCGGTGGTTTCCGACGAACGCACGCTTTGCAACAGCAGCTGCTGGGCGTTGCGGACACCGGGGGCAACCGAGCGGGCCTGGGCGACCGCGGCGGCGAAGACCGTCGCGATCAACAGCGCCGCCAGCGCCTCCCACAGCCAGCCGTAGGCCCGTTCCCGCCGGCGCCGCGGGGTGTCCGGGCCACCACGCCTGGCGGCGGCCGCGGCATACCCCGGGTCCAGGTGCTCCGACAGCAGGGCGCGCAGCAGGGAGGGCACCGGGATCAACTGCGGCCGGGCCGTGTGGGCGCTGCGGCCGGCGTTGGGGTCATAGCCGCCAAGCAGGCGGTCGGCGTCAGCCACGCTCACCCGCCTCGGGCACGACCGGTTGGGGCCCAGAGTGTTTCAGCTTGGGCAGACGGCGCATTACCAGAGCCATCTGCGCCAAATACAACACGAACGCCCATACGTACAAATACAAACCCCAGCCCAGAAATCCCCACCCGCAGGCCCACAGCACCCGACTCCACACCGCGCCCCCCGTTCCGAGCAGGACCAACGGGAAGCCGGACATCAACGCGAAGGTGGCGGCCTTGCCGACGTAGGTCACCGGCAGCGCCGTCAGTCCGCGGCTGCGCAGCAGCGGCAGTGTCGCCGCGAGCAGCCCGTCGCGCACCAGCAGCGTGATCACGAACCACCACGGCACGATCCCGTCCACCGCCAGGACGATCGGAACGGTCACCATGTAGAGCCGATCCACCGCCGGGTCCAGCAGGACGCCGAGCCGCGAGGACTGGTTCAGCGTCCGGGCGATCTTGCCGTCGGCCCAGTCGGAGGCCCCGCTGAACATCAGGATCGCCACCGCCCAGCCGTTGGCGTGTGCGACCAGCAGGACGTAGATGAACACCGGGATCAGCACCAGGCGGATGGCGCTCAGGACGTTGGGCACTGTCAGCACCCGATCGGGCGGAAGCACCTGCTCCATGAGCCGTGACATTAGCCGAACGCCGAGCGTGAAGCGGGCCGCGCACTCGACCCGTCGCGTCTAGCGGAATACCCCGGGCAGGCTCAGGGTCGACAGCGTGTCGTCCGAGAGCGGGTTGTCGTTGACCATGTAGGTCCACGTCGACGTCGGCCGTGCCAGCTTGGACAGGTCCAGACCGGGCTCCTCTTCGAGCACGTTCGCGGTTTCGAACGTCTGCTGGGCCGCCTCGATCGCGTCGGCGGCCAGCGACGCGAACGCGTCGACCGCCAGCCGGTGGAATTCGTCGAGCGGATTCTGCCGGCCCAGCGCGCGCAGGTGGATGCTTTCGCGGATGTCGGCCAGGTAGGCCAGATGATCGGCCCAGCCCCGGTCGAGGTGATACAGCATGATGAGCCGGCAAATCTTCTCCAGCTGCTGCTCGGAGATTTCCTTCGACAGCTCCTCGTACCGGTCCGGCGCCAGCTCGGCCAGCTCCTCGCGCGCGGTTGCGGTGCGCAGCAACGTGTTTCGCCGATCGACGATGATGGCGCGCTGCTGGGCGATCAGCTGGTTGTAGCGCCAGGTGTTGGCGTGCACGTCCAGCATCCGGCCCTCGGCGACGCGCTGGGCGTGATCCAGCATCCCGGCCGCCTTGGGGCTGACGATCCGGCCGTCCTCGTCGGTCTGCATGGGCAGCTTGTTGCGGTCGAGGTTGGCGGCGACGACGTCGTCCTCCCAGCTCGAGAAGAACACCGACGACCCGGGATCGCCCTGGCGGCCGGCGCGTCCGCGCAGCTGGTTGTCGAGCCGCTCGGTGTGATGCCGGCCGGTGCCGACGACGTGCAGCCCGCCCAGCTCGGCGACTCGGTCGTGGTCGGCCTCGTCGGACCCGCCGAGGCGGATGTCGGTGCCCCGCCCGGCCATCTGCGTCGACACCGTGACGGTGCCGAACTCACCGGCCTCGGCGATCACCTTCGCCTCCTCGGCGTCGTTCTTCGCGTTGAGCACCACCGCGGGCACGCCGCGGCGCAGCAGCCGCTCGTGCAGCTCCTCGGACTCGGCCACGTCGCGCGTGCCGACCAGCACCGGCTGTCCCGTCTCGTGCACCTCGGCGATGTGCGCGACGATCGCGTCGTTCTTGGCGGCGGCGGTGATGTAGACGCGGTCGGACTCGTCCTCGCGAATGTTGGGTTTATTCGGCGGGATTGGCGACACACCGAGCTTGTAGAACTGGCGCAGCTGCTCACCGGCGGCCAGCGCGGTGCCGGTCATGCCGCACACGGTGGCGTAGCGGTTGATCAGCGCCTGCACCGTGATGGTGTCGAGGACCTCGCCGGTCTCGGTGGTCTCGATGCCCTCCTTCGCCTCGACGGCGGCCTGCAGGCCGTCCGGCCAGCGCTGCAGTTGCGCGATGCGGCCGCGCGAGGAGTTGATCAGGTGCACCGCGTCGTCCCGCACGATGTAGTGCACGTCGCGCTGCAACAGCACATGCGCGTGCAGCGCCACGTTGACCTCGGTCAGCGTGGTGCCGACGTGCTCCTCGGAGTACAGGTCGATGCCGCCCAGCGCCTTCTCCACCTTGCGGGCGCCGACGTCGGTCAAATGGACGTTGCGGCTGTCGGAGTCGGTGTCGTAATCGGTGCCCGCCTCCAGCTCGCCGACCAGCTTGATGATCTCCAGCCGCGGCGTCTCGCGATGGGTGGTGCCGGCCAGCACCAGCGGCACCAGCGCCTCGTCCACCAGCACCGAGTCGGCCTCGTCGATGAGGGCCACGTCGGGGTTGGGCGACACCAGGTCGTCGACGTCGGTCACCAGCTGGTCGCGCAGCACGTCGAAGCCGATCTCGTTGACCGAGGCGTAGGCGACGTTGCAGCCGTAGGCGGCGCGGCGCTCCTCGCTCGTCGAGTCCGCGGTGATCCAGCCGACCGTCAGCCCCAGGGCCTGCAGCAGCGGGCCCATCCACTCGGCGTCGCGGCGGGCCAGGTAGTCGTTGATAGTCACCACGTGCACGTGCCGCCCGGCGAGGGCGTACCCGGCGGCCGCGATCGCCCCCGACAGGGTTTTGCCCTCACCGGTGGCCATCTCGATCACGTCGCCGGCCAGCATGCGCAGCGCGCCCAGCAGCTGCACGTCGAACGGGCGCAACCCCGTCGTCCGCTCGGCCGCCTCCCGGGCGATCGCGAGGAATTGCGGGATGTCGGCGGATTCGGCGAGATCGTCGAGTTTGAGCAGCCCGGTCGCCTTGCGCAGCTTCTCGTCGCTGAGGTCGGCGGCTTCCTTGTCGTACTCCGACGAGGAGGTGACGTCCGACAGGGACCGGCTTCGGTTCTTTTCGGTGCTGGCGCCCAGCAGGCCCCAGAATCGGCTACTCAGGCGGCCGGGTTGGATCCGGGTGGTCTTTGACACAGGTCAACGGTACGCGGTCAGCCGCGACACCCGGCTAAGCCAGGTTGGAGCGGCGTGGGTACGCGACGGCCGGGTCGGTGAGCACGTTGACGACGGCCGGCAGCCCGCTGGCGAAGGCGCGGTCCAGCGCGGGCCGCAGCTCGGCCGGCGCGGAGACCAGCTCGCCGTGGCCACCCAGGGCGCGTGCCACCTCGTCGTAGCGGGTGCCGGGCCGCAACTCTGCGACCACCGAATAGCCGTACAGCGCCTCCATGGGGTGCTTTTCGAGACCCCAGATCCCGTTGTTGCCGATCACGGACACGACCGGCACGCTGTGCCTGGCCAGGGTGTCCCACTCCATGCCGCTGAAGCCGAACGCGCCGTCGCCCTGCAGCAGCACGACCTGACGGTCGGGTCGGGCCAGCTTGGCGGCCAGGGCATAACCGGGGCCCGAACCGAGGCAGCCGAAGGGTCCGCTGTCCAGCCAGCAGCCCGGCAGGTAGCTGTCGATCACCCGGCCGGCATAGGACCCGAAGTCGCCGGCGTCGATGACGACGATGGCGTCGCGGTCCAGCAGCGGCGCCAGCTCCGCGTACACCCGCATGGGATGCAGCGGGATCCGGTCGTCGGCGAGTTCGGCCTTTTCGGCGCCGCGCGCCGCCGTCTCGGCCGTTCGCAGCTCCCCGACCCAGGCCTGGTGGTCGGCGCCGGGGGTCGCCGCCAGGGCGGACAATGTCGCGGTGAGGTCGCCGTAGAGCCCGGCCGCGACGGGGCGCGGGTGCTCGCGCGCGGGTTCGGCGCGGTCGGCCACCACGAGCCGGGTGTCGGCCCCGAAGACCTTGCCGAAGCCCAGCCGGAAATCCATTGGCACGCCGACGATCAGCGCCACGTCGGCCTCGCCCAATGCTTTGGCCCGGACGCGCGAAAACGCCATCGGGTGGTCGGCGGGCACGGTGCCGCGGGCCATCCCGTTCATCAGCACCGGGATCTGCCGGTCCTCGGCGAGGCGCAGCAGCGCCGCCTCCGCTCGTCCCCACCAGACATTGGTGCCCGCCATGATCACCGGCCGCTTGGCCGCGGACAGCAGGCTGGCGGCGCGGTCGAGGGCTTGGGCGTCAGCGACCCGGCCCGGCGCCGGGTCACCCAGCGCGCCGGGCCGGTTGTCGTCCTCCGCCATCGAAAAGGCGTGATCCATCGGGAAATCGACGAACCCCACACCGGACGGGGCGCCGACCGCCGCCCGCAGCGCTTCGTCGACCAACCGGCCGGCGTCGTCGGCCGACTGCGCCGTGGCCGCGAACCGGGCGAGCGGGGTAACGAAGGGCACATGGTCGATCTCCTGCAGCGAGCCCATGCCCCAGCGCAGCGCGGGAGCCCGCCCACCGAGTACCACCAGGGGCGACTGGTTCTGCTGGGCCGCCGCCATCGCGCTCATCCCGTTGGTGACGCCGGGCCCGGCGGTGAGCGCGGCCACGCCCGGCAGCCGCGTCACTTTCGACCAGCCCTCGGCGGCGAACGTCGCGGTCTGCTCGTGCCGGGTGTCGACCAGCCGGATACCCGCGTCCCGGCACCCGTCGTAAATCGAAAACAGGTGGCCGCCCGACAACGTGAAGACGGTGTCGACGCCGCTGGCTTTGAGCCGCCGCGCGATGAGCCGGCCGGCGTGCAATGTTTGTGTGGGGATGGCGTCGGTACTCATAACCGCAGCCTATCCAGATCCTTCGGGTACCTTCGCCGGAGGATTTTTGTCGAGCACAGGCTGGACACCTCGGCCGTAAGGAGACATCGACCATGGGCCCGAAGCCGTTCAAGCCGTCGATCGACTGGTCGACGGCACCCATGGATTCGCTGCGCTGGATCGCCATCGCCTGGGTGATCAGCGCCGTCTGCCTGGTGGCGGCGCTGCTGTTGGTCCGGTATTTCACGACCTGGGGCCGGCAGTTCTGGCGGATCACCCGCGGATACTTCGTCGGTCCGGCGAGCGTCAAGGTGTGGCTGATGCTCGGCGTGCTGCTGTTGTCGGTGCTCCTGTCGGTGCGTCTCACGGTGTTGCTCAGCTATCAGGGCAACGATCTGTACACGGCGGTGCAGAAAGCGGTCCAGGGCATTGCGGCGGACGACGCCGACGTCAAACAGTCCGGGATTCATGGCTTTTGGATGTCGATCATGATCTTCAGCGTGCTGGCGACCCTGTACGTCATCCGGATCATGGCGGACATCTATCTGACGCAGCGCTTCATCATCGCCTGGCGTGTCTGGCTGACCGGCAATCTCACCGACGACTGGCTCAACGGCAGGGCCTATTACCGGGACCTGTTCATCGACAACACGATTGACAACCCGGACCAGCGCATCCAGCAGGACGTCGACATCTTTACCGCGAATGCCGGCGGCACCCCGAACAGCCCGGCCAACGGGACAGGAAACACGTTGCTCTTCGGTGCCGTCAACGCGGTCGCGTCCGTCATCTCATTCGCCGCGATCCTGTGGAAGCTGTCCGGAAACCTCACCGTCGGCGGCGTCGAGTTGCCGCGTGCGATGTTCTGGACAGTCCTCGTTTACGTGCTGGTCGCGACGGTGGTCGCGATCTGGCTCGGCCGCCCGCTGATCCGCCTGAGCTTCAACAACGAAAAGCTGAATGCCGCGTTTCGTTACGCCCTGGTGCGGTTGCGGGACGCCGCGGAGGCGGTGGGCTTCTACCGCGGCGAGCGGGTCGAGCGCGCGCAACTGTGGCAGCGCTTCACGCCGATCATCGCCAACTATCGCAAGTTCGTCCGCCGCACCATCATCTTCGGCGGATGGAACTTCTCGGTGTCGCAGGCAATTGTCCCGTTGCCGTGGGTGATTCAGGCGCCGCGGCTGTTCGCCGGCCGGATCGACTTCGGCGACGTCGGGCAGAGCGCGACGGCCTTCGGCAATATTCAGGACTCGCTGTCGTTCTTCCGCAACAACTACGACGCGTTCGCGGCCTTCCGTGCGGCCATCATCCGCTTGCACGGGCTGGTCGATGCCAACAGTCAGGGCCGCGCGCTGCCGACCATCCTGGTCAAGCCCAGCGAGGAGGCCACAGTCGAGCTTCGCGACATCGAAGTGCGCACGCCGGGCGGAGACCGGCTCATCGATCCGCTCGATATGCGGCTCGATGACGGTGACTCGTTGGTGATCACCGGGCGCTCGGGTGCCGGCAAGACCACGCTGCTGCGCAGCCTGGCCGAATTGTGGCCCTACGCTTCGGGGACCCTGTGCCGTCCCGAGGGCGACAACGCGACGATGTTCTTGTCGCAGTTGCCGTACGTGCCGCTGGGCACTCTGCGGACCGTGGTGTGCTACCCGAACTCGCCGGACGACGTCTCCGACGGCGAGCTCCGCGACGTGTTGACCAAGGTGTTTCTCGCGCCGCTGATCGACCGGCTCGACGAGGAGCAGGACTGGGCCAAGGTGCTTTCCCCCGGTGAGCAACAGCGGGTCGCCTTCGCGCGCATCATGCTCAGCAAGCCGAAGGCCGTCTTCCTCGACGAGGCCACCTCGGCGCTGGACGAGGGGCTGGAATTCGCGCTCTACCGGCTGGTGCGCACGGAACTGCCGGAGACCGTCCTGGTCAGCGTCAGTCACCGGCCCACCGTCGAGCAGCACCACGAACAAGAGCTTCACCTGCTGGGCGGCGGCGAGTGGCGGCTGGGCCCGGTGGAAAAGGTACCGGTGGAGGTATAGGCCCCCGCCCCTGCGCCTTCGGCCCACTTCGATAGTCAGATCTGACTATCGACAGGCGCCGGGGAAATGCGTCGTTGTGGTCATGACGCGTGGGTGGCCGGCCCCGTAGCGTCGCCGCAAGCGATCCCGACGTCCCCTGGCTCGCGATCAATTCGGCGTCGCAGGTCATCGCTGGCTGGAGGTGTCACATGTCGTTTGTGTTCGCGGCCCCGCCGATTTTGGAGGCGGCGGCGACCGACTTGGCGAGCCTCGGCTCGGCGATCAGCACCGCGAATGCGGCTTCGGCAGCCGCGACGACCGGTCTGGCGGCCGCCGGTGGCGACGAGGTGTCGGCGGCCATTGCCGCGGTGTTTTCCGGGCACGCCCGCGCTTTTCAGCAGCTGAGCGCCGAGGCGGCGGCGTTTCACGATCAGTTCGTGCGCACCGTCAGCGCCGCGGCCGGCTCTTACGCGGCCGCCGAGGCGGCCAACGTCAACCCGCTGCAGGGCCTGCTCGACCTGGTGAATGCGCCCACGCTCACGCTGCTGGGCCGGCCGCTGATCGGCAACGGGATCAACGGGGCCCCGGGATCCGGTGAAAACGGCGGAGACGGCGGCATCTTGTTCGGCAACGGCGGGGCCGGGGGGTCCGGCCTAGGCAATAATTCGGGGGGTCGCGGCGGATCCGCCGGGTTGTTCGGGAACGGCGGCGACGGCGGGGCCGGCGGCAACACCGGGGCGGGCAACGGTGGCAATGGTGGGGCCGGCGGCCAGGGCGGCCTGTTCTTCGGCGCCGGCGGGTCCGGCGGGCCCGGCGGCGCCGGCGGCGTCGCCAGCAAGGGCGGGCTTGGTGGGGCCGGCGGCGCCGGCGGACTGTTCGGCGGGACGGGAGGCGTCGGCGGCGTGGGCGGCGTCGGCGGGACCGCCGGCGGTGGAGCCGGTGGGGCCGGCGGGGCCGGGGGGATGCTGTTCGGCGCCGGCGGGGCCGGCGGGGTCGGCGGGTCCGGGCTGGAAGGCACCGGCGGGCCAGGCGGTGCCGGTGGCAGCGGCGGCGACGGCGGCCTGCTGTTCGGCGACGGCGGTGACGGCGGCGCCGGCGGATTCGGTGGCGGAGTCCAAACGGGCGGCGGCGGCGGTCGCGGCGGCAACGCCGTCCTGATCGGCGACGGGGGCAACGGGGGCAACCCCGGGCTGGGCGGGAACGCGGGCCCCATCGGCACCGGCGGTGCGGGTGGGCTGTTGGGGGTCGCTGGACACGACGGCTTTAAGCCGGAGTAGCTGGCGGTATGCCTTGAGAGCCTGTCACGGCGCGGAGTCTCATCGCGCCTACTGTCCCGCGGCCCCTCGGGCGGTGCTCGCTCCGGCGTTGTGTGCCGCGTGCGCTCCGGCGCGGCGACCGAAGAACGACCCCTCCCCCAGCTGCGTGCCGCTGGCGTAGCCCTTGCCGTCCTGGGCGATGTTGGACGCGCATGCCCCCACCGCATACAGGCCGGGCACCGCCGAGCCGTCCTCGCGCAGCACCTGTCCCTCCACGGAGGTGGCCAGTCCGCCGACGGTGAAACCGGCATACATCGCCTTGCCCAATGACATGTCGAACGCGCCCCATGGCCCTTTACCTTGCGGCGCAAGGAATTCCGGTTGCTTGTGGAAGTCGGGGTCCTCACCGCGGGCGGCATGGGTGTTGTAGCGGTCCAGCGTCGCGACCAGGTTGCCCTGCGGGATGCCGAGCGCGGATTCCATTTCGGCGACGGTCTCCCAACCGTCGATCAGCGGCACCAGCGGCATCTTGGGGTGCTCCAGATGCGCCTCGTCGACGATCAAGAAAGCTGCGCTGTCCGGCTGATCCATGATGAACCCGGCCGTCCGCGAGTGGTACGAGTCCTCGGCGACGAACCGCTGGCCGAGCTTGTTCACGATGATCCCGGTCAGCAGGATCGACGGCGGGTAGGGCGGCGCCGTGATGAAGGTCTGATCCATGTGCTGGGTGGCGCCGCCGGCGGACACGCCCATCCGGATCCCCAGCCCGTCGTCGTAGGTGTTGCCGAGGACGAACGGCTTCTCGCCGAGCTTCGGGGTGTACTTGGCTACCATCTCCGGGTTCATCACGAATCCCCCGGCAGCGATGATCACCGACTTTGCCTTGATCGCACCGGTTTCGGCGAAGCGCTTCCACGCCACGCCGGTCACCCCGCCCGAGCCGTCCACGATCAGCTGGGTGGCACCCGTCTCGTAGCGGACCTGCACCCCGAGGCTCGCGGCGCGCCTGAGGAGCAGGTCGATCACCATGCTGGCGCCCCCGGTGTCGCCAGGCACCGGGACCTTGTGGCCGCGTGGCGCCGGCACCGCCTGCTCCAGAAAAGGCCATACCTTCTCGTTGCCGGTGAACATCAACCCCTCGGTGTTGGGCTGGATCACCGCCTTGCCCGGAAAGTAGCTGCGCTCGAACTGAAAACCCAAGTCTTCCAGCCAATTGAAATGCTCGACGCTGCCCTCACAGTACGCGCGAATCTTGGCGTGGTCCGGCTGCCGCGACACGGCGACCAGGTACTTGTACATCTCCTCGGGCGAGTCCGGGTGCCCGGTCGCCTGCTGCACGGCGGTGCCGCCACCGAGGTAAAAGTGGCCTCCCGCAAGGGAAGTGGTGCCTCCTGCCGCGGCCGCACGCTCGAGTACCAGTATCCGCGCACCCGCCCCCATTTCCTGGGCCGCACTGACGGCCGCGCACCCGCCACCGATGCCGAAGCCGATCACCACCACCTCGACGTCGTCCGACCACGACGCCACCGTATCCGCGTTGATCGTCGTTGGGATCTCGGTGCTCATCGGCGCTGCTCCTGCTTGATGTAGTCGTAGAAGGCCCTCATCTCGGGCGCGACGTAGGCGATTTCAAGGAACGGCACCCCCGCCTGTGGCGCCGACACGTAGGCGAATTGGATGCCGCCGGCCATCACGCCCTGCTGCACGACCGGGGCTCCCCGCTCGGCGGCCTCGGACAACGCTGCGTCGAATCGTTCGGGGGTCGCCGCCTCCACGCAGATGTGGTGCAAACCCGCGCCCGATTCCCGGAGGAAGTCACTATAGATGTTCTCCCCGCGGACCGGTTGGATCAGCTCCAGCTGCATATCCCCGAGGTAGCTCAACGAGATGCTGGCGACGAAGTCGGCCGGCTTGCCAAGATAGCTGCACGTATCCGGAGCAAAGTGCACGTCGGGTATCCGCACCCACTTCCGAACGCCTAACAGGCCGGTGAGGGCCGTTTCGGTGGCATCCAGGTCCGGGGTGACCCACGCGATCTGCGTCGGCGATTGGGGAGGAAGGGTCATCGCCTCGCAGGATAGCCCAGTCCGGCAGCCGCCAGAAAGGCCCAACCGGACTTTGCCGTGAGCGGGCGGGTCAGGCCCGGAAAAGCGCCGTGAACACGTTCTAATTCCGGTGGGTCAATGCCGGCTCAGCACATCCACCAGCAGCCGGAGCTGGGTATCGAACACCGCCGCCGGGTCGGTCAGGGTATCGGCGCCGTATTGCCCGAACACCTCGAGGCTGATGGCGCCGAGCACGCCGGCCCACAGCAAGAAGCACTTGGCGATCACCTGGTCGTCGCCCGGAAACCCGAACTCCTGGCGAATGCGGTCGAAGTCCGACGACATCGGTTGCGGCGCAAGATCATTCGTCAACCGGATGTCTCCGGTCGCGATCCCGGCGGCCACGGCGTCGAAGATCGCGCCCACCACCCGGGTGCCGGCCGGGACCGTGCGCTCCGCCGGTGCGTGATATCCGGGCACCGGGCTGCCGTAGAGCAGGGCCCAGCGGGCCGGGTGGGCGACGGCCCAGCGCCGCGCCGCCCGCGCGATGGCGATGACGTCGTCGCTCCACAGGTCGCCGACGCTCTCGCGGGCCCGGTCGACGGCGTCGGCCAGGTCGGAATAGGCGTCGATCAGCAGCAGGGTCAGCAGCTCGTCGCGGCTCGATACGTACCGGTACACGGCCGAGGACACCATGCCCAGATCGCGGGCAATCGCACGCACCGACAGCCCCGCGGCGCCGCGATCCACCAGCTGCCGGCGGCCCAATTCGACGATTCGCGCCTCGATCTGCTCCCGCGACTCCTGGCGTTTGCCCACGCGGCCAGTCTGGCACAACCGAGATCACCGCTCTTGCTTTTCGAAGGCGACTGTGGCAGCGTGTCCGGCGAGAGAGCACCGCTCTCCGAACACGGAGAGGACGCACCATGGCCACGCGCTACGAAGAACCGAACCGGGTGGCCCGCGCCGCCAACACCGTGATCCGTTGGCTCGCCGAGCTGGGAATCAGCATCGCCGGGACCCGGGCGCTGCGCGTCCGTGGCCGCAAGAGCGGAAAACCGCGCGCGGTGGTGATCAACCTGCTGACCGTCGACGGCGTCGACTACCTCGTCTCACCGCGAGGGAACACCCAGTGGGCGCGCAACGTCAGGGCCGCGGGCGCCGTCGAGGTGGGTCCGCGCTGGCGCCGCCGACGCGCCCGGGTCAGCGAGGTGGACGATGCGGCCAAGCCCGAGCTGCTGAGGCGTTATCTGGCCCGGTGGTACTGGCAGGTCAAGGACTATGTCGGCGGGTTGACGCCGGACTCCACCGATGAGCAGCTGCTCGCCGGGGCGCCGACGATCCCCGTCTTCGCGCTCGAACCCGCCCGTTGAGAGCCCGAGCGGGCGTCAACGGGGATTGGTCGTCGCCCCGAGATCCTGGCGGACCTGGTCCGAGGCGGCCCGCCACGACACCGCTGCGGGCAGGTCTCCCCACATGCTGTTGAAGATTCCGACGATCTGCCCCGGGCCGCCATTGGGTGCCAGGTAGACCGGTCCCCCGGAATCGCCCTTCTGGCTCTGGACGCCGTGTGACATCGTGAACCACCCGTTGTTGACACTTTCGACGGTTCCACATGTCTCACCCGTGATGACGCCGAAATGGCAGACCCTTTCGCCGGGCTGAAGCGTCGCGGCGGGGTTCGATTCGAGTGGACGCCCGCCGGGCAGGATGTTGTTGGCCGTGACGCCGCTGTCCAGCACGATGGCCTCATAGTCGTTGATCACCTGGTCGGTGGCCACGGTGGTGCCGCTGGGCGTGTTGTCGCGGAACGTGGCGAGACGGCCGATCGCGTTGTGTTCGCGGTCGTAGACGACCCCGCTACCCCGGCAGTGCCCGGCGGTGAACGCGATCTTCAGCGCCGGGTCGACGTAGCCCAGGGTGCAGACGCGGTTGTCCTGGTGGATTTCCATGCCGGGAAAGACCACCGGCGGGTCCGCTTTGGCCGGTGCCGGCGCCGGCCAGGACGCCAGTGCCGCGATGCAAGCCGCCGCGGCGCATGTGCGCATTGCCAGGCGGTGCACCATGAGCTCCCATCCGTCCGGAAAAATGCCGACCCGAGGGGTGACGTTACGACTCAGTCTCACCCCTCGTTGATCTTTTCGCATGTGACGGCGGTGGCGTTACCCCGGCGTGACCAGCGGGACGGCCTCGGCGGGCCGGCCTGCCACGCGCGGCGCCCACCCCGGCGGCCCGAAGACGTAGCCGAGCCGATCACGCAGGCGGTTCGCCGACCGCCAGTCGCGGGCGATGGCGACGTACTCGCGGACCTGCAGGTTCCAGATGTTGAACGTGTCGACCCGCTTGGTGAGGCCGTAGTGCGGGCGGAAAAGCTCGGGCTGGAAGGTGCCGAACAGCGGGTCCCAGATGATCAGGATGCCGCCGTAGTTCTTGTCCAGATACACCTGGTCCATGCCGTGGTGCACGCGGTGATGCGACGGGGTGTTGAGGATGAACTCGAGCGGCCGCGGCAGCTTGCCGATGCGCTCGGTGTGCACCCAGAACTGGTAGATCAGGTTCAGTGACCAGCTGAAGAACACCATCCAGGGGGGAAGCCCCAAGAGCGGCAACGGGATCCACATCACGATCTCGCCGCTGTTGTTCCACTTCTGGCGCAGCGCGGTGGCGAAGTTGAAGTACTCGCTGGAGTGGTGGGCCTGGTGTGTCGCCCAGATCAGCCGCACCCGGTGAGCGATGCGGTGGTAGGTGTACCACAGCAGGTCGACGCCGAGGATCGCGACGACCCAGGTGTACCACCGGCTCGCCGAAAGATGCCACGGCGCCAGGTAGGCATAGATGCCGGCATAGCCCAGAAGGGCCAGCGCCTTCCAGCCGGCCGAGGTGGCGACCGAGACCAGCCCCATCGAAAGGCTGGCCACCGCATCGCGGGCCAGGTACGCGCCCGACGCCGGTCGTGCGCTCTCGGCCTCGGAGGCCTCGATGCGTCGCAGCTTGCGGGCCGCCGTCCAGTCGAGGACCAGCATCAACAGGAAAAACGGAACCGCGAACAGCACGGGGTCCCGCATCTGCGGGGGCAGCGCGAACCAGAACCCGGTGACAGCATTCACACGGATAGATTACGACCACCGGCCGATGCCGCGTGACGGCCCGGATCGATGAGGTGTTGAGCACTTGACCGCTGTGGTGGTGATCGGCGCGGGCTTCGCGGGTCTATGGGCGGCGCTCGGCGCCGCCCGGCGACTCGACGAGCTCGCCGTGCCGGCGGGCGCGGTCGATATCACCGTGTTGAGCGCCCAGCCCTTCCACGACATCCGGGTGCGCAACTACGAGACCGACCTGAGCGCCTGCCGCATCCCGCTCGCCGACCTGCTCGATCCCGTCGGCGTTGCGCACGTCGCCGCCGAGGTGACCGCCATCGACACCGGCGCCCGCACCGTCGCCACATCGGGCGGTGCGACCTTCGGCTATGACCGCCTGGTGCTGGCGTCGGGCAGCCGCGTGCTCAAACCCGAAATACCGGGGCTGCGGGAGTTCGCCTTCGACGTCGACACCCACGACGGCGCCCTCGCGCTGCAGCGGCACCTGCGCGAGCTCGCCGAGGATGCGCCGACGCCGGCGGCGGCCACCGTCGTCGTGGTCGGGGCCGGGCTGACCGGCATCGAGGCGGCCTGCGAGCTGCCGGAGCGGCTGCGCGCCGTTTTTTCACGCGCAACCGTCACCCCCCGGGTGATTCTGATCGACCGCAATCCCGCGGTGGGGTCCGACATGGGTGCATCGGCGCGTCCGGTGATCGAACAAGCCTTGTCGCACAACGGCGTTGAGACCAGAACGGCGGTCGGCGTCACCGAGGTCACCCGGGGCGGGGTGTCGCTGTCCTCGGGCGAGCGGCTTGCGGCGGGCACCGTGGTGTGGTGCGCCGGCATGCGCGCCAGCTCGCTGACCGAGCAGCTGCCGGTGCCGCGCGACCGGCTGGGCCGGGTGCGGGTCGACGATTACCTGCGGGTCGTCGGGGTGCCCTCGGTTTTCGCCGCGGGTGACGTTGCCGCGGCGCGCATGGACGACCAGCACCTGTCGGTGATGTCGTGCCAGCACGGGCGCCCGATGGGCCGCTACGCCGGCTACAACGTCATCAGCGACCTGTTCGACGAGCCGATGCTGGTCCTTCGAATTCCTTGGTATGTCACGGTTCTCGATCTCGGCCCGGCCGGCGCCGTGTACACCGAGGGGTGGGACCGGCTGGTGGTCTCGACGGGGGCGGAGGCCAAGACCACCAAGCAGACCATCAACACCCGCCGCATCTACCCACCGCTGACCGGCAGCCGCGAGGAGCTGCTGGCCGCCGCCGCACCTGAACTGCAAACCCGACCCTGATCGGGTCAGTCGGACTGCACTTGATCGCCGGCGTACCAGTGCACCGCACGCACTCCCGGCTGCAGCGACAGTTCGGCCACCAACCGCTCGAGTTTGGCGGGGGTGTGGCCGTCCATGAGCAGATGAGCGGTCAGTGTGGTTTCGTCGTCGCTGGTCGGCCCGGTGTGGATGCCGCGCAGCGTCATGTCATTGCCGCTGGTGCGTTGCACGATTTGCGCGCGGCGTACTTTTCGGTTTTTGGGCGGCAAATAACCTGCACCAGGAAGGGCTGCAGGCTTTCGTCTTCGTCGTCGGTGTTGTCGCGGTCGATCAGCCGGCAGAGTGGACGCCCGAACAGGTGAATGGCGATGACGGTTCCGGTGCCGATCAAAGTGAAGACCATGTGTCCCGACGCCGCCAGCACGCCGATCGCCGCCGAGCACCACAGGGTGGCCGCGGTGTTGAGCCCGCGGACGTTGACGCCCTCGCGCAGGATCACCCCGCCGCCGAGAAAACCAATGCCGGACACCACATACGACGCGACTCGCGTCGGGCTGGTGTCCTCGGTGGCGACCGCGTACAGCACGAACAGGGTCGCCCCGGCGGCGACCAGCGCGTTGGTGCACAGGCCGGCTCGTCGGGCTCGCCATTGCCGCTCCAGCCCGATCAAGGCGCCACAGCCCACCCCGACGGCGAGCCGGAGGGCGAAATCGGCGACGCTCAGCGTCTGCATGAGACCGCACTCCTCCCCCGGTTCGCGGCGCTGGTCGGCGGCAGCTAACCACTTGCAGGTGAACGGGAGGTAGACGCGAGCCAATCCGGTTGCCCGATGGCCACGTTCGCGAAACCGCCGGGCGGGCGGGGCGCCTCGCGCTACGACTTCGAGAGCTGTTGCGGACAGTAGAACTTCGCGGCAATCATCGCGAAGTTGGACGCGTTTTCCATGTCCATTCCGGGATTGCGGGTCTTCACGTCGTGGACGAGCTCCAGACCCGATTCGCCGTTGTTCAGGCACGTGCACACCGCTTTGCCCGACGCGACCGCCGCGTCGGGAGCCGAATAGTGGATGCCGACCTGCTGCAAAGCGGCGAGGAATCCCCCGTCGTCACCTTGCGGCGGAGGGGGCGGATCCGCGTAGGCGGGCGCGGCGAACCCGATTGCCGCCGCGACGCCAACGGCTGCCAGTAACAGTCTCATCTTCATCGCTCTCCCAATTACTCTGCGTCCTAACCCATTTGCGCGTCGGACGGCACGACTTGCGGCGTGTCGCCCTTTCTCAGGTGCACTGCGTGAATGCCGGGTTTCTTCGCCAGCTGCTCGAGCAACGCGTCGAGGCCCTCCTGGTCGACGTTGTGGTGCTGCACGCTCTCGGGTTTTTCCGATATCTGTGCCACCAGACGCTTGAGCTTCTCGGGCGACGTCGCGTCTTTGAGGTCTTTGATCGGTTTGACGCGGCCGCGAACCCCGGCGCGGCTCAAAGCGTCGGGGCCCCCGGCGCCCAGGGCGCTGCCGATCATTCCCGCCACCGACATCGAGCTGAGCAGCCCGCCTGCGCCGAGCGCGGCCGCCGGAACGGCGTCCGGCCCGGCCGCCGACAGTGCGGCCGCCACCGTCCTGATGGCCGGGGTGGCCGTTGCCCAGCTCGGCGGGACCGACAACTTCCCGACCAGCGTGCCGGCGTTGCCCATCCCCGCCGACACCGCGCTGTACAGGGTGCCCCGTCCGAAGCCCAACGCCCCCAGCCCGGCGCCCAGCGCGTCCTTCGGGAGTGCCCCGTACGCGACGGGTGGGGCGAACTTCAGGAACTGCGACACCGGGAAGTTGATCAGCAAGCCAATGTCGTTGAAGCCCGTTGTGAAGCCAAGCGGAACCTTTATGGCGTTGTAGAGGTTTGAATAAAGCGTGCTCGCGCCGGACCCGAACAGCGAGTTCAACAGCCCGTTCATGGTGTCCGTGTAGTCGGTGGCAAGGTTCGACAAGCCTTGCAGTATCGGGTTGGCGTCTGTGAGCGGGTTAGCCGCTGCCGACAAGAGGTTCCCCACCGTCCCGGCCGGGGTAGCAGCGGCTTGAGTCACCGCGGCGGCTTGCGTCGCTGTGCCCGCGGCGTTGGTCGTCTGTGGCGGCTCATTGAACGGCGTCACATTGGACGCGGTCGCCGACGAAACGAGGTAGTTGTCCATCGCAACGGCGTCTTGCGCCCACATTTCGGCGTATTGGGTTTCTGTGGCAGCGATCGCGGGGGTGTTCTGACCGAAGACGTTGGTAGCCACCAGCGACGCCAGTTGGCTGCGGTTGGCGGCGATCTCCGCCGGCGGCACGTGGGCGGCGAACGCCGTCTCGTAGGCGGTTGCGGCGGCGGTGGCCCGGGTGGCGGCGTCGGCGGCCTGCGCGGCGGTGCCCTGCATCCAGGCCAGGTACGGCGTGATCGCTGCCACCATATTGACCGATGACGGACCCACCCACGGTCCACTGGTCAGGGTGTCGACCGCTGAGGAATACGAGGACACCGTGGACTGCAGTTCGCTGGCCAGTCCATCCCAGGCCGTGGCGGCCGCCCGCAGTGACTCCGATCCGGGCCCGGCGTACATCCGCCCCGAGTTGAACTCCGGCGGAAAAGCTCCGTAAAACATCGTCTATACCCCTTGCCTGGTCGTTCGCGCCCGGGTGGACGGTGCTGTCGAGTTGGTTGCTGTCACTGCCGTCATTCCTCCACCACGGGAATGACGATGATGGTGGCTGCGGCGGGATCGGCCTCGATGACACCGCCCACGGAGCCGAGCGCGGCACCAGCGCCACCCCCGGAGTGGAACGCGGCGGCCCCGACGGCCCGACCGGCCAGGCTCGACAGCGCCATCTGGCTGAAGACGCCCTCCTCGCCCGTGAGCGACGCCAGCGGCGCGGCTGCGGCGTTGGCGGGCAGCACCTGGGCGAGCGTTTTGATCGCCGGTGCGGCTTGCGTCCAGCCCTCCGGCACCGACATGCTGCCCACCAAGGCAGCCTTGCCCATGGATCCCGATACCGGCGCACCGACAGCGGAACTCAGCTTCACCGCAGCGCCGCCTTGCGTGAGGGGCGCCAGCGCCCCGCTGATGGCTTTGGGGCCGGCCAGGTAGGCGGCGGCTCCCTGCCCGTTCTGTCCCCAGGCGTATGCCTGGCCGAAGGACAGGAACGGACCACCGGGTATGGAGGCGAGGCCCTGGAGGGAGTAGGGCCCGGAGGTAATGGTGCTGGTGATGTTGTTCCAGGCGGTGAGGTCGCCCGATAGTCCCGTCGGCAACGTCGGCAGCGTTGCCAGCTGCGGCAAGTTCAGGCCCGACAACAGGTTTCCCGTCGTCGCCGTTGGCGCCGTTGGCGACGTGACGGTCGTCGCCAGGTTTTGCAGAAAAGTCGGCACATAGGTCATGAATTGGGACAGCTGCGTGCCTATCGACGCGGCCGGTGTGCCGGTGGACTGGGTCACGGCGGCGGCTTGGGCGGCCGGCGCGGCGCTGCTGGTGGTCTGCGGCGGCTCGGTGAACGGCGTCAGCTGTGACGCGGTCGCCGACGAGGCCGCATAGCCGTACATCGCGGCGGCGTCCTGCGCCCACATCTCGGCGTACTGGGCTTCGGTGGCCGCGATCGCCGGGGTGTTCTGACCCAGGAAGTTGGTGGCGATCAACGCCATGAGCAGGGCGCGGTTGGCCGCGATCACCGGCGGGGGCACCGTGGCGGCGAACGCCGTCTCGTAGGCGCCGGCGGCGATCTTGGCCTGGGTGGCCGCCTCTTCGGCCTGGGCGCCCGTCGCACTCATCCACGCCACGTATGGGGTGGCCGCTGCCGCCATCGCGATCGAGGACGGCCCCGTCCAGGGCCCGGCTGCGAGGTTCTCGATCGTGGAGCCGTAGGAGGCCGCCGTCGACTGCAACTCCGTCGCCAATTCGTCCCAGGCCGCCGCGGCTGCCAGCATCGGCCCCGCCCCGGCGCCGACATACATCCGGCCGGAGTTGATCTCCGGTGGTAGCGCCCCGAAATCGAACATCTATTCCCTCCGATCCCCTAAGTGGCCGCCATGGTAGGCGCGGCATGTTAGCCATGGTCGCAACCGCGCCGTAGCTCTAATGGAATCCATGGAATCCGGCGCTGAATCCACGGATTGATTCAACTTGTTCGAAGACAACAAACCCCGCTCCGCTAACCGGTAAATGAAGCCGCGCGCGCAACCGCCCAGCCTTAGGCCCCGCTGCCCACGATAAAGCTCATCGTGATTGGAAGGTATTTGTCGCGTGTTCCGGCGATGTAAGGCTAACGTAAACAACGCGTCTCAGAAGGTCCCTGTCGCTGTGAGTGCGCTGCCGATCAGCTAACGCCTGGCTGTATCAAACACGTTCTGCAGCAGGTTTATAGCCAATTCTCAGCAACTATCCAGAAAGCGCCGATAAATTGTTGCAGTTTTGGGCAATTGACGGCGTGCAACCTCGGTTTGTACGCGCCGATTACCACCCGGACATTAATGCACAGACGTCAATTCATCGTAATTGCGATACGCAACATCGGGCGGCGAAAAGGCTGCATTTGAGTTCGCCAATATGTGGTTCATGTGTTGGCTCATGCACCACCCGTTAATTTGTCGGAATGCCGTTTGCGCGCCGCTAAAGCCCATCCCGCTTCGGTGCCGGCCATTTTGCTGCCGGCGGTCTGCACCTTTTGCCCGCCGCCGAACGGGCGCCCGCCTGGCCCAGCGTCGCGGGCCGGGCCCGGATCGTGGCGGCGACGGCGGCGTCATCGCCAAATTGATGGCTGATCGTCATGCGGTTCTCCCCTGGATTTCACCCAGAGTACGCATCGATAGCTGCCACAACGCTGATTAGCTGCTGGGGATTTTCTGTGAGGCGGGCGCATGCCGTTCCTGGTGCTAGGAGGCGGCGCCTAGCCGGCCGCTGAGCGTGCGGGGCGTGTCCGCAAGGTTGCGGGAAGCTCATTTCGCCCCTGCATCGCTTGTGAGGCGGCGTAAGCTCCCGCCCCTATCCGGCGGCTGGCGGGCGCGCAACGAAAGTGGGACGAAAGCCGTACTGCGGCACGGCGCGCCCGTATGGTTGGGCGGCCGCGGTCCCGATCGGCATTCCGGGCATGCCGGCTGCCATCGCCGGGGGCGGCACGATGGGCGTGCCTCCCAGCGCCGAGGCCAGCGGGCCGGCCAGCGGCGCGGGCGCGGTCCAGCTCGGCGGCACCGACATCGCGCCGATCATCGGAGCGTGGTCGAGGGCCGCCGCGACGGGGCTGCCGAGACCACCGATGCCCCCGACCGGGCCGGCCGCGGCCTCACCGAGCGCACCACCGGCGGCCTGCCCCGCCGCCTCGCCGACCGCGTCGCCCGCGCCTTGCCCACTCAGCAGTCCCAGGAACGGGGCCATGGTGTTGCTAGGCATGTAGAACCCCGAGGAGAAAACGGTGTTCCACAGGTTGGCGTCGGGCCCCCACTCCGCCCAGAGGTTGTCGAGCGCCGATGATCCCGACCCGGACCCGGTCAGCAGGCCCAAGAGCTCCGTCGCCGGCGACGAGGACGACGCCGGCGAGGACAGGCCCTGCAGGGTGGTGGGCAGCGTCGACATCAGCTGCGCCAGCGTGTTCTGCTGGGTCCCGGCCGGGGTGGCGACGGCCTGGGCCACCGCGCTGGACTGGGCGGTGGGCCCGCCGGGGCCGGTGGTCGCCTGCGGGTCGGTGAACGGGCTCAGTTGGGTGGCGATCGCCGAGGAGGCGGCATAGCCGTACATCGCCGCGGCGTCCTGGGCCCACATCTCGGCGTACTGGGCTTCGGTGGCCGCGATCGCCGGGGTGTTCTGACCCAGGATGTTGGTGGCGATCAGCGCCATCAGCTGGGCGCGGTTGGCCGCGATCACCGGCGGGGGCACCGTGGCCGCGAACGCGGCCTCATAGGCCGCCGCGGCGGCCTCGGCCTGTGCGGCGGTCTGCTCGGCCTGCTCGGCCGTCGTGCCCAACCACGCCACATGCGGCGCGGCCGCCGCCGCCATTGACACCGACGCCGGGCCAAGCCATTCTTCACCGGTGAGTGTCGACAGCACCGACCCGTAAGACAGTGCGGTAGAACGCATTTCGGCAGCCAGTGCGTGCCATCCCGACGCGGCGGCCAGCATCGGGCCCGAACCCGCCCCGGAATACATCCGACCGGAGTTCACTTCGGGCGGAAGCGTCGCGAAGTCCAGTGCCAGGGTCATCGTCGGCCTCCTCTCCTACCTCACTGCGGTCGCCTCGCCCGCCGCGTGCGCGACTGCGGCGTGGGCGTTGGATTGTGTTGCGGCCAAGGCTGATACCTCAGCGCTTGCCGGCGCCTCTGGGCGCGCCATGACAAACGACATCGGACTTCTCCTCACGGAAAGGGGCCGATCCCGAGCCGCCTGGCCAGTTCTGGCTACTTTCCGCGCACGCCGAAGCCGCAGTCCGCGTGGCGGACTCGTGCGGAGGAGGCCTGTCGGGCGAGCCGTTCAGACTGTCACAAAGGGGCCGGGGCCGGATCGAAACGAAATGGTCGATCTGGGATACGGACTGTCGTCGGGACTCATTTCGCTCTCACCTCCTCACGGCCTTGGCACACGGGGATGCCCTTCACTTGCACGCATGCACACGGGGAGGAGGGCCGGGGCAGAACACCCGGACACCGCACCCCTCTCGTCAGAGCTTTGGCACCGCACGGCGTATCCGGCTCGATCGGGAGCTGGAAGCCACTTGGGCTCAACCCTTAATCCGGGAGGAGCTGTCCTGACCCTGGGCGTCTTTCGACGTTCGAGGTCAGTGGCCTGTGTCCGTGCAGACGCCTCACCTAGCGAGGTGCTTGCAGAGGCCATCGTGGCATCCAAGCGTAGGTCAGTCAAGCCTAACTGCCACGTGCTTGCAACAGATCACACTTGCGACGGAGGCGGTGGTTAGCCCGTCTTCTTCTCGGCCACCGCGGCGTTGAGCCCCTCGGCCAGGTCATCGCGGGTCAGTTCCTTGAACCGGAGCAGCTGGGCCTCGCTGAAGTCGGTGAGATCGCTGGCCAGCACCGCGTCGAGGTCCTCGTCGTCCAGGCGGAAGCTGCGGTGATCGCGGGCCTTTTCCACCACGTTGCGAACGAAGCCGGCGTTGCCGAGCGTGTCGATGCCGCGGATCAGGTCCCCGTCTTCCGAATAGCTCTCGTCGAGGTAGAACTTGGTGTACGACGGCAACAACACCTCGACCTCTTCGTCGGCGACGATGTCTTCGTTATCGCGGGCCATCAGCTTGGTCAGCGCGAGCAGCTCTTCCGGCGTGTAGCTGAAGAACTCGATCACGGTCGAAAAGCGCCGTCGCAGACCCTGATTCACCTCGAGCATCTTGTCCATGGCCTTGGCATAGCCGGCGCCGAACACCACCAGCTCGTCGCGATGGTTCTCCATGTAGAGCAGGAGCGTGTTGATGATCGCGTTGCCGTAAGGGTCGCCTTGGTGATAACCGGTCTCGTGCAGGGTGTGCATCTCGTCGAAGAAGACCGCTCCGCCCAAAGCGCCCTCGAGCATCTCCTCGGTGTTCTTTTCCGCGTCGGCCATATAACGGCCCAACAGCTTGGTGCGGCTCGTCTCGACCACCAGCGGCTTGCGCAACACCGTGAGCCCGCACAGCTGTTTGGTGAAGGCGCGCGCCACCGACGTCTTGCCGGTTCCGGGCGGCCCCAGGAGCAAGGTGTGACGAGACGTCACCGGCACCGGCAGCCCCATCTTGGCCCGGGCCATGTTGACCTTCGTCGTCGACTTGATGAGCTTGATTTCCCGCTTGGCCCGTTCCATGCCCAGCATCGCGTTGAGCTCGGCGTCGCCTTCGGCCAGGTACCTTGCGGCCTCCTGGGCGTGGCGGGCCGCCTCGGTTTGGGCGCGGGTGGGCGCGCTGTCCGGATCCCACGGGTCCGTGCGGGCCTCGATCGTCTCCGGGTCGGTCAGTATCAGCCGATAGTTCGGGTTGTCCAGCGCTTCCCGGGCCGGGGTGAACTTCGGATCCCGCGAGTACACCCGGCGCAACAGCTCGACGGCCTCCTCCTCGCGGCCGACGTGCCGCAGGCACATGCCCTGGGTGTACAGAGCGACGTTGGCCGCCCCCGGAACCCGGTCGCCCTCGACGGCGGCCTCGCCGCGCCGGAAGGCCTCCTCGAAGACTCCCAGGGACGCCAGCGCGGTGGTCGCCATCGCGGCGCCCGCGGCCTTCAACTCGGGGTGCCGCCAGGTCTTCCCCTCGGGGAACTGGACGAGCACGTCCGGCCAACGCCCGGTGCGGAAGTACAGCACGCCCCGCACGTAGTTGACCACTTCCTCGTCGAACGGGTGCCGGGGCTCGACGCCGTCGAGCAGCTTCGCCGCCTCCTCATACCGTTTCGCCTCGGCGAGGACGGCGGCATAGGCGCACGCCAGCGACTCCACGCTGGTGACGGCCAGGCGCAAGAACAACCCGTCGGAAACCTCGGGCCGAAACTGCAGATCGGTGACGCCGAGGCGGCGGGTTTCCCAGCCGAACGTCCTGACCGACGCCCACGCGCCGGCGAGCACGTCGAGGTTCTGCTCCCCAGCCAGCATCCGCGCCAGCCAGGCATCGCACATTCCCGGGTCGAGCGCGGTCGCCGTGTTGAACATCTGAGCAGCAACCTGCGGGTTGTGGCTGGGCTGCAGCCCGTTGACCGAGATCCCGGACGCCAAAAGGCCGGCGACCATGGCGTTACGGGCGTCTTCGGCGGTTGATTGCGGCCGCGTCATTGCGCTGCGGGCACGCTCGCTGCGCTCTCCTGGACCTGACCGACCGACAGCACCAGATCTTCGTCGTCGAGCAACGGACGGCTGGGCACGACCAGGAGCGGGTGAGCCGTCGGGGCGGGCAGGCTGGCGCGTACCGCCGCCAGTTGGCGGCCGGTGAGGCGGTTGAGTTCCGAGGAAACATTCCTGGGAAGCCGGCTCTCGCTGTGGTAGCGCACCCACGCCGCCAGTTGGGGCCGGCCGCCGCTGGTGACGAGCCGGATCGTGATCACGGCGGCCCCCACGTCGGGCAGGAACAAGTCTTCCAGCGTTTCGGTGGTGATGTCCGACGGCGTCAGCCAGAAGCTGGTGGCGAACCCGTTGAAGTGCTTGAGGTACCGCCATCCGGGACGGCTCCAGGTCGGTTCCAGGTCGGCCAGCACAGCGCTGTCGACCTCGGCGAGTTCGTCGGCGGTCAACGGCTTGGCCACACACGTTTGGCCGTCGAGGTCCTGGGCGAGCCGCTCGGTGGCCGCCACCAGCGTCGATGCGAGCGAATCGCGGGCCGCCACGGCGGCGACGTTGCGCTGCGGGTTCATCCGCAGCACCAGCCAGGTGCGGCGTACGTACGAGGTGGGCTCGTCGCTCACCAACCCCCACTCCTCGGGACCCCAGTCGTCCAGTTTGGACTTCTCCGCCGCTCCGACTTCACGGCCGCCGCGCCGGACCTTCACAGAGACGATGTCGATGCCGTCCAGGTGAATATCGAACTGCCGCAGGCCATCAGCGACCGCCTGCACGGGCAGGATGCCGGCCGTCGTCCTGTGCCGGTGGCGCCCGGAGGGGTCCTCCTCCCCGCCGTCGACCGCGATCGCGCTCACCAGATGGCCTTCGTACTGGCGTACGCCGACCTTGTCGCGCCCGAACCGGCGCTGGTGGTCGATCGCGGGCGTGCATCCCGCCGTCAGCGCGGTGCCCTGGTCGGCGGACCAGTCCCACAGCCACCTGGCCAGGCCCGAGGTCACCGTGAGCCCGTGGTGGGTGACCAGCGACAGGAGCGTCACCACAGACGCCAGGCAGACACCCACCCAGAAGGCGATGTGGTGCTCACCCTGCCACGAGGCCGGGCAGTGACTCGCCACCAACAGGATCAGGATGTCGACCAAAAACACCGCGGTGACCCGCGGCCACGACAAAGACAGTCCAAAACTGCGCTGCGCCTTCATTACTATTGCTGCTCCGACCTCATTGCTGCTTCCGTGTTCGCTTGATGAACACCGCTACCCCGAACACGGCGCCGCCGATCAGCAAGGCCGCGAACAACCCTCCGGCTGCCACCCATACTGGCACCATATCGCGGTGCGGGGCCGCTTTCGGGATGTTCAGGGGTGCCGACAGTTGCTGCGGCGGCTTTGCCGGGCCGTCGGGGACGTCCCAGGTCAGCGCCGCCACCGGGTCGATCACACCGTATCCGACCTGGTTGTCCACCCCGCGCGCCGGCGCCCTGGCGGTGCGTTCCAGGCGGTTGATGACCTGAATCGCCGATAGCTGCGGATACTTCGCGCGAACCAGGGCGGCCACCCCGGACACGATCGCGGTCGAGAAGCTGGTGCCGGCCGGGACCAGCAGCGAGTTGTCCGGGCCGTCGATGGCGTTGATCAGGCCGTCGTCCCGGGGCGAGAGCCCGATGACGTCGGTGCCCGGCGCGGCGATTCCCACCCACGGTCCGGCGACGCTCGTCGAACCCTGTCCGCCGCCTTGGGTGAGCGGCCGGCCCTCGGTGTCGACCGCGCCGACCGTCAGGACGTAGTCGCTGTACCACGACGGAGTCACCACCGTGCTGACACCGCTCCAGTCGCGGGGGTCTTTGGGCTGCATGGGATCGAAGGCCGGGTTCTGCTTGCAGTCCTTCTTGCTGGTGTCGCCGGCCGCGGCCACGATGACGACGTTCTTGTCGACGGCCGCGTAGCGCACCGCGGCGCCCAGCGTGCGCTGGTCGATGATGTTGCGCGCGCTCATGCAGGTCACGTCGGAGATGTTGATGACCGTGGCGCCCAGGTTCGCGGCGTGCACGATCGCCCGCGCCATCGTCTCGACATCGTCGACCTTTGCCCGCGTCTGCGGATCCTCGTCACCGGTGTAGGCGTCCTTGAGGCCGAACGCCTGGCTGGACTGCCGGATCGAGATGATGTCGACGTCCGGGGCGATTCCGCTGTAGGCGTCGGGGGCCTGCGACGACGGCGCGCCCGGCGGCGGCGCCGGTTTGGGCGGGTCGAGTGGGCGCGGCGCGGTCGGGTTGACCGGGTTGTCGATGCCGATCACCTGCCGGCCGCCCGAATAGCTGGGTATCGTCACCGTGCCGCCGCCGTGGTTGGCGGACGGCGCCTGACCGGGTCCCGGCGGCGCGCCGGCCGGTGCTGGCGGTCCCGCCGGTCCCGCCGGTCCCGCCGGTGCCTGCGGCGCGGGGGGCGCGCCGAACGGTCCCGGAGCGGGCGCTTCCGACTGGGGAGACTGGGGAGACTGGGGAGACTGGGGAGGCGGAGGCACCATCGTCACTGTCTGAGGCAGCGGCGACAGGGTCACCGTCTGCGGCGGCGGGGCTTTCGGGGGCGGCTCCGTGGTGGGGATCGTGACCGGCTTGCGCGGCGCCGCGGGCGGCGCCGCTGCGCCGTTGGCCGGGGCCGCGCCGATCATCGACGCGACGATGGTGCCGTGCGCGTCGCAGTCCGACAGCCCGTCGCCGGACATGATGTAGTCACCGCCGGGAATCAGGTGCGGAAACCTCGGGTGTGGCGTCACCCCGGTGTCGATGACGGCGACCTTCTGCCCCGCGCCGCGTCCGAATTGCCACGCCTCCTGCAGGTTGAGCATGTCCATGTACTTCGGCTGCAACCGGAAGTCGGTGCCCGGCAGGACCCCGACCTCGGTGCAGTAGGAGTTCTGCTTCATCGGCGCCGGCGGTCCCGGCGGACCGTCCGGCGGCACAGCGGCCGGATCGACCGTCGGGGGGGAAATCGCGGACGCCGGGGGCAGACCGGCTAGCGCACCTGAAGTGAGCAAGAGTGCGGCGACGGTCGCGCGCGATGCGCGACCGCGCCACACCTTGCTGCTAGCGGTAACGGATCGCCGCATAGACATTCATCAGCCACAATGCCAACGGGAAGATGGGCATCAGGCACAGGTACTCGACGTATTCCACCAGCTTGCGGAACAGCGGGCTGTAGATGGTGTTGGGCACTACCGCCGCGGCCGTCATGCCCAGCGCCGGCAACAGCACCAGAATCGCCACGCTGATCGACACCGCCAACGGCGACTGCAACCCCAGCGCGTAGCGCACCACTATTCCCGTGACGATCAGCACGGAGGTCCCCGCCAGGATGATCGCCTGCCACCGGTCGACGTACGAGCGGCCGCGGAGCATCAGGAAGCCGGCGCAGAAACCGGCCAGCAGGAGCGGCAGCCAGCGCTGGAAGGTGTGCGGATCCGCCAGCGCGGTCAGCGAGACCACCATCAGCACGCCGAGTCCCAGCAGCAGACCCGTCAGGAACGAGCGGGCGCGCTCGGCCTGCAGCACCACATCCCGGACCGACGCGGGACCCTCCAGGACCGGAGCGCCGCCGTCGGGGCGCACCACCGTGGTGGGCAGGTCCGGTCGCGCCTCGAACACCCAGCGGCTGGTGGCCGACGGGAAGACGGGCAGCCGGATGCCGGCCAACCGGCGCGAGATCGCCGGTGCGGCCTGGTAGGCCAGCACGCACACCAGCACCACGCAGGTGAAGTTCGTGACGGCGCTGGTGTTTGCGACCATGCGCGCCAGGCTGGCGACGGCCGCCACCGCGCTGATGGTGACGATCGCGGTATAGATGGCCAGCCGTCGACCGGTGAAGCGCAGAATGAGCGCCGCGGCAACCGCGAGCACGCCGAAGCCCAACACCGCGTGCGGGGAGCCGACGCCGCCCGGCGGCGCCGAAGCCGCGGCCACTGTCAGTGGCGCGAGGCCGCTCAGCAGCATGATGTCGGCGACCAGGCGGTCCGAGTGCGTCTTCGCCCGCATTGCCAACAGGATGGCGACCGTCAACACGATAGCGGCGATGATCGCGGCGTACACCGTGGGCAGCCAGGAGTTGTGATGCCAACGCCACCAGCCCAGCAAACCCGCCGCCGCGGTGACGCCGACGGCCACCATCGACGCGCCGACCTGCACGGCAACGATCGGGTCGATCGCGGCGAAGCGCTTGCTCAGGTTTGCCGAGACCGCCGTCGAGATGTGCTCGATGACCTGCGACCGGTGCTCGGTGTCCGGCAGGAACCGGATCCACAACCGGTCGCCGTCGTAGATGTCTTGCTCGGTCAGGGATTGGGTCGCCCGCAGGGGCGTGCCGTCAACCAGGCACAGCGCCCACCTCCCACGGCCGGTGGCCTCCAGCGGGGTCTCGCCGAGCTCCCTGAGCCGACTGTTGACCACCTTCAGCAGCGGGTCGGTCATCACCGAGACCGGGGCGTTGGCGTCCAGCAGAACGCCGATCTGGACGCCCTCGCCGGCCATGATGCCGACGACTACCGCCCGAGGCTGTGAGATTCCCTCAATGTCTGCCTGTAGGGCGTCAGCTACTCCTACTGCGGTCATCGCCCAACACCCCCTGCCATGGTGAATGTGTAACCCCGTGTCCCCAGATGCGCGGGAGCCTCGGTCGCTTCACTCGCCGCGGCGCTGCGGCCCCCTGAGAGGTGCAGCTCGACTAATTCGGATTTCATCTGCCTCGCCTTGCGCTAAGGAGTTGTGGTGCCACTGCTTTGAAGATTTGCTGCTGGTTCTAGAGAAGTATGCCGTCTTCGCGTCCCGCCCGCATGTTGTCGGCAAAAGCGTCGGTAAAGGTTGCGTTTCACCCGGATGTCACACCCTGCTATGCGTTTTCCACTCGCCGTAAGGCAGCGTGTCCAGCACGGTTTTGACGCCCACCTGCACCAGTTGCGGGGTGGCCGGGCAGATCGCCAGCCACGCCTCGCCCGAGCCCGCGGTGCGCGCCTGCTGGTAGAGCGCGATGCGGCCGCCCGACCCGTCCTTCAGCGACAGCACTGAGGCGCTGGGGCCCTTGGCGTCGTCCCGGTACTGGCGCGCGTACACCGCGACCTCGGCCGCCGGGTCCGACAAAGCCTGTCCCAGCGCGGCGACCGTGGCGGCGCTGATGCCCATCCGCCGCAGATCACCGCCGGAAAAGACGTTGAACCCGGACTCCTGCCAGGACTTCGTCGCCTCCAGCATCTCCTCCAGCGGGACGTTGACCGCGTTGATCGCGGCGGGCTCCGCGTGGTGAATCGACTCCAGACCGTCCAGCACCAACGACGCGATGGAGGCGCTGTCCGCGACGGCGACGTCGTCGACGGTGATGTCGCTGCCGACCCGCACCGCCGACACCCAGTGCTGGCCGCGGCGGGCCAGCACCACCCGGAACTCGTTGTCGGGGATGTCGCGCGAACCGGGCGGTTGGTTCTCGTCGTCAACGACGCCATAGAGCAGCTTGCCCCGCGACAGCAGGGCGACGACCTCGAGGTCCGGCGCAGCGAGGACCCGCATCCGAGCGGCAACCTGCTCGTGCACCTCGTCGCCGACGACGATGCCCTGCTCGCGCATCACCGCCATGCCGGGGTGTTCGTTGAGCCAATCGCTCGAGTCGGTGGAGACGAACGGTCGGCACCGCAATTCGGGCGCGACGTGTCGGATGTCGAGCAACGCCTGGAGCATCCAGAAGCCGTCGACGTTGACGGTGATGTCGGTGCGGGTGCTCTGTTGGTCCATCAATAGCCTCAGTGGTCGAAGTGGTCGAAGTGGTCGAAGTTTACTGAAACCGCAGGACGCGGCAGCACACCGAATCGTGGTGTGCTGCCGCGCCTGAAGTTGCGAGTTAGGCCCAGCTGGACCCGACGGCGCTGTCGGTGCTGGCCATGTTGCTGCCGGCGCTTTGCACCTTCTGGCCGTGGGCGTTGGCCTGCTCGTAGATCACCTGGAAGTTGCGACCCAACTGGGTGATGAACTCCTGGCAGGCCA
>NZ_DATJPU010000249.1:0-36481 GCF_035506235.1 Mycobacterium sp.
CAGACTGGCGAGGGGAGAGCGGCGTATGCGAGGGGCGAATCGCAACGGATTCTCGAGGACACGCAGGGTGAGCACGGCCAGCCCGCCCGAGATGAGGGCCGCTGCCAGCCTGGCGGCCAGCCCGAGCGGGTGGCCCAGCAATGCCGGCGCGAGCACCAGGACCGGCCAGTGCCACAGATACCACGAGTAGGAGATCCGGCCGATCGCGCGCATCGGCGACAATCCCAGGACGCGCCCGCACCCCTGAGCAGGGATGGCACAGCCGGCACCGATCACCAGCGCGGTGCCCAGTGTGGGCAACAGCGCGGCGACGCCCGGATACAAGGTGGTCGCGCTCAATTGGGTGCAGGCCAGCAGGACTACCCCCAGCCCGGCCCAGCCCGTGAGCGCGGCGGCTCGTGTCGGAAGGCGACGCCACTGGCCCGCCGTCAGGGCCACCAGACCGCCGACGGCCAACTGCCAGGCACGCGTGGGCAGCGAATAGAAGGCCGCAGCTGCCACCACGTAGGTGGCCGCAAACGACAGTGCGAACGATACGACCGCGACCAGCGCAAGGACCACCAGATAGGGGCGTTGCGAGGAGGTGGCCTGGGCCCGGGTGCGCCGGCGCGCAAGCCGGATCAGCCATGCCGTGCCGATGATCAGGGCCGGCCACACCAGGTAGAACTGCTCCTCGACGCCCAACGACCAGTAGTGCTGGAACGGCGACGGCGGGACATGGCTGGCGAAGTAGTTGGCGCCCCGGATGATGAACCAGTAGTTGCTGACATACAGCGCGCTGGCGATGCCGTCACCGATGGCGCTCCGAGCCAGTAGCGGGGGCAACAGCAGAGCCGAGGCGATCAGGGTGACGACGCCGACCGCGGCCGAGGCCGGTAACAGCCGGCGGGCCCGCGCCCCGTAGAAGCGGCGCAGTCGGACGGTGCCGGCGCTGCTCGCCTCGCGCCAGAGCAGTCCGGTGATCAGGAAGCCTGAGATGACGAAGAACACGTCTACGCCGACGAACCCGCCACCCGCGCCGGGCATGTCAGCATGGAACAGGACGACGGCCAGCACCGCCACGGCGCGCAAACCCTCGATGTCCGCGCGAAAGCGGGTCAGTTCCGAGGGCCGACTTTGCACCTCTTCGGTAGGGCTGACGCTATCGGCCTGGCGCAAGGTCACCTACTTAATAAGAAGAAGCGTCCTTCGAATCGAGGCATTATCACACACCTGTCCAACACGCAGGACCGGTGTCGCGCCTGCAAGCCTTTGTCATGCTTGTTCGGCGATCCACGTGGTGGTGAAGCGCCCCAGCGCAGGGATGTTCTCAGCCAAACTGGCTCCGATGGATTTCTCGAGTTGGCCGCCCACCAGGGGGATTTTGACCTCCACCCTCACCGCGAATCGCATTTGCGAGCCGATGCCTGCGGGCGCCAACAAGGCTTCCCCACGGCCTGATCCAAAACCGCCGGAGGCCGAGACACTGACCTGCCCACGTACCTTGCGGTCACCGACTGGTCTCCATGTCTCGGTGTGCCGGATTTTCAGGTCCCCGGGAAGGAGTTTGGCAACCAGCCCGGGCAGTAGCTGGCGACCTAAGTGCTGGGTGGCGCACATTTTCACCGTTCCGTCGGGGTCGACGATCAGCGAATCCAGCGTGGTGATGGCGTCGCCGGCCGCCAAGCGGGTGAGCCAGTAGTCCTCGCGGCCGAACGCTGCATGAATTTGTTCAACGCTTGCGGGCGATTCGGTCCAGATATCGATTGAATGCGCCATAGCAGAACCTTCTTATCAAAGTGGGAGTCATCGCTTGCGGGACCGCTATGGTTTGGCCCTTAGGGACGGTGACAGTTCCCTTGTCAGAAGCCCCTTCAATGGAGAGGATCGTCGCGTGAACATCAACAACGGACTGGTGATGTTGGCGGACGCTCTGCCAGGTGCCAACCGGATCAAGGCCGTGCAGCGGGCCCTCGACGGGCGGGTGAACCCCATCTACCTGGAGATCGGCGTTTCGCGGGGACAGGCGTTCCAACGGATTAGTGCCGCCGAGAAGATCGCAGTCGACCCAGCGTTCAAACTCTCCGAGCGCTCCCGCAGGCTCGCCGACGGAAAGGCGCGCGTTACCCACTACTTCGAGACGACCAGCGACGACTTCTTCGCGAGCGAGACGGCCTTCCTCGAGCAGCGCCCCATCGACGTCGCCCTGATCGATGGGCTTCACACCTACGAGCAGGTGGTGCGCGACGTGGAGAACGCCCTGCGCTATCTGCGGGACGACGGCGTAATTTTCCTGCACGACTGCAACCCCCCGTTCGCCTTGGCCGCCCGCCGCGCGGAATCGTGGGACGACTTTATTGCGCAGCAGTCGGGGCCGCTGGTGATCGGTATCTGGAACGGCGACGTGTGGAAAGCGATCGTCCATTTGCGTAGCACCCGCCACGACCTGCTGGTCGGCGTGCTGAAGTGCGACCAGGGCGTCGGATTTGTGCGAAAAGGAACTCCGGAATCGCCGTTGTCCTACTCGGTGGAACAGGTCGAGGCGCTCACTTACGCGGACCTCAAGGCCGACCGCAAGCGCTTGCTCAACCTGAAGCCGGCCCGATATTTGAGCGAATTTCTCGCCGCGGGCGCCGCACCTTCCCCGAAGTAAGTAAAGGTAGCTGGCCGAAGTGCGGACTAAGCGAGTTGCGCGGTAGATGCCGGGCTCTCCCGCGACGGGGCGGTGTTGCCGCCCACTTGCCCAAAACGTCTGGATTCCAGGTCGATGTCGCGGTGATCAGGCTATGCTGCCCGGCGGCTGAGCCGGGAGTGTGAGGCTGCCACGTTCATTTCGCAGAACTCACACGAAACGTGAAGGACTAGGGCCCGAGATGAAATTTGTGCTGGCAAGCTGGGGCAGTCGCGGCGATGTCGAGCCCAACCTCGCGGTCGGTCGCGAGCTGGCGCGCCGCGGGCACGACGTGTGCATGGCCGTCCCGCCGGACCTGGTTGGCTTCACAGAGGCGGCCGGGGTCGCGGCGGTCGGCTTCGGGCCGGAGGCGCAGTCCATTCTGGACGCGCACCGCAACTTCTGGACGTGTTTTTTCAGCCACCCCTGGCGGGTCTGGGAGCTGATCAGGTCGCGACTCGAAATCGCGGGGCCCCTTCTGCAGGGCTGGCAGGAGATGAGCACGACGCTGAGGTCGCTGGCAGACGGGGCCGACCTGATTTTCACGGGGATCAATTTCGAGGACGCCGCCGCCAACGTCGCGGAGTACTACGACATCCCGTTGGCCACCTTGCATTACTTCCCGCTGCGGCCCAACAGTCAGACGCTGCAATTCCTGCCGGCGCCGTTGGCCCGCTCGGCAGTGACGGCGTTCTGGTGGGTGTCCTGGCGTGGGATGAAGAAGGCCGAGGACGCCCAACGCCGCGAACTCGGTCTGCCAAAGGCGACGGGCTCCGCACCGCGCCGGATCACCGAACGCGGATCGCTGGAAATCCAGACCTACGACGAGGCGTGCTTTCCCGGGCTGGCAGCCGAATGGGCGAAATGCGATGGGCTGAGGCCCTTCCAAAGGCCGTTTGTCGGCACGCTGACGCTCGGGTTGGCGACGGATGCCGACGAGGAGGTCGCGTCGTGGATCGCCGCGGGAACACCGCCGATTTACTTCGGGTTCGGCAGCATACCGGTCGAATCTCCGGCCGACACGATCGCGATGATCAGCGCGGCCTGCGCGAAGTTGGGCGAGCGGGCGTTGGTTGGCGCCGCCGGAACCGACTTCAGCAGCGTCCCCCATTTTGACGACGTCAAGGTGGTGGGCGCGGTGAATTTCTCCGCCACCTTTCCCGCCTGCCGCGCGGTCGTCCATCACGGCGGCTCGAGCACAACGCCCATTGCGATGCGCGCGGGAGTCCCTCAGCTGATCCTCTACTGGGACCTTGTTCACGCGGTCTACGGAAGTGCGGTCAAACGGCTCAAGGTCGGGACCGCCCGGCGTTTTTCGACGGCTAGCGAGGAGTCGCTCGTCGCGGACTTGCACACCATCCTCGCCCCGGAATACGTCGCCCGGGCCCGCGAGGTCAGCACCCGGATCACAGAACCGGCGAAGAGCGCCGCACTCGCCGCCGATCTTCTCGAAGATTTCGCCCGCTGCAAGCGTGTTGGCTGAGGCGCTCAATTACGTCGATCTCGCAGGCGACCGCGAGTGCTTGTCAGTTCGCGGCATTAACGAGCTTCGAGAACTGAATCGTCGTCGGTTAGCGAAGCCATAACGTCCAAAGTGATGGGTGCAATGCGCAGCAACCGGAAGCGCCACTGGGGAAGCGCTGTGCAAGTGGGCACGAATCATTTGACCTGCGTGAGCGGGGTCACACCCAACCACGTGACAGGGGTCACATTCAAGAAGTATGGTCAAGAACTTGTTACACCTATGTCGAGTAGATGGTCTGGAGACACGGTTGAGCATCAATCCGTTCGATGGTGGCAGTTGTAGCGACATGATGGGCGGTCTGAAATGACCGATCTCCAGAAGCGGGTTCAGCCGGCCATCGAGACACCCATGGCGTCGCATGAATCACAGGGGATGGGTGAGGGTTTTGCGATAGTCGGCTACGCGCTCCGCGTCCCCGGTGCCGCCGATGCGGACGAATTCTGGGACGTGCTGTCCCAAGGGCGGGATGCGGTATCAGAGGTGCCTCCGGACCGGTGGGATGTCGACGAATTCTACGACCCGGATCCCGACGCGCCCGGCAAGATTGCGAGCCGCCGGGCAGGCTTCATCGACGACGTGACGGGATTCGATGCGCCGTTTTTCGGGCTGTCGAAGCGGGAGACCATGTTGATCGACCCGCAGCATCGGCTGCTGCTGGAGACGGCGTGGCGGGCGGTGGAGCATTCGGGGACCGCCCCTTCTGCCTTGGCGAACACCAAGACCGGCGTGTTCATCGGTCTGGGGACCCATGACTACCTGCAATTGATATCGGAAGAGGTTCCTTACGCCGAGATCGACTCGTATCAGGCAATTGGCTCATCGGCTGCCGCAGGGGCGGGCCGGATCAGTTATGGCATGGGGCTGCAGGGCCCGGCGGTCACGGTCGACACGGCGTGCAGCTCGTCCTTGGTAGCAGTCCACCAGGCGTGCCAGGCGCTGCGCTTCGGGGAGTGCGACGCCGCGCTGGCCGGCGGCGTGAACGTCTTGCTCAGCCCGAAGAGCGTGATGACCTTTTCCCGGGCGAAGATGCTGGCTCCGGACGGCAAGTGCAAGACCTTCGACGCGGCCGCGGATGGCTACGTGCGCGGCGAGGGCTGCGGTGTCATCGTCGTGAAGCGGCTTGAGGACGCTATCCGCGACGGTGACCGGATTCGGGCCGTGATCCGGGGCAGCGCTGTCAATCAGGATGGCGCATCGGGTGGTTTGACGGTGCCGAACGGCGTCGCGCAGCAACGCGTGATCACCGAGGCGCTGGCGTGCGCGGGTGTTGCGCCCGGTGACGTCGGATACCTGGAGGCGCACGGGACCGGGACATCGCTGGGTGATCCGATCGAAGTCCAGGCCGCCGGCGCGGTGCTCGGCGATGGGCGCGACGCCGACCGGCCGCTGCTGATCGGATCGGTGAAAACGAATATCGGGCATTTGGAGGCGGCGGCGGGCATCGCGGGTCTGATCAAGGTCGTCCTGTCGCTCGAGCACGAGGTATTGCCGAAGCACTTGAATTTCCGGAATCCGTCGCCGCACATTCCCTGGGACCGGCTTGCGGTGCGGGTCGTGGACGAGGCCCTCCCGTGGGCACGCGACCAACGGCCCCGTATCGCCGGGGTCAGTTCGTTCGGGTTCTCCGGGACCAACGCGCACGTCATCCTCGAGGAAGCACCCGATCAGGTAAGCCAGGTCGCCGCGGCACCGGAGGCGCCGGCCGACGACAGGCGCTTCACCGTGTTGCCGCTGTCCGCACGCAGCCCGGCTGCCTTGGTCCAGCTTGCCGAGGGATACGGCAGCTGGCTGGCCGCCCACCCAGAGGCATCATTGGCCGATGTGTGCTTTACCGCCGGGGCCGGGCGATCGCACTTCGACCACCGCGCCGCATTGGTGGTGAATTCGACGGAGTCCGCCCGTGAGGCACTCCGTGCGCTGGCCGAAGATCGCCCGGCACCGGGTTTGCTGCGGGGTGAATGCGCTGATAAGCCAAGGACAGCGTGGTTGTTCACCGGCCAAGGCAGCCAGTACGCCGGCATGGCCCGAGAGCTGTTCGAGACCGAGCCGGTGTTCGCCGAGACCATGACCCGCTGCGCGGCAGTGGTCGCTGACGTTCTCGAAAAGCCTTTGCTGGATGTAATTTTCGATGTGGATGGCCCGGATGCCCACGACACGTTGCGGCAAACCAGCTATGCCCAGCCCGCCTTGTTCGCGGTGGAGATGGGCCTGGCCCGGCTCTGGCAGTCATGGGGCTTCGACCCCGACGTGGTGATCGGCCACAGCGTCGGCCAATACACGGCGGCCTGCGTCGCGGGCGTGTTCAGCCTTGAAGACGGAATGCTGCTGATGGCCGAGCGCGGCCGACTGTTCGGCAGTTTGCCCGCCGGCGGTCGGATGGTCGCGGTCTTCGCCGCCGCCGAGCGGGTGGAAAGCCTGACCGACGAGTTTCCGAGTCTGTCGGTGGCTGCGTACAACGGCGCCAATACTGTGCTGTCGGGACCCGGGCAGGATCTGGAGCAGGCGGTGGCCGGGCTGGAGGCCGACGGTGTGCGCTGTGATTGGCTGGATACCAGCCACGCCTTCCATTCGGCGCTGCTGGATCCGGTCCTCGACGAGTTCGAGTCGTATGCGAACCGGTTCGAGTTCGGTCCGCCACGAAAGACATTGGTGTGCAACCGCACCGGCGCGGCCCTCGGCAGAAGCGCGAAACTGGACGGCGCCTACTGGCGCCGCCATGCGCGGCAGCCGGTCGAGTTCGCCAAAAGTGTGCGCACCCTTGCCGATCTCAGGTGCACGATGCTGCTGGAGATCGGCCCGCAACCGGTGCTCACCGCCGCTGCGATGCGGGCATGGCCTGACCCGGCGACCGCACCACGGGCGATCGCGTCGTTGCGTAAAAACATCGCCGACCACCGCCAGATCACCGAAGCCCTTGCTAACGCTTACATCGTCGGCCACCGGCCTGACTTCGGTGCCATCGTAGGACCGGCGCGCAAGCTCGACCTGCCCACCTATCCGTTCCAGCATCGCCAGTACTGGTTCCGTGAGCAGCGGGTCCGGCCCACCCAGGCCTTGGACGAGACCCAAGCCGCGCGCACCGAAACCATCCGGCTTCTCGAGGACGGTCGGATCGAGGAACTGGCCGCGCTGCTCGACGGTGGCGGCGGCAATCAACAGGCCGTCGATATGCTGAAACAGCTTGCCGCACAACACAACCAACAGCGCAAAGCCCAGTCCATCACGGACTCCCGCTACGAGGTTCGCTGGGAGAAATCGGCTGCTGGGGCCTCAGGTACGCAAGCGGGCGAAGGATCTGCCTGGCTCCTTATCAGCGATGATGCCGACGCAGTTCAGCCATTGGTCGACGCTCTGACCGCACGCGGTCACCGGCACCGGATCCTCGGGTTGCCGGTGTCCGACGCGGACGAAGAGCGGCTCGCGGCCGCGTTGCGCGCCGCGGTGGCGGACGAACCAACGACCCGCATCCTCCATCTCGCAGCCCTCGATTCGGACACCGCGCCGTCGACGCAATCGCTGTTGCGAATGCAACACCAAGTCCTGAGCGGAACGCGGCGACTCTTCCGCGCCGCGGCCGCCGCTGAACTCCGCGCACCCATCTGGCTGATAACCCGGGGCGCACAACGGGTCACCGGCGCGGACGCGGTGTCACCGGCGCAGTCCTGCCTGTGGGGGTTCGGTCGCGCCGCCTCGCTGGAACATCCAAGACTGTGGGGCGGACTGGCAGATTTGTCGCAAGGCGGTGCCTTGGACGACGGGGTGTGGTCCCGGCTGATCGACCAGCTGGTGGGAGGGCCGGCCGGTGAAGACCAAATCGCGCTTCGGGACCAAGCGGTCTACGTTCCCCGGCTGACTCGACGCGCGGGGCAGCCGAGCGCAACACCCGTGGCACTACGTGATGACGCAACATATCTGGTGACCGGTGGGCTGGGTGCGATCGGACTGGAAGTCGCCGGATATCTGGCCGCGCACGGCGCCCGGCATCTAGTACTGACGAGCCGACGCTCTCCCAGCGATGCCGCGCAACAGCGCATTGATGCGATACGCGAACACAGCGGCTGCGAAGTCCGGGCCATCGCGGCCGATGTTGCCAACCCGCACGACGTGGCTCGCGTCTTGGCGACTGTGCGCGCCGAACTACCGCCGCTGGCCGGCATCGTGCACGCCGCAGGCGAGATCAGCACCACGCCGCTGCAAACCTTGGACGACGCCGAAGTGGATCGAGTGTTCGCCGGGAAGGTTTGGGGTGCTTGGAATTTGAGCGAAGCTACCGCCGGAATGAAGCTGGACTTCTTCCTCAGCACCTCCTCGATTGCCGGGGTATGGGGTGCCGGCGGCCAGACCGCGTACAGCGCGGCCAACGCCTTCCTCGACGGGTTGGCTTGGCGGCTGCGTGAGCAGGGTGTTCCGGGGATCAGCGTCAACTTCGGTCCGTGGTTAGGAGCGGGCATGGCCGACGAGGCCGCCCGTGCGGAACTGGAAAAGCGTGGGGTCCGGCCACTGTCACCTGCCGACGCGTTGGCGGGGATGACCGAACTCATGGCGTCTTCGGGCAAGGGCGCCTCGCATGGAGTTGTGGCCCGGATCGACTGGGCCAGCTTCCTGCCGCTCTACCAGGTGGCGGGGAAGCGATCCTTCTTCGCGCAGTTGCAGCGTGAGGTGCCTGAGTCGGCGTCGGCACCGTCCGCGGCTGGGACCACCCAGTTGGTCGACCAGCTCACCCTCGCTCCGGTGCAGCAGCGCAAGAAACTTGTCGTGGACTACCTGCGTGACGTCGTGGCGGAAGTGACCCGGATCGATGCGGCGGAGATCCGCGACGAGGCCGGATTCTTCGATGTCGGCATGGATTCGCTGATGGCGGTGGAACTGCGGCGCCGGCTGGAGCAGGCCGTGGGCAAGGAGTTGCCGTCGACCCTTGCGATGGACTATCCACGCCTGGTCGACGTTGCGGACTACTTGCTCGGCGACGTCCTCAGCATCGGCGCATCGGCGCCCAGCGCACCGGCGCCGGCCCAGCCGGCTGCGGTAGTACCGATGCACACGGATGAGCCGATCGCGATCGTCGCGGTCGCCTGCCGCTTTCCGGGCGCGCCCGATCCCGAGGCGTACTGGGGGTTGCTGTCCAGCGCTGTCGATGCGATCCGGGAGATCCCGGACGACCGCTTCGACGTCGACGAGTATTACGACCCGGATCCCGAGGCACCGGGCAAGATCTACACCCGCTACGGCGGATACCTCGACAGCATCGACGGATTCGACCCGGAGTTCTTCGGGATTTCCCCGCGCGAGGCCGTGTGGATGGATCCGCAACAGCGGTTGATGCTGGAAATCGCGTGGGAGGGCCTGGAACGTGCCGGGTATTCGCCTGCCGGGTTGCGCGGCAGTCGAACCGGCGTGTTCGTGGGCGTGGCCGCCAACGAGTATTCACAGCTGCTGAACGCCAACTCGGTCGAGACCATCGAGGCCCACTTCATTACCGGCAACGCGCTCAATGTCATCGCGGGCCGGGTAGCGTTCGCGCTTGGGCTGGAAGGTCCGGCGATGGCGGTGGACACCGCGTGCAGCGCGTCGCTGGTGGCCGTCCATCAGGCCTGCCAGGCCTTGCATTCCGGCGACTGCGACATGGCGCTGGCCGGTGGGGTGAACGTGTTGGTGAGCCCGGCATCCATCGTTGCCACCTCGCGCGCCAGAATGCTTGCCGCCGACGGCCGATGCAAGACTTTCGATGCCGCGGCGAACGGCTACGCGCGCAGTGAAGGCTGCGGGATTCTGGTGCTCAAGAGGCTGAGCGATGCGGAGCGCGACGGCGATCAGATCTGCGCGGTCATCCGCGGCAGCGCCGTCAATCAGGACGGCGCTTCCAGTGGTTTGACGGTGCCGAACGGGGGCGCACAGCAACGGCTCATCGCCGCAACGCTGGCCCGTGCCGGTGTTGAGGGTCGGGATGTCGATTACCTTGAGGCGCACGGCACGGGCACCTCGCTGGGAGACCCGATCGAGGTCCAGGCCGCTGCGGCCGTCTACGGCGCCGGCCGTGACCCGAACCGGCCGTTGCTGATTGGATCGGTGAAAACCAACGTCGGGCACCTCGAATCCGCAGCGGGGATCGCCGGTCTGATCAAGGTCGTGTTGTGTTTGCAGCACGAAGTTCTGCCGCAGAACCTGCACTTCGAGAATCCGTCGCCGCACATTCCGTGGGACTCGCTGCCGGTGCGGGTGGTGGACAAGGCGATTCCGTGGCGGGCCGGCGGCAGGCCGCGCCGCGCCGGAACAAGTTCCTTCGGGTTCTCCGGCACGAACGCACATGTGCTGATCGAGGAGGCGCCACCACAATCGGCAGTGGAGGAGGCGCCGGAGCCAGCCACCGGAGACGAATCCGTCAGCGTGGTCCCGCTGTCGGCGCGGTCGCCGGAGGCGCTGGTGGCGTTGGCGCAGCGATATGAAACCTGGTTGGAGGCGCACCCAGAGGTCGATATCACCGATGTGTGCTTCACCGCCGGGGTGGGGCGTTCGCATTTCGAACACCGGGCCGCGCTGGTGGTGGATTCGGTTCAGGGTGCTCGCGAGCTGCTGGCCGGATTGGCCGAGAACCGGCTGGGCCCTGGTGCGGTGCGTGGCGAGTGCACGGACCCGCCGAAGACGGCGTGGTTGTTCACCGGGCAGGGCAGTCAATACCCGGGGATGGCGCGCGAGTTGTTCGACACCGAGCCGGTGTTCGCCGACACCGTGAAGCGATGTGCAGAAGCGATCGATGGGGTGCTGCCGCGTCCGTTGCTGGAGGTGCTGTTCGACACTGAAAGCGACGAGGGAGAAACCCTGCGGCACACCTCGTTTGCGCAGCCCGCGCTGTTCGCCGTCGAGATGGGCCTGGCCCGGTTGTGGCAGTCATGGGGCATCGAGCCGGACGTGGTGCTGGGGCACAGCGTGGGCCAGTACGCGGCGGCGTGTGTGGCCGGAGTGTTCAGCCTCGAGGATGGCGCACGACTGATGGCCGGACGCGGCCGGCTGTTCGGCAATCTGCCTGAGGGCGGCCGGATGGTGGCGGTGTTCGCCGACGCCCAGCAAGTGGAGCGGGTCGCCGACGAATTTCCGCGGCTTTCGGTCGCCGCCTACAACGGCCCTAACACGGTGCTGTCGGGTCCGTCCGCGGACCTGGAACAGGCCGTCGCCAGGTTCACCGGTGACAGCATCCGCTGCACGTGGCTGGACACCAGTCATGCGTTCCATTCGGAGCTGTTGGAGCCGGCGCTCGACGAATTCGAGTCGTACGCAAAACGGTTCGAATTCGCCGTTCCGACCCTGCCCCTCGTTTGCAACCGCACCGGCGCGGTCCTCACCGCGGAAACCCCGCTGGACGCCCAGTATTGGCGGCGGCATTCCCGCCAGCCGGTGCAGTTCGCCGAAAGCGTGAAAACCGTGGCGCGGCTGGGATGCTCGGTGTTGATGGAGATCGGTCCGCAACCGGTTCTGACCGGCGCGGCGGTGCAGGCCTGGCCGGAATCCTCGGCCGCTGCGCATCCGATCGTTTCCCTGCGCAAGGGCGTCGATGCCCGCCGTCAGATGGCAGAAGCGCTGGCCGCGGCCTATGTCGCCGGACATCGGCCCGAGTTCGCCGCGCTGCACCATCGGCCACGCCACGGACTCGAACTGCCCACCTATCCGTTCCAACGCCGGCGCTTCTGGCCCAAGAATGCCGACATCCGCGGCATCGATGGTCAGGGCGCTGCCGGATCCGGGATCCTGGGTAGCGTCAAGGACCTCGCCTCTGGCGACACCGTCTACACCAGCCGGTGGTCCACGAAATCGCAGCCGTGGCTGTCGCATCACGTCATCTATGGCACCGTCGTCGTTCCAGGCGCGACGTACGCGGCGATGGCGCTTGCCGCGATTGGGGCGCCGGCGCAGGTGCGGAATGTCTTCTTCTATGAACCGATCATCCTGGGCGACAAGCATTCCCGGGAGGTGCAGCTGACGGTGCATCCGGTCGAGGACGGCGGCTGGACCTTCCAGGTGCACAGCCGCCCGTACGGTGAGCGCGATGCTGAGTGGTCCTTGAACGCCGACGGCCGGATCGTCACCGGTGTCAGTGATGTGGAGGCCGAGCCGACATCCGATCCCGCAGAGTCCATCGATGCCGCGTGCGAGCGATTGAGCCGCATGCGTCCGCAGCAGTTGTTCGATTCCTTCGCCGACCTTGAGCTGGATTGGGGTCCCACCTGGTCCACTTCCCTCAAATCGCTGTGGTCCGGTGACGGTGAGGCGGTTGGCGATATCGCCATCGGCGACGAGCTCGCCGAACAGCTCGGTAGCGAGCCGATCCATCCGGTACTGCTGGACCTGTGCACAGGAGTGGCCTTCCCGGCCTTCCCGACGGTTCTCACGGGCGGCGAAGACGGGCTGTCCGATCTGTTCTTGCCGCTGCGGTATGGGCGGGTGGTGCTGCGTGAGCGGTTGCCACGCCGGTTTTATTGCCGCGCGCGGTGGCAGAGTGGCGGTTCCGACAGCGAAACGCAGGTCTTCGATCTCGATTTCGTGGATCGGGACGGTCGCGAGCTGGGCGGAATTCGCGAGTTCACGGTGAAACGCGCGCCCCGGGAGGCGCTGTTGCGCGGACTCGGCGGCGACGCCACCCGCAACCTTTACACCCTCGGCTGGGAGGAGGTGCCGCCGCCGGCGTCGGGCAAAGCCGCCCAGAAGGGCGACGGCACCTGGGTGATTGCCGGATTCGACGCACTGGCGGCGGACGTGCCAGGTTGCGTCTCGCTGGATCGTTCCTCAATTTCAGCGGATCCGGAGCCTTGGGAGCGGCTGTTCGCAGAGGCCCAGGAGCGCGGTGTCCCGGTTTCCGGCGTCGTCTGGCGCAGCACGGGGCGACCCGGCGCGGAAGAGTCGAGCGCCGAATTCGCCGCGCGACTGGAGAGCGAGGTCGATCAGCTGCTGACTCTCGTGCGGACGCTGCTGGCGCAGCAGGACGTGCCACTCACCGGCGGACTGTGGATCATCACCGAACGGGCCGTGGCGACCGAACCGGGCGAGCCGGTTGACCCGGTGCAGTCGGCGCTGTGGGGATTCGGGCGCACCATGATCACCGAGCAGCCGAGCCTGCGTTGCAGGCTGGTCGACTGCGACGGAGCCGACGATGCCGTGCCCTCGCTGGCCGGGCTGCTCGGCGCACCCGACACGCCTGTCTCGGAACCCGAACTCGCACTGCGGCAAGGAAAGTACTTCGTGCCGCGGCTACTGCCGTGGGCGCGCAGCGGCCATCTCGAGGTACCGCGCGCAGCCGACTACGTTCTGGCGCCGACCGAACGCGGCGCTATCGACAACCTTCGGCTGACCGAGACGAAAGTGTCGCCGCCGGCGGCGGGACAGGTGCAGATCCGGGTAGAGGCCGCTGGTCTCAACTTCCGGGACGTGCTCAACGTGCTCGGACTCTACCCGGGCGATCCGGGTCAAATCGGCGGTGGTGACCTCTCCGGCGTTGTCACGGAGTTGGGTGCCGGCGTTACCGGGTTCGAGGTTGGCCAGCGCGTCTTCGGCTTTATGCCGGGGTCGTTCGCCACCCGGGTCAATGTGCCCGCCCAGTTCCTGTCGCCGGTACCGAACGGGGTGAGCGCCGTAGGAGCGGCAACCATACCCGCCGGGGCGCTCACGACCCGGCTCGCGTTCGACTGGGCGAAGGTGGGGCCCGGCGATCGGGTGCTCATCCACGCCGCCAGTGGCGGCGTCGGTCTGGCCGCGATCCAGATTGCCCAGCAGCGCGGTGCGACTGTCTTCGCCACCGCCAGCACCTACAAACGCGCGACGCTGCGCAAGATGGGCGTGGAACACGTCTACGACTCGCGCGGTACGGACTTCGCGGATCAGATCCTGGCCGACACCGGGGGCGCCGGCGTCGACGTGGTGCTCAACAGCCTGACGAACGAGGGGTTCATCGCTGCGACCGTGCGGGCGACCGCACAGGGCGGCCGGTTCGCCGAAATCGCCAAGCGAGACATCTGGACTCCTGAACAGATGGCGGCGGTCCGTCCCGACATCGACTACGAGATCATCGCGCTGGATGCGACTATCGAGCACGAGCCCGAGCGGGTGGGGAAGTTGCTGGCCGAGCTGGCCGACAGCATGGCCGACGGCGAGCTGGCGCCGCTGCCAGTCGAGGTCTACCCGCTGACGGAGGCGAAGACAGCGTTCCGCCGGATGCAACAGGCGCGACACATCGGCAAGATCGTGCTGCAGATGCCCAAACCGCTACAGCCCCGCGGCGATCGGAGCTACCTGATCACCGGCGGCCTTGGTGCACTCGGCCTGCACACGGCGGCCCATCTTGCCCAACTCGGGGCCGGAGACATCGTGTTGACCAGTCGGCGCGCGCCCGACGCGGACGCGCAGCGGGCAATCGACGACATCACCGAGCGCTATCGGTGCCGCATCCATACCTTCGCGGCCGACGTCGGCGACGAATCCGAAGTTGAAAAGCTGCTGGAGCGCATCCGCGCGGAGTTGCCGCCGCTGGCAGGAGTGGCACACCTGGCGGGTGTGCTCGACGACGCGCTGCTACCACAGCAGAGCCCGGAGAGATTCCGGACGGCATTGGCGCCCAAGGCCTTCGGCGCCTACCACCTGCATCGGCTCACGACGAACGACGATCTTGATTTCTTCGTCGTCTACTCGTCGGCCGCCAGCGTGATCGGTTCGCCCGGCCAGGCCAACTACGCGACCGCCAACGCAATGCTCGACGGGCTCGTTGCGGGGCGCCGGGCGCAAGGCCTGCCGGCGACCAGCGTCAACTGGGGTCCCTGGGCACACAGCGGCATGGCCACGTCGCATGCCGCGCGCGCCAATCTCAGTGCGCAAGGCCTGATTCCGCTGGAACCGGCGGCCGCCCTCAACGCGCTCGGTGAAATCATCGCCCACGGAACCGGACAGGCAACCGTCATCAAGGCCAATTGGCAGCGTGCCGCCAAGGGGCTCGGTACGTCTCGCCCGGCGATGCTCGACCATGTGCTGCCGAGCGCCGTCACGACGACGCGCGGCGACAGCGAGTTGCTCCGGCAACTGCACGAGGTCCCGGAGGAGGAGCGCGGCAGTTTCCTCACCGAATACCTACGGTACGAGGTGCAGAATTTCCTGAGGCTCGCGCAACCGCCGGCCGCAACCAGCCGGTTCCTGGAGCTGGGCACGGATTCGCTGATGGCGGTCGAATTCAGCAACCGATTGCTTCCCCAATTCGGTGGCGCGTTCACGATCAGCGCCACCGCGGTATTCGATTATCCGACGATCGGGTCGCTCGCCGAGTACCTGGCCGGTCAGGTGCCGGACTTGGCCTCACAGACGAACGGGGCGGAATCTGTCGGTGCGCCCGAGCCTGCCTGATCGAAGCAACGCAGGTGTGCGCGCCACCGTCGGTGTGACCGGGGGCCGCAAAACCCACGCGCCGTAGGAACGTGGTGTCGCTCGAGCACGCCCGGAGGGATCGGGTTCGGCTGCGCCGATACCCCGCCCTGCGGGGGTTGTAGTTGCCAGAACAGCTTGTTTGGGTTAAGTGAATGGCTACACAGGGGCCGCCTAGCCGGGGGGACCCGCCGGCGTCTCGGTACGCAATTGCGACCTCATTATTCTGTATTCCAACAAGCCCGCCCGTAGCTGCTCGTAGATCGAAGACCCGGGTAGGGCAAGAAAGTTAGCCACCCGAGCATTTCCGTCGCCATAAACCTGCGCCCAGTTATCACTCGCTTGATCGCGCGACGCCAATACGTTGGCGGTGATATCGCGGTCGGCTTCGGTGACAAAGCCCAGCGCCTTCAAGCGCATCCTTGCATAGTCCCAGTCCTCGATACTCAGGAAATCGGTATGCAAAAACCATGCTCCGGGGCGGCAGATCCTGCGAACTTCACTCAGGAATTTTGGAAGATTGCCATACGAATGTGACGACTCCACGTTGAGGACGGCATCGCAAGACCCGTCGGCCAAGGGGATATCCAATGCGTTGCCGACCTGGAAGTCTAGAGAGCCGTTATGGTGCGTTCTGCGGCAGAAGTCGATCGCCTCGGGGGACATGTCAATACCAGTTACTTGAGCGCTGAATTTCTCCGCGACAAGTGCGCTGTTGCCTCCGCGGCCACAGCCAATTTCGACGACTGCGCAGTCATTCAGGTCAACCGAGCCGATAACCTCAAACACCAGACGGACCGAGGTGGCGTTGAAAGTGCCCGGACGAATGGCGAACACAGAATCGTTGTCGGAGTCCGTCGGAATGTACCCATAATTCAGGAAAAACGACGAGTCGGCCACCCCTGCAGCTTCTAAGCGCCGGCTGAGCAGATCATAAAAGCTTCGCCACCCAACCGCGGTCGTGGACAGTAAGTCGTCGGCCAGGTGCTCCGACATCGGAACATCTGAATCATTCTTCGATTCAACGTGTACCGAAGGTTCGCTATCGTATTCCATTTATGTCGCCCCAACCAGATTTGCTCTGCTCCATAGGTAACATGGTGCATTTTCAGTGGATATATGATATCGGGGATATGCCCCGCGACGTGCAAACCAATAATATTCCCGCTACGCGAGCGACCTGCGTCGGGTAGCGGCTTAACGCCGAGCCCGGCCCCGAAGGTATCAGTATTCCAGATCCCTCCAATTCATCGCCATCAGCTCGGATAGCTTTCGACTGTGGCCAGCCACTACTTCTTAGATCCTTGTCGAGCTTTCGCATCAGTAGCCCGGGCCGCTTACGCGTCGCCATACTGAATTGTGCGGTCTCCACAATAGCGCTGTTGTTCGACGTCCGTACAAGGTCATCGTTCCCCGTTGCCGCGCCTGCACCTGGGAAGTCACCGCGAGGATCGGCAGCGCGCCCCGAAGGGGCCCGTGGCCTTCGCCCCGTCGATTCTCGGCCAGGTATTGCACAGTGCCGTCGCGGCGGAGACGCGGCGACAACTGCTTGCTCCGGCGACTGGCGTGAGGCACCTGGGGCGCGGGGCGGCAAGCTCCCACCCCATACCGACACGGTGCCCGGATGTAGGCGTCGATGGCAAAGCCATGTTTCAGATTCCGTACGCCCGGGCCCGCCGTAGCGCTGAGAACGGCGATCCCGAGAGTGACCTCCAACCAGCGCCGCCCGAGTAGCCCGCCTGTAACGGTGGGCGCATTGCCGGGTGTCTTCGAACCTCGACGGCTGCCGCCAGCAAACCACAGGTAGGAGCCCGCGATAAAATCCGTACCTATTGTTCGTGTTGCTCGTGCGCCGATGCGGTGATGTAGGCAGATCCGTCCGCCACCTCAAATTCCGCAAAGGCTTAGACAACTTCTGTTGGGCTCCAGTATGGTTTAGAACTTGTTACACCTATGTCGAGTAGACGGTCTGGAGACGCGGTGAGCATCAATCCGTTCGACGACGACGATGGCAGTTTCTTCGTCTTGGTGAACGACGAGGAGCAGCACAGCCTGTGGCCGGCGTTCGCCGAAGTTCCAGCCGGCTGGCGGGTGGTGTACGGCGAAGCGGACCGCGCGGCGTGTCTCGAGTACATCGAACAGAACTGGACCGATATACGGCCGAAGAGCCTGCGCGAAAGGTTGGCAGCGGGACAGGCGTTTGACAGGTAAACCGGCATGGAACTTGATGACCGGGCACTCCCGCTTACGCGGGGACAGCTCGACATTTGGCTAGCCCAAGAAACGGGTCACTCTGGTACGGAGTGGCAGTTGGGCGTGCTTGTGCGATACGACGGCACGGTAGAGCCTGATTTGCTTGAGCAGGCGATCCGTCAAGTGGTGCAGGAGGCCGAACCAGCCAGGGCTGCCATCTTCGAGGTGGATGGCGAGGTTTTCCAACGGGCGATCGATTACCCGGATGTCAAGGTGGATTTCTATGACCTGAGCGACTCGCGCCATCCGGTGCAGGAAGCCCGTCGGATAGCATCGTCGATCCAAGGCACGCCAATGCCGTCGGCCGGCCCTCTGTTCAAATTTGCACTATTTCAGACCTGGGTCGATGAATTCTACTTGTTCGGATGCTTCCACCACATAATCATAGACGGATCTGGAATTACGCTCCTTGCCCATCGGATTGCAACTGTCTACGCTGCAATTGTTTCTGGCGCACCCATTCCTCCTGCCTTCTTCGGCTCGCTGCAGGATTTGGTTCGCTGCGAGTCGGAATACGAAGGATCTACCGATTATCTGGAAGATCAGGCCTATTGGACTGGGAACCTTCCACGGGAGAACGGACCGCATTATGAGTTGCCCCAAGCCGTAGCCGCAGGTGATTCGTATTTGCCTTCTGCGCCGGTTCGATTGGAGCCTTCGGTCATTCGACGAGTTCAAGAGTTATCCGACGTGTGGAACGTGCCTCGAGCATCGTTCATCACCGCGGCGTGCGCACTTTTGGTGCGTGGGTGGTGCGCCGAGGGCTCAGAGGTCGTGCTCGACTTCCCCGTCAGCAGGCGGGTGCGTGCGGAGTCAAAGACGCTTCCCGGGATGGTTTCCGGGGTGGTGCCGCTGGTGTTGAGGGTTTCGCCGGCATCTACGGTCGCCGGCTTTTGTGAGCATGTTGATACGCGAGTACGTGAAGCGCTGCAACATCAGCGGTTTCCAGTGCGCGCCCTTGAACGCAAAGCCCATCCTCGAGGCTCAGGGCAGCTAGCAGGTCGGGTGAGCGTTAATTTCATGCCGTCTAAAGTCACTCTGGACTTTGCCGGTGTCGCGGCGTCTTGGTCATATACCAATCCGGGCCCCATGGGCGGCTTTGGGTTGATGTTCAATGGCGCCGGTGAACAGCTTTTTCTCAGCACGGCGGGCACCGAGGGGCCATTCTCGAATTTCGACGTCTCCGATATAGCGAAACGGTTGGGGCGGGTGTTGGTGGAGATGACCACCGATCCGGGGCGGCGGTTGTCCTCAATCGACGTGCTCGATGACGGTGAGCGCGCCCGGCTGGATGGGCTGGGTAACCGCGCAGTGTTGACACAGTCGTCGGAGGCGCCGGCGTCGATTCCGGCGGCGTTCGCGGCGCAGGTGGCGTTCTCCCCGGAGGCGGTGGCGATCAGCTGCGGGGAGCGTCGTTGGACCTATCGCGAACTCGATGAGACGGCTAACCGGTTGGCGCACCTGTTGGCAGGTCGCGGCGTGGGCCCGGGACAGCGGGTGGCGCTGCTGCTTCCCCGCTCGGCCGAGGCGATCGTGGCGATCTGGGCGGTGCTGAAAACGGGGGCGGCCTACGTGCCGATCGATCCGGCGGTGCCCGCCGCGCGCATGCAGTTCGTGCTCGACGATGCCGCGCCGGTCGCCGCCGTCACGACCACCGAGTTGCGCGAGCGCATCGACGGTTGTGGTCTGCAGGTGATCGACCTCGAGCATCTCGAAGAGCCGGCTGTCGACGCCCCGCCGCTTACACCACTCCCGGGGCCAGACGCAGGTGACATCGCCTACCTCATCTACACCTCCGGCACGACCGGTGTCCCCAAAGGGGTGGCGGTCCCGCACCGCAATGTGACCCGGCTGTTGGAGACACTGAGCGGCCACATGGAGCTCGCAGGCCAGGTGTGGACGCAGTGCCATTCGCTGGCGTTCGACTTCTCGGTGTGGGAGATCTTCGGGGCGCTGCTGTACGGCGGGCGCGTGGTGGTGGTTCCCGATGCGGTGGTGCGTTCGCCGGAGGATCTGCTCGCCGTGCTGGTCGATGAGCGGGTCAGCATTTTGAGTCAGACCCCGTCGGCGTTCTATGCGCTGCAGGCCGCCGACGCGGCACAACCGCAGCTGGGAGATCGGCTGACGCTGCAGGCCGTGGTGTTCGGCGGCGAGGCGCTGGAACCGCACCGCCTGCGTGCGTGGCTGGACAGGCACACGGGTTTGCCGCGGTTGATCAACATGTATGGCATCACCGAGACGACCGTGCACGCGTCGTTCCGGGAGATCGTCGCCGGCGATGTGGACGGCACGGTCAGCCCCATCGGGGTGTCGTTGGCCCATCTCGGGTTTTTCGTGCTGGACGGCTGGTTGCGGCCCGTGCCGGTCGGTGTGGTCGGCGAGTTGTACGTGGCCGGTGCCGGCGTGGCGTATGGGTATGTGGGCCGGCCGGGATTGACCGGGTCGCGGTTCGTGGCGTGCCCATTCGCCGGCGCGGGAGCGCCGGGACAGAGAATGTATCGGACCGGGGATCTGGTGTGCTGGGGCGCCGACGGGCAGTTGCGGTATGTGGGGCGTGCCGACGAGCAGGTCAAGATTCGCGGTTATCGCATCGAGCTCGGCGAGATCCAGGCGGCGCTGGCCGGGCTGGACGGGGTGCAGCAGGCGGTGGTGATCGCCCGGGAAGATCGCGCCGGCGACAAGCGACTGGTGGGTTATGTCGTCGGCACGGCGAATCCGGGTGCCGCGCGCGCTGCGCTGTGCGAGCGGCTGCCCGAGTACATGGTGCCGGCCGCCGTGGTGGCGCTGGATGCGCTGCCGCTGACGGTGAACGGCAAACTCGACACACGCGCCCTGCCGGCGCCGGAGTATCAGGATGTTGATCGGTACCGCGCCCCGGCCAACGCCGTCGAAGAGATCCTGGCCGGCATCTATGCCCAGGTGCTGGGGCTGGAGCGGGTCGGTGTGGAGGAGTCGTTCTTTGAGCTGGGTGGCGACAGCATCTTGTCGATGCAGGTGGTGGCGCGGGCGCGTGCCGCCGGGGTGCTGTGCCGGCCGCGCGACATCTTCGTCGAGCAGACCGTGGCCCGCCTGGCCCGGGTCGCCGGGGTCGCCGACGACGCTGACTTGATCGACGAAGGCGTGGGTACCGTCCTCGCGAGCCCGATCATCTGCTGGCTGCACAGCGTGGGGGGCCCGGTCGATCAGTTCAACCAGACGGCGCTGGTCCAGGCCCCGGTCGGTGTGACCGAGGCGGACGTGGTGGTGGTGTTGCAGGCCTTGCTGGATCGGCATCCGATGTTGCGCCTACGCGTCGAGGACGACGGGGCGGCGGGGTGGTCGTTGACGGTGCCCGAGCCCGGATCGGTGGATGCCCGCGACTGCCTGCAGGCGGTGGACGTGTTGTCCGATGCGGTCGTGATCGAGGCGCGGTCGCGGTTGGATCCGGCGGCCGGGGTGATGCTCAGTGCAGTGTGGGTGGTCCCTACGCGTCGGTTGGTGGCGATCGTTCACCATCTGGCGGTTGACGGGGTGTCGTGGCGGGTCTTGTTGGAAGACCTCAACCTCGCATGGGCCCAGCATCGGGGTGGGCAGCAGGTGGTGTTACCAGCGCCGGGGACGTCGTTTGCCCGATGGGCGTCCCTGCTGGCTGAGCACGCGCACCGCCCCGAGGTCGTGGAGCTGGCGCGGGCCTGGCGGCAGATCGGGGCCGTGCCTGCGGGGCTGCCGGCGGTGCAACCTGCGGTGGACACGTACGTGAGCGCCGGGAAACTGTTGGCGCAGCTCGATGCGGAGACCAGCCGGATGCTGCTGGGCGAGGTGCCGGCGGCGTTTCATGCCGGGATACACGAGATCCTGTTGATCGCCTTCGCCTTGGCCTGCGCGGAGTTTCTAGGTACCGGTCGCGCGCCGATCGTGATCGATGTCGAGGGTCACGGGCGCGAGGAGGAGCTGGGCTCCCCGAACGAGCAGGTGGACCTGTCGCGCACGGTGGGCTGGTTTACCACCAAGTACCCGGTGGCGCTCGCGGTGGGCGGGCTGTCCTGGGCTCACGTGGTGGCCGGCGACCCGCGGCTGGGGGCGGTGGTCAAAGACGCCAAAGAGCAGCTTCGGGCCCTGCCGGACGGTTTGACCTACGGGGTGCTGCGCTACTTGAACAGCGACGTCGACCTGGAGGGGCCTGATCCCGCGATCGGGTTCAACTATCTGGGGCGGCTGAGCGCCGGTACCGAGGTGTCGGGTGACGTGTGGGGGATCTGCGAGGACGGCTTGTCGCTGATCGACGCCAGCGCGAGGTTGCCCATGCCGTTGGCGCACACCGTCGAGCTCAACGCCAGCACGGTGGACGCCGCCACCGGCCCGTACCTGCACGCCGGCTGGACTTGGGCGCCCTCGGTCCTGGATCACGCGCAGGTCTCCCGGCTGAGCCGGTTGTGGTTTGAAGCGCTGGCCGGCATCTGCGCGCATGTGCGTGGCGGTGGGGGCGGGCTGACACCTTCCGATATCGCCGCCGGCCTCAGCCAGCAGCAGATCGACGACCTTCAGCGGCAATATGCGGATAGCTGACGTTTTACCGTTGACCCCCCTGCAGCAGGGGCTGTGGTTTCATGCCCTCACCGCCGAGGGTGGCGACGACGTGTACGCGGTGCAGCTGGAGATCGTGTTGAGCGGCCGGCTCGATCAGGCCCGCCTGCGCGAGGCGGTGCAGACGGTGGTGATCCGCCATCCCAACCTCGCGGCCCGATTCTCCGGCAAGTTCGACCAGCCGGTGCAGATCATCCCGGCCGATCCCGTGGTGCCGTGGCGGTATGTCGACCTCAGCGAGGCCGGCCAGGACCTCGACGAGCAGATCCAGCAGGTATGTGCCGCCGAACGCGCCGCTGTGTACGATCTCGACCACCAGCCAGCCTTCCGGGCCGCCCTCGTCGGCACCGCGGAAGATCAGCACCGGTTGGTGCTGACGAATCACCACATCGTGCTCGACGGGTGGTCGCTGCCGATCCTGTTGGGGGAGATATTCGCCAGCTACCAGGGGCAGTGGCTGCCCGCGGCGAGGCCGTATCGCAGCTTTGTGACCTGGCTGACCGGGCGCGACCTCGACGCCGCCCGCGCGGCCTGGGGCGAGGTGCTGGCCGGTTTTGACACCCCCACATTGGTCGGCCCGCCAGGCGGGTTGGAGCTCGGGCCGCGAGGCGTTGCCTCGTTTCGGGTGCCCGAGCAGACCACGCGGGCGCTCGGCGAGCTGGCGCGCGCACGCCACACCACCGTCAGCACCGTGCTGCAGGCCGCCTGGGCCCAGCTGCTGACGTGGCTGAGCGGCCGGCATGACGTCGCCTTCGGCACGACGGTCTCGGGCAGGCCGCCCGAGGTGCCCGGCGCCGACTCGATGGTGGGCCTGTTCATCAACACCGTGCCGGTGCGGGCCAGCGTCACCGCGGCCACCACCACCGCCGACCTGCTCGGTCAGCTGCAAAACGCCAATAACCGCACACTCGAGCATCAGCACCTGGCGCTCAGCGAGATCCACCGCATCACCGGCCAGGACCAGCTGTTCGACACCTTTTTCGTCTACGAGAACTACCCGCTCGACGCCGCCGCGTTGCCGGGCGCCGACGGGTTGACCGTCACCGAGTTCACTCACCGCGAGTACAACCACTATCCGCTTGCGGTCCAGGCCTTGCCGGACAGCGAGCTGGGTCTCCGCGTCGAATTCGACACCGGCGTGTTCGACGCGGCCGGCATCGAGACGCTGATCGAGCGATTCAAGCGAGTGTTGGTGGCCATGGCCACCGATCCGGATCGGCGGTTGTCGTCGGTGGATGTGCTCGAGGCCGCTGAGCACGCGCAGCTGGAGAGGTGGGGTAATCGGACGGGGTCAACCCAGCCGGTGGGTGTGCCGGTCTCGATCCCGGTCTTGTTCGGCGCGCAGGTCGCGCGCACGCCGGAGGCCGTGGCGATCAGCGCGGGGGACCGGTCGTGGACCTACCGCGAGGTGAAGGGGGCCGCCAACCGGTTGGCGCACGTGTTGGCCGCTCGGGGTGTGGGTCCCGGACAGCGGGTGGCGTTGCTGCTGCCGCGGTCGGCTGAGGCGGTCGTCGCCATGCTGGCCGTGCTGAAAACGGGGGCGGCGTATGTGCCGATCGACCCGGCGGTACCGGCGGCCCGGATAGCGTTCGTGCTTGCCGACGCCGCGCCGGTCGCCGCGATCACCACCGCCGGCCTGGCCGATCGGCTGGACGGCTGCGATCTGGCGGTCATCGACGTCAACGACCCGGCCGTCGATAGCCAGCCCAGCACCGCACTGCCGGCGCCGGCCCCGGACGACATCGCCTACCTCATCTACACCTCGGGCACGACCGGAACCCCCAAAGGCGTGGCGATCCCGCATCGCAACGTGACGCGGCTGCTCGAGACGCTGGACGCCGACATGGAGCTCGCCGGGCAGGTGTGGTCGCAGTGCCATTCGTTGGCGTTCGACTTCTCGGTGTGGGAGATCTGGGGGGCGCTGCTCTACGGCGGGCGCGTGGTGGTGGTGCCCGATTCGGTGGTGCGCTCGCCGGAAGACTTGCACGCTTTGTTGGTGGCCGAGCAGGTCACCGTGTTGAGCCAGACCCCGTCGGCCTTCTATGCGCTGCAGGCCGCCGATGCGGCACAACCAGAGCCGGACCCTCGGTTGAAGCTCGAGGCCGTGGTGTTCGGCGGCGAGGCGCTCGAACCGCAGCGGCTGCGGGCGTGGCTGAACAACCATCCGGGATTGCCACGGCTGATCAATATGTACGGCATCACCGAGACCACGGTGCATGCGTCGTTTCGGGAGATCGTCGCCGGCGATGTGGACTGCACGTTCAGCCCGATCGGGGTGCCGCTGGCTCATCTGGGGTTTTTCGTGCTCGACGGGTGGTTGCGGGCGGTGCCGGCGGGTGTGGTGGGGGAGTTGTACGTGGCCGGCGCCGGCGTGGCGTACGGCTATGTGGGCCGGTCGGGCTTGAGTGCGACGAGGTTTGTGGCCTGTCCGTTCGGGGAGCCCGGGGCGCGCATGTATCGCACCGGGGATCTGGTGTGTTGGGACGCCGACGGGCAGCTGCGGTACGTGGGGCGCGCCGACGACCAGGTCAAGATCCGTGGATATCGCATCGAACTCGGTGAGATCCAGGCGGCGCTGGCCGGGCTGGACGGGGTAAAGCAGGCGGTGGTGATCGCCCGCGAGGACCGCCCCGGCGACAAGCGCCTGGTGGGCTATGTCACCGGCACCGCGGACGCGGCCTCGTTCGGAGCTTCAGCGCGCGCCGCGCTGGCCGAGCGGCTCCCTGCCTATATGGTGCCGGCCGCGGTCGTGGTGATCGAGGCGCTGCCCTTGACGGTCAACGGCAAACTCGACACCCGCGCCCTGCCGGTACCCGAATACCAGGATGGCGGCCACTACCGCGCACCGGCCACCGCGGTCGAGGAGCTGCTGGCCGGCATCTACGCGCAGGTCCTGGGTGTGGAGCCGCCGCAGCTCGTCGGGGTGGACGACTCGTTTTTCGACCTGGGCGGGGATTCGCTGTCGGCCGTCCGCCTGATCGCCGCCGTCAACGCCGGCCTGGATGCCGGCCTTTCGGTGCGCACCTTGTTCGAGGCGCCCACGGTCGCCCAGTTGGCGCCGCGTATCGGCGGGGACGAGGGCCGACCGGAGCCGCTGGTACCTTTCGCGGCCGGTGCGCGGCCCGCGGTGGTTCCGTTGTCGTTTGCCCAGAGCCGGTTGTGGTTCATCGACCAATTCCAGGGCCCCTCAACGATTTACAACATGGCGGTGGCTTTGCGGCTGCGCGGGCGGTTGGATGCCGACGCGTTGGGCGCGGCGCTGGCCGATGTGGTGGCCCGGCAGGAGAGCCTGCGCACGCTGTTCACCGCGCACGACGGTGTGCCGCGCCAGCTGGTCGTGCCCGCCCAGCGGGCCGACTTCGGTTGGGCCGTCGTCGACGCCGTGGGCTGGTCGGAAAGCGAGCTCGCCAATGCCTTCGACGCCGTGGCGAGTCACCGGTTTGATCTCGCAGTCGAGATCCCCATGCGCGCAAGGCTTTTCCGCATCACCGACGACGAACACGTCCTGGTGGCCGTGGTGCATCACATCGCCGCCGACGGCGCGTCGATCACCCCGCTGGTGCGTGATCTCGGCGTGGCCTACGCCAGCCGGAGTGCGGGGCAAGCCCCCGGCTGGGGCGATTTGGCGGTGCAGTATGCCGATTACACGCTGTGGCAGCGCGCGCAGCTTGGTGATCTCGGCGACAGCGGCAGCTGCATCGCCGCGCAGTTGGCCTACTGGCAAGAGGCCCTGGCCGGGATGCCCGAGCACCTGCAGCTGCCCACCGATCGGCCCTACCCGCCGGTCGCGGATTACCGCGGCGCCAGCGTGTCGGTGGAATGGCCCGCCGAGCTGCAGCAGCAAGTTGCCCGGGTGGCCCGCGAACACAACGCGACCAGCTTCATGGTGATGCAGGCCGCCCTGGCGGTGTTGCTGGCCAAGCTCAGCGCGAGTTCCGATGTGTCCGTGGGGTTCCCGATCGCAGGGCGCCGGGACCCCGCGCTGGACGACGTGGTCGGCTTCTTCGTCAACACCCTGGTGTTGCGGGTCGATCTGGCCGGTAACCCCAGCGTCGCCGAACTGCTGGCTCAGGTGCGGGCGCGCAGCCTGGCGGCATACGAGCACCAAGACGTGCCGTTCGAGGTGCTGGTGGAAAGGCTCAACCCGACCCGGAGCCTGACCCATCACCCGCTGATCCAGGTGATGCTGGCGTGGCAGAACTGGCAGGCCAACAACGATCCCGCTGCCGCGTTGGCCCTGGGTGATCTGCACATCACGCCGATGCCGCTCGACACCCGGACCGCCCGCACGGATTTGGCGTTCTCGCTGGGCGAATCCTGGACCGAGGCCGGAGAGCCCGCCGGGATCGCCGGAGCGGTGGAGTTCCGCACCGATGTGTTCGACGCCGCCAGCATCGAAGCGCTGATCGAGCGATTCAAGCGGGTGTTGGTCGCCATGACCGCGGATCCGGGGCAGCGGCTGTCGTCGATCGATGTGCTCGATGCGGCTGAGCACGCCCGCCTCGATGAGGCAGGAAACCGCGCGGTGCTGACCCGGCCCGCGCCGGCCGCGGCGTCGGTTCCGGCGTTGCTGGCAGCGCAGGTCGCCCGCGCCCCGGAGGCGGTGGCGCTGACCTACGGGGACCGGTCAATGACCTACCGGGAACTCGATGAGGCGGCTAACCGGTTGGCGCACTTGCTGTCTGGCTCTGGCGTCGGCCCGGGCGCGTGTGTGGCGCTGCTGTTGGAGCGCTCAGCCGAGGCCGTCGTGGCCATGCTGGCGGTGCTGAAAACCGGGGCGGCCTACTTGGCGATCGACCCGGCGCTGCCGGAGGCCCGCCTCCGGTTCATGCTCACCGATGCCGCGCCGATGGCCGTCGTCACCACGGAGGACCTGCGATCGCGGCTGGGCGGGCGGGATCTGGCGGTCATCGACTTCGACGACTCCGCGGTTGAAACCCAACCCGCCACCGCATTGCCGGCGCCATCCCCCGACGGCATCGCCTACCTCATCTACACCTCCGGGACCACCGGGACCCCCAAAGGGGTGGCCGTCACCCACCGCAATTTGGCGCACCTGGCGGAGTCATCGCCCGACCGGCTGCCGGCGGCGCAGGTGTGGACGCAGTGCCACTCGTATGCTTTCGACTTCTCGGTGTGGGAGATCTGGGCTGCGCTGTTGGGTGGCGGACGGCTGGTGGTGGTGCCCGAAGCGGTCGTCGGCTCGCCGGACGATTTCCACGGTCTGCTCGTCAGTGAACAGGTCAACGTCCTCACCCAGACCCCGTCGGCGGTGACCGGACTGCGTCCGCAAGGGCTGGAGTCGGTGGCGGTGCTGCTCGGCGGTGAGGCCTGCCCGGCCGAGGTGGTGGACCAATGGGCGCCGGGACGAGTGGTGATCAACGCCTACGGCCCGACCGAGACCACGGTGTACGCGTCGATGAGCGCGCCGCTGTCGGTCGGGACCGGTGCGGCGCCGATCGGGTCGCCGGTGTCGACGGCGGCGCTCTTCGTCCTCGACGAGTGGTTGCAGCCGGCGCCGGCCGGTGTGGTCGGTGAGTTGTATGTGGCCGGCCGCGGTGTGGCCGTCGGGTATGTCGGGCGGCCCGACTTGACCGCGTCGCGGTTTGTGGCCTGCCCGTTCGCGGGCCCCGGGGCCCGCATGTATCGCACCGGGGACCTGGTGCGATGGCGCGCGGATGGGCAGCTGCAATATCTCGGGCGGGCCGACGAGCAGGTCAAGATCCGCGGCTATCGCATCGAGCCCGGTGAAGTGCAGGCCGCATTGGCCGAGCTCGACGGGGTGGAGCAGGCGGTGGTGATCGCCCGCGAGGACCGCCCCGGCGACAAGCGCCTGGTCGGGTATGTCACCGGGAGCGCCGAGCCCGCCGCGGCGCGTGCCGCGCTGGCCGAGCGGCTGCCGGCCTACATGGTGCCGGCCGCGGTGGTGGCGCTGGCGGCGCTGCCGCTGACGGTCGGCGGCAAACTCGATCAACGGGCCCTGCCGGCACCGGAGTACCAGGACATCGGTCGTTACCGCGCCCCCACCACCCTCACCGAGGAGATCCTGGCCGGCATCTACGCCCGGGTGCTCGGTGTGGAGCGCGTCGGAGTGGATGACTCGTTCTTCGACCTGGGCGGAGATTCGCTGTCGGCGATGCGCCTGATCGCCGGGGTCAACAACGCCCTAGATGCCGGCCTTTCGGTGCGGGTCGTTTTCGAGGCACCCACGGTGGCTCAGTTGGCGCCCCGCATCGGTGCGGCAGGCGGTCGGCTGGAGCCGCTGCGGGTGGTCGAGCGCCCCGCGGTGGTTCCGTTGTCTTTCGCCCAGCACCGGTTGTGGTTCATCGACCAGTTGCAGGGTCCGTCGCCGGTGTACAACCTGGCGGTGGCGTTGCGGCTGCGCGGACGGCTGGATGTCGACGCGTTGGGTGCGGCGCTGGCCGATGTGGTGGGTCGCCACGAAAGCCTGCGCACGCTCTTCGCCGCCCCCGACGGAATACCGCAACAGCTGGTGGTGCCCGCCGAGCGGGCCGACTTCGGTTGGGCCGTCGTTGATGCCACCGCCTGGCCGTCAGGCCGGCTGCAGGAGGCCGTCGACGAGACGGCGCGTCACACCTTTGATTTGGCGGCCGAGATCCCTTTGCGGGCAAGGGTTTTCCGCGTCGCCGACGAAGAACACGTGCTGGTGGCCGTGGTGCATCACATCGCCGCCGACGGCTTGTCGATCCCCCCGCTGGTGCGTGATATGGCCGTGGCCTACGCGGGCCGGTGTGTGGGGCAAGCTCCCGACTGGGCGCCGTTGCCGGTGCAGTATGTCGATTACACGCTGTGGCAGCGCGCGCAGTTCGGTGATCTCACCGACCACGACAGTCCCATCGCCGCGCAGCTGGCGTACTGGGAGGAGGCGCTGGCGGGGATGCCCGAGCGGCTGGGGCTCCCCACCGACCGGCCCTACCCGCCGGTGGCCGATCAGCGCGGCGCCAGCCTGTTGGTGGATTGGCCCGCCGAGTTGCAGCGGCAGGTTGTGCGGGTGGCCCGTGAGCACAATTCGACCAGTTTCATGGTGATGCAGGCCGCCCTGGCGGTGCTGCTGGCCAAGCTCAGCGCGAGTTCTGATGTGGCGGTGGGGTTCCCGATCGGCGGGCGTCGCGACCCCGCCCTCGACGAGCTGGTCGGCTTCTTCGTCAACACGTTGGTGTTGCGCGTCGATGTGGCCGGCGATCCCAGCGTCGCCGAGGTGCTCGCCCAGGTGCGAGCGCGCAGCCTGGCCGCCTACGAGCACCAGGATGTGCCCTTCGAAGTGGTCGTCGAACGGCTGAACCCCACCCGCTCCCTGACGCATCACCCGCTGGTCCAGGTGATGCTGGCCTGGCGGACCCTGCACGGCAGCACCGGCGACCCCGCCGCCGCGTTCACGTTGGGAGACCTGGAGCTCACCCAGATGCCGGTGGACACGGGCACCGCCCGCATGGATCTGGCGCTTGCTCTGGAAGAACACTGGAACGAGGACGGTGAACCGGCCGGCATTGGCGGAGCGGTGGAATTCCGCACCGATGTGTTCGACGCGGCCAGCATCGAAACACTGATCGGGCGCTTGCAGCGGGTATTGGTCGCGATGACCACCGACCCGACCCGGCGGCTGTCGTCGATCGGCGTGCTCGACGACGCTGAGCGTGCCCGGCTGGAGGACTGGGGTAATCCGGCGGCATTGGCCGCGCCGGTGAGCCCGCCGGTGTCGATTCCGGCGGTGTTCGCCGGGCAGGTGGCGCGCGCACCCGGCGCGGTGGCGGTGACCTTCGAGGGCCTGTCGATGACCTACCGGGAGCTGGACGAGGCCGCAAACCGGTTGGCGCATCTGTTGATTGGCCACGGCGTGGGTCCGGGACAGCGGGTGGCGCTGTTGTTGCCCCGGTCGGCCGACGCGGTGGTGGCGATCGTGGCGGTGGTGAAGACCGGGGCGGCGTATGTGCCGATCGACCCGGCGGTGCCGGAGGCGCGGATGCGGTTCGTGCTCGACGACTCCGCCCCGATCGCCGCGATCACCACTGCGGAGTTGCGTCCGCGGCTGGAGGAACGCGCCCTGCTGGTTGTCGATGTTGACAATCGCGCTGTTGACCCTCAGCCTTGCACCGCGCCGCCGGCGCCGGCTCCCGATGACGTCGCCTACCTCATCTACACCTCGGGTACGACCGGTGTTCCGAAAGGGGTGGCGGTCCCGCACCGCAACGTGACCCGGCTGCTGGAGACGCTGGCCGTCGATATGGAGCTGTCGGGGCGGGTGTGGACGCAGTGTCATTCGTTGGCGTTCGACTTCTCGGTGTGGGAGATCTGGGGCGCGGTGCTTTATGGCGGGCGCGTGGTGGTGGTGCCCGACTCGGTGGTGCGCTCACCGGAGGATTTGCACGCCTTGCTCGTTGCCGAGCGGGTCGGCATTCTGAGCCAGACCCCGTCGGCCTTTTATGCGCTGCAGGCCGCCGACGCGCTGCAGCCCGAGCCGGGACCTCAGCTCGAGCTGGAGGCTGTGGTGTTCGGCGGCGAAGCGCTTGAGCCGCAACGCCTTCGCGCATGGCTGGACAGTCATCCGGGTCAACCCCGGTTGATCAACATGTACGGCATCACCGAGACGACCGTGCATGCGTCGTTCCGGGAGATCGTCGCCGGCGACGTCGACACCGCCGTGAGCCCCATCGGCGTGCCGCTGGCCCATCTTGGTTTTTTCGTGCTCGACAAGTGGCTGCAGCCCGTGCCGGTCGGTGTGGTGGGGGAGTTGTACGTGGCCGGCGCCGGCGCGGCGTATGGGTATGTCGGCCGGGCCGGGTTGACGGGGACGCGGTTTGTGGCGTGCCCGTTCGGCGCGCCGGGCGCACGGATGTATCGCACCGGGGATCTGGTGTGCTGGGGTGCCGACGGACAGTTGCGGTACATGGGGCGTGCCGACGAGCAGGTCAAGATCCGCGGGTATCGCATCGAGCTGGGCGAGGTCCAGGCGACGTTGAACGGCCTGGATGGGGTGGAGCAGGCGGTGGTGATCGCTCGCGAGGACCGCGCCGGCGACAAACGCCTGGTGGGATACGTGACCGGGGCGGTGGATCCGGCTGAAATACGCAGTCGGCTGGCTGAGCGGTTGCCGGCGTACATGGTGCCGGCCGCCGTGGTGGTGATGGATGCGCTGCCGCTGACTGTCAACGGCAAACTCGACACCCGCGCCCTGCCGGCACCGGAATATCAGGATGTCGATCATTACCGCGCCCCGGCCGATGCGGTGGAGGAGATCCTGGCCGGCATCTACGCCCATGTGCTGGGGCTGGAGCGGGTCGGGGTCGACGAGTCGTTCTTCGAGTTGGGTGGGGACAGCATTCTGTCGATGCAGGTGGTGGCGCGGGCGCGCGCCGCAGGCGTGGTGTGCCGGCCGCGCGACATCTTCGTCGAGCAGACCGTGGCCCGGCTGGCCCGGGTGGCCGGGGTCGCCGACGACGCAGAGGTGCTCGACACGGGCGTCGGCCCGGTGGTGGCCACCCCGATCATGCGCTGGCTGCAGAGCGTCGACGGTCCGGTGGGGCAGTTCAACCAGACGGTCCTGGTGCAGGCCCCGGTGGGGGTGACCGAGCCCGAGGTGGTCGCGGTGTTGCAGGCCTTGCTGGACCGGCACGCCACGTTGCGGCTGCGCGTCGACGACGATGGCGTCGAGGGATGGTCGCTGACCGTGCCCGAACCCGGTTCCGTGGATGCGCGCGGGTGCCTGCGGACGGTGGACGTGTTGTCCGACGACGCGGTGGTGGCGGCGCGTTCGCGGTTGAACCCGGCCGCCGGGCTGATGCTCAGCGCTCTCTGGGTGGCCCCCACGGGCCAACTGCTGCTGATCGTTCACCATCTGGCGGTCGACGGGGTGTCGTGGCGGATTTTGCTGGAGGACCTCAACCTCGCGTGGGCCCAGCATCGCGGGGGGCAGCAGGTGGTGCTGCCGGCGGGAGGGACGTCGTTTGCCCGCTGGGCGTCGCTGCTGGCCGAGCATGCGCGCCGCCCCGAGGTTGTGGAGCAGGCGCCGGCCTGGCGGCGGATCGTGGCGGCGCCCGCGGCGCTGCCGGCGGTGCAACCGGCCGCGGATACTTATGCCACCGCCGGAAACCTGGCGGTGGAGCTGGACGCCGAGACCACCCGGATGCTGCTCGGTGAGGTGCCGGCGGCGTTTCATGCCGGAGTCAACGACATTTTGTTGATCGCGTTCGCCCTGGCGTGTGCGGAGTATTTGGGGACCGGCAATGCGCCGATCGTTATCGATGCGGAGGGTCACGGGCGCCAGGAGGAGCTGGGTTCTCCGAACGAGCACGTTGACCTGTCGCGCACGGTGGGCTGGTTCACCACCAAGTACCCGGTCGCGCTGGCGGTGGGGGGGCGGCTGGACTGGGCGCAGGTGGCCGCCGGCGGGGCGGCGCTGGGGACGGTGATCAAGGATGCCAAAGAGCAGCTGCGCGCGCTGCCCGACGGTTTGACCTACGGTGCGCTGCGCTACTTGAACGGCGACGTCGACCTGGACGGGCCCGATCCCGCGATCGGGTTCAACTACCTGGGGCGGCTGGGCGCCGGGGCGGCCGAGGTGTCCGGTGACATATGGGAGATCCGCCAGGACGGCTGGTCGGTGACCGGCGTTGCCGCGGCGATCCCCATGCCGCTGATGCACACCGTCGAGCTCAACGCGGGCACCTTGGACACCGAGGCCGGCCCGCGCCTGCGCGCAGGCTGGACGTGGGCGCCCTCGGCCCTGGGTCACGCGCAGGTCAGCCGGCTGAGCCGGTTGTGGTTTGACGCGCTGGCCGGCATCTGCGCGCACGTGCGGGCCGGTGGGGGCGGGCTGACGCCGTCGGACATCGTGCCCGCCCGTCTGAGCCAGCAGCAGATTGACGAGCTTGCGCGGCAATACCGCATCGCTGACGTGCTGCCGTTGACCCCCCTGCAGCAGGGACTGCTGTTTCACGCCAGCACCGCGCAGGGCGGCGACGATGTGTATGCGGTGCAGCTCGATGTCGCGTTGAGCGGTCGGCTCGACCCGCACCGCCTGCGCGAGGCGGTGCACACGGTGGTCACCCGGCATCCCAACCTGGCGGCCCGATTCAGCGCACGGTTCGACCAGCCGGTGCAGATCATCCCGGCCGACCCCGAGGTGCCCTGGCGGTATATCGAGCTCGATGCTGGTGACGTCGGAGTCGATGAACAGATCCAGCAGGTGTGCGCCGCCGAACGCGCCGCGGTCTACGACCTGGCTGACCACCCGGCGTTGCGGGTGGCTCTGATCCGCACCGCCGAAGACCGGCACCGGTTTGTGCTGACGAATCACCACATCGTGCTCGACGGGTGGTCGCTGCCGATCCTGCTGGGCGAATTGTTTGCCAGCTATTACGGGCAGCGGCTGCCCGCGGCGGTCCCGTACCGCAGGTTCGCCACCTGGCTGGCCGGTCGGGAGCGCACTGTCGCCCGCATCGTCTGGCGTGAGGTGTTCGCCGGCTTTGATAACCCCACATTGGTGGGGCCGCCGGATCGGTTTGGGCTGGGACAGCGAGGCGTTGCATCGTTCCGGGTGCCTGAGCAGACCACGCGGGCCGTCAGCGAGCTGGCGCGCTCACGCCACACCACCGTCAACACCGTGCTGCAGGCTGCCTGGGCGCAGGTGCTGATGTGGCTGACCGGTCAGCATGACGTCGCGTTCGGCGCTGTGGTCTCGGGGCGGCCCGCCGAGGTGGCGGGTGCGGAATCGATGGTGGGCCTGTTGATCAACACGGTTCCGGTGCGGGTAACCATCACGCCGGCCACCACCACCACCGACCTACTCGACCAGCTGCAAAAGACGCACCACCATACGCTCGAGCATCAGCACCTGGCGCTCAACGAGATTCACCGCGTCACCGGCCACGCAAGACTGTTCGACACCGTTTTCGTGTACGAGAACTATCCAACCGACGCCGCTGCGTTGTCGGGCACCGACGGATTGGCCATCACCGAGATCACCAACCGCGACTACTACCACTACCCGCTTGCGGTTCAAGCCCTGCCGGGCCGCGAACTGGACCTGCACGTCCAATTCCGCGCGGACGTTTTCGACGCGGCCGACATCGAAACGCTGATCGAGCGATTCCAGCTGGCGTTGGTATCCATGACCACCGATCCGACGCGACGGTTGTCGTCGGCGGATGCGCAAGACGGGGGCAAGCACGCCCGCCCGTACAGGTCGAGCAACGACGCACTGCCGGCCCAGCCGGCACCCACCGCGGTATCAGCGTCCGAACACCTCGACGACGGTGGGGGTTATCCCGCCCCGGCCACCCTGGTCGAACAGATCTTGACCGGCATCTACACGCAAGTGCTCGGCGTCGACCGCGTCGGAGTCGACGAGTCGTTCTTCGACCTCGGCGGGGACTCCCTTGCCGCGATGCGGGCCGTTGCCGCGATCAACGCGGCCCTCGATACCCACCTCGCGGTAACCGTCCTGTTCGAGGCGCCCTCCGTCAGACGCTTGAGCCAGCGGTTGGGCGAACATGTCTACCCGGTGGACGAAGTTCCCGCCGTGAGCCCGGCTGGCGACCTGTGAGACCACGCCGACCAGACGAACGCTCAGCGAAAGCCCGCGGGTCGGGCTTCCAGTAGGTAAACCGTGTGGGTTGGGGTGGCCGGATGGAGCTTGATGACCGCGCACTCCCGCTGACGCGCGGACAGCTCGACATATGGATTGCCCAGGAAGCGGGTCGCTTCGGTGCGGAGTGGCAGCTTGGCCTCTTTGTGAGAATCGAGGGCAGGGTAGACCGCGATGCCCTTAAGTGGGCGATCCGCCGAGTGGTGCGCGAGGCCGAACCAGGCAGGGTCGCTTGCTTTGAGGTGGATGGCCGGGTTTTCCAGAGGGTGATTGATTACCCGGATGTTGAGCTGGACTTCTATGACCTGAGCGGCTCGCGCGATCCCGTGCAGGAAGCCCGTGGGATAGCGTCATTGATTCAAGGCACGCCAATGCCTTTCACTGGCCCGCTGTTCAAATTTGCGTTATTTCGGACACGGCCCGATGAATTCTATTGGTTCACATGCTGTCACCACATAGTCATAGACGGATCCGGCATTGCGCTGGTAGGCCATCGGATCGCATCGGTCTACACTGCAGTTGTTTCTGGCACGCCCATTCCTCGTGCCTTCTTTGGCTCGCTGCAGGACTTGGTTAGCAGCGAGTTAGAATACGAAGCGTCGACCGATTATCTGGAAGATCAGGCTTATTGGAGCGGGAACCTTCCATCGGAAAGTGGACCGGATTATCGGTGGACCCAAGCCGCGAACGAGCGTCAACCGTATTGGCCGTCGGCGCCGGTTCGATTGGACCCTGCGGTCCTTCGCCGAGTTGACGAGTTATCCCACGTGTTGAACATGTCTCGCGCATCGGTCATCACCGCGGCGTGCGCGCTTATGGTGCGTAGCTGGTGCGCCGAGGGCTCGGAGGTAGTGCTCGATTTCCCGGTCAGCAGGCGAGTGCGTCCGGAGTTAAAGACGCTGCCGGGAATGGTTGCCGGGGTCGTGCCGCTGGTATTGAGGGTTTCGGCGGATACTACGGTTGCCAGTTTTTTTGAACATGTGGATACGCGAATACGGGAAGCCCTGCAACATCAGCGATTTCCGGTGCAAGCTCTAGAGCGTAAAACCCACCCCCGCGCCGCTCCGGGGCAGCCAGTTCACAGGGTGAGTATTAATTTCGTCCCATCTCTTTTCGCCCTGGATTTCGGTGGTGTCGCGGCATCGGCGTCATATACCAGTTCGGGCCTCGTGGGTGGCTTTGGGTTATTTTTCTCTGGCGACGCTGACCAGCTTTTTCTCAGCACGGCAGGCGCTGGGGGGCCTTTTTCGAATTTCGACGTCTCCGATTTAGCGGGCCGTTTGCAGCGGGTGTTGGCGGCTATGATTGCCAATCCGTGGCGGCGGGTGTCGTCGATCGATGTGTTGGATGCCGGTGAGCACGCCCGTCTGGATGAGATCGGTAATCGGGCGGTGTTGACCCGGCCGGCGACGCCGGTGTCGGTTCCAGCATTGTTTGCCGCGCAGGTGGCGCGCACGCCGGAGGCGGTGGCGCTCAGTTGTGGGGGCCGGTCGAT
>NZ_DATJPU010000250.1:0-39050 GCF_035506235.1 Mycobacterium sp.
GCGCGACTACATGTACTCCGAGTACGCCAAGGACCCGCGGATGAAGGCGAACGTCGGGATTCGCCGCCGCCTGGCGCCGCTGTTGGACAACGACCGCAACCAGATCGAGCTGTTCACCGGGCTGCTGCTGTCGCTGCCCGGCTCGCCGGTTCTGTACTACGGTGACGAGATCGGCATGGGCGACGTGATCTGGCTGGGGGACCGTGACGGGGTGCGCACCCCGATGCAGTGGACACCGGACCGCAACGCGGGCTTCTCCAAGTCCAACCCGGGCCGGCTGTACCTGCCGCCCAGCCAAGACTCGGTCTACGGCTACCAGGCCGTCAACGTGGAGGCGCAACGCGACACCTCGACCTCGCTGCTGAACTTCACGCGCATGATGCTGTCGGTGCGCCGCCGCCACAGGGCCTTCGCGGTCGGGACTTTCGAGGAACTGGGCGGCTCCAACCCGTCGGTGCTGGCGTTTGTCCGCCAGGCCAGGGACGATGGCGGAGACGTCGTGCTCTGCGTCAACAACCTGTCCCGGTTTCCCCAGCCCATCGAACTGAACCTGCAGAACTGGAGCGGTTGCACGCCGGTGGAACTCACCGGGCACGTGGAGTTTCCGCGGATCGGCCACCTGCCCTACCTACTGACGCTGCCGGGACACGGGTTCTACTGGTTCCAGTTGTCCCCCGCATGTGAGGAGAACGCATGATGCGCGCCGGTGACAACGCAGAGCGAAGCGATGAGGAGGAACGGCGCCATATGACACAGCCCGCCAAGCTGCCCTGGTCGGAGTGGCTGCCACAGCAACGTTGGTACGCCGGACGTAACCGGGAGTTGTCGGGCGCCCGGGCCGGCGTCGTCGTCCCGCTGCGGGATCACCTCGACCTGGTGCTGGTCGACGTCGACTACGTCGACGCTTCGTCGGAGCGCTACCAGGTGCTCGTCGAGTGGGATTCCGCGCCAGTCTCGGAGTACAGCACCGTGGCCACGATCGGTGCAGCGGACGATCGGACCGGCTTCGACGCTCTCTACGACATCGACGCCCCGCGGTTCCTGCTGTCCCTGGTCGACTCTTCAGGCGCCCGCGGTGCGTCCGGCATCGAGGTGAGGTTCACCAAGGAACCCGACGCCGTGCTGCCGCTGGAGGCGATGCCGCACGTCTCCGACGCCGAGCAGAGCAATACCAGCGTCATTTTCGACCGGCGCGCCATCTTCAAGGTGTTTCGTAGGGTCAGCAGCGGCATCAACCCCGACATCGAACTGAACCGGGTGCTCGCCCGCGCGGGCAACCCGCATGTGGCCCGGTTGCTCGGCACCTACGAGATGGCTTCGCGGGACGGTGGGCCGGACGATGACGCCTGGCCCCTGGGCATGGTGACCCAGTTCGCATCGAACGCCGCCGAAGGCTGGGCCATGGCCACCGCCAGCATCCGCGACCTGTTTGCGGAGGGCGACTTGTATGCCCACGAAGTCGGCGGCGACTTCGCCGCCGAGTCCAACCGGCTGGGCGAATCCGTCGCCTCCGTGCACGCCACCCTGGCCCAGTGCCTGGGCACGGCCGAGGCCGCCTTCCCTGTGGAAACCGTGCTGGCGCGGCTGTCGTCGACCGTCGCCAAGGTTCCGGAACTCGAGGAGTACGCGGCAACGATCGAAGAGCGATTCGCCAAGCTCGCCGGCGAGACGGTCACCGTGCAGCGGGTGCACGGCGACCTGCACCTGGGGCAGGTGTTGCGGACCCCGGAGAATTGGCTGCTGATCGACTTCGAAGGAGAACCGGGCCAGCCGCTCGACGAGCGACGGGCCCCCGACTCACCGTTGCGCGACGTGGCCGGTGTCTTGCGCTCCTTCGAGTACGCCGCCTACGGGCCACTGCTCGATCAGGGCGGCGACAAGCAGCTCGCCGCCCGCGCCCGGGAATGGATCGAGCGCAACTGCGCGGCCTTCTGCGACGGGTACGCGGCCGTGTCCGGGATCGACCCGCGCGATTCGGCGGAGCTGCTTGCCGCCTACGAACTCGACAAGGCGGTGTACGAGGCCGGCTACGAGGCGCGGCACCGGCCCGGATGGCTGTCGATCCCGTTGCGTTCCATCGCCCGGCTGACCGCCGCGTAGATAACCGCGACCCGCGGGCCGCCCGTGTCTGACAGCATGTCCCGCGTGGGGAGTCGGATCTTCAATAGCGAGGCGAGGTTGTCGTGGGTGCTGGCCGCGCTGGCCGGCGTGCTCGGGGCGACGGCATTCACCCACTCCGCCGGTTACTTCGTCACGTTCATGACGGGGAACGCCCAGCGCGCCGCGCTGGGCTATTTCCGCGGCGACGTGCTGCTCTCGATGACGGCGGCGCTGCTGCTGGTGTGCTTCGTCGCCGGCGTGGTGATCGCGTCGGTGTGTCGCCGGCACTTCTGGGTGGCGCACCCGCACGGCCCCACCGTTCTGACCACCTTCAGCCTGCTTGCCGCCACCATGGTGGACGTCCTCGACGAGGGATGGAGGGAAAATCTCCTCGACTTCGCACCGATCATGTTGGTGGCCTTCGCCATTGGCGCGCTGAACACTTCCTTCGTCAAGGATGGCGAGGTGTCGGTGCCGTTGAGCTACGTGACCGGCACATTGGTCAAGATGGGCCAGGGCATCGAACGCCACATCGCCGGCGGAACGGCGGCGGACTGGCTCGGCTACTTTCTGCTGTTCACCAGCTTCGTCTTGGGAGCCGTGGTCGGCGGCTGCATCAGCCTGATCGTCAACGGCACCTGGATGCTGGTGGTCGCCACGGCCGCGTGCGCGCTGACGACCGGGTACACGTACTTCCACCAGGACCGGCGCGCGCTGCTGAACGACCGGTCAGATAAAAAGCATCGGCAGTAGCGCTGACCGGTGCGCTACTGCCGATGCTGGTTCGGTGGGTTTCAGGCTGCCGGTTGCGCTGGTTGTGCCGGCTGCGCGGTCGCGTTCACGGCGTTGAGCACCTGCAGGATGTCGGGCTTCATGGCGACCAGCTGCTGATTCCAGTACGGCCACGAGTGGGTGCCGTTCGCCGGGAAGTTGAACGTCGCGTTGCGTCCGCCCGCGGCCACGTAGTTGTTCTGGAACTGCTGGTTGGTGCGCAGCGTCAGGCCCTCCAGGAACTTCGCCGGCATGTTGTCGCCGCCGAGGTCGCTGGGCGTGCCGTTACCGCAGTAGACCCAGATCCGGGTGTTGTTGGCGACCAGCCGCGGAATCTGGACCATCGGGTCGTTGCGTTTCCACGCCGGGTCGGATGACGGGCCCCACATGCTGTTCGCGTTGTAACCGCCCGAGTCGTTCATCGCCAGACCGATCAGGGTCGGCCACCAGCCCTCGGACGGGTTGAGGAAACCCGAAAGCGAAGCGGCGTAAGGGAATTGCTGCGGATAGTACGCCGCCATGATAAGCGACGAGCCGCCCGACATCGACAGGCCGACCGCGGCGTTGCCGAACGGCGACACTTGCTTGTTGGCCTGCAGCCACGCGGGCATTTCCTGGGTCAGGAACGTCTCCCACTTGTAGGTGTAGTTCTGGCCGTTGCCCGATGACGGCTGGTACCAGTTGCTGTAGAAGCTGGACTGGCCGCCGACGGGCATGATCACCGACAGGCCCGACTGGTAGAACTCCTCGAACGCCGGGGTGTTGATGTCCCAACCGTTGTAATCGTCCTGCGCCCGCAGGCCGTCGAGCAGGTAGACCGCGTGCGGCCCGCCCCCCTGGAACTGGACTTTGATGTTGCGGCCCATCGACGGGGACGGCACCTGCAGGTATTCGACCGGAAGGCCGGGCTTCGAGAACGCCCCCGCGGTCGCCAAACCGCCGCCGGCGGCGACCATGCCGGACAGCAGGGCAGCCCCTGCAGCCGCGATAGCCAGCCGGCGCGGCACACTCGCTGCTGCGCCACGCAACTTCCGCACCTCTTCGAAGAACGACATAGCTCTCTACCCATCCCAACTTTCATCTGCCGCACGGACGCGGGCGAATCTGTTCGCCAGCGCAGTCAAACACAGGGGGAGGGCGTGATTCGGCTGTCGTGGCCGTGGCGGGAGATCGCGGTTGGCTAACGATTGAGAGTCAGGCCGGAATCGTCACGGTCGGGTCACGAAAGACCCACGGAGCTATTGCGATTGGGCAACCTACGCCACGAGGCGGCGCAATAGCGTTGAGGCCGTGGCGATTCCGACCACTGCGGCCACCACCAACACCACGACGTCGGCCGGGTTGAACGGGGTGCCGATCAACAGCGCCCGCAGCGCGTCCACCTCGTAGCTGAGCGGGTTGACCTTGCTCAGCGCGTGCAGCCAGGCGGGCATCACGTCGACGGGGTACAGCGCGTTGGACGCGAAGAACAACGGCATCGTGATGGCCTGCCCGATGCCCATCAGGCGATCGCGACTGAGGACCAGCCCGGCCAGGGTCATCGACAGGCAGGCGAAGAACCCGGCGCCGAGCATGACCACGGCCATCGCCGCCAGGATTCGCAGCGGATTGATGGTCAGCCCGACGTTCATCAGGTAGGCCAACACCATCACGCCGACGACCTGGGCGACCGATCGCACTCCGGCCGCGAACGCCTTGCCGGTGATCAGCGCGGACGCCGGCGCCGGCGTGACCATCAGCTTGGCCAGCACGCCGGCGTCTCGATCCCAAATGATTTGTATCCCATAGAAAATCGCGATGAACAACGCCGACTGCGCGATGATCCCCGGCGCCAGGAAAGCGAGATAGGACACCGAGCCGGTGTGGATGACGTGCAGCTTGCTGAAGGTCGTGCCGAAGATCAGCAGCCACAGCGCCGGCTGCACCATCCGGGTGACGAGCTCCGTCCGGTCGTGGTGCAGCTTCTGCAATTCGACGATGGCGAACGCCCCGATGCGGGCGAACGTGGCCGGGAACCGTTGCCACCCGCGCGGGGCGCGAACCAGGGTGGCCGCGGGGGCGGTGCGGGCGATGTCAACTGGCACGGCTGGCAACCCTTCTGCTGGAACGGATTTCACGGAAAGACCCGGCAGATTGCGTTTGTTCGGAGAGGTTCGAGGCCGCGTAGTGGCGGAACACATCCTCGAGCGTGGCGCCCGGCGACACCTTGGATACCCGGGCCTTCAGCTCGGCGGGCGTGCCCATGGCGCGCAACCGGCCGCGGTGCATCAGCGCGACCCGGTCACACAGCGCGTCGGCCTCTTCCATGTAGTGGGTCGTGAGCAGCACGGTCATGCCGAACTGGGCCTGCATGCTCTGCACCTGCTGCCAGACGCCGTCCCGGGCGATCGGGTCCAGGCCGACGGTCGGTTCGTCGAGCACCAGTAGCGACGGGCGGTTGACGAGCGCCTGGGCCACCTCGAGGCGGCGCACCATGCCGCCCGAATAGGCACCCGCCCGCCGGTCGGCCACGTCGAGCAGCTGCATGGCCTCCAGTGCCTGATCCACCCGCTCGGCCCGGCAGGCGCGCGGCACACCGTACAGCCGCGCGAACCATTGCACGTTCTGCCGGCCGGTCAACGCCGACTCGATCGAAAGTTGTTGCGGGACATATCCGATATTGCTCCGGATGTCGACGGTCTGAGCGCGGGCGTCCATGCCGAAAATGCGCAGTTCCCCCCGCTGCACCGGCGCCAAGGTGGTGAGCATGCGGACCAGCGTCGTTTTCCCGGCGCCGTTGGGCCCGAGCAGGCCCATGGTCTCACCGGGCCGCACCCGCAGCGTCACGTCGTCGACCGCGGTGAATTGGCCGTACCGGTAGGTAAGGTCTCGGCAGTCGATCGCCATCGGCAGTCTTTCGCTCATGATCGCCGCTCCTGCAATAGTTGGGTCATCGTGTCAAGGACCTCCAATCCCTTTGCCAGGGAATCGATTTGCTCGTCGTCGAGTTCGCCGAGCGCTTCGGAGAGCGCAGCTCGCCGCGCGGCCCGAGACGCGTCGACGAGCTGCTGGGTGGGCTCGGCGAGCCGCAGCTGGCCGACGCGGCGGTCCGTCTCGCCGACGGTCCGGACCAGCAAGCCGTTGCCGACCAGCTTGGAGACCAGGGTGGAAGCGGTGTTGGGCACCAGGCCCAGCTCCGCGGCCGCGACGCTGACCGAGATCCCCGGTCGCCGACCGACAAGCCACAGCAGCTCGGCCTGCGCCTCGCTGAGTCTTGCGGAATCGAGCCCGCGACCGGCCGACCGGCGAAGTTGGCGGCGAAATCTGCCGACGACGCCGAACACCTCGGCGACCAGATCGGAGCTCGCTTTCACCGCAGCCATATACCTCTGTTTACGAGCTAAATATGTGCGCAGGCTGTGTAGGGGCTAGCTCCCAGCTACTTTTCGAGGAAATGCACGGCGACGTCCCTCAGCTGCCCGTTCGCGGCCTCGGCCGTCATGTAGCTGCAATGCGGTTGCCGGCGACGATCGGTCGGCGAGCCCGGATTGAGCAGGCGCAGGCCGGTTTCCGTCGTCGTGTCCCACGGAATGTGGCTGTGGCCGAAGACCAGCACGTCGCTGTCCGGGTAGCGGCGCGACATCCGCGCGTCGCGGCCCGCCGCGGCCCCGGTCTCGTGGATGACGGTCAGGCGCAACCCGTCCAGCACGGCGTCCGCCCGTTCGGGTAGCCGCGCCCGCAAGGCCGGCCCGTCGTTGTTTCCCCAGCACGCGATCAATCGCGCGGCCCTGGCCTGGAGCCGGTCGAGCAAATCGGGCGAAACCCAGTCCCCGGCGTGCACGACGACGTCGGCCCGCGCCACCTCGTCCCATAGCCGCGCGGGCAGGTCGCGTGCGCGCCCGGGGACATGGGTGTCGGCGATCAGCAGCAGCCTCACACCGTCATCTTGCGCCGGCGCGCCGGGGCTAGCCTCGCCGGCTGCGGGCTTCGGCGCCCGTTTCGCCGGCATCGATGGCGTCGTCGGGACCGGTCGCTCCGACGTACGAGCCGTCCTCGCGCTCGGGGGCGCGCGATCGTGTTTCGTGCGCCTCGGGTTCTACGTCTTCTTCGGCTCTGTGGCCCTTGTTTTCCGGCATGGGATCCAGGTTTCCCGCGCAACGGCGGGCGAAACGGCCACTATCCGGCTCCGATAGGGTGCAAGCGGGCATCGTCAGCATCCCGAGGAGGACCAATGCGCACCTTCGAATCAGTAGCCGACCTCGCTGCCGCGGCGGGCGAAACGATCGGGCAGAGCGACTGGGTGACCATCACCCAGGAAGACGTCAACCTGTTCGCCGACGCGACCGGCGATCACCAGTGGATCCACGTCGACCCGGAGCGGGCCGCCGCCGGTCCGTTCGGCACGACCATCGCCCACGGTTTCATGACCCTGGCGCTGCTGCCGCGGTTGCAGCACGAGATGTACACCGTCAACGGCATCAAGCTGGCAATCAACTATGGCCTCAACAAGGTTCGCTTCCCCGCGCCGGTGCCGGTCGGCTCCCGGGTGCGCGCGCAGAGCTCGCTGGTCAGCGTCGACGACCTCGGCGACGGCGCAGTGCAGGCCACCGTGTCGACCACCGTCGAAATCGAAGGCTCGCCCAAGCCGGCCTGTGTGGCCGAAAGCATCGTTCGCTACATCTCCTGACGCTGCTCGCGGTCAGAACTCGGCGATGGAGTGCTCCAGGCGCTCGGCCAGTCGGGCCTGGGCCTCGGCGCGCCGGGTCGGTATGTGCTGTGACGGGAAAGCCGTTGCCACGGGCTGGTATTCGCGCAGCGTGCGGCGCGCCACGGTCATCTTGTGCAGTTCGGTGGCGCCATCGGCGATGCCCAGCGATTCGGCGGCGACCATCATCTTGACGAACGGCATCTCGTCGGAGACGCCGAGCGCGCCGTGCAGGTGCATGGCCCGCTGCACGACGTCGTGCAGGACCTGGGGCATCGCGACCTTCACCGCCGCGATGTCGCGGCGCACCTTCTGGTAGTCGTGGTGCTTGTCGATCAACCACGCGGTGCGCAGCACCAGCAGCCGGAACTGCTCGATCTGGATCCAGCTGTCGGCGACTTTCTCCTGAGTCATCTGGAAATCGGCCAGTCGCCCATGCCTGGTCTTTCGCGACACCGCTCGCTCACACATCATGTCAAAGGCGCTGCGCGCCAGGGCGATTGTGCGCATCGCGTGGTGGATGCGGCCACCCCCGAGCCGGGTCTGCGCGATCATGAACGCCTGGCCCTCGCCACCCAGCACGTGGTCGGCGGGCACCCGGACGTCGTTGTAGCGCACGTAGCCGTGACTGGCGCGCTTGGAGGATTCGGCTCCCACACCCACGTTGCGCACGAGCTCGATGCCGGGGGTCTCGGCCGGAACTATGAACAGCGACATCTTGTCGTAGGTGCGCGACTCCGGGTTGGTGACGGCCATGACGATGAAGAACGACGCGTGCTTGGCGTTCGTGGAAAACCACTTCTCGCCGTTGATCACCCAGTCGTCGCCGTCGCGGGTCGCGGCGGTGACGAACTGCCCGGGGTCGGACCCTCCCTGCGGTTCGGTCATCGAATAGCACGAGGTGATCTCGCCGTCGAGCAGCGGCTGCAGGTAGCGCGCCTTTTGCTGGTCGGTGCCGAACAGCGCGAGGATCTCGGCGTTGCCGGAGTCCGGGGCCTGGCAGCCGAACACCGACGGCGCCCAGCGGGACCGTCCCAGGATCTCGTTGAGCAGCGCGAGCTTGACCTGTCCGAAGCCCTGGCCGCCGAGCTCGGGCCGCAGATGGGCGGCCCACAGTCCCTGGTCTTTCACCTGCTGCTGCAACGGCCGCAGGATGCCCATCATCTCGTCGTTCTTTTTGTCATAGGGGTCGAGAGCGACGAGATCGAGCGGTTCGAGTTCGTCCGTCATGAATTTTTCGACCCAGTCCAGCTTCGCCTGGTATTCCGGATCCGTTTCGAAGTCCCACACCGTGGCCAACCATTCCCCGGCGCGGCGTTGCGCCGGTCTCGTCGATAAGGCCACCTCATCCTAGATGGCGACCGCGCAGGATCAGTCGCCGCCGCGGGTTTCGATGACGCGCTGGGCCAGGTCGGCGAGCTTCGTCTGGCTTTCCTGCGAAAGCGCCCGCAGCATCTCGAAGGCGCGCACATCGTCCACGCCATAGCGTTCCATGATGATGCCCTTGGCCTGACCGATGCGGTCCCTGCTCGACAGCGCCGACTCCATCTGCTCCCCGTGGCGCCCGGCCATGATCGCCGCGGCCGCGTGCGCGGCGAACACCGATCCGATGGTCTCGGCCTCGGTGTCCCACGCACCGGCCTTAAGGCTGAACAAGTTCAGCGCGCCGGCCGTGCGGTCCGCCGTGTACAGCTTGAACGACAGGCTGCCCAGGACGCCGTGCCGCACGGCCGCCGGCGCGTATCGGGGCCAGCGAGGTTCGCTACGCAGATCATCGCTCCGCACGATCGTTTGTTTGAGGGCGGCGTCGGAGCAGGGCCCCTCGCCGAATTCGTGCTGGAGCCTGTCGAGCTCCGCCGCGAGGCTGTCGGTGTCGGCGACGGATTCGAAATCGCCGCCCTTTTTCACCAGCAGCACCCCGGCGATGTCCGCTGCCGGTATCAGCTGCACCGCCGCGGCGGTCACGTCGGCCAAGACCTGCTCGAGCGGGCGGGGCGCGGCCATCTCGCGGGAAAGCTCGGCCATGCGCACGGCCAGCTCGTGCGTGGCGTTCGGGTCTGAAAGATCCATGAAACCGGATTCTGTTTGATCGGTCGGTGGCTTTGACCTAGCCCAATCTAGGCATCGATCGAAGTCGCGGCAAAAATCGTCGGGGCCGAAAAGTTGCTGTGGGCGCCGTTTCGTCACATAGCCCGCGGGTACCCACCGTCGACCAGGAATATCTCAAACCCGTAGTCACGGCACCGAAACTGGTTGCGGCCCATGTTGCTTCAGCGCAGCTTGGGTAAGACGTTGGTGCGGTAGAAGTTGATGGCGGTCACGGGATCGTCCTGCGGGAAGTGCAGAAACGGTACGGCTCCGGCGTCGAGAACCTTCTGCACGGCATTGATGTGGGGGGTGGGATCGGTGCCGACCGTCCAGTTTGCCAGGACCTTGTCTATCGGGTTCGACTCCGCGGCGCGTTGAATCTCCACGGGATTGGGCTGATCGACGGCGCCGGCGGTGAACCGCCACAGGGTGGCGGCGCGGGTGGCCTGGTTGTTGTCGCCGACGACGGCGAACAATTCGGCCCGCTTGCCCAGGCCGGCGGCATCGCGTCCGGCGGCCTGCGCCCCGGCGCCGAACGCGGCCAACAACTTCGCATTGGTGACATCACGGGCCTGGGTGATCCAGCCGTCGCCGTATTGGCCGGCCAGTTTCGCGCTCTTGGGGCCGCTGGCGGCGACGAAGATCGGCGGTGGCGCGGCCGGCGTGTCGTAAAGCTTCAACGAATTCGTCTGAAAGTACCGGCCCGCGAAGGAGATTCGTGAACCGCTCCACAGTTGCCGTATAAGCTCGATCGCCTCGATCAGCCGGTCATGGCGCTCGCGGTAGTTGCCGTACGCGTTGGTCGTGGCCTGTTCGTTGAGTCGCTCACCGGTGCCCAGCCCCAAAAACACCCGTCCCGGGCTGAGGAGCGCCAACGAGGCGAACGCCTGGGCCACCGTGGCGGGGTGATAGCGGTATGTCGGGCAGGTCACCCCGGTGCCGAACGAGATGCGGCTGGTGGCGTTGCCGACCAGGGCCAGGGTCAGCCACGGAAACATCGAATGGCCCTCGTCGTCCTGCCACGGCTGAATGTGGTCGCTGGCCCACACGTACTGAAAGCCGCCCTGCTCGGCGGCCTGGGCCTGCGCCACCAGCTGATCGGTGCGGAATTGCTCGTGCGAGAGCACGACCCCCACAGCCTTGCCCGCCGGCGGCGGCGGCCCGGCGGGCTTTTGGCCGGGTCCCGATTTACCGCAGGCTTCCGATAATCCGACGGGGCCGAGCACGCCCGCGCCGGCCGCCATTCGCCCGAAGGAACGCCGCGAGATGCCGGTCACCGGCTCAAGATACCCATCTGACGGCCCACCACTCACACGCTAGCCTGACGTGGGTGACCTTACAGGTACGCCCCGCGCGCAAAGCCGACATCCGCGAGCTGTCACGCACCCTGGCCCGGGCGTTCTTCGACGACCCCGTCATCATGTGGATCCTTCCCGACGAGCGCGCGCGCTCTGCGCAGGCGCCCCGCTTGTTCTCGGCGATGACCCGCCACCATCACCTGGCCGGGGGCGGGGTGGAGGTGGCGTGCGCCGGGCCCGGTATCGGCGCGGCGGCGCTGTGGGACCCGCCCGATCGCTGGCAGCATTCGCGCCGGGAGGAGTTGGCGATGATGCCGAGCTTAATCCGGGTGTTCGGGTCGCGTTCGGCGAAAGCGCGCGGAGTGCAGAAACTCATGAAGCGCTCGCATCCAGAGGAGCCGCACTGGTACCTGGCCGTCATCGGCAGCGATCCCTCGGTGCGCGGCCAGGGCTTCGGCCGGGCCCTGATGCGATCGCGGCTGGACCGCTGCGACGCCGAGTACTGCCCGGCCTACCTCGAATCGAGCAAGCCCGAGAACGTCCCGTATTACGAGCGTTTCGGCTTCACGGTGACCCGGGAGCTCCGGCTGCCGCACGGCGGCCCACCGCTCTGGGCGATGTGGCGTGCGCCGCGGTGAGGCGTGCACCGCGTTTAATCGCGCGGGGCCCGGGCAACCGTGGGACATGGCTGGCAACACAGGAGACCCCGCCGACCCCGCTGATTTTCCCGAAGAGGGCGGCCCGGGCGACACCCTGAACGCAAGCGAAGGCACCGACTCCGACGAGCTGCGCAACGACGACGGCGACATCGTCATCGACCCGCCGGAGGGCTGGAGCGAAGCGGACCGCTTCGGGATGACGGCGCGCGAAGAGCGCGAGGGCGAATCCCTCGACGATCGACTGGCCGAGGAAGAGCCGGATGTGTCCCCTGATCGGACGGCAGCGACCGCCGGGGTCGACGCGACCGGCGGCGAGGGTCCGGCGCGCGCCCACCGCGGGCAGATCGACGGCACCCCCGAAGACGGCGACTCGCTGTACGACGTCATCGACGAGCAGGCCGAGCAGTGAGTGCTCGCGTGTTCACTCCGGCTGTGTAGCGTTCGTCGCTACTGGCTGCTCCGCCAGCCGGCGATCCCGATGGTGATCATCCGCAACTGCTTGACGGCGGTCCGCCGGATGTCTTCCAGCGCCTCGGCGGTCTGCGCGTCCTCGATCGCTTCCGCGATGACGATCATCGAATTGACGAACAGCGTGGCCAGCACGTTGAGGTCCTCGGTGCTCCAGGTGTTGAGCCCGGTGAAGCGCGCGAGGTCGGTGGCCAGCTCGGAGGTGATCAGCCGCAGCTCGGTGCGGATCGCGTAGCGCAGGACGGTGACGCCGCCGGAGCGTTCCCGATAGATGAACCGCCAGTGCTCGCGGCGTTCGGTGATGCTGGCGACGACGATCTCGACCGACGACTCGATCACCCGGTTCGGGTCGAGCCGCCCCGCCCGCGCGCCGCGCAGGGTGTCGCGCAACGTGCGAAACGATTCGTCGATCAGCACCAGCCCGAGGGCCTCCATCGACTCGAAGTGCCGGTAGAAGGCCGCCGGCACGATCCCGACCTCGCGGGTCACCTCGCGCAGGCTCAGGCTGGAAAAGCTGCGGTCCTGCAGCAGCTTCAGCGCCGCGGCGATGATGGCCCGGCGCGTCGCCTCCTTACGCTCCTCGCGCGACGGGCTCTCGCGTGAGCGCTCCCGGCCCGACCGATGCGGCCGTGAGCTAGGAGTACGGCTGTTCACTGTGTGAACCCTACCACAAACCGGCACAAAACCCTTGACGACCTGGGGGGAGCGGTTACACGGTATACACATGTTCACTCAAACAGCGACTCGGAATCTCGCGCAGACACTGCGGAAGCGAGTGCTGGGCTCAGACCTGCTGGACCTGCTGACCGGTCCGCACGGCGTGGACCGCTACACCGAGCTGGTGGCGCCGACGTGGACGCTGGGCGAGGCCCGCGCCAGGGTCGTCGACGTGCGCCGCACCACGCCGCGCAGCGTCACGCTCACGCTCGCCCCCAACGAGACCTTCACGTCCAACCACACCGTTCGAGCCGGCCAGTACGTCAACTTGACCGTCGAGATCGACGGTCGCCGGCACACCCGCTGCTATTCACCGGCCAACGCCGAAGGCAGCGGCAACCTGGAGCTGACGATCGGCCACCACGACGGCGGGCTGGTGTCGGGCTACCTGTACGAGCGGGCCCGCCGTGGCATGGTGGTCGGCCTGGCCGGCGTCGGCGGTGACTTCGTGTTGCCCGCGGCGCGGCCGCGGCGGATCCTGTTCGTCTCCGGCGGAAGCGGCATCACGCCGGTGCTGGCGATGCTGCGCACGCTGATCGCCGAGCGGCACTGGGGCGAGGTCGCGTTCGTGCACTACGCCCGCACACCCGCCGACGCGTGCTACCGCGACGAACTGGCCGCCCTGCAGGGTCGGCCGGGCGTTCGCGTTCTGCACGGTTACACCCGCTCCGGCGCCGGTGACCTCACCGGCCGCTTCGGCCCGGAGCACCTGGCCGCCGCCATGCCCAAACCCGATGTGGTGTTCGTCTGCGGGCCAACGCCTTTGGTCGAGGCCGTGCGGGAACACTGCGACAACGTGTACACCGAAAGCTTCGTGCCGCCGGCCCTCGACACGCCGGCCAATGCCTCGGGCGGCCGAATCACGTTCGCCGACAGCGGGATCGACGTCGTCGACGATGGCCGCTCGCTGCTGGAGCAGGCCGAAACGGCCGGCCTGACGCCGCAGAACGGGTGCCGGATGGGCATCTGCCACACGTGCACCCGGCGCAAGACCACCGGGACGGTCCGCAACCTGGTCACCGGCGCGGTGTCGACCCAGCCGGATGAGGACGTGCAGATCTGCGTGTCCGTCCCGGTCGGTGACGTTGACCTATCCCTCTAACTCGCAAAATCGAGAGGAGAAAAGCCATGTCAGACAACAAGATCACCCTGACCCCCGAGCAGGCCGACGCCTTCGGCCGCGAGCTCGACGCGATCCGGGAACGCGTGATGGCGGACCTCGGCGAACAAGACGCCGACTACATCCGCCGCGTCATCAAGGCCCAGCGCGCGCTGGAAGTCGGCGGCCGGGCACTACTGTTCCTGCCGCCGGCGTGGCCGCTGGGCACCGCGATGCTGGGCGTGTCCAAGATCCTGGACAACATGGAGATCGGCCACAACATCATGCACGGCCAGTACGACTGGATGCGCGACCCGGCGATCTCCGGCCGGTCCTTCGAGTGGGACACGGCCTGCCCCGCCGATCAATGGCGGCATTCGCACAACTACATGCACCACACCCACACCAACATCGTGGGGATGGACCGCGACATCGGCTACGGCATCCTGCGGATGAGCGAGGACCAGCCCTGGGAGCCGTACTTCGTCGGCAACCCGCTCTACGCCTTCCTGCTGATGGTGTTGTTCCAGTATGGCGTCGCGCTGCACGAGCTGGAGACCGAACGCATCCGCTCCGGCGAGATCAGGTTCGCTGACAAGCGCGGGGTGCTGCGCGAGATCTGGAACAAGACACGCCGGCAGACGCTCAAGGACTACGTCGCCTTCCCGCTGCTGGCCGGGCCGTTCGCCCCGTTCGTCTTCGCGGGCAACCTCTCGGCCAACCTGATGCGCAACGTGTGGTCGTACATGATCATCTTCTGCGGCCACTTCCCGGACGGCACCCAGGAGTTCACCGTCGAGGAGACCAAGGACGAGTCCCGCGGCAGGTGGTACTTCCGCCAGGTGCTCGGTTCGGCAAACCTGACCGGCGGCAGGCTCTTTCACCTGCTGTCCGGCAACCTGTCGCACCAGATCGAGCACCACCTGTTCCCGGACATGCCGGCCCGCCGGTATGCCGAGATCGCGCCCGAGGTGCAAGAGATCTGCCGGCGCTACGGCATCCCCTACAACCGGGGCCCGCTGCTGCAGCAGTTCGGCACCGTCGTCCGCAAGATCGTCAAGCTGACCTTCCCGGACTCGTGGACACGCAAGCCCGGCCCCGACAAGCCCGCCGATCGGCTCGCCGTCGCCGCGTGAACCTGCGCCGGGCGTGGTCTCGATGCAGCAGGGGGCATTGCCTCGCGCCGGGTGAGGGGGACAATGAGGTCCGTGGAATGGACCGGCGCGCGCTACGCGGACACCCCGACGGTGGAGGCCTCGACCTGGGTCGACGCCGACCCCGCCCGCGTCTGGGACCTGGTCTCCGACATCGAGCTGATGCCGACGTTCAGCAACGAACTCAAGGCCGTGGAGTGGGCCGAAGGATCGGACCGGCCCCGGATCGGCGCCCGCTTCGTCGGACACAACGAACATGACGCGTTCGGGCAGTGGAGCACCACCTCGCAGATCGTCGCCTGCGACCGCCCACGCGAGTTCGCTTGGGCCGTGGGCGAACCCGACCGCCCGGCCGCGACGTGGCGATTCCGGCTGACGCCCCGGGACGGCGGCACCCTGCTGAACTTTTGGATGCGGATGGGACCGGGGCGGTCGGGGCTGTCGTCGGCCATCGAGTCGATGCCCGACAAGGAAGAAAAGATCGTGTTCGTGCGGATGCGGGAGTTCGAGGCCGCGATCGGTAAGACGCTGGCCGCGATCAAGAGGCTGGCCGAACGCGGAGTCCGATGATGCGGACGGCGACGACGGTCGAGTTGTCCGGCGCGGCAGCCGAAGTCGTCACCCTCGTCGTCGAGGCGGAGAAGCTCGGTCTCGACGTGTGTTGGGTGGCCGAGGCGTGGGGTTCGGACGCGCCGTCGGCGCTGGGCTATCTCGCGGCGCGGACGGACCGGATGCTGCTCGGTTCCGGCATCCTGCAGGTGGGCACCCGGTCGCCCGTCCTGGTCGCCCAGACCGCGATCACGCTGTCCAACCTGTCGAACGGGCGATTCCTGCTCGGGCTCGGAGCGTCGGGTCCGCAGGTGATCGAGGGCCTGCACGGCGTCTCGTTCGGCCGGCCGCTCGCGCGTATCGCCGAAACGGTGGACATCGTGCGCCAGGCATTCGGCGGAACCAAGATCTCCTACACCGGAAAGGAATTCCGGATTCCCCGGCCCGGCGGTGAGGCGGTGCCGATGCGGCTGTCGGCCCGGCCCGAGCACGCCATCCCGATCTACCTCGCCGCGCTGTCACCGGCGATGCTGCGCCTGACCGGACGGGTCGCCGACGGCTGGCTGGGCACCAGCTTCGTGCCGGAGGGCGCCGGCGACGCCTACTTCGCCCACCTCGACGACGGGCTGGCGGCAGCGGGTCGCCGTCGCGCCGACATCGACATCTGCCAGGGCGCCGAAGTCGCCTTCGCCGCGGACGAAGACGAACTGCGCGGCATGGTCGCGGGCCGCAAAAAGGAGCTCGCCTTCAGCCTCGGTGGCATGGGGTCGTCGAGCACGAACTTCTACAACCAGGCCTACAGCCGTCAGGGCTGGGCCGACGTGGCGGCCGAGGTCCGCGAGCGCTGGCAGCGCGGTGACCGCGAGGGCGCGACAGGCCTGGTGACCGACGAGATGGTGCTGGCCACCACGCTCATCGGCACCGAGGAGATGGTTCGGTCCCGGCTCGCGGTCTGGCGCGACGCCGGCGTCGACACCGTCCGGCTGTATCCCGCCGGCGAGACGCTGGATGCCAAACTCAGCACCCTGGGCCGGGCCATCGAGCTCGTCCGCGAGGCCTAGTCCACGTCCGCCGGAGCCTCGGACGCCTTCACGAGTCTCACGTCGGGGCGCTGCGGAACCGCATCGGCCAGAAACCACCGAAAGGCGAGGTTGCCCTGTGGATAGCCAAGCGTGGTCAGTGAATTCGGGTGGGCCGTGATCGTGTGGGACAGGACGATGGTCACCGAGCCGTCACTGTTCAGCACGGCGCTCTGCCCGTTGACCGAGCAGCGCGCGTCGGAGCCTTCAGCGGCGCCGTAGGTGGCCATGAACTGGTTCCACACCACCATGTTCCAGAACCGGCACGGCGGTGGCCGGTGCCTGATCACCAGCGCCTCGTCCTCGTCGAGCACGAAACTGCCGTAGGCATAGCACGCGTCGCGCGCCGACCACCCGAAGTTGGCGTCGGGCACCTGGTAGGGGGCGGCGAATTCGTTTGCGGCGTGCGGGGTCTCGTGGCCGAGCGCGTGCTGGTCGTCGACGCGGCTGCCAACCGCCAGCGGCACGATGGCGAACATGGTGTGCAGCCAGGTGGCGGCCGCCCGCAGGCTTGCGGCGGTCTCGGCGTCGCCGTGCCGAATGGGATCGGGCTCGTCGAGTGCCTCGATGTGCCAGACGACCGGGCGGCCGGTCAGCGGGTCGGCCTGGTAGTCGCGGGTCATCAGCACGGCGGCGTCTTGTGTCGGCGGGAATTCGAAGCTGAAGTTGCCGTCGGCGTCGATATCCAGGTCGCGGTCGCGGACTATCGCCACCACCCGGTCCGACCACGCGCCCGGCGATGGCTCGTTGTAGGCCGTCACCGAAAAGTACACGCTGTCACCGCGATTGCCGCTGATGCGGTAGCGCCGCTTCGAATCGACCGGGCACAGGAAGTAGTAGGCGTCGGTGTTGTCGCCGCCCCATCGACGATCCCGGCGGAACGGCGTGTTGACCGCGACGAACTGCGGCCGGCCGGGCTCGGGGAACAGGTAGGTGTCCAAGGCGACGCCCAGCGTGGTGGCGAGCGTGCGGTAGCCGTCGGCGATGTGGCGATCGTCGGTGACGGCGCGGGCGCCCTCGAGGAAGGAGCGGTCGAGGGCGCCCAGGGTCGTGAGCAGCTCGTGCCACGCGGCCGTCGATTCGTGCGTCATGCTGTGGTTCCTTTCAGGATTCCCTTCAGGAGCAACATCGTCGTGCGGTCGACCCACGCGTCGTCGAGTTCGGTGACGCGGGTGAGCAAACCCATCAGCGTGATGCCGGCGATGGCCTCGGTGAGTTCGGTGGCGGTCACGTCGGGCCGGATTTCGCCGCGGGCGGCGGCCCGCTCGAGCAACTCGGCGAGGCCGCCGCCGATGACCCCGGCGAACCGCTCCAGCAGCGCCGAATGCAGCGTCGGGTCGGCGGCCATCTCGCCGACGAGCCCCGGCAGGGCCGCCCTGGCGGCGGGCGTCGTCAGGAAATCCATTGACCGACGGACCATTTCGCGCAGGTCCTCGGGCAGTGAGCCGGTGTCGGGCAGCTCGGTCCCGACACCGATGGGGAACACCGCCTCGTGCACGAGGTGCGCCTTGCTCGGCCACCGCCGGTAGATCGCGGGCTTGCTGGTGCCGGCGCGCTCGGCGATGGCGGAGACCAGCAGCCCGGAGTAACCGGTTTCGGCCAGCAGCTCGACGGTCGCGCGCAGCACCGCACCGTCGATACGCGGGTCGCGGGGTCGGCCAAAATCGACAACCATTACGAAACTGACAGTAACATAAGTCGGATGACCGACAGCGACGTTGTACGTCTGGCGGATCTGGCCCGGCCCCAATTCCGCGCCGAGGCCCGGCAGATCCTGGACATGATGGCCGCGATGGCCGCGGAGTGTCCACTGGATGCCGATTCGCTGCATGCCAGGGCCAGCGCCGACACCGGCCTGCACGATTTCGGTCCCGACGACTACCGCGAACGGCTCGACGTCTACCTCGCCGCGCTCCGCGAGATCGACGGGTTGCACGCGGCCGGCGTCGTCAACTTCTACGCGCAGCTGCTGCAGTTGCTCAAGAACCGGCTCCTGTTCACCGACCTTCTGCGCAGGCATCCCGAAATCGACGACATCGAACTGCAGCCGCCGGTCGTGATCGCCGGCCTGCCCCGCACCGGCACCACCCATCTGCACAACCTGCTGGCGGCGGCGCCCACCTTCCGCACCATGCCGTACTGGGAAAGTGTGGAACCGTTCCCGCTGCCGCAGGAGGCCGGAACCGAGCCGGACCCGCGGCGCACGCGGATGGACGTCGGGGTCGGGGTCATCAACACGGTGATGCCGTACTTCCCGCTGATGCACGAGATGACCACCGACCACGTGCACGAAGAAATCCAATTGCTGGCAAACGACTTTTCGACGATGCTCTTCGAGACGCTGGCCGACGCGCCGCGCTGGCGCGACTACTACCAGGCCCACGACCAGACGACCCACTACGAGTACCTCGCCCGCCAACTCAAGGCCATGCAGTTCCTGCGCGGGGGGCGGCGCTGGCTGCTCAAGTCGCCCCAGCACCTCGAGCAGGTGCCGGTGCTCGATCGGGTCTTCCCCGGCAGCATCGTCGTGTTCACCCACCGCGACCCGGTCCCGGTGGCGCTGTCGATGATCGCGATGATCACCTACTCCGCGCGCATGCACCGCTCGCCCGTGCCGGTGGAAGAGATCGCGGCCTACTGGGTCGACCGGCTGGACCAGATGCTGACGGCGCTCGTGCGCGATCGCGACACCATCGGCCCGGAACGCTCGATCGACGTCCGCTTCGACCGTTTCATGGCCGACGAACTCGGCGTCGTCGAGCAGGTGTACGCGCTGGCCGGCGAACCGTTCACCGAGCCTGCGCGCGCGGCGGTCGCCGACTACCTGGCGGCCCACCGGCGCGGCCGGCTGGGCAACGTCGAAACGTCGGCCGAGATGTTCGGGCTCGAGAAGCAGTGCCTGCGGGCGCGCTTCGCGCCCTACGCGGAACGGTTCCTGGCTTGATCCGGTCGGGCGGGCATCGAGTACCTTCTCAACACTGGTCGCTATGCCCGCGCTGGAAGGTGTCGAACACAGGTACGTCGAGCTCGGGGATGGTGTCACCATCCACGTCGCGGATGCCGGTCCGGCGCATGGTCGGGCGGTGATGCTGGTGCACGGCTTTCCGCAGAACTGGTGGAGTGGCACGAGCTGATCGGCCCCCTGGCCGCCGATGGCTATCGCGTGCTGTGCCCCGACCTGCGGGGCGCGGGGTGGAGTTCGGCGCCGCCGTCTAAGTACCTCAAGAACGACATGGCCGACGACCTGGCCGCGGTCCTGGATCGCCTGGGCGTTACGACCGTCACACTTGCCGCCCATGACTGGGGCGGGCCCGTCGCGTTCACCATGATGCTGCGGCATCCGGAAAAGGTCACCGGGTTTCTCGGGATGAACACCTCCGCGCCGTGGGTGAAGCCCGACCTCAAGATGCTCCGCAACCTCTGGCGGTTCTGGTACCAAGTCCCGATAGCGCTGCCGGTGATCGGTCCGCGGGTGGTCGGCGACCCCAAGGCCCGCTTCTACCGGGCTCTGGCCTCGTGGGTCGGCGGGGGGTACCTGGTGCCCGAAGACGACGTCCGCTTCTACATCGAGTGCATGCGCCAGCCCGGGCACGCGCTGGCCGGTTCGCGGTGGTATCGCACCTTTTTGAGCACGGAGGTGTTCCGCTGGCTGCGCGGCGAATACAACGACGCCCGAGTCGACGTGCCGGTCCGCCGGCTGAGCGGCACGAAAGATCCGGTGCTCACGGTCGATCTGCTGGACGGGTATGCCGACCGCATAAGCGATTTCGAGGTCGAGGTCGTCGAGGGCGCCGGCCACTGGATCGTCGAGGAGCGGCCCGAGCTGGTCCTCGACCGGCTCAAGGCGTTCCTGCGCGCCGAAAGCTGAAGCGCTACTGCACTTTTCGGCGCTACTCGACGCCGATGGTGACTTCCGTGGACTTGATGAACACGGTCGCGGGCTGACCGACCGCCAGGCCGAGGTCGGTCGCGGCGTCCTTGGTGACCGAGGACGTGACGATCTGGTCACCGCCGTCGAGCTTCACCTTGACGATCGCCATCACGCTGCCGAGATCGACCTCGGTGATGGTTCCCTTGAGTTGGTTCCGCGTCGACAGTCGCATCGCATCCTCCGAGTTCGGTGTCAGCGACGAGCGTAATGTCGCGGGCCGAGCAGCGCTATGGACGCGTCCACCGCGGGTTCGACGATTTCCCGGACGGGCCGGCCGTCTTCGACGGCCAGCGCGGTCAGCTCGCGCAGGCCACCCAGCAGGATCACGGCCAGCGGCGCGGTCAGCGGCGGCAACTCCGCGCGGCGGAAGCCGGGGCTCGCACTGAGATCGATCAGCAGGTTGGACAACAACTGCACGCCGCGGCGCTGGACCGGGCGGGCGACGTCGCCCAGCGACGGCAGCTCCCGAATCAAGCTCAAGGTGATGGCCGGCCGGGCTTCCATGTGGGCGACATAGGCCTCGACCGCCTGCCGAATCTGCCGGTGCCAGTCGGCCTCTGGATCGACGGCCGCGGCGATGCTGCCGCCGAGCTTTTCGATGTCGGCCCGCAGCAGCTCCAGAAAGCAGTCTCCCTTGCTGGCGAACTGGTCGTAAAAGGTGCGCTTCGACGTGCGGGCGTGGCGGACGATGTCGGCGACCGTGCTGGCGCGGTAGCCGCGCTCGCTTATCGAGGCGGCGAGGCCCTCGAGCAGCCGAAGCCTGAACGGATCCGATTCGGCCGGGGGGCAGGCAAGGACGGCGTCGTCAACCGCTGATGTCACGGGCGGCGCTCCCTTGGAGTGAACACGGCACCTTGTCAGGTCTGGTACTACAGAGTACCGTAGCGGGAAAGCTTCTGGTACACCGCGGTACCAACCCCGAACAGGGGAGAAATGGGGAGCATCACCGCAATGAGCGACGTCGTCACCGCCCCGCCGGCCGTGCGGTTGCCGCCGGCCACCCGGATGCCGAAAGTGCTGCAGGGCCTTCTCTTTGCGGTCTCGCGACGGCGGATGATCCAGCGGCTGGCGCGGCGCCACGGCAACGTGTTCACGGTCAACATCCCGATCTACGGCCGGGTCATCGTGGTCGGCGACTGGCGGCTGGCGAAGCAGGTCTTCACCACCGGCCCGGAGGAGCTCGGGAACATCCAGCCCAACCTGAGCCGACTGTTCGGCTCCGGCTCGGTCTTCGCGCTCGACGGCGACGACCACCGCCGGCGGCGACGGCTGTTGGCGCCACCGTTCCACGGCAAGAGCATGAAGAACTACGAGCGCATCATCGAAGAGGAGACGCTGCGCGAGTCGGCCGGCTGGCCGGAAGGCACGCCCTTCGCCACGCTGCCGTCGATGATGCACATCACCCTCAACGCCATCCTGCGCGCGGTGTTCGGGGCCGAGGGCGCCGAGCTCGACGAGCTGCGCCGGCTGATCCCGCCGTGGGTCACCCTGGGGTCGCGCATGGCGGCGCTGCCCAAACCCGAGCGAGACTATGGCCGGTTCAGCCCGTGGCGGCGGCTGGCCGAATGGCGGCGCCAGTATGACGTCGTCGTCGACAAGCTGATCGACGCCGAGCGGGCCGACCCTGATTTCGACGAGCGGACCGACGTGCTCGCGCTGATGCTGCGCAGCACCTATGAGGACGGTTCGGCTATGTCCCGCAAGGACATTGGCGACGAACTACTCACCCTGCTGGCCGCCGGGCACGAAACCACCGCCTCCACGCTGGGTTGGGCGTTCGAGCGGCTGAGCCGCCATCCCGATGTGCTGGCCGCCTTGGTCGACGAGGCCGATAACGGCGGCTCTGAGTTCCGCCAGGCGGCGATCCTGGAGGTCCAGCGGGCGCGGACGGTCATCGATTTCGCGGCCCGCCGCGTCTACCCGCCGGTCTTCCGACTCGGCGAGTGGGTCATCCCCCGCGGGGATTCGATCATCATCAGCATCGCGCAGATCCACAACGACGCCAGCGTCTTTCCCGATCCCGAACGCTTCGATCCCCGGCGCTACATCGAAAGCAAGCCGTCGTCTTTCGCGTGGATTCCCTTCGGTGGCGGGACCCGTCGGTGCGTGGGCGCCGCCTTTGCCAACATGGAGATGGACGTGGTTCTGCGAACCGTGTTGCGCCACTTTACCATTGAGACCACGACGGAACCGGACGAGCGGTGGCACAGCCGTGGTGTCGCGTTCACCCCGAAGGACGGCGGACGCATCGTGGTGCACCGGCGCTGAGCGCGTCGGTGCCTAGCCCGATGGTGGCGACCCGGTTCGCCCGGCTCCGCCGCGCCTGCGATCGCCATTATTGGCCGGCGGCCGCGCGGCGCGGCAACTTCCAACCGGGGCGCACGAAGTGGCAGGTGTACCCGTTGGGGTAGCGCTGCAGGTAGTCCTGGTGCTCGGGCTCGGCCTCCCAGAAATCACCGGCCGGGCTGACCTCGGTCACGACCTTGCCGGGCCATAGGCCCGACGCCTCGACGTCGGCGATGGTGTCCAGCGCGATCCGCTTCTGCTCGTCGTCGAGGTAGAAGATGGACGAGCGGTAGCTGGTTCCCCAGTCGTTGCCCTGCCGGTTTTTCGTTGTCGGATCGTGGATCTGGAAGAAGAACTCCAGCAGCGTGCGGTAATCGGTGACCGCGGGGTCGTAGACGATTTCAATGGCCTCGGCGTGCGTCCCGTGATTGCGGTAGGTCGCGTTGGGGACGTCGCCGCCCGTGTAGCCGACCCGCGTCGAGATCACGCCGGGCTGCTTTCGGATCAGGTCCTGCATGCCCCAGAAGCAACCGCCGGCGAGAATCGCCTTGTCATACGCCGCCATGCTTGTCCTCCTTGCCGTCCGGTTAATCACACCGCCGTGGTGTGCAACCTGAAAGATCCCGCCGATTATCCCGCATAATCGCCGCGGCTACCGGAGCCGCTGGTGAGAGCCCACTCATCGTGGAGTCGGCATCGCGCCGAGCGTGAAACTGCTGCCAAAAAACGGCGAAAAAGTGGCAGCAGTTTCACGTTCGGCGGAAGGGCCGGGATGCGGCCGTCCGGACCCCGGTGAGCCGACGCTCGACAAACGTCAATAGAACGTGTTCTAGTTTCGGCATGACTACGCCGGCGTTCTCCCGCAGCGAGCTCGCTTCCGCGTTCGAGAAGTTCGAAGCGACGGTCGCCCGGGCCGCCGAAACCCGGGACTGGGACGCCTGGGTCGAGCAGTACACACCCGACGTCGAGTACATCGAGCACGCGGCGGGCACCATGCACGGCCGCGAAGAGGTGCGCGACTGGATCCGGCAGACGATGACGACCTTCCCGGGCAGCCACATGATCGCGTTCCCGACGCTGTGGTCGGTCATCGACGAGTCCACCGGGCGGGTCATCCTCGAACTGGACAACCCGATGCGCGACCCCGGCGACGGCAGCGTCATCAGCGCGACCAATATCACGATCATCACCTATGCCGGCGATGGCCAGTGGAGTCGTGAAGAAGACATCTACAACCCGCTGCGCTTCCTGCGCGCGGGAATGAAATGGTGCCGCAAGGCCCAGGCCCTGGGCACCCTCGACGAGGACGCCGCGCGCTGGATGCAGCAATACGGAGGCGCTTGAGTGAGCACGAAACCCAAGCTTGTCATAGGCGCCAACGGCTTCCTGGGCTCGCACGTGACCCGCCAGCTCGTCGCCAAAGGCGCAGCCGAAAACTTCAACGTGCGGGCGATGGTGCGCCCGACCGCCAACACCCGCGCCATCGACGACCTCGAGCTCACCCGCTTTCATGGCGACGTGTTCGACACCGCCACGTTGCGCGAGGCGATGGACGGCGTCGGCGACGTGTACTACTGCGTGGTCGACACCCGCGCGTGGCTGCGCGACCCGGCGCCGCTGTTCCGCACCAACGTCGAAGGCCTGCGCAACGTCCTCGACGTCGCCGTCGAAAAACCCGGCCTGCGCAGGTTCCTCTTCACCAGCACCTACGCGACGGTGGGCCGGCGGCACGGGCACGTGGCGACCGAGGAAGACAGGGTCGGCTCGCGCGGGGTGTCCGCCTACGTCCAATCCCGGGTCCGGGCCGAAGATCTGGTGATGCGGTATGTGGCCGAGGCCGGGCTGCCCGCTGTCGCCATGTGCGTCTCGACCACCTACGGCGCCGGCGACTGGGGCCGCACGCCGCACGGCGCGTTCATCGCCGGCGCGGTCTTCGGAAAGCTGCCCTTTCTGATGGACGGCATCCAACTCGAAGTCGTCGGCGTCGACGACGCCGCCCGGGCCACGATCATCGCCGCCGAGCGCGGGCGCATCGGGGAGCGGTACCTGATCTCCGAGCGGATGATCGCCCTGAGCGAGGTCGTGCGGATCGCGGCCGACGAGGCCGGTGTGCCGCCGCCCCGACGCTCGATTTCGGTCCCGGTGCTCTATGCCCTCGGCGCGCTGGGCAGCCTCAGGGCGCGGATGAGCGGCAAGGATGCCGAACTCAGCCTCGAGTCGGTGCGCATGATGCGCGCCGAGGCGCCCGTCGACCACAGCAAGGCGGTTCGCGAGCTGGGCTGGCAGCCGCGCCCGGTGGAGGAATCCATCCGCGAGGCGGCTCGGTTCTGGGCCGCACTCAAGGGCGCGCAGACGCCTCGCAAAGACAAAGCGGCCCGGGCCGAATAGCCCGGCTTTCAGTTGGCGGGCCTTGACGGCGGGGTCGTGACGATCGCGTCACAAGCTCGGGAAGGGTTGGGCGCACGCTGTTGTTGCACGCCTTATCCGTGTCTGAGGAGGAACGCATGAGCCACCCGGAAATCAAAGAACCCAGCGCTGGGCATCCGATCACCATCGAGCCGACGAAGGGGCGGGTGCAGGTCCGCGTGAACGGCGAGCTCGTCGCGGACACCACCGCGGCATTGGAATTACGTGAGGCGAGTTTGCCTGCGGTGCAATACATTCCGATGGGAGACGTGGTCGGCGACCGGCTGACCCGCACCGACACCAGCACCCACTGCCCCTTCAAGGGGGACGCCAGCTACTACAGCGTGACCACCGCGGGCGGCGACACCGTCGACGACGTGATCTGGACGTACGAGCAGCCCTACCCGGCCGTTGCGGCGATCGCCGGGCACGTTGCCTTCTACCCCAACAAAGCGGAGATCACCGTCTCGGCTCAGTAGGGAGTCCACCCGGGAAGCGCGGTCTCTTGCGCCCGGGTGTCGCTGTAAAGGCGCATCGAGACAATCAGGCCATCGCGGGTGTCGAAGATGCACACGAACGGGCTGTCATATCCGATGCCGTCGACGGTAGTACCGCTGGCCTGGGCCTCCACGACGACCGTTTCTCCCTCGTTGATACAACGCACCAGGTCGATGGTGAGCTCGAGGTCCCGTTTGCGCCGCTCGATCGCTCGCCGAAACGTCTCCTTGTCGCACGCTGTGCGCGTGGAGAGGGTCCAGTAGGTGAAGTCGTCACTAAGCAGTGCGAAGCCCTCGTCCAGGTCCCCGCCGTCGGTCGTACTCTGCAGGAACATCCAGGCCAGCTCGCCCTGCGGGTAATCGAACGGCGTCATCACATCGCAATATTGTCTTGGGACACGGTGAACGGTCAATCAGGGCGTTCCGGAGGGGATCTCGGTGAAGAGCGCGCGCACGGTCACGTTCCCCGGGGCTGCCGGCTTCGGGCACACCCTGGCGCCCCTGCGCCGGGGTCCCCGAGATCCGTGCTTCCGGCTCCCCGGCGACGGCTCCATCTGGCGAACCAGCCTGCTGCCCACCGGCCCAGTCACCGCGCGGATCACCCGCACGGCCGCCAACGCCGCCCATTGCGTCGCGTGGGGCGGCGGTGCGGAGCAGTTCATCGAGATGCTGCCCGCGATGCTGGGTGTCGACGACGACGCCTCGAGCTTCGTACCGCGCGATCCGACGGTCGCCGCCGCCCACCGGCGCATTCCCCACCTGCGGCTGGGCCGCACCGGACTGGTGCTGGAGGCCTTGATCCCGGCGATCATCGAGCAGCGGGTGCCCGGCGCCGACGCGTTTCGTTCCTTGCGCCTCCTGGTGTCCAAGTACGGGACACCCGCGCCCGGGCCGGCCCCGGCCGGGATGCGGGTGCCGCCGCCGGCCGAGGTGTGGCGGCACATCCCGTCGTGGGAGTTTCATCGCGCCAACGTGGACCCGAGACGCGCGCAGGCCGTGGTGAGTTGTGCGCGGCGGGCGCCCTCGCTGGAACGGTTGGTGTCGCGGCCGGCGGAGCAGGCCCGCCAAGCGCTGACGTCCCTGCCGGGAGTCGGCGAGTGGACCGCCGCCGAAACCGCGCAACGCGCCTTCGGCGACGCCGACGCGGTATCGGTGGGCGACTACCACATCCCGAAGATGATCGGCTGGACCCTGCTGGGGCGCCCGGTCGATGACGCGGCGATGCTCGAACTGCTCGAACCGATGCGACCGCACCGCCACCGGGTGGTTCGGCTGCTCGAAGCCAGCGGGCTGGCGTACGAACCCCGCCGGGGGTCGCGGCTGCCGGTCCAGCACATCAGCGAGCTCTAGCCCGGGTTTCCAGCAACGGCCATCGGGTACCCGTCTGATGACCGTGTGCGAGACAGGGGAGAAATCGATGACACAGTTCACCATTCCGGGACTGACCGACAAGCAGGGGGCGCGGCTTGCCGAATTGCTGCAGAAGCAACTGAGCACCTACAACGACCTTCACCTGACGCTGAAGCACATCCACTGGAACGTGGTGGGCCCCAATTTCATTGGCGTGCACGAGATGATCGACCCGCAGGTCGACGCGGTGCGCGGCTTCGCCGACGACGTTGCCGAGCGCATCGCGGCCCTGGGCGCATCCCCCCAGGGCACGCCGGGCGCGATCCTCAACGATCGCACCTGGGACGACTACTCGGTCGGCCGCGACTGCGTCCAGGCGCACCTGGCCGCGCTGGACCTCGTCTACAACGGCGTCATCGAGGACATCCGCAAATACATCGAAGAGACCGAGGAACTCGACAAGGTCACCCAGGACCTGTTGATCGATCAGGCGGGGCACCTGGAGAAGTTCCAGTGGTTCGTCCGGGCGCATCTGGAGAGCGCGGGCGGGAAGCTGACCCATGAGGGCTCGTCCACCGAGCGGGACGCCGCGAGCAGCGCCCGCAGCGCCTCCTAGCCCAGGCGCTCGGCCGCCGCGGTTTCCCGATTCAGCCGCTGCGCCTCGTAGATGGTGACGTTGGTGCGCGACATCACCAACGCAGCGATCCCGACGGCGAGGATCGCCCCGGGCACCACCGAAAACGAGCCGGTCATCTCGGCGACCATGATCATGATCGCCAACGGCGCGCGCGCGACGCTGCCGAAGCACGCCATCATCCCGACGACGACGAAGATGCCGGGCTCGTGCGGCACGCCGGGCAGCCCGGACAGCTCGCCGAGCCGCCAAACCGCGGCCCCTACGAAGGCGCCGATCACGATCCCGGGGCCGAACAGCCCGCCGGATCCGCCGGTGCCGATCGACAGGGACGTGGCGACGATTTTGGCGACCGGCAGGACGACGACGATCCATAACGGGATCGCCATCAGCGAGTCGCGATCGGCGGCGAGCTGCGCCCAGCCGTAGCCGCTGCTGAGTATCTGGGGAATCAGCAGTCCCAACAGCCCGACCACGAGCCCGCCCAGCGCCGGCTTGAGCACCTGCCCGCCGGGCAGTCGATGGGTGAGCCGCACCGTGGTGTGGAAGGTGCGCGCGTACAGGTAGCCGACCGCCGCCGCGGCGAGACCGATTACCACGAACCACAGCAACGGCCAGGACTTTTCGAAGCGGTACTCGGCGTCGATGTAGCCGAACAGCGGATCGAAGCCCAGGAACGCCCCGAGCACCGCATAAGCCGTCCCGGACGTGATGAAGCCCGGCAGCAGGTAGCGATAGTCGAAATCGTCGCGGTAGGGGATCGAGGCGGCCAGCACCGCGCCACCCAGCGGCGCGGCGAAGATGGCGCCGATGCCCGCGCCGATGCCCAGCGCCACCGCGGTCCGGCCGTCCTCGTCGGACAGGTGCAGCCGTCGGGTGAGCAATGAGGAGAAGCCGGCCGAGATTTGCGCCGTCGGGCCCTCGCGGCCGGCCGAGCCGCCTGACCCTATGGTCAGCGCGCTGGCCACCATCTTCACCAGCACCGCCCGGAAGCGGATGGCGCGGGGATCGCCGTGTACCGCCTGGATGGCTTCGTCGGTCCCGTGGCCGGTGGCCTCCGGGGCCAGCTTCGCCACGATAAAGGCCGACAGAAGGGCTCCCCCCGTCGTCACCAACGGAAGCGCCCACGGCCGCTGAAAGCCCGCGGACCCGTGGCTGCCGCCCTCCCCGACGGGCGTGGGTATGTGGTAGCCCGCGAGGTAGCCGAGCAGGAATTCCGCGGTGAATTTCAGTGCGAAATAGAATATGACGGCCCCGAGGCCGGCGATGACACCGATCGTGACGCCCAGCAGCAGCCACTTCTGCAAATAGCCCGACTTGCGGATCGATGCCCCGAATCTTCCGCCGGCGGCGGGAGCCGAGGCGACGGAGGCATCAGCGGGCTGGGGTTCGTCATCGGGCGGTTCGCTCACGGCGCGGACCTGACCCCAACCACCCAGCCATCCTATGCAGGGCCCTACCGCCGGAATAACCGGACCAGAGTCCGGTTATATGGGTCAGTTCTTATCGGAGGAGGTACACATGCCTGCTATCACCGCGGACACGCTGACGCTGCCACGCGTGGGCGCCGCAGGTCCCGGCGACACCGAACGGCCGGTTCGATCGATCACCACCGGCCCGCGGGGCTACGAGGGCGAGGGCTTTCCGGTCGTCCGCGCGTTCGCCGGGGCCGGCACCGCCGCTCTGGATCCCTTTGTGCACATGGACCAGATGGGCGAGGTCGAGTACGAGCCGGGCGAGCCCAGGGGCACCGACTGGCATCCGCACCGCGGCTTCGAAACCGTCACCTACATGATCGACGGCAAATTCGCACACCAGGATTCCCACGGCGGCGGCGGCCTGATCACCGACGGCGCGACGCAATGGATGACGGCCGGTTCGGGCATCCTGCACATCGAAACCCCGCCGGCCGAATTGGTGGAAAGCGGTGGCGTCTTCCACGGCATCCAACTCTGGGTGAATCTGCCGAAGCGGGACAAATTCGCAGCGCCCAGGTACCAGGCGATCGAAGGCGACGACGCCGCGCTACTCGCGTCGGACGATGGCGGAGCGCTCGTCCGCATCATCGCGGGTGAGGTCGACGGTTACCGCGGACCGGGCATCACGCACACGCCAATCACGTTGGCGCACGCGACGATTGAAAGCGGCGCCCGACTCAACATTCCGTGGCGGCGCGATTTCAATGCGCTGGTATACGCGCTCTCGGGGAGCGGATACGTCGGTCCCGTCTCCCACCCGATTCGCTCGGGCCAATTGGCCGTCCTCGGACCCGGCGATCGGATTACCGTCGGCGCTCAACAGACGCAAGATTCGTCACGCACATCAGCTCGTGGGCCGTTTGACGTGCTGCTGCTGGGCGGGCGGCCGATTCGCGAGCCGGTATTCCACTATGGGCCTTTCGTGATGAACACACGCGCGGAATTGGTCGAGGCGCTGCAGGACTACGAGGCCGGAAAGTTCGGCACCGTTCCGCCAAATGCTCTAATGCCGCACCACGGCGGTGGCACACTTTAGCGATGGCGCCAACGGCGGGTCGCAGGCCGGGGCGCCCGCCTGCCGCCAAGGCGGACGAGACGCGTCAACGGATCATGCAGGCTGCTCGCCTGGTGTTCAGCGAAAGCGGTTACGACGGCGCGACGTTTCAGGCGATCGCTGCCCGCGCCGACCTGACCCGGCCGGCGATCAACCATTACTTCTCCAGCAAGCGGGCCCTGTTTCGGGAAGTGCTGGACGAAACCAACGAATTCGTCATCGGGGCCGGTATTAAAAAAGCGGAGCGCGAGACCACGCTGATCGGGCGCCTGACGGCGTTCATCTCCGCCGCGGTGCGGGCGAATTCCGAAAATCCCGCCGCATCGGCGTTTTTAATCAGCGCCATCCTCGAATTTCAGCGGCATCCGGAATTGAGCAGGACCGAAAACGATTCCGTGCGGATCAGCCGGGAATTCCTCATGCGCGTCGTCGGCGATGCGATCGAGCGCGGTGAGGTCGTCGCCGGCATCGACCCTTCGGCGTTGGTGGAGTCTCTCCTGGTCGTGCTGTGCGGCGTCGGTCTCTACGCCGGTTACGTGCGCAGCAACCAGGAGATGTTGGCCGTCACCGGAATGCTGCGTCAGCTCTTGGAAGGCGCGCTCTGGCGCCCCTAGACCTGACCCGCCCCGCGCCGATCCGAGCGCAGTGAAGTTCCGCACAAAGCGCATAGGCTAACTAACTTATTCGGTAGCATGGTCCGGTCATGACTGATGTGGATGCCTCGTTACCACCCTCATTGCGGACCGCCGGCGACAGCTGGGCCATCACCGAACTGGTCGGCGCCACCGCGTTGGGCGTCGCCGCGGCGCGCGCGGTCGAGACCGCCGGCGCCGATCCGCTGATCCGCGACGAGTTCGCCCGTGTGTTGGTGTCGTCGGCCGGTCCCCCGTGGGCACGGCTGGCCGACGCCGAGCTGACCTGGCTGGACGGCGATCCCCAAGGCAGACGCGCGCATCGGCTGGGGATCGACTACCAGGCGGTGCGCACCCACTTCTTCGACGAGTACTTCGAGGAGGCCACCCAAGCCTCTGCCGCCGGGATTCGGCAGGTCGTGATTCTCGCCGCCGGCCTCGATTCGCGGGCCTACCGGTTGAATTGGCCGGAGGGCACCGCGGTGTACGAGATCGACCAGCCCAAGGTGCTGGAGTACAAGACCGGAATTCTCGACCGGCATGGCGCGGTGCCCGCCGCCGCCCGGCGCCCCGTTCCGATCGATCTGCGCGAAGACTGGCCGGCGGCCCTGACCGGAGCCGGATTCGACCGCACCCGACCGACGGCGTGGTTGGCCGAGGGCCTGCTGCCGTACCTACCGAGCGACGCCCAGGACCGGCTGTTCGAGATGTTCACCGCGCTCAGCGCGCCGGGTAGCCAGGTCGCCGTCGAGGTGTTCGGCATGAATTCCCGGAGCAACTCGCAGCGCTGGCTGCGAATGCGGGAGCGACTCGGCCTGGATGTCAACGTCCAGGCACTGACCTATCACGAGCCCGACCGCACCGACGCCATTCAATGGCTGACCGACCACGGCTGGCGGGTAACCAGCGTGGACAACCGCGACGAGATGGCCCGCTTAGGCCGACCGGTTCCCGACGACCTGGCCGACGAGGCGGTCCGCAGCACGTTGCTGCGAGCGCGTCTCGGCACGCCGACTGCCTGACTTCCACACGGATTGATTCAAGGAGCAACGCGATGAGCTCACTTCGCACCCACGACGACACCTGGGACATCAAGACCAGCGTCGGCAGCACCGCGGTCATGGTGGCCGCCGCCCGCGCCGTCGAAACCGACCGGCCCGACGCGCTGATCCGTGACCCGTACGCCAAGCTGCTGGTCACCAGCTCCGGCGCCGGCGTCCTGTGGGAGGCGATGCTCGACCCCGAGATCGCGGCCAAGGTCGAAGCCCTCGACGAGGATTCCGCGGCCCACCTGCACCACATGCGCGGCTACCAAGCGGTGCGGACGCACTTCTTCGACACCTTCTTCACCGATGCTGTCGCCGACGGGATCCGCCAGATCGTGATCCTGGCCTCGGGCCTGGACTCCCGCGCCTACCGGCTCGACTGGCCGGCCGGCACGACGGTGTACGAGATCGACCAGCCTCAGGTGCTGGCGTATAAATCCACGACTCTTGCCGAAAACGGCGTGACGCCCTCGGCCGATCGGCGCGAGGTGGCCATCGACTTGCGTCAGGACTGGCCGGCCGCGTTGCGTGCCGCCGGCTTCGACCCGACCCGGCGCACCGCGTGGCTGGCCGAGGGGTTGCTGATGTACCTACCCGCCGAGGCCCAGGACCGGTTGTTCACCCTGATCGGCGAGCTGAGCCCGGCCGGAAGCCGCGCCTCGGCCGAAACCGCACCCAACCACGCCGACGAGCGGCGACAGCAGATGCGGGAACGCTTCAAGAGGGTGGCCGTCGAGATCGGCATGGAGCAGACCGTCGACGTCGGCGAATTGATGTACCGCGACGACCACCGCGCGGACGTCACCGACTGGCTCAACCAACACGGCTGGCGCGCGACGGCGGAGCACTCAACCGATGCGATGCGCCGGCTGGGCCGCTGGATCGAGAACGTCCCGCTGGCCGACGACAAAGACGCGTTCTCCGACTTCGTCGTGGCGGAGCGGTTGTAATGCCGCGCACCGCGAACGACTCCTGGGACATCGCCACCAGCGTCGGGGCGACCGCCGTGATGGTCGCGCTGGCTCGCGCCGCGGAGACGGCAGGCGCCGAGCCGCTGATCTCCGACCCGTTCGCAGAGGTACTGGTGTCTACTCCCGAACTCGAGGGGGTTCGGGAGCAGGTCGCGGCGTGGTGGACGCCGGAGCCGGAGGACGAGGCCGCTGATGTCAATGTCGACTCCCAGCACATGATCGATTACCAGGCGGTGCGCACCCACTTCTTCGATGAGTACTTCGCCGAAGCTGTTGCCGCCGGCATCCGGCAGGTGGTGATCCTCGCCGCCGGCCTGGACTCGCGCGCCTACCGGCTGGACTGGCCGGACGGCACCGTCGTGTACGAGATCGATCTGCCCAAGGTGCTTCAGTACAAGGCCGAGACGCTGGCCGCCCACGGGGCCGCACCGGTCGTCGATCGGCGGCCGGTGCCGGTGGACCTTCGCCACGACTGGCCCCGGGCGCTGCGCGACGCCGGCTTCGACGCGACCCGTGCGACCGCCTGGCTGGCCGAGGGGTTGTTGCCGTTTCTGCCGGCCGCCGCGCAGGAGGCCATGTTCGCCGCGATCGACGCGCTGAGCGGATCCGGCAGCCGGGTGGCGGTGGAAATCTTCGGCGTCGACTCGGAGAAGCGTCGCGAGGCCGAGCAGAAGTGGCAGGAGCTGCGGGCCAAGCGCGAAGCGCGCGGCCAGGACACCTCGTTCAACCCCTTCGACCTCTGGTTCGACGACGAGGGTCGCCCCGACTGCGCGGACTGGTTCGGCGCCCACGGCTGGACGGCGCGCGCGGTGAGCGCGCGCGAGGAGGGTCTGCGGCTGGGCCGCGCGCCGCAGTCGGAGGAGAGGCCGTTCACGAACAGTTTCGTGACGGCCACCAAACCCTGACCTGAAATGCTTCCCGCCGGGTCGAGTCGATCCGGTCGGGGCGGATCCTTCCTATTGCTCGCCCAACCGGATGGTTAGGATCGCGGTTAACAGCGATGAGCGGCCACCGCGTTGCAGTGGGCATCTCCGCTCGGGAAGGACAACGATGACCACCGAATCGGTTACACCGAAGACATCGGACTCCAAGAACGGCACGGCTGCTGCGCGGGTCGATATCCCTGCCACGGTGGCTCGGCTTCGCCAGACCTTCGCCACCGGCCGCACCCGCGACATCGACTGGCGCAAACGGCAGTTGCTGCAGCTGCAAAAGCTGATGGAAGAAAACGAGGCCGCTATCACCGCCGCACTCGTTGACGATTTGGACCGCAAGCCGTTCGAGGCATATATCGCCGACATCGCCACCACGGCGGGTGAAGCGAAGTACGCGGCCAAGCACCTGCGCAGATGGACGCGCCGCCGCTACCAATTGCTGGAGATGGCGCAGCTGCCCGGCCGCGGCTGGGTGGAGTACGAGCCCTACGGCACGGTGCTGGTCATCGGCGCCTGGAACTACCCGTTCTACCTGACGCTGGGTCCGGCGGTCGGGGCGATCGCCGCCGGGAACGCCGTGATACTCAAGCCCTCCGAAATCGCTCCCGCGTCGTCGCGGTTGATGGCCGAGCTCGTGCCGCGTTATCTCGACAACGACGCGGTCGCGGTGATCGAGGGCGACGGCGCGGTGAGCCAGCAGCTCATCGCACAGGGCTTGGACCGGGTGATGTTCACCGGTGGCACGGAGATCGGCCGCAAGGTCTACGAAGGCGCGGCACCCCACCTGACCCCGTGCACGCTTGAGCTCGGCGGCAAGAGCCCGGTGATCGTGGCCGCCGACGCCGATGTCGATGTCGCGGCCAAGCGGATCGCCTGGATCAAAGTGCTCAACGCCGGACAGACGTGCGTTGCGCCCGACTATGTGCTGGCTGACGCAAAGATCCGCGACGAGCTGGTCGGCAAGATCGCCGAGGCCGTCACCAAATACGAAGCCGACCACCCGGAAGGGATGCGGATCGTCAATCAGCGCCAGTTCGACCGACTGACCGGTTACCTGGCGAAGACGAAGGGCGATGTTGCCGTCGGTGGCGGCTTCGACGCCTCGGGTCTGCGCATCTACCCGACGGTCATCGTCGATCCCGCTCCGGACGAACCGCTGATGACACAGGAGATCTTCGGCCCGATCCTGCCGGTGATCACCGTTCAGTCCCTGGACGACGCAATACGTTTCGTCAACTCGCGACCCAAGCCGTTGTCTGCGTACCTGTTCACCAGGTCACGCGACGTCCGTGAGCGGGTGATCAAGGAGGTGCCCGCCGGCGGCATGCTGGTCAACCACCTCGCGTTCCAGGTGTCGACGGCGAAGTTGCCGTTCGGCGGGGTCGGCCCGTCGGGTATGGGCGCCTACCACGGCAAGTACGGCTTCGAGGAATTCAGCCACCGCAAGTCGGTGTTGACCAAGCCCACCCGCCCGGACCTGTCGAGCCTGATCTACCCGCCGTACACTGAGCGGGCCTTCAAGATGGCCCGCAAGCTCTTCTAGCGTTGAACCCGAATTCCCTTGTAGGCCAATTCCTTTAAACAGGAGAGAGGAACCTGATGCCCGGAGTGCAGGATCGCGTCATCGTCGTCACCGGAGCCGGCGGGGGATTGGGCCGTGAATACGCCCTCACCCTTGCCCGCGAGGGCGCCAGCGTCATCGTCAATGACCTCGGCGGAGCCCGCGACGGCACGGGCGCCGGCCACAACATGGCCGACGAGGTGGTCAAGGAGATCAAGGACGCGGGGGGGCGGGCCGCCGCCAACTACGACAGCGTCGCCGATCCCGAGGGCGCCGAGAACATGATCAAGACCGCACTCGACGAATTCGGCGCCGTGCACGGTGTGGTGAGCAACGCCGGCATCCTGCGCGACGGCACGTTCCACAAGATGACCTCCGAGAACTGGGACGCGGTGCTCAAGGTGCATCTCTACGGCGGGTACAACGTCATCCGCGCCGCCTGGCCGCATTTCCGTGAGCAGAGCTACGGCCGCGTGGTCGTCGCCACCTCCACCAGCGGTCTGTTCGGCAACTTCGGACAGACCAACTACGGGGCGGCCAAGCTCGGCCTGGTCGGGCTGATCAACACGCTGGCGCTGGAGGGGGCCAAGTACAACATCAAGGCCAACGCGGTCGCCCCGATCGCGGCCACCAGGATGACCGAAGACATCCTTCCCAAGGAGGTGCTCGAGAAGCTCACTCCCGAGTACGTCGCGCCCGTGGTGGCTTACCTGTGCACCGAGGAATGCTCCGACACCGGTTCGGTTTTCGTCGTCGGCGGCGGCAAGGTACAGCGGGTCGCGCTGTTCGAGAACCAGGGCATCAACTTCGACAAGCCACCGTCGGTGGACGATGTCGCCTCGCACTGGAACGAGATCACCGACCTGTCCTCGGCACAGAAGGCCGGCTTCAAGCTGTAGGGCCATGAAAGCCTGCGTGGTGCAAGAGCTGTCCGGCCCGGACGGCGTGGTCTTCACCGATATCGACGACGTCACCGAGGATGGCAAACACGTCGTCATCGACGTCCGGGCCGCCGGGGTGTGTTTTCCCGACCTGCTGCTGGCCAAGGGCGAGTACCAGCTGAAGCTGCCCCCGCCGTTCGTCCCCGGCATGGAGGCCGCGGGGGTGGTGCGTTCGGCGCCGGAAGGGTCGGGTTTCCGGGTGGGCGAACGGGTTTCGGCGTTCGGGATCCTGGGTGCCTACGCCGAGCAGGTGGCCGTTCCGGTGGCCAACGTGATGCGCAGCCCCGCGGAACTCGATGACGCCGAGGCGGTTTCGCTGCTGGTCAACTACAACACCATGTACTTCGCGCTGGCTCGCCGCGCCGCGATGCGGCCGGGCGACACGGTCCTGGTGCTGGGCGCCGCCGGTGGAGTGGGCACGGCGGCGATCCAGGTCGCGCAGGCGATGGGCGCGAAAAAGGTGCTGGCCGTGGTGCATCGGGAGGCCGCGGCCGACTATGTCGCTTCGCTGGGCGCCGACCTGGTGGTTCCGCTGGCGGACGGCTGGGCCGACCGGGTGCGTGACTACACCCACGGCCGCGGGGTCGACATCGTGGTCGACCCCATCGGCGGCCCCGCCTTCGACGACGCGGTTCGCGTCCTGGCGATCGACGGCAAGCTGCTGGTGATCGGCTTCGCCGCCGGCAGCATTCCCACCGTCAAGGTCAACCGGCTGCTGCTGCGCAACGTCAGCGTGGTGGGCGTGGCGTGGGGCGAGTACCTGAACAAGGTCCCCGGCTCGGCCGCCTTGTTCTCCTGGGGGCTGAGCCAGTTGGTCTTCCTCGGGCTGAAACCGCCCCCGCCGCAGCGTTATCCGCTCTCGGAGGGCGCGGTCGCGTTGCAGAGCCTGGCCGACGGCGGCGTGCTCGGCAAGGTCGTGCTGGAGCCTTAGTCGACGAGGCCTTCGCGTCAGAGCAGGCTGGCGAAATCGGCGGCGATCGATCGTGCCGCGCCCAAGAGGACCAGGCCCTCACCGGCGCCGATGATCAAACTCAATGCGGTGTCCGCAGCGATGGGTCCGACGATCGCGTTCGCAAGTCCCATAACGATTTGCCCGTTGAGAGCTTGCGAGATCCCGTCCGAGATCAGCGTGAGGTCGTAAGCCGGGAGCGCGGTGAAGAGCGCGGTCACGTTATCGGCCGTCGGAAGCAGCGTCCCGTAAGCCGTCGAGAACGCGTCCGCGAGGGTGTTGATGACATTCGAGGCCGTCGCTTGCGGGGCGGTCGGCGCGACCAACGGGTTGTACGTCTGAAGGCTAGGAACACTCGCCAGGCTCCACAGGTCCGACGGGTTCGCCAGCGACGGGAACCCTTGGGCCGCTTGCGCGCTGAGGTCGTTGGCGGCGGCGAGGATTCCCTGCTGGGTTCCGGAGATCAGGTCGCCGCCCAGGGCAGTGGTCGCGTCGAGTGGTGGGAACAACCCGAACGGGGTGGGCACGTCGGCCGGCCCGGTCGGATAGCCGTAGGCCGGGTTGCCGTAGCCCCAGTTGACGAGATACGTCAGGTCCGGTTGCAGCAGGTCCGCGAGCGGATTGCCGATAAACGGGATTGCGCGCACCGGATCCAGCAGTGGCAGGTTCGGGACGGTGATCATTTCGTACTTGGTGACACCGGTGTAGCCGGGCGACGTCGGCAATGTATGAAGCTGGTAGCCGGGCGGGAGTGCCTGCGGATTGATCAGGTAATAGTCGGGGTGCACGTAGTAGATACCCGCAAGCGCGTTCAGGTCGGACAGGACGTTGAGCGGATACTTCGGAAAATCGGCGAAGCCGTCGTATTCCAGCGTGTAGTTGACGGTCGGATAGATCGTGTTCGGAGGGGTCGCGCCGTAGTAGGTGACCCCCAGGCTCGGGCTGGTGAAACCCGGGAAGCGTGTGAAGAGGCCGCCGTTGGGCGTCATGGGATTTCCCAGCAAGACAAAACCGAGTTGGCTTGCCGTCGGGGCGCCGGCGCCCATGGCCGCGAGCTTTTCCATTTCCAGCGAGGCGACGACACTGCTCTGTGAAAAGCCGGTAAACACAACGTTGTTCGGCGAGCCTGGATACAGCAACGGATGCAACCCCGGCCCCGTCGCGACCAGCGTATTGTTCAGAATCGTGACACCTTGGGAGACCGAGTTGTCGAAGGTCAAGCCCTTGACGCCATTGTTTACCGGGTATATCGGATATGCCCCGTTCGGTTCGTACATGACCTGGGCGTCGGCCAGGGTGAAGCTCGGGAAGTTCGGGGTGACGTAGTTGTTGACCAGGTTCGTTATGTACGTTGCGCCGGGTATCGGATTGCCACTGCCGCCCGCGACCAAAGTGATGTCCGGGTCATTCGCAACGGCATTCACCATCGCAGCGATGGGGCCGGTACCGCCCGTCAGCGCGCTCGCCGCCGCGGTCTCCGCTGTTCGGTAGGAACTCTCGGCGGCGGCCAGCGCCTGAGCGAACGCAGCGTGAAATGCCCCGGCCTGTGTGATGACCGCCTGATACTCGAGGCCGAACCGATTGAACAGCGTGCCGACGGCCAGCGACACCTCGTCACCGGCTGCCGCGGCCACACCGGTTATCTGGCCGGCCGCGGTCACCCTGGCTTGGTTGATCACCGAACCCATTCGTGCGACGTCCGCGGCGGCCGCC
>NZ_DATJPU010000251.1:0-5576 GCF_035506235.1 Mycobacterium sp.
CGCTAGACCCGCTGGCCAACTCCGACTCGAAGGTCCCGTCTTGCGGTAGCCAATCCGCGCATTTCAGACTGACACGCGTCGACACGACACGCTCACCCCGACAGCGAACCCCATCTGGCAACGAAGCGGCGGCCACGACGCCGGCCGCGGCCGCCGCTTCACCCTGCCTCTTGACAGACTGAACTACATATCAGCTCATAACCCAGAGGTCGCAGGTTCGAATCCTGTCCCCGCTACCAGCGGAAACGGCCCCCGGAGGACCCTCCGGGGGCCATTTTCATCCCACTTGTGAATGGATTTGTGAACGTTAGCCTTGCTTATCGTCGGATTCCGGATCCCAGCCGGCGCCTATCAGGAACGACGCTGCCTGCTCAGCGGCGGCGCGGTCGTCGTTCTTTAGGACGTGGGCATATGTCTCAAGAAAGAACCCCACGTTGGCGTGTCCGATCCGCTCGCTGACCACCTTCGGGCTCAGCCCCGCTTTCAGCGCGCTGGTCGCGTAGGAGTGCCGCAGATCATGGAATGTGATCCGTGAAAGCCCAGCAGCTGCAGCCAGGCGGTCGAACCGCTGCCGGATAGTGTCCGGATGCGGTGGGCGACCGTCCTCGAAGGTGAACACATAGTCGTCGGGGTAATAGGCGGCGCCGAGCAATTCTCGCTCGGCGTTCTGGCGCTCGCGCCATCTGCGCAGCGCGGCAAGAGTGGTGCGGTCGATTGATATCGTCTTATCGGCGTTGCGGGATTTGCCTCCGGCTTTGTCCCGCGCGTGCCCGCGGACTACCACCCGATTGTCGTGGGTAGTAATCTCGCCAGCATCCAGGTCGACCGCTGACCACTTAAGACCACAGATCTGGCCCCGCCGGATACCCGGTTGTCAGTTCGAGCAGGAAGAGCGCCGCGAACCGATCGCGCTGCACCGACAGTAGGAATTTCTGGATCTCGCTGGGGTCCCACACGGTACGCCGTTTGCGAGGGCGCTTGGGGGGCTTGATGTTGCTCGCCGGGTTGTATGCGATGTACTTCCACGTGACGGCATCAACGAGGGCCCGGTGCATCATTGCGTGGATGTTGCGCACCGTTTTGGGGGCGAGACCGGGAGAGAGCGCGGTCGGGACAATCCCCGATTCGTACCGGCGTAGCGCCGTCCGCGCCGCGTGGATCGTCGTGCCGCATGCCTCGGAAACCTCAAGAGGTTTTGGGTTTTCCCCGTTCGCGACACGCGCGGACCAGTAGCGGAACATCTCGGTATTCCGATCACGCTTGACTCGCCCCTCAACCAGGAGCAGTGCATAGAGCTTCAACAGCTGTGGCTCATTGAGCCTCTGGAGCCGCTCTTCGCCGAGCCGCGGAACCACGTACGCGTTGGCATAGTCTTTCCAGTTTTGCCAGGTGGTCGCATCCAGCGATGCCTCTACGGCTGCGAGCCACTCGGCGAGGAACTGAGCTACTGTGCGAGTCGAGGGACTCACGATGCGGCCACGATCGGCGTCGCGCATCGCTTCGCGGCACGCCTTCCATGCTTCTTTCTCGGTTGTAAATCCGCCCTTAGAGATCGTCGGGTACGTCCCCGTCGCGGGATCCTTGCTTGGGCTCAGGAAGCGATACGTCCACGTCTTACCACGCTGGTACACAGAGCCTTTCACGAGGCCAGCTCACGAAGGCCGGCGGTTACCACATAGACGCGGCCGCCGAGCCGACGAACCGGCAACTCTCCGGACGCCACCAGTCGATAGGCCGCGGCCCGGCTGATTCCCAGCAGCTGCGCAGCTCGTGGCACCGCGAGCAGAAGCGGCAGATCATTGAACACGTTGTCTTCCAATTTCATTCACCACCCTCCGTAGAGTCGTGTCGGACAAGGGCTTGTCAGATGGGCCGCACCACTGTGTAGGTTGTCGCCCAGTCGGCTTCGCGCCTCGGAGGGCCGTTGATCGCCTCGGTCTCACCAAGGCTCACAACACCACTGTAATTCCTCACGGTGACGCCTCGTGCAGAACTTTTGCGCTCCGCTCGGTGGGATAGCTTCGCAGCGCCTTCGGCTCAATTCGATTCGAGGCGGCCGCGCAATCCGTCCGCCGAGACGAGCGCACCCAGCCACCACGGTTATCCCCAACCCTTTCGCGATCCACAACCCCGATCCTTCCCATAACATCCCAAAAACACTGCCCCCGTTACACTTACACTCACCTGTTCCACAGCATCCCAATCTCGACCACCGCCCCAAAATTCTGCACGGCACATTGGCACAGAGGTGCAATACTGATTTGTGGGTGCGCTGCGCACGCCCCCAAATCCCGTCCGCTACAGCTGGTTTGACTCGCTAAGGTTGTGAGATCGCCTGTGTTGACGATCTCTCGGCTGTCGCGGTGGAGCATCAACTACTACAACGAGACTGCCCGCCACGCTTCGCGGGCCGGGCTGGATCGCCAGCGAGCCAACGGCGGGTTGGGGGAGTATTACTCCGAAGGCGATACCCGGACACCGACGTGGCTGATCGTCGGCGACACCGCCCGCACGGTGGAGCTGGTGGGCCTTGATGGGCGCGCTGCTGATGGGGGTAGCGCTGATCCTGACGTGGTGCAGCGTTGGCTTGATGACGGGATCGCCCCCAACGGGCATGCTGGACGGTCCTTCACCAGGGGCAGTGTGCACGGGTTCGATCTCACCTTCGCGGCACCGAAAAGTGTGTCGCTGCTGCGGGTCTTGACTGATGACCGTGGAGAAAAGACGATGCAGGTCGCCCATGCGCGGGCCATCACCGCGGCGATGACTTATCTGCATCAGCACGCCGGATACACCCGAGTACACAACCCGCTCACCGGCGCCAAGGACTTGCAGCGGTTGCCGGGGCTGGTGGGCATCGGCTATCAGCATGAAACCTCGCGGTGCGGAGATCCGCATCTGCATACCCATGTGATCGTGCCCAACCGTCAGGCCCGCGCGGACGGGGTGCTGGTGTCGGTTGACTCCAAGTCGCTGTTTCACGAAGCCAAAGCCGCCGGTGTCATCTATCAGGCTGTGCTGCGCCACGAGCTGCACGCCGAACTGGGCGTGGAATGGGCTCCGGTGGATCTGTTTACCGGGATGGCCGAGGTCGCCGCGGTCACCAAGGAGTGCATCAAGGTGTGGTCGCAGCGCTCCACGAAGCTGCGCGAGTGGGCGCACAACAATCTGGTGGTCGTTGATGGTGAGCCGAGCGCGCAGCAGCTGGCCGCTGCGCAGAAAGCCACGCGCCCGGCTAAACCGGAATCGACATCGTGGGCCGCGCTCAAAGACGACTGGCGCGCTGACCCGCGGCGACTGCACCTGGACCGCGGCGCGCATCGGGCGGCGCACGAGGCGCGCCGCGCAGCGCCGCGTTACCGCGCGCGACTGGAGCGCATGGTCGCGGGCATCGACAAGGCCGCGTTCACGCGCGCGGATCTGGTGGAGCTGGTGGGCTCGCTGTTACCGGTGGACGCGCCCGGGGATGCGCGCGCGCTGATCGAGCAGCTGGTGGACAGGTTCGGTATCCGGGTCAGCCCGCCGCGGCAGGCGCATCACCGCGAGGGACACGAGATGTTCACCGTGGACGCGGTGATCGCCGAGGAGGAGCGCGTCTTTGACCTGGTGGACGCGGTCGATAACCGCGCGCGGCTGGATGTGCGTCCGGTGGACCTCGCTGGCCTGTCGGCGGATCAGGCGCGCGTCATCGCCAACATCGCGCACTCGCCGTATTTGGTGCAGCCGCTGCAGGCGCCGGCGGGCGCGGGCAAAACGCATTCGCTGCAAGCGCTGCGCGCCGGTGCGCACCGCGCCAACAAAAAGGTCCTTGTGCTCGCACCCACCGGCAAGGCCGTCGATGAGGCGCTGCGCGGCGGGGCCGGAAACCGCGGCCTCACCGTGGCCAAAGCGCTGAGCCTCATCGACGGCAACGAGCTGCAGGTCGGTCAGCGCACCGTGATCGTGGTCGATGAAGCTGGCATGGTCGGTACCCCCGAACTGCGACGACTCCTCGACACCGCCACGTCCGCGCAGGCAAAGATCGTCCTGGTCGGCGATGCGCATCAGCTGGCGCCGGTCAAAGCCCGCGGCGGCCTGTTCGAGCAGCTCTGCGATGACCTGCCCTGGTCGCAGCGCCTTGCTGAGGTGTGGCGGATGCGTGACCCCGCCGAACGCGACGCCTCACTAGCCTTGCGGTCCGCGCGCGGCAACCGGCTACGCAAAGCCATCGGCTGGTACCGCAACCACGACCGCCTGCACACCGGAGACCAGATCGCCATGGCCGCCGACGCCACCAACGCCTACATCACAGCCCGCGCCGCCAGCAAAGACGTCGCGATCCTGTGTGACACCTGGGAAATCGCCGACGCCATCAACCAACGCCTGCACGACCACTTCACCAACCCCACCGCACCTAGTGTGCAGGTGGCTCGCGATCAGCAGGTCCGCGCCGGGGATCTCATCCTGAGCCGCCAAAACGATGCCACCGTGGCCGTCGAACCCGGCACGCAGTGCCGCCGCGGGGCGCAGGTCGATCAGGTCCGCAACGGCAACCGCTGGCGCGTGGTCGGCGTCGACGCCGAGCAAGGCCGCATCGCCGCCGAGCGGCTCACCGATAAGGCCCGTGTCATCTTCCAAGGCGACTATCTGCGTGAGCACGTCACCCTGGGCTACGCGGGCACCGTGCACTCCGCTCAAGGCATGACCATCGGCAACACCAACCAACAGGGCATCTGTTGGACCATCGTGTCCGATCGCGCCAGTCGCGCCATGGCCTACGTCGCCATGACCCGCGGCCGCGACGAAAACCACCTCGCCATCTATCCGGCGATCACTAACGAAGCCCAAACGCACCGCGGAGCTGACCTTGGCATCCACCAGATGCATCGCGGCACCAAACACGCCGCCGCCCACGCGCTCCACACCATCCTGACCGCCAACGACGACCGGGCCCGCACCATGCACACCATCGCCGCACGCACCGACCGCAAGCTCTTGCCCGCCGCCGTGGCGGCCTTACTCGACCGCAACGACCAACGCTGCACTGACCGCGCGCAGGCGTGGCGCCACTACGGGGCCCAAACCCGCGCTCGCGAAGCCGCATTCGAACGCATCACCGATGCCAGACGACAAGGTCGTGAACGCGCACGTAGCCGCCGTGCTGACCGTGGGTACGGTCTCGAACTTTAGTTGCCTGCCCGAACATTTCGACACCGGAGCACCAGGCTGAACGTCGTGGCCACGCAAAGCACTTGCCTGAAGCAATGGTGAGGATATTCCATACTGCTATAGATGGTGCGCGGGCGGTGGCCATGACGGTGGCCTGAGGGACTTACGTTGATCGCGATCTTCATGCGCGCAGCCGGTCACACTCGAGCGTCGAGAAAGTCGGTGCAGCCGGGCTCGGGCTCGGGCTCGATGACTTCGGCATCCACGATCGGGGGGGCCGGCCTAGCACGAACGGCAGCGACGGCATGAATTCGGGGCCTAATCTCCCTCGCCGCCGCCTCGTCCCTTGCCGTGGCCTTTACCAGGGCCGGGCCATGGCTGAACCGGAGGCTGTTGCGTTGGAGGGGGCGGCGGCGCGGGGTTGCTGA
>NZ_DATJPU010000252.1:0-25863 GCF_035506235.1 Mycobacterium sp.
TCACCTTCAACATCCTTCGCGACCCCAACCCGCACGTCGGTTTCGGCGGCACCGGCGCGCACTACTGCATCGGCGCCAACCTGGCCAAGATGACGATCAGCCTGATCTTCAACGCCGTGGCCGACCATATGCCCGACCTCAAGCCACTGTCGAAACCCGAACGCCTGCGGTCCGGTTGGCTCAACGGCATCAAGCACTGGCAGGTCGACTACACCGGAAAATGCCCGGTGAAACATTGATGGATTCAACAACGACGACGATGGACTTCGACCTCACCGCCACGCAACGGGTCGTCGCCGACGTGGCCACGTCGGTGCTGGACCGCGACTTGGGTTGGGACGCTTTGGTGAGCGGCGGCGTCACGGCGCTGCCCGTGCCCGAACGCCTCGGCGGCGACGGCGTGGGTCTGCCCGAGGTCGCCACGGTGCTCACGGAGGTCGGCCGCCACGGCGCGATCACGCCGGCGCTGGCCACGCTGGGATTCGGCGTGGTGCCGCTGGTCGACCTCGCGTCCGAGGAGCAACAGGACCGCTTCCTGGCCGGCGTCGCCAAGGGCGGTGTGCTGACCGCTGCGCTCAACGAGCCCGGCGCGGCGCTGCCCGACCGGCCCGCCACCACCTTCGGCGACGGACGGCTGTCGGGCACCAAGGTCGCCGTTCCCTATGCCGAACAAGCGGATTGGGTGATCGTTACCGCCGACAGCGCGGTCGTGGTGGTGTCGCCCAAGGCCGACGGCGTGCGTTTGGTGCGCACTCCGACGTCGAACGGTTCGGACGAATACACGGTCACGTTCGACGGTGTGGCGGTAGGTGATTCCGACGTGTTGGCGGGCGCTGAGACTAATGGGGCGCACCAGGTCAACCAGCTGGCGCTGGCCGCGATCGGCGCCTACGTCGACGGGTTGGTGGCCGGGGCGCTGCGCCTCACCGCCGACTACGTGGCCAACCGGAAGCAGTTCGGCAAGCCGCTGTCCACCTTCCAGACCGTGGCGGCGCAGCTGTCCGAGATCTACATCGCCTCGCGCACTATCGATTTGGCCGCCAAGTCTGTCGTGTGGCGACTGTCGGAGGACCTGGACGCGGATGACGACCTGGATGTCCTCGGCTACTGGATCACCTCGCAGGCGCCGCCGGTGATGCAGCTCTGCCACCACCTGCACGGCGGGATGGGCATGGACATCACGTATCCCATGCACCGGTACTACTCGACGATCAAGGACCTGTCCCGGTTGCTGGGCGGCCCTTCTCATCGCCTCGATCTGGTGGCGATCGCAAGCGCGGCGGAGCCGGGCGCGGCGGGTCGCCACCCAGATGAACTGGTGGGAGCGCAATGTTCATAGACCTGACCCCGGAGCAGCGGCAGCTGCAAGCCGAACTACGCGAATACTTTTCGAACCTGATCTCGTCCGACGAGATGAAGGCGATGGAGCAGGACCGTCACAACGAGGCCTATCGCGCGGTGATCCGCCGGATGGGCCAAGACGGCAAGCTCGGCGTCGGATGGCCAACGGAGTTCGGCGGCTTGGGCTTCGGTCCGATCGAGCAGTCGATTTTCGTCAACGAGGCGCATCGGGCTGACGTGCCACTGCCCGCTGTGACGTTGCAAACGGTCGGACCCGTTCTGCAGCAATTCGGCAGCGAGATGCAGAAGAAGAAGTTCCTGCCGGCGATCCTGGCCGGCGAGGTGCACTTCGCGATCGGCTACACCGAGCCCGAGGCCGGCACCGACCTGGCCTCGTTGCGGACCACGGCCGTCCGCCAGGGCGACGAGTACATCGTCAACGGCCAGAAGATCTTCACCACCGGCGCGCACGACGCCGACTACATCTGGCTGGCCTGCCGCACCGACCCGGAAGCCGTTAAACACAAGGGGATTTCGATCCTCATCGTCGACACCAAGGACCCCGGCTACTCCTGGACGCCGATCATCCTGTCCGATGGCGCGCATCACACCAACGCCACCTACTACAACGACGTGCGGGTGCCCGCCGACATGCTGGTCGGCGAGGAGAACGGCGGATGGCGGCTGATCACCACCCAGCTCAACAACGAGCGGGTGATGCTGGGCCCGGCCGGCCGCGTCGCGGGTATCTACGACCGGGTGCACGCCTGGGCATCCAAGCCGGGCAGCGACGGCGTCACGCCGATCGATCACCACGACGTCAGGCGGGCGCTCGGCGAGATCCACGCCATGTGGCGGATCAACGAGCTGCTGAACTGGCAGGTCGCCGCCGCCGGCGAGGACATCAACGTGGCCGACGCCGCGTCCACGAAAGTCTTTGGAACCGAGCGCATTCAGTACATCGGCCGGCTCGCCGAGGAGATCGTCGGCAAGTACGGTAACCCAGCCGATCCGGACACCGCGGAGCTGCTCAACTGGCTGGACTCGCAAACCAAGCGGAACCTGGTGATCACCTTCGGTGGAGGCGTGAACGAAGTCATGCGTGAAATGATCGCGGCCGCCGGCCTCAAAGTGCCGAGGGTGCCCCGATGACGGACATCCAGGAAGCCGTCGCGGAGATCAAGGCGGCCGGCGATCCGAAGCCTCGCGCCGGCCGCGATCCGGTGAACCAGCCGATGATCAACAACTGGGTCGAGGCCATCGGCGACCGCAACCCGATCTATGTGGATGAGGCCGCGGCCCGCGCGGTCGGACACCCCGGAATCGTCGCGCCGCCGGCCATGATTCAGGTGTGGACGATGTTCGGCCTCGGCGGGGAACGTCCGAAGGACGACCCGATGGGCCCCATCATGAAGCTGTTCGACGACGCCGGCTACGTCGGCGTGGTCGCCACCAACTGCGAGCAGACCTACCACCGCTACCTGCGGCCGGGCGAGCAGGTCAGCGTCGCGTCGGAGATGGGAGACGTGGTCGGGCCCAAGCAGACCGCGCTGGGTGAAGGGTTCTTCATCAACCAGCACATCACCTGGCGGGTCGGTGACGAGGACGTCGCCGAAATGAACTGGCGCATCCTCAAGTTCAAGCCCGCAGCGCCCGGGCCCGCCATCCCCGACGATCTCGACCCCGACGCCATGATGCGTCCGTCGTCGTCGCGGGACACCGCGTTCTTCTGGGAGGGCGTCAGGGCGCACGAACTGCGGATTCAGCGCCGTCCGGACGGCAGCCTGCAGCACCCGCCGGTGCCGGCGGTGTGGCAGGACAAGTCCGAGCCCATCGACTACGTGGTGGCCGGCGGTCGCGGCACGGTGTTCAGCTTCGTGGTGCACCACGCGCCCAAGGTGCCCGGTCGCACGCCGCCCTTCGTCATCGGTTTGGTGGAACTCGATGAGGGCGTGCGCATGCTGGGCGAGCTGAGAGGGGTTGACCCGGCCCAGGTTCGGATCGGAATGCCCGTGCGCGCAACCTATATCGACTTCCCGGCCGGAGACAGTGGGCCGGAATGGACCCTCTACGCCTGGGAGCCTGACGCATGAGCGCGCCGGTGATCGAAGTGGGCACGGTGTTGCCCGAGTTGAAGCTGCATGGCGACCCCACGTTCATCATCTCCACGGCGCTGGCCACCCGCGACTTCCAGGACGTCCACCACGACCGTGACCTCGCGCAGGCCAAGGGGTCGAAGGACATCTTCGTCAACATCCTCACCGACACCGGGCTGGTGCAGCGCTACGTCACCGACTGGGCCGGACCGTCGGCGCTGATCAAGTCGATCGGGCTGCGGCTCGGGGTGCCGTGGTACGCCTACGACACGGTGACGTTCTCCGGTGAGGTGACCGCCGTGGAGGACGGGTCGATCACGGTGAAAGTGTTCGGCCGCAACAGCCTTGGCGATCACGTCATCGCGACGGTGACGCTGACGATGGGGGACGCGTAATGCTTTCGGGTCGAGCCGCCATCGTCGGCATCGGGGCCACCGACTTCTCGAAGGACTCCGGTCGAAGCGAACTGCGACTGGCGGCCGAGGCGGTGCTCGACGCGCTGGACGATGCCGGCCTGAGCCCGGCCGATGTCGACGGCCTGACCACGTTCACGATGGACAGCAACACCGAGGTCGCCGTCGCGCGGGCGTGCGGCATCGGGGAACTGAAGTTCTTCTCCAAGATCCACTACGGCGGCGGGGCGGCGTGCGCGACCGTGCAGCAGGCCGCGATGGCCGTCGCGACCGGGGTGGCCGACGTCGTGGTCGCATACCGGGCCTTCAACGAGCGCTCCGGCATGCGGTTCGGCCAGGTGCAGAGCCGGTTGGCCGGAGACGGTGGGGCGCAGGCCGATTCGACGACGGCGGACAACGCCTTCTCGTATCCGCACGGGCTTTCAACGCCGGCCGCGCAGGTCGCTATGATCGCCCGGCGCTACATGCACCTGTCCGGCGCGACAAGCCGGGACTTCGGGGTGATCTCGGTGGCCGACCGCAAGCACGCCGCCAAGAACCCCAAGGCGTACTTCTACGAAAAGCCGATCACCATCGAGGACCACCAGAATTCGCGGTGGATCGCCGAGCCGCTTCGGCTGCTGGACTGCTGCCAGGAAACCGACGGTGCGGTCGCGATCGTGGTGACGTCGGCCGAGCGAGCGCGTGACCTCAAGCAGCGACCGGCGATCATCGAGGCGGCGTCGCAGGGCTCCAGCCCCGACCAGTACACGATGGTGAGCTACTACCGGCCCGAGCTCGGCCTGCCCGAGATGGGCGTGGTGGGCCGGCAACTCTGGGAGCAGTCCGGGCTCTCGCCGGCCGACATTCAGACCGCGATCTTGTACGACCACTTCACCCCCTTCACCCTGATTCAGTTGGAGGAGTTGGGATTCTGCGGCAAGGGCGAGGCGAAGGACTTCATCGCCGATGGTGCCATCGAGGTGGGCGGCCGGCTTCCCATCAACACCCATGGCGGTCAACTCGGTGAGGCCTACATCCATGGCATGAACGGCATCGCCGAGGGCGTGCGGCAATTGCGCGGCACCTCGGTGAACCCTGTTCCCGACGTCGAGCACGTTCTCGTCACCGCGGGGACGGGCGTCCCGACGTCGGGCTTGATCCTGGGCTAGCGCCCGCGCCGAGCGTCACGCTAGCGTGGCCGTCGGCGTCGAGCGTCACGCTGGGGTGACGCCTGTGGATGGCTAACCCACACCGACGTGACACTCGATCCGACTCTTGGAACGCTGCCGGCATGGTGGAGCCATTCATCGGTAGCGAGGCCGTCGCGAGCGGCGAGGTCATCAAGAGCGCGTTGCGGACTCGGTATACCAAGTTGTTCCGTGACGTCTATGTCAGCCAGGGTGCTGCGCTGACTCCGCTCGTTCGCGCCCGCGCAGGATGGCTGTGGTCGCGACGTCGAGGTATAGTCGCGGGGCTGTCGGCCTCCGCGGTATATGGCGCCGAGTGGGTGGACGCTGCTACGCCGCTCGAGCTTCTGCACTGCAACAGAAATCCGTCACCAGGTCTGCGGGTTCACGGCGACCGCGTAGAAGACGATGAGGTCGCACTGTTCGACGGCGTACCGGTGACAACGCCCGCCCGGACGGCTCTTGACCTTGGATGTTGGTATCCAACGAATGACGCGGTGCCAGCGATCGACGACCTGTTACGGGTAAGCGACCTCAAAGTGGCTGAGGTTGAGATGCTCTTCGATCGTTGTCCGGGTCGACGCGGAATCCAGTCGGCCCGTTCTGCGATCGGTCTTGCGGATGCCGGCGCGCAGTCCCCGAAGGAAACCTGGCTTCGACTGCTACTAATACGGGCCGGCTTGCCTAGGCCGCAAACACAAATTCCAGTCAGCGCCGAGTTTGACGACTTGACTTACTACCTCGATATGGGTTGGGAGGATGTAAAAGTCGCAGCCGAGTACGACGGCGAGCAACACCGCAAGGACCGTTGGCAGTACACGTGGGATATCAGGCGAAGTGAAACGCTCGAGCGCTTGGGCTGGATCGTGGTCCGGGTCGTCGCGGGGGATCGGCCCGCGAAAATCCTTAGCCGCGTTCGAGCCGCATTAGCCAGACGAGCGTCACGCTAGCGTTGCGCTCACGGGCCATCGCCACGCTGGCGTGACGTTCGGCGGGGAAAGGGGGCGGCTAGACCGGCACCAGCTCCACGCCGCTCAGCACGACGGCGTTCTCGCGCGCCGGCGCGACGACGCCGGCCAGGAACCGGCCGTTCTCCTTCCAGATGCCGACCTTGAGCGTCTCACCGGGGTAGGCCACCCCGGCGAAGCGCGCGCCGTAGGCCGCGACCGCCCCGGCGTCGCCGTCCAGCAGCGCGTCGGTGATCGCCTTGCAGGTCATGCCGTAGGTGCACAGGCCGTGCAGGATCGGCCTGGGAAAGCCTGCGGCCGCGGCGAATTCGGGGTCGGAATGCAGCGGGTTGCGGTCACCGCACAGCCGGTACAGCAGCGCCTGCTGCGGCAGGATCGGCACGTCGACCTCCAGGTCGGGGGCTCGGTCCGGCGCCGCGTCCGACGATGACGGCCCGCGCTCGCCGCCGAACCCGCCTTCGCCGCGGGCGAAGATCGACCGCCGCTGCGTCCACAGCGGGGTGCCGTCCGGGGCGCTGACGGTCGTCTCGCTCCAGATCACCGCGGCCTTGCCCTTGTCCCAAATGTCGGTGAACCGGGTGACGGCCTTGGCCGAACCCGACGGTGGCAGCGGGCCGGGCACCTCGATCCGTTCGCTGGCGTGCAGCACCCTGCTCAGCTCGATGTCGATACCGGGAAATTGCACGGTCGGCGGCCTGGTCATGTGGAAGGAGGCCGCGACGTTGCCGAACGTCGGCAGCACCTGCGGGGTGTCGTCCACCAGGTACCGCAACTCGCGGGGATCCATGGGGTCGGCACCCGCACCCAGCCCAAGGTGGTAGAGCTGAATATCGCTGCTCACCCAAGAGAATTCGATGGGCTCCAGCTCCGCGGCCAGCGCGACTTCTACGTCGATCGGCATGTCAGTTAGCCCCCGCGATGTGCAGTGCCGCCAGGTACCCGAAGGTCATCGCCGGACCGATGGTGCCGCCCGGGCCGGGGTAGGTGTGGCCCATCACCGGGGCGCTGACATTGCCCGCGGCGTAAAGGCCCTCGATGAGGCTGCCGTCGTCGCGCAGCGCCCGGCCGTGCACGTCGGTGCGGATGCCGCCCTTGGTGCCCAGGTCTCCGGGCACCATCTTGGCGGCGTAGTAGGGCGGGTGGCTGATCTCGCCGAGGTTGGGATTCGGCTTGTTGGTGGGGTCGCCGTAGTAGCGGTCATAGGCGCTTTCACCGCGGTGGTAGTCCTCGTCGACGCCCGAGCGCGCGAAGCCGTTGAAGCGCTGCACGGTGGCCGCCAACTCATCACCCGGCAGGCCGGCCTTCTCGGCCAGCTGCGAAAGGGTATCGGCCTGCACGATCACGCCCGAGTCCAGCCACTTGCGTGGAATCCGTTGTCCCGGTTGCAGTCCCGCGAAGATATAGCGGTCGCGGTACTGCTGGCTGAACACCAGCCACGCCGGGATGTTCTCGCCCGGCCCCGGTCCCTGGCCGTACTCGCCGCCGTACATGTGGTGACAGGCCTCGACGTAGGGCATCGACTCGTTCATGAACCGCTTGCCCGACATGTTGACGATGATCGAACCCGGCGAATTGCGCTCCGACAGGGCGAACCATGGCGCCCCCACCAACGGCACCGTCGGGCCCCACCAGGCGTCCTCCATCAACTCCAATGCTGCGCCCAGCTTCTCGCCGGCGACGATCCCGTCGCCGGTATTCGCCTTGGCGCCGACGGTCCACTCCGTGGTGATGGGCGCGCGCTGGTACTTCACCCGCATCTGCTCGTTGTGCTCGAACCCACCGCTGGCGAGGATCACGCCGCGCCTCGCCCGGATGAGGCGTGGCTCAGCGGATGCTTGTTCTGCTTCGGGCGCACCGGTGTCGCGAACGTAGACCCCGCGCACCCCGCCGTCCTCGACGTAGAGGTCGGTGAGCGCGGTGTTGAGCACGACCGGGACGCCGGCGCGCTGCAACCCGATCCGCAACGGCCCGATCAGCGCGCGGCCCATGCCGACCAGGCTCTTGCCGGTCGCCCTGGCCCACATCGTGCGCGCGCCGACCTTCAGGCTGCGCGCCACACCCCGCGGGTGTCGCTTGAGCTGGTTGAGGCGCACGTAATCCTGTTGCATCACAACCACATTGAGCGGAACCTTGCCGTAGGCGGGCTCCAGCCCGGCTTCGTCAGCGCCCAGCTTGCGGGCGTCGAACGGCTTGGGCTCGATCGACCGGCCCCCCGCGCGGCCGCCGGGCGCCTCGGGGTAGTAGTCGGAGTAGCGGGGCACCCAGCACATCTTCAAAGGCGTGTGCTTCAGCACGAAGGACAGCATCTCGGGGCCGCGGTCGAGGTAGGCGTCGATGCGCTCCGGCTCCACGATGTCGCCGATGATGCCGTGCAGGTAGGTGCGGGCGGCCTCGGGGGTGTCCCGCACGCCGTCGCGCTCGAGCACCTCGTTGTTGGGGATCCACACCCCGCCCCCGGACCGCGCGGTGGAGCCGCCGAAATGCGCGGCCTTCTCGATGACTACGGTCGAAAGGCCGCGGTGCGCGGCGGTAAGGGCGGCCACCATGCCGGCTCCGCCGCTCCCGACCACGACGACGTCGTACTCCTGCGCTGTCATGTAGAACACGTTATAGAATTGCCCGGGTTGGGCGCTACCGGCCCGGTCACGAGAACGAGGGGACTTCGGTAAATGCTCAGTGTTGCGATCCGCGACGAGTTGGCCGCCGACCTGGCGCAAGCCGAGCGCAGCCGTGAGCCCATCGCCCCGCTGACCGCCCGATACCCGGAAATAGACGTCGTCGACGCCTACGAAATTCAGTTGATCAATATCCGCCAGCGGGTGGCCGAAGGCGCCCGGGTGCTCGGCCACAAGGTGGGCCTGTCGTCGTTGGCGATGCAGCAGATGATGGGCGTCGACGAGCCGGATTACGGCCACCTGCTCGACGAGATGCAGGTGTTCGAGGACACCCCGGTCAAGGCCGGCCGTTACCTCTATCCGCGGGTCGAGGTCGAGGTGGGTTTCATCCTGTCCGCGGACCTGCCGGGCGCGGGGTGCACCGAGGACGACGTGCTGGCGGCCACCGGAGCCCTGGCGCCCTCGATCGAGCTGATCGACACCAGGATCACCGACTGGAAGATCGCGTTGTGCGACACCATCGCCGACAACGCCTCGTCGGCCGGCTTCGTGCTGGGTGAGGCGCGGGTGTCGCCGGCCGACATCGACGTCAAGGCGATCGACGCGGTGCTGACCCGCAACGGCGAGGTGATCGCCGAGGGCCGCAGCGACGCCGTGTTGGGCAACCCGGTCACCGCGGTCGCGTGGTTGGCCCGCAAGGTGGAAAGCTTCGGGGTGCGGCTGAAAAAAGGGGACATCGTTTTACCCGGGTCTTGCACGCGAGCGATAGACGCACACGCCGACGACGAATTCGTCGCCGACTTCTCGGGACTGGGTTCCGTGCGGTTGTCCTTCGAATAGTGTCGGATTATTTTTGAATTAGTCCAAAAACAAGGAGCATCATGCCGTCCAAGGCGAGTGTCGCCATTGTCGGGTCGGGAAATATCAGCACCGACCTGCTGTACAAACTCCTCCGATCGGACTGGCTCGAGCCGCGCTGGATGGTGGGCATCGACCCGGAGAGCGAGGGCCTGGCGCGGGCCCGCAAGTTGGGTCTGGAGACCACGCACGAAGGGGTCGACTGGCTGCTGGCCCGGTCGGAGAAGCCCGATTTGGTGTTCGAGGCGACCAGCGCCTACGTGCACAGGGACGCGGCGCCGAAATACGCGGCCGCGGGGATCCGGGCCATCGACCTGACACCGGCCGCGGTGGGCCCGGCGGTGATCCCGCCGGCGAACCTGCGCGATCATCTGGACGCGCCGAACGTCAACATGATCACCTGCGGCGGGCAGGCGACCATCCCGATCGTGTACGCGGTGTCTCGTGTCGTGGGGGTGCCCTACGCCGAGATCGTTGCCTCGGTGGCGTCGGTCTCGGCGGGACCGGGCACGAGGGCCAACATCGACGAATTCACCAAGACCACCAGCAAGGGCGTCGAGACCATCGGCGGCGCCGAGCGCGGCAAGGCCATCATCATCCTGAACCCGGCCGACCCGCCAATGATCATGCGCGACACCATCTTTTGCGCGATCCCCGAGGACGCCGACCGCGAGGCGATCGCCAAGTCCATCCACGACGTCGCGGCCGAGGTGCAGACCTACGTGCCGGGCTACCGGCTACTCAACGAGCCGCAGTTCGACGACCCGTCGCTCAACTCCGGCGGCCACGCCCTGGTGACCACCTTCGTCGAAGTCGAGGGCGCCGGCGATTACCTGCCCCCCTACGCGGGCAACCTCGACATCATGACCGCCGCGGCCACCAAGGTCGGCGAGGAGATCGCCAAGGAATCCTTATCCGCGACGGCGGGAGGTATGCAGGCATGACTACGGACATCTTCTTCAACCCGATCTGGGACGTCCGGATGACCGACACGTCCCTGCGGGACGGCTCCCACCACAAGCGCCACCAGTTCACCAAGGACGAGGTCGGGGCCATCGTGGCGGCCTTGGACGCCGCGGGCGTGCCGGTCATCGAGGTGACCCACGGCGACGGGCTCGGCGGGTCGAGCTTCAACTACGGCTTCTCCAAAACGCCCGAGCAGGAGCTGATCAAGCTCGCGGCCGAGACGGCCAAGGACGCCAAGATCGCTTTCTTGATGCTGCCGGGGGTGGGCACCAAGGAGGACATCAAGGAGGCCCAGAACAACGGCGGGTCGATCTGCCGCATCGCCACCCACTGCACCGAGGCCGATGTCTCCATCCAGCACTTCGGGCTGGCCCGCGAGTTGGGCCTGGAAACCGTCGGGTTTTTGATGATGGCCCACACCATTCCCCCGGAGAAGCTCGCGCAGCAGGCGCGGATCATGGCCGACGCCGGCTGCCAGTGCGTCTATGTGGTCGATTCCGCCGGGGCGCTGGTCCTCGAAGGCGTGCGCGACAGGGTGGCGGCGCTCGTCGCCGAACTCGGTGACGACGCCCAGGTCGGATTTCACGGCCACGAAAACCTCGGGCTGGGGGTGGCCAACTCGGTCGAGGCCGTCCGTGCCGGCGCCAAGCAGATCGACGGCTCCTGCCGCCGCTTCGGGGCCGGTGCGGGTAACGCGCCCGTCGAGGCGCTGATCGGGGTGTTCGACAAGATCGGCGTCAAGACCGGCATCGACTTCTTCGACATCGCCGATGCCGCAGAGGACGTCGTGCGCCCGGCCATGCCCGCCGAATGCCTGCTCGACCGCAATGCCTTGATCATGGGGTACTCCGGGGTTTACTCCAGCTTCCTCAAGCACGCCGTGCGTCAGGCCGAACGCTACGGCGTGCCGGCGGCGGCGCTGCTGCACCGGGCCGGTCAGCGCAAGCTCATCGGCGGCCAGGAAGACCAACTCATCGACATCGCTTTGGAAATCAAGCGCGAGCAAGACAGCGGCGCCGCCGTAACGCATTGACGCCGGCGTCGACGATGGACGGCGGGGGCGGCACACCCGCAAGGGTAGCCGCGTAGCGGCGTCAGCACGCGGTGGTCCAGTGCGCGCGAGCCTCGTCTTAGAATGCTTTGAATCTGATGGAACGCAGTGATTGTCCCTCGGGTTTGGCTTAGCGTTAGATCGATCGCATGTGTCGCTAGGGGATTCGATGACTTTCTTTACGTTGCCGCCGGAGATCAATTCGCTGCTGATGTACTCGGGTGCCGGTTCGGGTCCGATGCTCGAGGCCGCGGCGGCGTGGAACGGGCTGGCAGCCGAGTTGGGGTCGGCGGCCCAATCGTTCGCGTCGGTCACGTCGAACTTGGCCAGCCAGGCGTGGCAGGGCGCCGCTGCGCAGGCGATGGCGGCGGCGGCGGCTCCGTATGCCGGGTGGTTGAATGCGGCGGCGTCCCAGGCGGCCGGGGCGGCGGCCCAAGCCCAGGCGGTCGTCAGCGCCTTTGAGAGTGCAGTGGCGGCGACGGTGCATCCGCTGGCGGTGGAAGCCAACCGCAACGGCTTGGTTCAGTTGGTGATGAGCAACCTGTTCGGCCAAAACTGGCCGGCGATCGCGGAGACCGAATTCAACTACGCCGAGATGTGGGCCCAGGACGTGGCGGCGATGGTGGGCTATCACGGCGGCGCCTCGGCGGCGGCCGGGCAACTGCTGTCGGGGCAGGCCAGCCTGCCGACCATCCCCAGCCTCCCCGGCCTCGGGGGCATCGGCGGCAACTCGAATCCCGCGGGCGGCACCGCTGCCGTCGCCGGCGCGGGTGGCGCGGGTGGCGGTGGCGGTGGCACTCAGGCCAACGCGAACGTGGGCGGCGGCAGCGGCGGCGCCGGAATCGTCAACGCCGGCGCCGCGGCGAGCAGCGGAGGTATGGACAACAGCTACGCCGGCGCCGCCCCGGCCACCGATGCCGATGCCGGCCTCACTGCTGCGGGTACGGGCGGCACCTACCTGGGCACCGGAGACGTTGGCGCGGCGAACGTCGGCGCCATGAATGTCGGCGGCATGAACCCCGGCATGATCGGAGCCGGCGGTATGGGCGCGATGATGATGGCGTCCGCGGCGATGAACTCCTCGGCTTCCGCGACTACAGGTCCCGGGACGGGCATCCCGGTCCCCACCACGAAGGCCGCGGAGGAAACCGCGACGCCCGCTGCGCCGCCGGTGGAAGAAGCGCCGGCACCGGAAGTCGAAGGGGCAGCGGTTCCGGTCGCCGCCACACCTCTGGCGACCACACAGGCGGCGGCGGGACCGGCCGCAGAGATCTCGGCAATCAAACCCAAGGCAGCCGAAGCGCCGGAGTCTGGGGAGAGGCTGGCTATGGAGCTACCGCCGGCCGAAGCGCCGGAACCCGAAGCCCGGGCCAACTAGCCTTTGCGGCTTTTCCATGGCGAATTAGCCGTCGAAATGGCCAGGCGGCCAGCTTCGGGCGCCAGGAGCGAACCGGTTCGGCCGGGCCCGCCGCGGGTAGTGTTGATTGCGACGTCAGTGCAAAGGAGCAATCCGATGACCGTGCAAAGTGTCAGACCTCTGCGGCGCGGGCTGTACGGCCTGGTCGCCGGCGGTCTGCTGACCGCCACCGCATCGGTGCTGATCGCGTTGCCGCTGGCCAGCGCCGATCCCCCATGCGATCAGACCGTGGGTCAATCCATCGATTCCTACCTCACCCGGCATCCGGACGTGAAGCAGCAGTTGCAGGCCAAGTCTCAGGCGGAGGGCGGGGGCGGCAACGTCATCGACTACCTGAATCGGCATCCCGATGTGCGGCAGCATCTGATCGACCTGTCCCAGCAGTGCGTGCCGTGATGAGCGGGCCTCGTCCCCAAATGCTGTCGGCGACGCGGGGCAACGTTCGCCATTGACGAAAAAGTAGAACACGTTCTAGCGTCTAGGCGTGTTCTCTAACCCCCTTACGGACGCCATTGCCGAAGCCGAGCAGCTCGTCGCCGCCGCGCCGTTCATCGAGACCGAAGCAGACCTGCTCGAGGGATTGCAATACCTGGCCGGCTGTATCGCGGGCTGCATGCACCTGGCGTTCGACTACGAGCGTGATCATCCGTTCCTGCAATCGGGCACCGGGCCATTCACCAAGATGGGTCTGGACAACCCCGACACCCTCTACTTCGGGACCCGCGTGCAGGCCGAGCACGACTACGTCGTCACCGGGCGGCGCGGGACCACCACCGACCTGAGCTTCCAGCTGCTCGGCGGTGAGTACACCGACGACAACGTGCCCGCCAGCCAGGCCGCGTTCGACGATCGGGAACTCGAGATCGCCGCGGACGGCAGCTTCGAGTGGCGGGTGCGACCGACCAGCCCCGGGCAGCTGGTGATCCGCGAGGTGTACGGCGACTGGTCGGCCCAGCGGGGCACGCTGACCATCTCCCGGATGGACACCGCGGGCACGGCGCCGCCGCCCCTGACCCGGCAGACGCTCGAAAAGCGTTACGCCACAGCGGGTAAGCAGCTGGTGAACCGGGTGAAGACGTGGCTGCAGTTTCCGCAGTGGTTCTATCTGAACATCCCCGTCAACACCATGGTCGCGCCCCGGCTGACGCCCGGCGGCCTGGCGACGCAGTATTCCTCGGCCGGGCATTTCGATCTGCGGCCCGATCAGGCGCTGGTCATCACGATCCCGGTCTCCGACGCTCCCTATCTCGGCTTCCAGCTGGGCAGCCTTTGGTACATCTCGCTGGACTACATCAACCATCAGACCTCGCTGAACAACACCCAGGCCCAAGCGGATCCGGACGGCAAGGTCCGCGTCGTCGTCGCCGATCAGAACCCCGGCGTGACGAATTGGGTGGAAACGCTCGGTCACCGGCGTGGCTACGTGCAGTTCCGCTGGCAGCGGGTGTCCCGCGGGCTTACCGAGGCCGACGGGCCCACCGTCGAGCTGGTCGACTTCGACGCGGTACCGGCCGCACTGCCGTATTTCGACCACAACAAAATTTCCGAGGACCAATGGCGCGCGCGAATCGCCTTGCGTCAACAGCAAATTGCGGCCAGGATGCTGGGGTGACGATGTCCGGAATGCTCAAGCGAAAGGTCGTCGTCATCAGTGGCGTCGGGCCGGGGCTCGGTACCACGCTGGCGCACCGGTGCGCGCGTGACGGTGCCGACCTGGTGCTGGTGGCACGCAGCCTGGACCGGCTGGAAGCCGTCGCCAAGGAAATCAACGACACCGGGCACAAGGCGTTGGCGGTTCGCGCCGACATCACCAGCGACGAGGAGGTCGACTACCTCGTCGAGACCACCATGGCGAGCTACGGCAAGGTCGACGTGCTGATCAACAACGCGTTCCGGGTGCCGTCGATGAAACCCCTGGCGGGCACGTCGTTTCAGCACATCCGCGATGCGATCGAGCTGAGCGCGCTCGGGGCGTTGCGCCTCATCCAGGCCTTCACGCCGGCGCTCGAGGAGTCGCACGGATCGATCGTCAACGTCAACTCGATGGTGCTGCGGCACTCGCAAGCGAAGTACGGCGCGTACAAGATGGCCAAGTCCGCGCTGCTGGCGATGTCGCAGTCGCTGGCCACCGAGCTCGGCGCGAAGGGCATTCGCGTCAATTCCGTTGCGCCAGGGTATATCTGGGGCGAGACGCTGAAGGCTTACTTCGAACATCAGGCCGGCAAGTACGGCACCACCGCGGATCAGATATATCAGGCCACCGCCGCGAACTCCGACCTCAAGCGGCTGCCCACCGAGGACGAGGTGGCTTCGGCGATCCTTTTCCTGGCCAGCGACCTGTCCAGTGGCATCACCGGGCAGACGCTGGACGTCAACTGCGGGGAGTACCACACCTGATGGACCGACGTTCTGATCGGAAAGATGTAGCCACCGTCGACGAACTGCATGCCTCGGCCACCAAGCTGACCGGCCTCGACGACTTCGGCACCGACGACGACAACTACCGCGAGGCGCTGGGGGTGTTGCTGGAGTCCTACCGCAGCGAGGCGGGGCTAACCGTGTTGGGCAGCAAGATGAATCGGTTCTTCCTGCGCGGCGCGCTGGTGGCCCGGTTGCTGTCCGAATCCTCGTGGAAGCAATACCCGCAGCACGCCGACGTCGCGATCGAACGGCCGATCTTCGTCACGGGGCTGGTGCGCACCGGCACCACCGCGCTACACCGACTGCTCGGCGCCGACCCGGCACATCAGGGCCTGCACATGTGGCTGGCGGAGTTCCCGCAGCCCCGCCCGCCCCGCGAAACCTGGGAATCTCACCCGCTGTATCGCCAGCTCGATGCCCAATTCACGCGGCATCACGAGGAAAACCCCGGCTATACCGGACTGCACTTCATGGCCGCATACGAGCTGGAGGAGTGCTGGCAGCTGCTGCGGCAGTCGCTGCATTCGGTGTCCTACGAGACCCTGTCGCACCTGCCGAGCTACTCGAAGTGGTTGTCGCAGCAGGACTGGACGCCGTCGTATCGCCGGCACCGCAAGAACCTCCAGCTGATCGGACTCAACGACGCCGACAAGCGCTGGGTGCTGAAGAACCCCAGCCACCTCTTCGCGCTGGACGCCTTGATGGCGACCTATCCGGACGCGCTGGTCATTCAAACCCACCGGCCCGTCGAGACGATCATGGCCTCGATGTGCTCGCTGGCGCAGCACACCGCGGAGGGATGGTCGACGACTTTCGTCGGCGCCCAAATCGGTGCTGACGCAATGGAAACGTGGTCGCGCGGTTTGGAACGATTCAACACCGCACGAGCCAGGTACGACCCTGCCCAGTTCTACGACGTCGACTATCGCGCCCTGATCTCCGATCCGATGGGCACCGTGGCCGACATCTACCGGCACTTCGGCCTGACGCTGACCGACGAGGCGCGGGCGGCCATGGAAAAGAGTCATGCCGACAGCCAGGCCGGCGAGCGTGCCCCCAAACACACGTATTCACTGGCGGATTACGGGTTGACCGAGGAAGCGGTCAAGGAGCGATTCGCCGGACTGTGATTCGCGGGTTGTCACAGCCGCCGGAACCCGCCGCACTATTCCCCGGCGATCGTGGACGGTAAACCGATCAAAATCCCCTCGACGTCGGCGTCGTCCGTTACCAACAATCCGCGTCCCGGCGGCAGCGCTTGGGCGCGAAGAAGCCGGTTGATCTTGTTTTGCGGATCGTTGTCCATGTAAAGCTGCGCGACCCTCGCGGATGTTTGATAGCGCCACCACGGGTCCATTTGGAGCGTCGCCCAGTTGGTGCTGTTGCGCGTGGTGAACACATGCAGACCGATCTGGCGCGCACGTTCCATCAGCATCCACAGCGCTGCCCCGACCGGCGCCGTCGCCGGGTAACTCTGCGCCTGCGCCGGCCGCAGGTCTTGGACGTCGTCGATGAGGACGAAATGCCGAGTCCCTTCCCACGGCTTGAGCGCACGCAACTCCTCCTGGCTCAACCCTTTGGGTGGCAGCCGGGGCAGCAGGATCTCCTGGGCCAGCTCGGTGACGACCCGGTCGATCTCGTCTTGGTCATAGGCGTAGGCACGCACGTAACCGGGGGCGTGCAAGTCGCGCAACCCGTGCGGAGCAGCCTTGGGGTCGATCAGCGTGAGTTGGGCCTCCTCCGGGCCGAACCGACTCATCACCGCCTCGCCGATGGCGACCAGCGACAGGCTCTTGCCGCTGCCTTGCCGACCCAGAATCATCAGGCCCGGGCTCTCGCGCAGCCGGAGCGGAACCGGACCCAACTGATGGCGCTCGCCTATCGCGAACGCGATCGACAGCTCGTCAGCCGGGCCTCGTCCGGCGGCGTGGGCCGCCAGGATCGCTTTGAGCTCAACGCGTTCCGGCAGCCGCTGCAGGACCGCGTGCTTGGTGACCCCGGCGACCTCGGCCACGCGGGCACCAACGCCCGGGGTGTCCACCAGCGTGCGAGTGGCCGGATCGACCACCATGGGAAGGCCGACCAACAATTCATGCAGCGAGTCCGTCAGGCCGAACCCGGGGCGGTCCAAGGTTCGACGGGCCGCCTCGCGCGACTCGATCGCCGTCTGCCCCATCTGGCTCTCCCCCGGCTCGGCCAGCCGCAATTGGATTCGCGCGGTGGCATTCTGCAATAGCTTCTGCCGCTGCCCGTGAATCCAGCCGCCCGCGCTGCACATCACGTGCACCCCGTATTCCGGACCGCGGCTGCTCAGCGAGATGATGCGGTCGCCCAGCACCATGTCTTTCGTGTAGAGATCGTCGTAGTCGTCGACCACGACGAAGACGTCGCCGAACGGGTCATTCGGGTCGGTCCCGCCCAGCCCGTCGCTGCCGGGCCCGAACCGCCGCTCGCGGAAACCGTCGAGATCGATGTTGGCGCGGCGGAATGCGTCCTCGCGAGCATCGATCAACGCGTCCATGCTGCTCAAGATCCGCTCGATGCCCTCGGTGTCCTTCGGCGACACGATGTCGGCGATGTGCGGCAGCGACCCGATCTGGGCCATGGTCGCCCCGCCGACGCAGAAGAACGTCACCCGCGACGGGGTGTACATCATTGCCGCCGAGCACATCAGCGTCATCAGCGTGGTCGTCTTGCCGCGCTGCTTGGCCCCCACGACGATGATGTTGCTGCGCAACGCGTCGATGGAATGCACGACCTGTTTGGATTCCTCGGGGATGTCCACGATGCCCACCGGGAACACCAGACTCGGGTTGCGACCGTAGTCGACGTGCCACGGCTTGCCCCGCCACCCGGCCACTACGGCATCGACGGGTTCCGGGTTCTCGAGTGGTTCCAGCCACGGCCGGCGCGGTGCCCGGTGCGGCACCTGGTGCAGTGACTCGCGCAGCACATCGACGATCTTCTTTTTCTTGAAACCGTCTTCGTGCAAAAGGAATTCGTCGGGTTCCTCGTCGGCCGCCGAAGCGGCTTCCAACGCCGCGGCGTCGGCCTCGTCCAACGGCTGGTATTGCCAGTTGTAGAGCCGGGGCCGCGTCAATGTCATGTCGACGGTCCTGACCGCTTCGGCCCTCTTCGGCACGATGAACGGCGCGGACAGGTAGAAGCAGCGGAACGGTTCCAGGTCACGCGGGCCCACCTTCAGCAGCGCGAAACCGTTTTCTTTCGAGGGCAGGTGGTAGGCGGCGTCGGTGCCGATCACCTCACGGCTGTCATCACCCGATTCGGCACGTAGAGCGATCCGGAATGCGATGTTGGACTTGACCTTTTGCAGGGATGACAGGTCGAGCCGTTGGCCGCCCAGCATGAAGAAGACGTTGGCGCCGCGGCCCTCCTGGCCGATGTGAATGATCAGGTTGATCCACTTGTCGTGGTTGGCGAATAGCTCGAGATATTCGTCGACGATGACCAGCAGCACCGGTACCGGGGGGAGATCGCGTCCGGCAAGGCGGATCTCCTCGTAGTCGTTGGCGTCGCGGGCGCCCACCGACGTGAAAAGCTCGTAACGCTGCTTGATTTCACCGTCGATGACCCTACGCATCCGCTCGGCCAGATGCCGCTCGTCTTTGCCGAGGTTCGACAGGGCGGCCACCACGTGCGGGATGCCCAGGATGTCCTGGGCCGCCGACTCGAATTTCATGTCGACGAAGATGACGTTGAACGTCTCGGGTGAATGCGTGAGCGCGATGCCGTAAACCAGCGACAGGAAGAACTCCGACTTGCCCGAGCCGCTGGTACCGATGACCACCGAGTGGAAACCGAAGCCGCCGAAGTCCTTTGCGCGAATGATGACGTTCTGCAGGTCACCATTGGGCTTGGCCCCCACCGGGATCTCGCACCACCGTTCGTCGGCGCGGCCACGCCGCTCGGTCCACAGGCGGTCGACATCCAGGTCGCGCGGGTCGCTGATTCCTAACGCGCGCAACAGCTCTGCGGCTCCACTGGCGGAATCGGCGATCTCGGAGCTGCTTGTCGGCGACCACCGCGCCATCGTCCGCGCATACCGGTAGGCGCGCGGGATTGAGAGCTGATCGGCGTGGGCGAAGAACTTGCCGCCGGCGCGCAGAAGAGGTGCCGGACGGCGCTCGACGTCCTCGACACCGTCGCCGTTCAGCGCGACCTTGGCGGCACCGTTGGTTGAGCCGTCGGCCGCCGCGGTGTGCCGCTCGCTCATCTCGTAGAGCTGGTCCTTCTCGAACCCGACGCCAACGCCGGCCCGGGAGGCGATGCGCAGCACCGTGATTCCGGCCTTGCCGACTTGCCCGACGACGCTCTCCCAGGCCTCGGGGCTGCCCGTGTTGTCGTCCACGATCACCCAGTGCGGCCCCAGATCGGCCCCGGTACTGGGTTGGCCCGTCTCCAGGGCCGATCCGATCGTGGTCGGGCTGGCCGGCGCCAGCGGCATCCACTGGCCACGCTTACCCTTCATGTGCAGCTCGGCGCCCAGCGCCTGCTCCAGCTCCTCGGGCGTGGCAAAAATCAGCCGCCGCCACCCGCACGCGTCGAAAAGCTCGTCGTGCAGGTTGTGCGGCAGCCAGACCATCCACGACCACAACTCGGGGTTGCGGGTGACCACCATCATCTTGACATCGCGAGGGTTGTGGAACACCGCCAGCGAACACAGCACCGAACGCATCAGTGACCGCACCCGGTTGAGATCCTCGCCGACGACGCTGAATCCCGGAGCCGATCGCAGGTTCATCACCTTGGCGATATCGCGAATCTTGCGCTGCTCCAGGATGAAATCGCGCAGAGCCTGGCCGGTGACGGGCTCCAGCTCTTCGTCGGAGGCGATGTCGGGCCAGGTCACCGACAACACCGAATCCGGCGCGTGCTGGACGCCCGTGCCCAGCCGCACCTCCAGGAAGTCCACGTCGGCGCGTCCCCGCTCCCACATCCGCGGTCCGCCGATGATGGCGCCCAGACCGCGCGGATCGGAATGCACCGCTTGCTGCCAATTGCGCTGCGCGCACACCGCCGTCTGAATCTCGTCGCGGTTGCCGTCGAGGTCGCGCAGGTACCGGCGACGCCCCTTTTCCAACTCCCCCCACGTGATTTTGCGTGCCCGCCCAAGCCGGCCGGAGAACGCCAGCATGCTGAACGCGCCGATTCCCATCAGCGGGAAGAAGCCCGTGGACAGGCTGCGCACCCCTGAGACGTAGAGCATGACGATCGTACCGATCAGCGCGACGATCAGCGCTGGCACCCCAATCATCACCCAGATGTTGCGCGGCTCGCGTTCGGGCAACGCTATCGGCGCATTCGGCGCCACCCGAACGGGTTTCGGCGGGTGGATCCTGATGCGGTTGATCGGAAACGCCCTCTTTGACACGTTTAACCTCCCGCCCTTGCCGACGTCGTCAGCACGGTCGCCTGTCCGAGCGCGGGCACCGTGTCGCGCGCCACCAGCGCGGCCTGCTGCGACAGCGCCGGTCCCACGGCAAAAGTCCGCAGCAGCGGCCACGGCGCCTGCACCGCCATCGCCGGATCCAGGCCCAGCGCACGCAGCGTCGAATCGTCGGAGGCGATACCGAACCGCACGCCGTTGTCCGCCACCCAGAACAGCGATTCCCGTGAGTCGCTGGTGACCACGCCGCTCGTCGACGTCACGAAGTTCGCGGCACCCGGCAAGACCAGCACCTGATTGGCCACGACGGACGCCGGGTCGCGATCGTCGCGGACGAGCCGCACGATCCGATTGTCCATCGACGACGGAACCGGTAGCCCGCGCCCGTTGTAGATGGCGACTCGGGCCTGCGGATCGGTCGACGCCTTCTCCCACCCCACGCACGTTGTCGGATTAGCGGCAGAGTCAATGAAATTCAACCGCCCGGAAGGGTAATAGTCCACCGCCAGGGAATTCACCTCGGGAATGTTGACCAGCACGTCCGGCGTCACCGTCCGTGGCGTCGCCGAACCGTAGGAGTTGGCGCTGCGGAGCAGATCGGCCACGAAGCCCCCCACCTTTTGCACGCCGTCGGCCAGCAACACGTAGAACTGGCTTCCCCCGCCGGCCGTTTGGTTTTGCAGCACCGCGCCCACCTGCGAGCCCGGCACTAACTTCGAGGGAGTACCCGCCTCGGGCACCTTGGGCACGCGGAGCGGCTCGGTGGCGGGCAGCCCGTCGAAGAGAGCCCGCGAAATCTCCACTGGCACCGTCACTCCCGGGTCGAGCCCCAGGCTCAAGGTCACCGCACGGTCAGTGGGATCGACCTGGGAACGCTTGCCGCCCCATATCACATAAGTGGCGCCCTCAAACGTCACCAGCAGCCCGGCGTCCTTGGCCATCGGCATCGCTCGGCCGCCTATGAGCTGGCCCGCAATGGAAGTCACCACCGGCTTGTCCGCGGTGCGCGGCCTGCCCGCCGTGTCGCACACTGCCCATGCCGACGCGGCGCCCCGGTTGACCGGCATCGCTGCCGGCGCACCCGGAATGCCGACCAGCGGGCCGGTTGGATACTTGGCGATCTCGGGCGGCTTCACCCAGGTTGGCTGCCCGGCGGTGCCCGTTGCCAGCCGCGCAGAAGTCAGATTCAGAGCCGGATACAGGCGGCCGTCGATGCGCGCGTAAATCGCGCCTGACTCGCGATCTCCGATGATCGCCGAATCCCCAACCACACCACTGGGTTTGAGCACATTCAACAGCACCATCCAGCCCGAGGCGATCGCGACCAATACCACCGACAGGGCTAAGGCCGCGGTCTGTTTGCGGTCGTCGTGTTTCATTCGCACCGAGAAGCGGGTCGTCGCCGCCCGGAGCCGCCGGTTGTAAAACAGATGGCCCGAATTCTGATCGCGGTTGGACAAACTCAGTGGCATTGGTCAATAACCCCTCGGTCCGCGGCGTGGATCGGCCTGCTGGATTCGATCGGCCAGATCCGACGCATCGGTGGCGACGCCGTAGCGAGCCCGGGCGTAGTTGATGAAGGCGCATGCCTGGGCTACCAGGTCATGAATGTTCGCCGATGTGCCCGGCTCATGATAGGTGGCGAACGTCGGACCGATGAACTGCCAGGCCCCCCTACTTGGAGTGCCTCTGGCAGCGTTGAAGTCCCAATCGTTTTCGGCGTATGCGTCGTAGTTCGACTCGCGGCGGGCCGCCAGGTCCATGCCGCGCTCCCACCGGGCGCGCGCGGCGGGGTCCTGAATGCCCTTGATATCCAGGGCTTTACGGATCGCTGCCCGAACCGCGGTGCTTCCGCCTCTGACGTGGCCGCGCCCCGCGAAGGGGTGTGAGCGTAGGTAGCGCAGTCGCCGCAGCCGCAGCGCTAATAGCCTCGCCCGTGCGTGCGATCGCACGATGTGGCCGTGCTGCGTGCGCAACCGCGCAGCCATTCGAGCCATCGCCTCGCGTCGGCCCATCGGCGTATCGGCTGCGGGCATGGCATCGGTTACCGCGGCGTCCAGGTTCACTCGCGTCGCGGCCCTCGCATCCGCGCGGTCGGCCCGCGCTCTCGCCAGGATGCCGCCCAAAGCCCCGTCGGTCTCGGCCAGCCGGCGAAGGCTTTCTGCAGAGGTCCGCGACCGGGCCGCCGCCCTTGTCGGCCACCCGGTTGCGTGCACCGGCCGTCGCATCCCGTCGGCGCGCGCGTGTACCCGTGCGGAGACGTCGCCGACACCGTCGCCGGCGACCGGACCGACGAAAAGGCTGTGGCCACGTGACAAGGCCGCCAGCGCCCGCATCGTCACGGGATCACTCAACGATTCCCCCACCGTAATTCTGATCGAAATCAGCCTGCGCTTCTTCACGCAATGCCTCGAACACCATATTGAGCCGATCCATCAGCTCCCGGCAGGTGTACGACGCCATCACATGCGGGGCCAAGGACAGGCCAGTGAGCCGGCCGTCAGAATTGCACACCGCATAAACGTCACCCACGTCGGCGGTAAAGGTCACCGACTCCTGGGCGGCCAGAACCGCCTCCCACTTCTCGAAATTCGTCTTCAAATCGGCCAGAACCTGGTCGACTAATGCCTTATCCGACCCCGCGTCCGGGCGCACTGCATCCGCTCCGGACACCTCAGGCACAACTCCCATAACTTTCGGCACAAATGGCAGCCGGGCGTCGATTGGTCGACATCTGAATCCGCAGCACGTTCGCAAATCCTGCAATAGCCGCTGTGCCCCAGAGGTTTTCGGTAGCACTTATGTCGCCCACGCCAACCTCAGCGAACCCAAAACCCGGCGGCGCTTCGATAATGGCCACACGGCGATGACATTACTGCCTCAGGCACCGCCGGACCACTCACTTCGAAAGCAGTGTTAGCGGCGATCATTGGCCTCCCTCGCGCGGATCGAGCGAATTAGATCCCGGATACGATTCGGCGCGCAGCGGCCTAAAATCTCCATTTTCTGTGGCCGACGGTGCCCTGATCGCTTCACGTAGGTCGGGCGTGGCGGCTACTCCTGCGGCGGCTCTTCGTCCGTAGGCACGATCACGATCCGCCGGTTCGGCCTGGCGACGACGGGCGGTTTGCCCTCAGATTTCGCGACCGGAACGCTTGGCGGTGCGGTCAGTCGGCCTTTGACCGGCTGGCCGTTGGGGATACCCGGGACGGTCACCCGCTTTTCGGCCGGCTTGTCCTTATTGCCGCTTTCAGCGCCGGCACCCATGGCACCGGGCATCATCGGCATGCCAGTCATGCCCATCGGGCCCGTGGGCGTCGGCGTCCCACCGGTCTGTGTCACGGCTACCGGTTTCATCGCCGCCCCCGCGGGTGTCGTTGGAGGCGACGACGACGGCACGGGCGGCGGGCCCAGATAGCCGGTCGGCGTCGTGCCACCGCCAGCACCGGTGCTCTGCCGCCGCCGGACTCGCCCCCGCCCTCGGTGGCACCGTCCAGCACGGCCCCCTCACCCGACATGCCGGTCAGGGCAGCTTCCGCCGCTCCGCCGCCCTTCGCCGCTCCCATCAGCGGCTGGATAGCACTCTCGGCGGCCTGCATCGCCTGCTGCGGAACCTGGGTGAGCGGCTGCATGACGCCGCCGAGCGCCCCGCTGATCGCGCCCGCGATGCCTGACGCCATTTGCTGGACCATCTGCGTCAGCTGCTGGAACTGCTGCGAGGATTCGGCCTCGTTCGCCGGGAACTTCTGGGCGGCGTCGAGCGCGTGCGCCCGACGATCCGTGTCGCCCTGAACGCTAGCAGCCTGGTCGGCGGGCACACCGAGATTGCCGGCGGCAGCGAGGGCGGCTTGGGCGACATCAGCGGGTGCACCGGTTCCCGGCGGCAGACCGTTCGGCATTATTGGCGGTGGTGACTGTGGCGCCCCGGCGATCCCAGCGAAGTCCGCTGGGCTCACCTTTATGGGGCCCCCGCCCGTCGTCATGCAAGCACCTCAAACCTCACGTGTCGCTGGCTAGTCAATCTGCCGCAGCACTCAAGTCATGTCCTCGTGGATCGAATGGTAGAGCGCCAGTCGCTTTGTTTGTAGTCACCGCGATTTTGCCGAAATCGCTTCGTACCAAGCCACGTGGTAGTGCGCGAGGAATTCATGTCCTTCGATAAGGGCATGGATCGCCGCTAGGAGCATCCAGTCGGCCGCCCGTGACAAGTCGTGCGGGTCCTCTAGCGCCTTCTGGCAGGCGACCTGCTGCTCATGCTGCAACACGTCGATCTCGTTCTCGGTGACTCCGGTTGCTCGGGTCGCGGCTCGCGCGAGAGTCTGGGCGATCCGCGGCAGGCCGTCACGTCGCCGTACGGCCTCCACCAGCGCGGGGCCGAGCTCACACACCTCTGGCCCCGCGCGCGCCACGCGGTCGCCAGTAAGGGCTGGATCGTCGGGTCCCGGCTTGCTGATGAATCCATCGGGTTTGTGCACCGCTGCAGCAGTGACGACACCCAGCAGATCGACCGCGCTCGCGTCTGTCCGGCGGAGCGCCGGCTCCAGCAGTCGGTTAACCCCGACGGGGATCTTCACGTTCGGCGGGATCCAGCCGCACCCGATGTTGCTCACCAATAGCGTTGTGCCGTCGTCACGCAGGCCAGCGGCCCAGGACAGGGCCGGAGCCTGCCGAGCTACGGCGTCGACGAGGCGCTGGAGCCTCTGCTGTTCAGCGGTCCGGCTCGAAACGTCCCCAGCCATGGCGCCGGTCGTCGCCGCCAACGCCGATGTGCTCGCGGGAGTCGCCGCACTTGCGCCAGCCTGGCCAGCGGCGGTGCGTTGGACCGTCGACATCAACGGGCTTCCGGCTGCGGGCGACGTTGACGGTGACGGTGCTACTGGTGCACCAGACACTGGGGTGGTCGGCGCCGACACCGACGGCGGGGCGACGACGGGAGGACGCAGATCGGAGCCGTAAGCGGGCAACGGGCCCGCGGGGATGGACGGGGTGCCGGCTGCCGGACTTATCGGGGTCGACACGGGCATCGCCGCGGCGACCGGTATCGCGCCACCCGTGGATGCGGTCGGTACACCGGAGCCGACGGAGACCTGTGCGCCAGAGCCGTGGTCTACAGCGGCGGAATCGACGCCACCAGCACCGAT